>JBGQNE010000044.1:0-2560 GCA_041500985.1 Terriglobia bacterium | reverse complement strand
ATGGCGACGAACTGGACAATCGACGGCGTAAGAGAATCCCTCGCGGCGAGGAAGATCTCCGCCCGCGAGCTGACCGCCGAATTCTACAAGCGCATCGAAGTACGCAACTGGGAGCTCAACGCCTTCCTGGCGCTTTCTCCGGAGCGTGCCTACGACCAGGCCGACCGCGTGGACGCTCTCATCGCCGCCGGCAAGCCCCTGCCCCCGCTGGCTGGCGTCCCCATCGCCATCAAGGACACCATCAGCACCCGCGGCGTGGCCACCACTTGCGGCTCGAAGATGCTGAAAAACTATTTCCCGCCCTACGACGCTACCGCCGTCGAAAGGCTCGAGGTCGCCGGCGCCGTCCTCCTCGGCAAGACCAACTGCGACGAATTCGCCATGGGCAGCTCCAATGAAAACTCCGCCTACGGCCCGGTAGGCAATCCCGCGGCCCCCGGCTGCGTCCCCGGCGGCTCCAGCGGCGGCTCCGCAGCCGCCGTGGCGGCGGGCCTGGCCGTCGCCGCTCTCGGCACAGACACCGGCGGATCCATCCGTCAACCCGGCTCCTTCTGCGGCATTCCGGCCATGATGGGCAGCTATGGCCGCGTCTCGCGCTACGGCCTGATCGCTTTCGCCTCCTCGCTGGACCGCATCGGCCCTCTCGCTACCTCGGTGCGCGACATCGCCGCGGTTCTGGGCGTCATCGCCGGGCGCGACCCGCGTGACGCCACCTCCACCACCGACCCGGTTCCCGACTACACTGCCGAGGCCGCCAGGCCCGTCAAAGGCCTGCGCCTGGGCATTCCCAAAGAATATTTCGGCGCGGGCATGGACCCCGGCGTCCGCCGGAAGATCGAGGCGGGCATCGCCCTTTTCCAATCGCTTGGCTGCGAGCTCGTCGAAGTGACCATGCCGCACACCGACTACGCCATCGCCACCTACTACATCATCGCCACCGCCGAAGCCAGTTCCAACCTGGCGCGCTACGACGGCGTGCGCTTCGGCCTGCGCGTCAACGGTGATTCCCTCGTCGGCATGTACCGCAAGACGCGCGGCACGGGCTTCGGCGCGGAGGTCAAGCGCCGCATCGTCCTCGGTACCTATGTTCTCTCCGCCGGCTACTACGACGCCTACTATCTCAAGGGCCAGAAGGTGCGCACGCTCATCGCCCAGGATTTCCAGAACGCCTTCACCAAGGTGGACGCCATCCTCACCCCCACGTCGCCGGTGCCGCCCTTCAAGCTAGGGGAGCGCACGGCCGATCCCTTACAAATGTATCTTGCTGATATATATACGGTTACTGGTTCGCTCGCAGGCCTCCCAGGCATCTCTGTGCCCTGTGGCAAACTTCCTGGCGGCCTGCCCGTCGGCCTGCAGATCTTTGCCCCGGCCTTCGCTGAAGCACGCGCCCTGCAGTTGGCCCAGGCGTTCGAACTTGCGGGCGGCGCAAAGCTTTGACCGCCGTTTCGAAGCCATCCGCTATGCCTTCTCCCGATCCCCTTCTTGAAACTCTCAACGCCTCGCGGACCGAACTCCTGCATACCGCAGACTCGGTGGCTCCGGGACGGTGGCTGGCCAGGCCCGCGGCAAAGGCTTGGTCGACCGCCGAGGTCATCGCTCATCTGACCATGGTGGAACGAACAGTGACGGACGCCGCCGACCGCGTCCTCCTGCACTCGCCAAAGCCGCTCCATTTATTCCGGCGCCTGCACTGGCCGCTGTGGATCGTCACCCGGCGTATCCTGCGCCGCAAATCACCGATTCCCCTGGATCCGGCGCTTCTGGGCACAAAAGAAAATATGCTGGCGGAATTGCGCGCGGCCCGCGAGCGCACACTCGCATTTCTTACGGGAACACGGGACCGGGATCTCAGTGCGTACAGCTGGCCGCACCCGTTTCTCGGCAATCTGAATTTCTACGATTGGTTTCGCTTTCTGGCCCATCACGAAGTGCGCCACACCAAGCAAATCCTGGAAATCGTAGACACCTTACGGAAATAGGGAATTTTTCCCGAGTGAAATTGCCTGCCTGGTCCTCATCCAAGTCAAAGTTTCTTTATTTTTTCCGATAACCTATTCATGGCGTGAGGGTTGGAACAAAAGTACTAGATAGTTGGTTTTTGGTCATTGGAACGGAACTACTATTGCTCTAACAAATCTCGTTCGCCTATGCTGCTGGTAATCTGAAACCGGTTCGGCAAGCGCGAGGTGATGGGAGAGACAGAGAGGGCGACCGTGGTCACCGTCAAGTCCAGTCAGAAAATCTTCACGGATACGGAAGTGGCGAGCCTTACGGGCATCTGCATGGACCACCTCCACAATTTCGCGCGCAGCCGCCACTTGGGTTTCATTGCCCGCGCCGCCGAAGCTGCCGGTAAGCAGGCCGACCAGTGGCTGTTCACTCTCAGCGACCTGATGGTCCTGGTCACGCTTTTTCCCAAGTGCACTCATTAGTTTTCGGCGTTCCGATCGATTCTGAACGGGCTCCAGCTTCTCTTCCGGAGCCCGTCCCTTTTTACATCCGCCCCGGGGCCCGCTGAACAACCCCGGTTGCCCCCAGCCCCCGCCGGCGCTATCCT
>JBGQNE010000043.1:0-2888 GCA_041500985.1 Terriglobia bacterium | reverse complement strand
CGCCCTCTCTGGCGCAACTCATGCCCGTAAAGTGCGGCCGCGACGCGGCCAACCGCTACTGTGCCACGTCGTAGCGCCGCGGCCGCGGCGGGATGTGCGACGTATCCACCGGTTCGTAGGTCAGCTTGATTTCACCGTGGACCCACTTCGCGCGAGTGGTCTTGAGGAAATTGGCGTCGTCGCGGTCCGGGAAGTCCGGCTTGTAATGCGCGCCGCGCGATTCATTGCGGGCCAGCGCCCCCAGGGTGATGACGCGCGCCAGGACAAGCATATTTCCGAGCTCGCGGGTGAAATTGAGGGTCTGATTCGACCACTGCGTGCGGTCGGACAGGTTGATCTTCTTGAAGCGAGCCGCCAGCGCCTGCAGCTTGCTGTCGGCGAGTTCCATGTTCTTGTTGAAGCGCGTGACGGTGACGTGCTCGGACATGACATCGCCCATCTCTTTCCAGATGGTGATGGGGTTTTCCGAGCCGTCCTGCTTGATGAGCGCGTCGTTCATGGCCGCCTGGCGCTTCCTTTCGCGCTCGAAGATGGCGGGATCGGCGCTCTCGGCGCCCTTTTCCAGGTTCTTGGCGTATTTGACAGCCGCGGGCCCGGCGATGCCGCCGCCGAAGATGCAGGAGACGAGGGAATTCGCGCCCAGACGGTTGGCGCCGTGATACTGATACTCGCATTCGCCGGCGGCGAAGACGCCGGGAACGTTGGTGGCCTGGTCCTCGCTGTTCACCCAGATGCCGCCCATGGTGTAGTGCACGGCCGGGAAGACCTTCATGGGCTCCTCGCGGGGATCCACGCCGAGGAACTTCTCATAGATTTCAAGGATGCCCTCGAGCTTGCGGTCGAGGGTCTCGCGCGGGATGTGCGTGAGGTCGAGATAGACGGCCTGCTGTCCGGCGAGGCCGAGCTTTTCCTGGAAGACGACGCGGTGAATGGCGCGGGTGGCGATATCGCGCGGCACGAGGTTGCCGTACTTGGGATACCACTCCTCCAGGAAGTAAAAGCGCTCGGCATCGGGAATGCTCTTGGCCGGGCGGGTGTCGCCGGGATTGCGAGGCACCCAGACGCGGCCGCCTTCACCGCGCGCTGATTCGCTCATCAGGCGCAGCTTGTCCTCGCCGGGGATGGCCGTGGGGTGCACCTGGATGAATTCGCCGTTGGCGTAGTCCACGCCCTGCTGGAAGAGCGCGGCCTGAGCGGAGCCGGTACAGACAACGGAGTTGGTGGACCGGCCGAAGATCGCGCCGACGCCGCCGGTGCAGAAGATAACCGCATCGGCGGGAAAAACTTTCACTTCCATGGATTTGAGGTCCATGCCGCAGATGCCGTGACAAACGCCTGCGTCATCGAGGACCGCGGAGAGGAAGGTCCAGCCTTCGTACTTGCGAACCTTGCCTTCAGCTTCGTGGCGGCGCACCTGCTCGTCAAGAGCGTAGAGCAGCTGCTGGCCGGTCGTGGCGCCGGCAAAAGCGGTGCGGTTATAGAGGGTGCCGCCGAAGCGGCGATAGTCGAGCAGGCCCTCGGGCGTGCGGTTGAACATGACGCCCATGCGGTCGAGCAGGTCGATGATGCCCGGCGCGGCCTCGCACATGCGCTTGACGAGCGTCTGGTTGGCGAGGAAGTCGCCGCCGTAGATGGAGTCGTCGAAGTGCTTCCAGGGAGAGTCGCCCTCGCCCTTGGTGTTCTTGGCGGCGTTGATACCGCCCTGCGCGCAGACGGAGTGCGAGCGCTTGACGGGAACGATCGAAAACAGGTCCACGGGGACGCCGGCTTCGGCCACACGAATCGTAGCCATCAGGCCTGCCAGTCCACCGCCCACGATGATGATCTTTGGCTGTCTCATTTTATATAGAACTCGAAGGGGTGCCAGTTGAGGCGGAAGCTCACCAGAATCAGAATACCCACGAGGCTGAACGTAAGGCCCACCAGCACACCCAACCGCCCCGCGGCGCGCTGGGCCTGCACGGTCGCTGCCAGCCCCCATTTGCAGAGAAAGTTCCAGATGCCGATGCCGAAGTGAAATGACGAGGCCACGATCCCCACGGCCATAAAGGCCAGCGCATAAGGGTTCTGCAGCATGCGTTCCACGTCCACAGAGGTGGATTTGCCCTGCGTCAGAAAGCGTTCGGCGTAGACGTGCCAGCCAATATAGACGAAGGCGATGAGTCCGGTCACGCGTTGCAGGGTGTAGAGCCAGTTGCCCACCCAGGGGTAATCGGAAATGTTGGACTTGCCGTGCAGCCAAATGTAAATGCCGTAGCAGCCGTGGTACAGGATGGGCAGCCAGATGAATAGGGCTTCGGCAAAAACGCGGAAGGGAATGGTCTGCAGCTCGCGCGACGTCTCGTTGTATTTGGCAATGCTGACGAGGATTGTGCTGTTGGACCAGAAATGTTCGGCAAGGAACGCGCCGACGGGCACGATGCCGGACAAAGAATGAAGTTTTCGCAGGAGATAACTGCGGTCAGGCCGGGATACCTTTGCGGACATGCCCTCTCCGCCGCGCAGCGCACCGAAACAGCGCAAACTTTCACGGCGCGGACAGTATAGGCACTTGTGCGATTTCTTGCAAGCCGCCGGCGCTATCATTCTTTGCACCGGCCCGGGAAAATCCACGCCGCCGGAAATCTCCGGCCGGGTAAACCATTTGTGATGCGCCAGCCTTCCCGGATCTATGTCCCCCGGCCAAACCCCTGGTGCGGGTGAGCTGAACCAATGAGCGCGACCCTGGTCACCGAACTGGAACGCCTCGCAGATGCCTTAGGAGGGGAGGAGGGGGCCGAGTGCCCCATTTCCCTGGCTCCGGTCGCGGAGCGGGTGGCCAACGCCATGGACGAAAACCGGCCGGAAATCGATAATAATTTTCCGAACACGCGTCACGCCAGCGTTTT
>JBGQNE010000042.1:0-3068 GCA_041500985.1 Terriglobia bacterium | reverse complement strand
GCGCGAGCGGGGTGTCCCGCTTGCGCGGAACGCTGCTTATCCGAGAACGGCGTCCTTGAACGCCTTCGCTGGACGCAGGCGAACCACGGTCTTGGCCTTGATCTTGATGGCCTCGCCCGTCGCCGGGTTGCGGCCCATGCGCGCCTTGCGGTGCGCCTTGACTGCGCGGCCAATGTTCGGAATCACGAACTTGCCCGCACTGCCCTTGCACTCTTTCACGGCCAGCTTGAACAGTTCTTCAAAGAACTGGGCCGCGAGCTTCTTCGGCGTGCCGCACTTGTCGGCAATGGTTGCCACGATCTTGCTCTTGCTCATTGGCTTGGCTGCCATTTAGTTTGCCTATCCTCCTGTTTATTGTTCAATTGGTCCCGAGAGTCTCGGGGCAGGCCACGCGGTCTTTTCCGGATTCGGTGCCCAGAACGCGTGCCGCACGGCACTATAGCCAAGCGATAAGCGGAACGCAAGAAAAAACCGCAAAAAAGCCCGGAAAAATGAGGATTTTCCGGACCGCTCCTTTTGCCAGGCCCATTTGTGGGGTTTTTTGCCCGGATTTTTTCGGGGCGGCCCGCAGTTTTCCCCGGTGGAGAGCGGCGGGGCACCTTGTGCTATGCTCTGAAATTCGTCATCCCTCGGAGGAAACAGACCCATGAGCGGTGGTCCAAACTGGAAAGAGCTGGAAGTGCCCATCAGCGGAGCGCTCAAGCTGGCCCGGCGGCCCGTGGCTGTGGCCTTTCTGGACGCGCCGCCCGCGGCCTCCCTGAAGATTGCGCAATTTCTGGGGACAGAACCCTCCGGGTGCAGCTTCTGGCGGCTGGCGGCAGAGGGGCGCGTGTTTTACACCGTGCCGGAAAATCATTTCAATTGCGCCGTGGGCGCCTACACGCACAACATTCCGCTCTCGCCGGAGCGTGAAAAAGAGACCGGAGACACGCTGCAGATGATGTTCGAGCTGGGCTACGTGCGGCCGGAGGAAGTGCCGCAGATACCGCGGCTGGCGAAGACGCCGGCGGCAATCGTCTATGCGCCACTCGGCGAAGCGCCCGTGGCGCCAGACGTGGTGCTGTTTGCGTGCCAGCCGGCGGCGGCCATGCTGCTGAATGAAGCGGCGCTGCGCGCCGGCAAGGGCGCGGGGATGCCCGCGCTGGGCCGTCCGACGTGCATGGCGCTGCCCGCTTCGCTGGAGCACGGCGCGGTGATGAGCCTGGGCTGCATCGGCAACCGCGTCTATACCGGCCTCGGCGAGGGGGAGATGTACATCGTGCTGCGCGGCAGCGATCTGGCGGCGGTGGCCGAGGCGCTCGCGGTAATCACCGGCGCCAACGCCGCGCTCACCGATTACGCCCAGGGCCGCCGCTCGCAACTCTCCACGCTTTAGGAAAAATTCCCTGCCAGAAAGGAAGGGGCACGATGCATCGTGCCCCTTCGCGTTTGTAGCCGGCGCTTGCGGCGATTAGAGGGCCGCCAAGTCCTCGTAGAAGTAGGCGATGGCCTTGATGCCGCCGAAGTAGTTTTCCAGGGCGATGTGCTCGTCCGGGGCGTGGGCGTTTTCGTCGGGCAGGCCGAAGCCGAGAAGCACGCAGGGCACCTTGAAGGTGTCGTGCATCTGGGTGACGAAAGGGATGGAGCCGCCCTCGCGGATGAAGACGGCCTTTTTGCCGAAACCCTTCTGCAGAGCATCCTGCGCGATTTGAAAGATCGGGGCGTGGAACGGCGCGACCCAGGGCTTGCCGGTGCTGAGGGTTTCGAACTTCATCTTCACCGTTTTCGGGAGCAGCTTGCGCAGATGCTTTTCGACGAGCCGCGCGATTTTTTCCGGTTTCTGATTGGGCACCAGGCGCGTGGAGAATTTCGCGCAGGCTTTGGAGGCGATGACCGTCTTGGCGCCCTCGCCCTGGTAGCCGCCCCAGATGCCGTTCAGCTCCAGCGTGGGCCGCGCCCAGAGGCGCTCGACGATGGTGAAACCCTTCTCCCCGCAGTAACCCGGGGCGCCGACGGCTTTGCGGAAGTCCTTCTCCTTCCACGGGAGGGCATTGAGGGCCTTGCGCTCGGAGGCGGAGAGTTTGGCGACGTCGCCATAGAAGCCGGGGATGGCGACTCGGAAATCCTTGTCGTGTAGTTTGGCGAAGAGCTCGCAGAGGATGGTGAGGGGGTTGGGGACCGCGCCGCCGTAAACGCCGGAATGCAGGTCGCGCTCGGGGCCGGTCAGCTCGATCTGGTAGTAGTTCAGGCCGCGCAGGCCGTAGGTGATGGAGGGCACGCCCTTGGCCAGCATGGAGGTGTCGGAGACGACCAGGGCGTCGGCCTGCAGCTTTTCCTTGTTCTTCTGGACGTAGTTCCACAGGCTGACGCTGCCCACTTCCTCTTCGCCTTCGATCAGCACCTTGACGTTGATGGGCAGCTTGCCGTGCACCTTGTGCAGCGATTCCAGCGCTTTCAGGTGGATGTGCACCTGGCCCTTGTCGTCGGCGGTGCCGCGGCCGTAGAGGTTGCCGTTGCGCACGGTGGGCTCGAAGGCCGGCGAGGTCCACAGCTCCAGCGGCTCGGGGGGCTGCACATCATAGTGGCCGTAGAAAAGAACGGTCGGCTTGCCCGGCGCTTGCAGGGATTCCGCATAGACCAGGGGATGCAGAGCGGTAGGAACGACTTCCACGGTCGGAAAGCCGGCGGAGCGAAGATGGTCCGCGACCCAGTTGGCGGCGCGCTCGATGTCCGGTTTGCGCTCGCTTTTCGCGCTAATGCTGGGGATGCGCAGGAATTCGCACAACTCCCGAAGGTGTGCATCACGTTGTGCATGGATGTAGTCAGCCAGGTTCATGAGTCCCTCTAAGGTGAATGTGTTCTTAATCTGTACGAAAACAAAGACAAGAATGTTCGCTCCCTAGGCAGAAGCGAACCGTTGGTAACACCCTCCGCTACCTCTGACAGGATAGTATGATTAGCGAGTTCCTATCAACCCGTGACAGCGTGAAATGCAGGTACATTTTCGGGAACAGCACGGGACAGGGGAATTGACCCTCCTTAGCCCTTGGCGGAAGATAGCGCCATGAGTTCCGTGCCCCATTCCTCGC
>JBGQNE010000041.1:0-5380 GCA_041500985.1 Terriglobia bacterium | reverse complement strand
CCATTACCGCGCCGCCTGCTACCAGGTTCGCTGCCTGGGGCTGTCGCGCAGCGCCGGCGAAAAAATCGCCCGCTTTCTCCTGGCCACTTCCGAGCAGGGCCAGGAAACGCGCAAGGGAACTCGCTTTCATCTCTCGCTGACCCACGAAGAGATCGCCCAGCTCCTCGGCGTCTCCCGCGAAACCGTCACGCGCACCCTGTCGGAATTCCGGAAAGAGCTGTTGATTACCATTCGCGGCTCCGCGGTGACCATCCGCAACAAAACCGGCTTGAAAGGACTGCTGGCGGCCTGAACGATCGAACGGCCATCCTTCCTCCTTCTGCATCTAGCGCATTGCGGGGACTGTGCGGGGAGTTGTTTCTCTGCGGGGTGCGGGGAGAAAAGAACAGGGCGGCACACGCCCTTCTAGCTAATGTGCCGCCCCGTTTTCCCACCCGAGGTGGAAACTCGTTGAATCGAATCTCGCCATGTTCCGGCTAGGCCGCCGGCTCCCGAAGCGCCATCCGTTCTTTGGCACCCACGGGATGTATCTCCTTTTCGCGCATTCCACCGCGCACCTGCGGCCGGTTTCAATACTTGACGGTCAGCACCGGGCACGAAGCTTCGCAAACCACCCGGTAGGTTGTGGCGAAGGGATTGTGCGTCCCCAGGCCTCCACCGCTGGCCCGGGCGCCCATCACGATCAGATCCACATTCCGGGCCCGGGCCATATTCATGATCTCTTCCGGGGCCGAGCCGAAGCTCACAGTCATCTCCGGGTCGCACCACAGGGCCGATCCGGCGGGCACGAGATCCTGTAGTCGCTGCAGGACCGCTTCGCGCTTGGCCGCCAGTTCACCATCCGACGCCGTGCTGTGGCGGGTTGCGACATGCAGCAGGGTCAGGCGCGCCTGATACTCTTGCGCCAGAGAGAACGCGTAGACGGCGGCGCGCTCCGGGGTCTGTTCCAGGTCCGTGGCAAACAGAATGTTCTTCCATTCCGCGGTGCGCCCGGGTTCCCCCGCAAAGCGCGGCCCCACGGTCATCACCGGACACGCTGCCCGGCGAAAGATCTCCTCCGCGCCGGAGCCCAGGAGCAGCTTCTCGAACTTCTTGGCTCCGTGCGTGCCGACCACGATCAGGTCAATCTCGTGCTTCTGGATCAGCTTCTCGATCGTGGGCCACAGGAAGCCTTCCTCCAGCACGACCTCGTGCGGCGCCTGGCGCAGGCGCCCGGAAATGAGGATGTCGGCGAGCTTCTGCTCGGCGGCCTGGCGCAGCGCTCCGTGCGTTACCGTGGCCGCTTCCGGAGGCACAAAGGCGTAGGCGTCCGGGGTGAGGACATGCGCCAAGTAGATACGCGAGTCGAAGCGGCGGGCGATGATGAGGGCATAGTCCAGCGCGTTTTCCGCGCAGGGCGAAAAATCGGTGGCGACGAGAATGTTCGCCAGCGAGACCCGGGTGACCGGCGTCTCTATGCTTTGCGGGTGTTCCTTGATCTCTTTCATAACTCCCTCCCGGACTGCAGTCTGGGGAGCGCAAACCTACCAGGCAACACCTCTGACAAAGCACATGAATTGCCACGCTCTTCCTTCATTGCTCGTTGAAAATAAAGGACTTAAAACTGTTCTCCGGCAGCAACGGGGGCTCTTGTGGGTGTTTACGCAGGGCCTTGCGTCAAGTTCCTCACTCGGGATTCTTATTGGACAGAAAGAGCGCAAGTGCGGGGGCCAGAAAAGGAAGGAGGTAGCGGCCGGCGCCGGTTTTGCCCTGTTTTGGGCCGGAACGTCGCGATCGCGGCGTTCCTGCTTTCCACCGTGCGCGGCCGCTACCTAACTTGCGAGACGTAGACCCATTTGAGCAGTTTCCCTGCAGCGAATGCTTGCGCTTCCCGGTGCAGCCCCTGCGTCTGAAGCTGCGGCTAGGGCATCCGCTTGGGCCCGATCCAGATTTTCTCTTCGCTTATGCCACGAGTATAGGAGCAACGAAAGTGCCATTCCGGTATCTCGTGCGCGGTTCCCTTAACCCCATTTTCCTCTTTCGCTTATGTGTTTCATCAGCGGCTGTTCCCTTGGTATTACGCGAACTTGTGTGGCATTTCGCGCTGGGCCGGGCGATCTGACCCAGTTTTATTCCCGCTGGGCGAGTTTTCCGCGTTTCAGCAGGGCTGCGATCCCTGCAGCCGGGCCGTTCCGGAAGAGGCTGGGGATGGCTCCGGGGTTTGTAAGAATTACAATCCCCAACTTGCAATGTAGCGCCCCAAGCGCGGGGGAATTCGCCGGTATGGGAAACGGGAAATGAGGTCGCGCATGGAATTCGAAAGGGGGCAGTTGCTTGAACGATTTAGATTGGGAATTCCGGTGCATGCGGGCGGCGGCTGCCGCTCGGTCAAGCACGCGCCGTACCGGCAGGCTCGCTTTTTCCGCGACTCGGTGGGTTGCCTGAACTTCGCCTTGGAGCAGATGGAAAAGCCGTTCAAGCCCCGGCGGAAGCCGCCGGTTCCTCTTCTTCGGGGTGCGAGAGTCCGAACTTTTTCATCTTATAGCGCAGGGCATCTCGGCTGATATCCAGGAGCTTCGCCGCGCGCATCTGATTTCCGTTGGCCTGGCGCAACGCCATCTCCACCAGCGCATGTTCCACGTCCTCCAGTGAAGTACCGCCCTCGGGGATCGTCAGGGCAGGAAGGCGGCGCTTACCCGGCGCTAGGGGATCGCCGGGAGGCTCGTGGGTGGTGAAAGCCACCGCGCTGCGGCCGCCATGTCCCCCGGAGACGGAGATAGGCAAATAGTCGGGGCGCAGGAGCGGCCCTTCCTCGAGAATCATGGCGCGCTCGATGGCGTTTTTCAGCTCGCGGATGTTGCCCGGCCAGTCGCATTGCAGCAGCAGGCGCCGCGTATCTTCGTTGATGCCCCGGATGGACTTGCGGAACTTGCGGTTGTAATGATCCAGGAAGAAGTCCACCAGCGGGAGGACATCCTCCTTGCGCTCGCGCAGCGGCGGGATGTAGATGGAAATGATCGCCAGGCGGTAATAAAGATCCTGGCGGAAGTGCCCTTCGCGCACGGCGCGTTCCAGGTCGCGGTTGGAGGCGGCGATGACGCGCACCTCGACCTGGATGTCGCGCACCCCGCCGACGCGCCGGATCATCTGATCCTCGAGGACGCGCAGCAACTTGGCCTGCAGCATCGGCGAGAGTTCGCCGATTTCGTCGAGGAAGAGCGTGCCGCCGTCGGCGACTTCGAACAGCCCCTTCTTCATGGCCTTGGCGTCGGTGAACGCGCCCTTCTCGTGGCCGAAGAGCTCCGCTTCCATAAGCGTTTCGGGGATCGCCGAACAGTTGATGGCCACGAAGGGGCGGTCCTTGCGGGAGCTGTCGTAGTGAATGGCCTTGGCGATAAGGTCCTTGCCGGTGCCGCTCTCGCCCTGGATCAGGATGGTGGAAGCTTCGCTGGCGGCGATCTTGCCCACGAACTTCATCAGCTCGGTCATCTTGTGGGAGACGCCGATAATGTCATGGTAGCCGGCGCGGCGGCGCATTTCCGAGCGCAGCGATTCCACTTCGGTGCGCAGGGAACTGGCTTCCGCGGCGTTCTGAACGGTGACCGCCAGCTCGTCGAACTGGATGGGCTTGGTGATGAAATCGTAGGCCCCGAGGCGCAGCGCGGCTTTGACCTCGTCGAGTTGCGGATCCGCGGTCATCATGATGACCGTGTGCGTGTACCCGGCCTGCTTGAGCTGCTCGAGCACTTCGATGCCGCTGTGCCCGGGAAGGTGCACATCCAGGAGGATCACGTCCGGCGATTCCGATTGGGTCAGGCGCAGGGCCTCTTCGCCGTCGGCCGCCTCCACACTCTCGAAACCGTACTCCGTGCACTTCTGGGCAAGCGACCAGCGGACGAGTTTCTCGTCGTCCACGATCAGGATTTTCTTCTTCATCATCGTCTTTACTGTACCACTCCGGCCTTCGCCGCGACACCTTCACCCGCCCGGAGCTCCAGCGGAATCCAGATCTCGATTTGCGTGCCCCGCCCGAGCTCGCTGCGCACTTCAATGCGTCCCCCGTGCGATTCCACGATGCCCCGGGCCAGCGGCAGGCCCAGCCCCGTGCCTTCCTTGCGCGTAGTGAAGAAGGGCCGGAAAATTTTGAGCAGCACGTCGCGGGAAATCCCGCGGCCGGTATCGCTGACGCGGATCAGGGCCCGGCCGCTCCTCTTTTCCAGGGCCACCTCGACGCGCCCTTCTTCGCGGATGGCCTGGATGCCGTTGAGGAGAAGATTGAGCACCACCTGCTGCATCTGCACCGGATCGTGGACCACGGCGGCGAGGTCCGGCGATGGCACAAAGAGCACCTCGATGGGCCGCGTGCGCACCTGCTGGCGCGCCAG
This sequence comes from Terriglobia bacterium, assembly GCA_041500985.1. Classification (GTDB taxonomy): domain Bacteria; phylum Acidobacteriota; class Terriglobia; order Acidiferrales; family UBA7541; genus Acidiferrum. The sequence goes on along the minus strand of JBGQNE010000041.1, from coordinate 1,016 downwards.
CAGGACAGCCTGCTCGACCGTGGCGTTGAGGTCCGCGGAGTGAAATTGCGGAGGCCGCGGCCGCGCGTAAATCAGCAGGTCGTTGAGGATGCCCTGGATCTGGCGGATCTCCGCGTGGACGTCGGCCAGGACCTCGCGGCTGGGGCTGTTGGGAGGCAGGTCCTTGCCGATCACTTCGATGACCCCGGCAATGCCCGCGAGGGGATTGCGGATTTCATGGGCCAGGCCGGCGGCCAGCTCGCCGATGGTGGCCAGGTGCTCGGCGCGGGACATCTCCTCCCGGTGCAGGCGCTCGATCTCCGCCTTGCTTTCGCGCAGTTGCCGCACCATTTCGTTGAAGTGCTGCCCCAGCTCCCCCACGTCGTCGTTGCGCTCCGCGAATTTGACTTCGGCTTGCAGATCGCCGGTGCGCACCAGGGTGATGGTCTTCTTCAGCTCGCGCAATGGCCGCTCCACCAGAATGGCCAGCACCGCCAGCAGCACCCCGCAGATCACCACCGCGCCCGAGGCCGCCACGGTCAGGATCCAGCGCCCGTTGGGGATTTCCTGCACCAGCAGGACGACTTGAAAGGCAAAGAGACCGAGCAGGAGGACGCCGACGACGGGCAGAATGGCCTTCAGCCGCCAGTGCAGGCGCGGTGCGGACCGGAAGAGGCTACCGAAGTCCATACCTACATCTGACCAGAGAGACCCGCACAAGGCAAGTGCCCCTGCTCTGGAAGGCTTCGCGGCCTGTCTTGCCGGGAGGTTCGAAGGGCGCCGTGCGGCGCGCATCTCCTTCGCTTCTAACCGTTTACCAGGCTCGGCAACCAATGACAAAGATCACATGGCGTTTACGTAGTTGCGCATGGCAGTCATTAAAATAATGAGTGAGCGCATCTCCGCTTCCACGGGTATCGTCTATTGCATGGCGATCACCGATTGCACAACGGCGGTGCCGGTTACCAAGGAGCTCTTCGATGGTGAGGCAGTACCTGTTGGCGAGCGATTTTGACCAGACGCTGAGCTTCAACGAT
>JBGQNE010000040.1:0-6460 GCA_041500985.1 Terriglobia bacterium | reverse complement strand
CTGGCGGTGGTAAAGGCGGAAGTGGACTTTATCCGCAGCAGCTTCCGCGCCGCTGGCCAGGAGCCGGAGATCATCGTTCACGAGCATTGCGGCGAATCCGGCGCAATCGGTGCAGGCCTCGAGGCGCTGCGCCTGTGGCGCAACGGGACGCGGACTGCCTTTATTGGCCTCGAGGCGGTTCGCAACATTGCCTACCGGACCACACGCAACGAGGATACCCGCTGCAATTTCTGCAAGAATACCTGCCTGCGCACGTTCATCGACATCCGGCTGGAGCAGCTCGGCCCTTCCTCCGGGCCCAAGGTGACCAAAGTCCCGTTGCTGGCGGGCGAGCAGCGCCTGATTATCGCCACTTGTGAGAAAGGCGCGGTCGAGGACCTCAGCGAGATGAAGGCCATCAAGGCTGGCATCGATCAGATCAAGGACGCGAATCCGAACTTTGTGGACCTCGCTGCCCGGGAAGTCTTCCGCCCGCGGGGCTCCAAGCTGGTGGCGGACCCGATTCCGCGATGCTCCTGGTCGAAGCGTGACCAGGAGCGCGCCGCGCTGATGCAGAACCGCAAGAACCTGCGCGTCGGGATCCCGCGTATCCTGAATGCCTACGTTTACGCCCCGCTTTTCAATGCCTACCTGGAAAGCCTGGGCCTGCAGCCGGAGAACATCGTCTATTCGGATTACACCAGTCCCGAACTCTATCGCAGCGGCTCCAGCCGCGGGGCCATCGATCCCTGCTTCCCCGCAAAGATCGCTATCCCTCACGTGTATGACCTGCTCCAGGTCAAACACCAAAAAAAGCCCCTCCAGGTGATCTTCCTGCCGATGTATGACGTCCTGCATTCTCCGCTGGTGAAGCTGACCGGAACGAACGCCTGCCCCACCGCGATGGCCACGGCCGAGACGGTGAAGGCCGCGTTCACCAAGGAGAACGACCTCTTCGCTGAGCTCCACGTAAAGTATCTGAATCCCATCCTGAACTTTACCGACCGCAAGCTGTTTGCGTTTCAGATGTACCGGGCATGGCAGCCCATCCTGGGCTTGTCCGAAGAAGAAAATGGCCGGGCGGTTGAAGCGGGCTACCAGGCCCTGCGCGATTACGAACTCAGCATCCGCGCGCGGGCGCGCGCCGTGCTGGACCAACTCGAACGCGAAGACCGCATCGGCATCGTCATGCTGGGCCGGCCATACCACCACGATCCCGGTCTGAATCACGGAATCCTGGAAGAGTTTCAGAAGTTGGGCTATCCGATCTTCTCCCAGAACACATTGCCGCTCGACGAAGACATTCTGGAACGTCTCTTCGGGGACGAGGTTCGGGCAGGGGTGATCAGCCACGCCCTCGAAATTTCGGACTGCTGGAAGAATTCCTATTCCTGCAGCGCCAACCACAAGATCTGGGCGGCCAAATTTACGGCCCGTCACCCCAACCTGGTCGCGCTGGAAATTTCGAGTTTCAAATGCGGCCATGACGCGCCCATTTACGGCGTGATCGAAGGGATTATCGAACAATCCGGAACACCCTACTTCTGCTTCAAGGATCTCGACGAGAACAAGCCCTCCGGATCGATCCAGCTCCGCGTGCAGACCATCGATTACTTTCTGCGGCGTTACCGCGAGCAAATCGCCAAGCGGCGCAAGGTGGAGGAGGAAATCGCAGCCCAACTGGCGCAATATGCGATGCAGTTGCGTGAGCAGATCGCCCAGAACGCGCGACAACCGGCGGCGGACTAGAACCAGGGCTGCTCCATCGGCAACCGGGGCGCTCCATGCCGCGTTTCGCGGAGCCCCTTACAATTCAGGCCGCATTCCACTCCGGCAGTTCCCGCCGTCCCAGCATCGCTTCGGCGGCCCAGCGTCCCAGATGGACGGAAAGTGCCACGCCGTGCCCGCTATAGGCGCCCAGCACGAGCACGCGCGAACTCCGCGCGTGCCGCGTAAACACGGGATGCCAGTCCTCAGCGATCAGGATTGGCCCTCCCCACCGGTGCGTGAATCGGACGGACTGCAGGATGGGATGCATTCCGCGCACGCGCTGTTCGAGGCTGGCGATGAGCTCGGCCGCTTCCCCCGCTGCGATGTCCAGCGCGGCCAGCTCGCGCCAATCCTCCAGGTGCACGAGCCCGCTTCCGAAAATGACTCCATTCGTGGCCAGGAGCCGGCCCCAGAGATAGGGCAGATCAATCGTGTAGAAAGGCTTCCGCGCCGATAGTCCCAGGGCTTCCAGTTGCGCAGCCGTGAGCAGCTCGGTCGCCACGGCAAGCGTAAACATGGGCTGCGCACGACCCGCCAGACTGCTCAGCTCGAGGGACTCCGCGTTGGTGGCGATCAGCACATGCTGCGCGCGCAGTTGCCCGCCGGAAACGCCCACGCGCAACGGTTCTTCGAACACGATCTCTTCGACCCGGGCGTTTTCGAACAAGAGTGCGCCCGAGTCCTGCGCGGCGCGCGCCAATCCGCTCACCAGTTTTCCCGGGTCTATCGTCCCGCCGGGAACTTCCCGGGCAACGCGCAGCATGCCGGAATCCGCCCAAACGACCGGCGAATTCGGCAAGCCGCCGTCTCGGCCCAGCTCCCATGCCCCGGGAAGCGCCAGGTCGCAATCCACGCCAAGCTCGCGCAACACACCGGAAAAGCCGGCCAGCACGTCGCCGAGCCCGGGGAGATCGCCCGCGGCGGTTTCTGCCAGCGGCACGCCGCCCGTATGACCGCTGGAGCCGGCGCCGATAGATGCGGCTTCAAACAGGGCGACGCTTTGCAGCGGAGCGAGACGCCGCAGCCACGCCGCGGCCGCCAGGCCCGTGAAACCTCCCCCGACCACCGCGAAATCAACTTCCTCGGGCAGGGGGCTTCGCGCGGGATGGAAATCAATCGTCCAGGGAGGATTCCCCCAGCGCGTTCTTGTCGAGGAACCTGGCAAGGTTTTCCCTCCGCGAGTTGACCGCTTCGCGGTCACGCATACAAAGGATGGCATCAGGATACGCGAAGGCGCCGCGCGTTGCACCGGCATGCGATTTTCCTGCCCTAGGGCGGTGTGCCTGCGGATGCAGTGTTCCCTCTTCTGCCCTTTGCTCTTTTCTTTCCGCTGGAATAATCTCTTCTGCAGCATGTTCCCCAGTGAACTATTCTCCGGTCTCCTCACCGACCTCTATGAACTCACCATGGCGGCGGGCTATGTGCAAAATCGCTTTGACGCCCGGGCCACCTTCGAGCTCTTTGTTCGTCACTTGCCACCTCATCGCAACTATCTCGTCGCCGCCGGTCTCGAACAGGCCCTCGACTTCCTCGAAAACGTCCGCTTTTCCGCAGAAGAAATCTCCTACGTCCGCGCCCTGCCGGTCTTTCGCCATGTCCATTCCTCCTTCTTCGACTACCTGGCGCAATTCCGATTCACCGGCGAGGTCTGGGCCCTCCCCGAGGGCACGGTCTTCTTTCCCGGCGAACCCCTGCTCCGCGTCACTGCCCCGATCGCCGCAGCCCAGCTCGTCGAGACCAGTCTCCTCGCCATACTTCATTTCCAGACCCTGATTGCCAGCAAAGCCGCGCGCGTGACCGCCGCCGCCGCAGGCCGCCCCGTCGTTGAATTCGGTTCCCGCCGCGCCCACGGCAGTGAAGCCGGTGTGCTCGCCGCGCGTGCCGCCTTCGTCGGCGGCTGCGCAGGAACGTCGAACACTTACGCTGGCCATCGCTTCGGCATCCCTGTCTATGGAACCCAGGCGCACTCCTGGATCATGGCTCACGACGACGAAGCCGAAGCCTTCCGCAATTTCCTCGATGTTTTTCCGGAACAGTCCACACTTCTCGTGGACACCTACAACGTTCGCGCGGCCATCGACAAAATCGTTGCCCTCGGCCGCAAGCCCGGCGGCGTCCGTCTCGACAGCGGCGATGTCCTGGCCGACAGCCTCTGGGCCCGCCAGCGGCTCGACAGCGCCGGGTGGAACGACGTGCAGATTTTCACCTCCGGCGATCTGGACGAGAATCGCATCGCAGCCCTGCTTCACGGCGGGGCGCGTATCGACGCCTTTGGCGTCGGCACGGCGCTCTCCACCTCTGCGGATGCCCCATTCATCGGCGTCATCTATAAGCTGGTCGAGGTCGAGCTCGCTGGCCACGTGCGCAGCACCGCCAAGTTCAGCGAGGCCAAGAAGACTTATCCCGGCCGCAAGCAGGTTTTCCGCTGCACCAGCGCAGAGGGAACATTTTCCAGTGACATCATCGGCCTTGAGAACGAAACATTCCCGGCGGCGGAGCCCCTGCTCGTTCCGGTGATGCGTCAAGGCCGGCGCCTTGAGGCCGCTGCGCAAGATGCCGCCGCCACGGTCCGAACTGCTAAACAACAATTCCTGGCCGCCCGCGGGCGCTTGCCCGGTCCCATCCTGGCGCTGGCCCCGGCCGATCCGCCCTTCCCTGTCTCCTATAGCACTCGTCTCGAGGAGCTGTGCGAGCAGGTACGACAATCCGTCGTCAAGACGGCGCACAGCTGAATTCGCGGGGGTGATCTTGGTCTCGCCGAAGACAGTTTTCTGGGAAGAAGATGCGCAGGCCGACTTCATGCTTCCCGGCGGCAGGCTCTACGTCCCTGGCGCCGAGAAGATCATCCCCAACCTCACGCGCCTCGTCGCAGCTGTCCGCCAGGGCCGCGTCTTCCTCATTTCTTCGGCCGACGCACACAATCCGGACGACCCCGAACTTCGCGAATGGCCACCCCATTGCCTGCAAGACACTCCCGGCGCCGACCTCATACCGGAAGCATGCGCTCCCCGCCGTCTGGCTATCCCCAACCAGAAAGGATTCGTTCTCCCGGAAGACCTCAGTGCCTATCAGCAGGTCACTCTCGAGAAGAACACACTCGACGTCTTCGACAATCCGCATACCGACGAGCTCCTGGCGCGACTGAACCCCGCAGCTTCGCCCGCCTTCGATCTCCACCCCGAATTTGTTCTCTTCGGCGTGGCAACGGAATACTGCGTTCGTTACGCAGCCGAAGGCCTGCTGCGCCGCGGCCGCCGCGTGGCCCTGGTCACCGACGCCGTGCGCTCCCTCGACCCAGACCAGGGACGCCAGACCCTCGCCAGCCTGCAATCCCGCGGCGCTCGACTCCTCACTACCGTGGAAGCTCTGGCTCTTGTCGGCGTTTCGCCTGCGCCTTCTGCTTGAACTCGAGCTCATCCAAATAGCTCTGCGTTTTCCGTCTTGAGGGCGAAGCCGGAGCGGAGTATACCTCTGCTATAGTCTCTGCCAGCGTAATGGGACAAGGGTGTCTGCTCTCTAAGGGTTCGCCACGCGCCGCTGCCGAAGAAAGAGCGTGCTCGGAAAAACGGGAGGAACAAGAAATGTCGATCGCACAGGAGCGTTGTGAAGTGACGGCGTTGCGCCGGCACGGATGGTGGAGAGGCGCGGCGCTAGGCGCGTCAATGTTGTTCCTGCTCGCCGGCGGCCAGGTGGCCGCATCGGCGGCGGACACGCCCGATCCGCAGTCCGAGATCGCCGGGCTCAAGTCCAAGTTTGTGGACGTCAAGGGCGTCCGGGCGCGCTACTACGAAGCCGGTTCGGGCGAACCCATGGTGATGATCCACGGCGGATTCACGGCCGGCTCCTCGACTGCCAACGTCTTCTCACGGAACATTCCCGGCCTCGCCAAACGCTTCCACGTCTACGCCGTGGACCGGCAAGGCAGCGGCATGTCCGGCAATCCCCTGAACGACAGCGACTACAACTATCAGGGCGACGTCAACTTCATTTACAACTTCATCCAGACGCTGAACCTCGGGCAGGTCCACCTGGTGGGCCACTCCGCCGGCGGCGGGATCGCATTGTACCTGGCGATCCAACATCCGGAAATCGTGAAGACCCTCTCCATCCTCGCCGTCGGCCCGGAGAATCCGCCACAGGGACCGAGCAAGCTGGTCAACATGCTGAAGAAGTGTCCCGATCAGTCGCAGTATGAGGGCTTGCGCTGCCGGGTATATGAGCTCGCCTGGTTGCCGACCACCTTCGACGACGAGTACTGGAGAGCGGACCGCTACATGGCGAATCTGCCGAAGTCGAAGGAAGCCCAGGCAAAGCTGGCCGCCGGCGCCGGCGAACCCCTGCGCTCGAAGGAGTTCCCCGCCTTCCGGCAGCAGATGCTGGATCGTGTGGAGAAAGATGGCGTCCTACAGATGCCCGTGCTGCTGGTGGCCGGGAAAAACGATGTGCTCGATTGGGGCGAAAACGACGCGACGGCGAAACTTTCCGGAGAGTTGGCCCTGTTCGACGTGATCGCCGCGAAAAACACGAAGGTGCAGATGATCGTCTTCACCAACAGCGGCCACTTCATGTACCGCGAGCACCCCGAGCAGTTCAACGCGCAGCTCGTCACTTGGATCGACTACTGGGCGCACAACCCGACTGCGCCACCCCAGGGTGATTTCCAGCTGCCCCAATAGAGGGGCATAGCCAATCCTTGCGGGTCTTGCAAGGG
>JBGQNE010000039.1:0-6570 GCA_041500985.1 Terriglobia bacterium | reverse complement strand
TGTTCCATGACCAGCGGAATGCGGCGAGCGGCCAGCTCAGAAAAGTGCGCTTCCGCAGAGCGCTCGTATCCCGCAATGGCGCGACGGGCGAGTTCCGGAGCGCCATTCCCGGGGATCATTTCCCAGAAACCGCGCAGAAAATTCGCGTGCAGGAGCGTGCCGTAGCGAAGTTTCCGGGATTCCTCCCAGCCACAGAATTCTTCAAAGAGGACTCCGCTGTTTTCCGACACAACGTCCAGGATCTTCTTTGCGGCAGACTCATCGGCGGGGATCAGCCGGCCCGCAGATATTTCGAATAGCCCATCGAGAACGATGCGATCGTCGAAAACCTGGGGCTGCGTGGCAACACCGCCGAGCACATCGAAACGGCATTCGACGTCTTTCAGAACCGTGGCGCGCACGAATCCCGCAGGAAGCTCACGAATCCTGGCGGACCATGGGAAATAATCGTTGTGCAGCTCCGTCAGCTCCTTGACCAGCAGACAGCGGCCACCTCCAAGATCGTAAGGCCCGTGATTGAAAATGCCGTCCCGCATTTCACCATGGAACAAGAAATTATACGCGGTGAGAGCTGCCCAGGCGCGACGCCTCCAGGACAGATCCTGCGGCGAGGGTTCGCACAATCGCCGCACAAGTGTCTGCTGCACGGCATCATCGAGAAGGGGCATGGAATCCCGGGCTTCGCCTGGAAAATGCACGCCATCATTGCGCGCTACGCTCAAAATCGTCCGGCCGGCTCCGAAGAGCAGATGCATCTCCTCCAGGCGCTTCTCGTCGCTGTACGGCAACCCTTCGACCTGCCGTAGTAGAATCTCCTGCTGACGCGCGATCAGATAACTCACCAGCAGGCAGGTGATCTGAAAGATTCCCGGCCGCGCGGCTGTTTCCTTCATCCGGCGGCCGATTTGCTCTGCTGGAATAGTTGCCAGAAGCTGCTCGAAGACCGCGCCCATGCACTCGTAATCGGCCCAGCAGCCGGCAACCAACCGTCCGGGAACATTAAAGAGGGGCGACTGCAGATTGGAGCGGTCCTCGCCCCGGAAAAATCGCCGGAAATAGGTTTCGAAGACTGCAATCTCGCGATTTACGCTCTCCACTCTTGCGGCCATTTCCCCTTCCGAACAGCTGGTCGCCTCTGAGGTCCTGTGATAGTCTTTGCCGGTCTGCAACCAAACGCTTGTTTGCCAGCCGAGGATAGCATCTTCGGTCCGACGTGTGCACCTCCGTTGAAGGGCAGGAGGAGTCCGTGCCGCCCGGCCGAAAACTCGCAAGCGCCCTCTGGAGAACCCATGTTGCAACCGCAGGATGATCTGATCCACCAGACCGGGGCCGAACCTTGGTGGCGTGAGGCCTGGTACTGGGGCTTCTACGACCGTCGGCATGATCTGCAGTTCGTATGTTACCTCGGCGTTTTTCCCAACCAGGAGAGCGCCGATGTAATCGCCGCTGTGTTCCAGGGGAATCGGGTTTTGCATCATCACATGAAGATGGATTACCACATCCCCGCGGATATTCAGGAAGATCGCTTGAGCTTCGGCCCGGTTCTCATGAAGAACGTGGAGCCGATGAAAAGGTGGCGGGTGTACTACGTGAGTCCAGAGATACAGTTAGACCTGCAGTTCGACGCCGTCCACGTCCCCTACTCCTGGGCGGAATCGAAATTGTGGATGGAATCCGAGAAGGCGGGAGCGTCCAGCAACCACTTTGACCAGGTCGGAAGGTTCACCGGCGAGGTCCGATTGCAGAATGCGACGATTGCAATTGACAGCTTGGGCTACCGCGACAGGATGTGGGGCTGGGGCGGACGGTCCAAGTGGAAACAGTACATCATGCTGTGGCCGCTGTTTGACGAGTCGTTCACGGTCAATGTCTATCCCCAGGGGTTTACGGATGGACGCGAGCAACTCTGCGGATACATCCTGCGCAACGGAAATCGCGATCTGCTCCAGTCGGCGGACTTCACCGTTGACTGGCCCGAGAGCGGGCGCGTCCCAACCGGGGTCCAAGTGGAGGTGGTGAGCAAGGCGGGTGAAAGGCTGGCGCTGGGGGTGCAACCGCTCAACATCGTGGACACCTCGGGTCACTGGCCGCACCGCATCGGGCACTTGTTGTTTGGCACAGCGAAGTACAGTTGCGGAGGACGCACGGGGTTCGGAGATTTTGCGTATTACTATCGAACCGAAGCGCAGAAGCCACACAGATGGCTGTGCACAGCAGCTCTGTAAGTGAGGAACAACAGCACATCCGCCAGCGCCGCAATTGACGGGACGCATTTCGGGGGCGTTGACGCGGAAGTGAAGGTGAGTGAAAAAGGGCATGCGGCGAGCTGGAGAGTTCGCGGTGGCGGGCTAGGCTTTTGCGGGGAGGACAACGGAGCAGAGGACGGCGACGTAGTGGCAGGTGCTGCCGGCGAGAACGAAGAGGTGCCAGATGAGGTGGTTGTAGGGGAGCTTCTTCCAGGCGTAGAAGACGACGCCGAGGGTGTACAGCAGGCCGCCGGCGAGCAGCCACAGCAGGCCGCTGGCTGGGACCGCGGCGAGGAGAGGCTTCAGGGCAATGACGGCGAGCCAGCCCATCAGAAGATAGACAATGGTGGACAAGAACGGGAAATGGTCCACGAAGCGGAACTTGAAGATTATTCCAGCCATCGCGAGTCCCCACACGATCCCCAGCAGCGACCAGCCCCAGCACCCACGCAAATTGACGAGCAAGAACGGAGTGTAGGTTCCGGCGATGAGCAGGTAAATGGCGCAATGATCGAAGATCCGGAGGGCGCGCTTGCGGCGCGGCGAGGGGATGCCGTGATAGAGGGTTGAAGCGGCGTATAGGCAGACGAGGGTGGCGCCGTAGATGGCGCAACTGACGATGTGCCGGGGGCCGCCGCGCATCGCCGCCAGGACCAGCAGGACGACGAAGCCGGCGATACTCAGGGCCAGGCCGATGCCGTGGGTGATGGTGTTGGCGAGCTCTTCGGCGGAAATACGATGTGTGAGGGCACGCGGCATGAATTTTGTTTCCATATGCATTGTTCGCTTTTGGAGAGCACAGCGCAACCGCTATTCGCGGGGTTGCGAGACGGGATGACGGAGGGGGCGGCGGGGCGAGGGGAGGTCGTCGCAACGGTTGAAGTGCGGCGGAGATTTAGCCAGGATCCCTCGGCTGCGTTCCGGCAAGAGGCGCCGGAACTTCGCTCGGGATGACAGAAAAAACAAAGATGCGAAAAAATTAGAAGCCGGGGGCGCCGGAGGCGGCGGGGCGCATTTCGGGGGCGTTGACGCCGAAGCGGAGATGGGCGAAGTAGGTTTGGGCGAGGGACATGAAGCCGGTGTAGAGGTAGCCCCAGACGAAGAGGAGGAGGAAGGGGACGGTAGCGTAGTTTTCGTTGGTGATGGCGTAAACCACGGTGAGGGCGAAGTAGAGGCCGAGAGCGATTTCGGCGTAGGGCATCCAGCCGGCTTTGTTGCGGTAGGATTTTTTGACGAAGGAGCCGGACTTGCCGGCGATGTTGAACTTGGGAGTGCGCGCGAATTCGCTTTTCTTGCCGAGGAGGGCTTCGATGACGGCCTGGGCGTTGCGTATGGAGATGCCGATGCCAGTGGCCATGACGAAGGGCAGGTAGAGGAAGGTGCGCGGCCAAGTTTTGGGATGCAGCTCTTTCTGGGCGACAAGATAGAAGCTGGAAATGGAGCAGGTGGAGGCCAGGAAGAGCGGGAGGTCGATGACCAGCATCTGGAACCAGCCCTGGTAGAAGCGCACGATCATCGCCGGAAGGAGCATGGTGGAGAGCAGGACCATGAAGGGGTAGCTGATGTTGGCGGTGAGGTGGAAAAACGCTTCGGCCTTGACGTGCCAGGGCGCATCGGACTTGAAGACCTGGGGGAGAATTTTCTTGGCGGTCTGCATGAGGCCCTTGGCCCAGCGGGCCTGCTGGGTTTTGAAGCCGTTCATGTCCACGGGGAGCTCGGAGGCGCACTCGATGTCGGGGAGATAGAGAAATTTCCAGCCCTTGAGCTGGGCGCGGTAGGAGAGATCGGTGTCCTCGGTGAGGGTGTCGTGCTCCCAGCCGCCGGCATCTTCGATGGCGCGGCGGCGCCAGACGCCGGCGGTGCCGTTGAAGTTGAAGAAGGCGCCGCGGCGGGAGCGCGCGCCGTGCTCGACGACGAAATGGCCGTCGAGGAGGATGGTTTCGACGTGGGTGAGCAGGGAGTAGTCGCTGTTGAGGTAGGTCCAGCGGGTCTGGACCATGCCAATGCGCTGGCCGCCCTCGGGGTTGAGGAAGTAGGGAATGGTGCGGAGGAGGAAATCGGGCCCGGGGATGAAGTCGGCGTCGAAGATGGCGACGAACTGGCCCTGCGCGGTCTGCAGGCCGTTTTCGAGAGCGCCGGCCTTGTAGCCTGCGCGGTTGGTGCGGTGGATGTGGACGATGGGCAGGCCCTGGGCGGCGTGGCGCGCGACGCAGGAGCGGGCGACGTCGCGGGTTTCGTCGGTGGAATCGTCGAGGACCTGGATCTCGAGGAGCTCGCGGGGATAGTCGAAGGCGGCGATGGCGTCGACGAGGCGCTCGATGACGTAGCGCTCGTTGAAGATGGGAAGCTGTATGGTAACCTGGGGCCAGTTTGCGACCGGCGGAGGCGCGGCGGGAACGTTTTTGGCGTACTTGAAATATTCGTAGACGAGCCAGTAGCGATGCAGGCCGTAGACCGCCAGGATAAAGAGGACGATGAAGTAGGGGATCATCATCGCGAGGTCGAAGGAATTTGCGTGATAGACGCCGGTGAAGGTGCGGTCGGTGATCTTCTGCCAGTAATGGGAGAGCGCGTTCTGCTGCGCCAGGAAGACTGCGAAATGAAGTGCCAGCCACACGGTACGATTCTCTCCGGTTACAATCTCCGGCCATGAACGGCCGCTTTTCTTCCCGAATCCAGCTCGGCAGCGTGATCTGCGGCGGCGCCGTGCTCGAAGCGCTGTACGCGCGGATGCATCATCTGAACGACCTGAAACTGCACGTCATCGAGTTCATCGCGCTGGCGCTGTGCGCCGGCGTGGTGTATCTCGTGGCGCTGTACCTGCTGGAGCAGTCGGCGCGCGCGCGGGGAGCCTATCTGCTGCTGATCGCCGCGGCGATCGTGTTCCGCGTGACGCTGTTCCCGCTCGAGCCGTCGCTTTCCGACGACCTGCACCATTACCGCTGGGACGGCCGCATCCAGAATCACGGCTGGAATCCGTACGTCGTGACCGGGCTGGACCCGCGGCTCGCGCCGCTGCGCGATGCGCACTGGCGCTGGATGCCCGCCGCGGATATGCCGTCCATCTATCCGCCGGCGGCACAACTGATTTTCCGGCTGACGGACAAGGTGCTGCCGGGGCCGACGGGGTTCAAGACGCCGTTTCTGCTGGCCGACCTGCTGATTCTGCTGCTGCTGGCGTGGCATTTTCGCCGCGCGGAAGATCGGGCCTTCCGCCTGGCGGTGTATGCCTGGAATCCACTGGTGATTGTGGAATTTGCCGGCAGCGGACACAGCGACGCCCTGGCGTTAGCCGGGGTGGTAGCCGCACTGCTGATTATAAGGCGGCATCCGGCGCTGTCAACGATCCCGCTGACGGCGGCGGCGCTGGCCAAGGCGTTTCCGGCGGTGCTGCTGCCGCTGTGGATCCGGCGGGCGGGCTGGCCGAAGAAGAAAGAGGGCTGGGTCGCGGTGCTGCTCACCGGAGCCACGGCGGGGCTGCTGCTGGCGCCGTACTGGCGGGGTTTGCCAATGCTGCATGCGAACCTGATGGCCTATGAGGGGACGTTCCGGAATTATCACGCGAGCCTGTATACGGTGATTGCTTGGGCCGTGGGGGATCCGCGGGTGGCGGGGCTGGCGGGAGTGGCGGTGGTGTGGGGGCTGGCGCTGTGGCTGGCGGCGCGGCGCGCGGAGCCGGAGCGGGCAGCGTTTCTGCTGTTCGGGACGATCCTGCTGTTCGCGCCGAACGGGTATTCGTGGTACTTCACGTGGGTGGTGCCGTTTCTCTGCTTTTATCCGAACCCGGCGTGGCTGCTGCTGACGGTGCTGCAGTTTCTGTCGTACAACGTGCTGGTGGACTACGGGATCAACGGGAAGTGGCACTTCGATCCGTTCTTGCAGTGGCTGGTGTACGCGCCGTTTTATGCGCTGCTGGCGGGGCAGTATTTGTACGAGAGAAGGAGGCAGCCGCCGGCTTGAAGGCCGGCGCTAGCACAGCGAAGCGAGGAAGTTGACAGGGCGCCGGGCTTCAGCCCGGCATTTTGCATTTAGTAGCCCGCGGGTCGTGTCTTTGGACTCCGCTTACGGGATCAGGATGATTTTGCCGAAGGCGTGGGACTCCATGACCTCTTTGTGGGCACGGGGGGCTTCGGCGAGGGGAATCTCCTTGCCGACGACGGGACGCAGCGTGCCGTTGCCGAGCCCGGCGGTCAGTCCGGCGTGAATGTCCGCGGCTTCGGCTTCGGTGACGGCCCAGAGTGTGAAGGCTCGGATGGAACTGCGGCGGGCCATGAGTTCGCGCGGGTTGATGGTGATTTCGCCGCGGTTGCCGATGACGATGACG
>JBGQNE010000038.1:0-13170 GCA_041500985.1 Terriglobia bacterium | reverse complement strand
TGAACGTTCGAGGCTTGCAGGCCCTTGGGGCCCTTGGTCACTTCGAATTCAACCGCCTGGCCTTCATTCAGGGACTTGTACCCATCCGCGACGATGGCGGAGAAGTGCACGAACACATCTTCGCCACTCTGGCGCTGGATGAATCCGAAGCCCTTGCCGGCGTTGAACCACTTCACTGTTCCTTGTTCTTTACTCACTGCTATTCACTTTTTGCCGTCCCTGGTACGGAGCGGCATTCCTTCTTTGAGCTATCTGATGCCTCGTGTTCCGAGCCTCTCTCGAGTTCCCGGATTCTCTGTGCCGTACAACGAAAAAGGCCGCGAGGTTTATGTCTCGCAGCCCCTTCACGAATCCAAAGGTTAAACAAGAGCAACAAACGCAAAGTCAGGATAGCACAATTCCGTCTCGGGGGGGGGAATTCTTTTTTTCTGTGCCAAAACGGCCACCCCTCCCTGATGGCTCACCCGGCACAGGAAAAAATCCTTTCGCGGGGAAAGGGTTGACCGCGGCGGCGCATGCTCTCTACCATGTTCAGTGGGGATGATTCGGACACATTCAGTTCTTGCGGGAATCCTGGCGCTGGCTCTGCTCGCGGCCGGCTGCGAAGACGCGGCCAAGCGGCCCGTGCGCGCCGGAGGAGTGCCTCCGCCGCCGGGCGCCCCAGCGGCGGCATCCGCCTCCGCTGCGCCGCCCGTAAAGCTGGCGCCCCTCCCGCTGGGCGGGAGGAACCGGACGTCGCTGCCGCTGGTTCCGCAGGCGCCCTCCGAACAGGACGCACTCGTCGCGCGCGTCGAAGCCAAATTCGCCGCCGGGGAGCAGGAATACCGCGCCGGACATCTGACTTCGGCCCGCCGCAAATTCGATCAGGCCCTCGACGAACTCCTGGAAAGCGGCCTGGATCTGGAAGGCGACCCCCGCCTCGCCCTGCTCTATCACCGCCTGGTGGACCGCGCCTACGCCTACGAATTGCAGGCCTTTCAGGAGGGCGCTGGCTTGCAGGAAGCCCCCACGGTGGCCGCGGCGATTGACGAGGTGGAGGAGATGGATGCGCCGGCCGATCCCGCGCTGAAGGGCCGGGCGGAGGAAGCCGCGCAGAAGGTTTCGCACGATTTGCCGCTGACGGTCAACGACACGGTGCTCTCGTTTTTGAATTTTTTCCAGACCTCCAAGGGCCGGGCAATTGTGGAAACCGGCCTGCGCCGCGCGGGCCGCTACCGCGAAATGATCTCGCGCATCCTGCGCGAAGAGGGCATGCCCCAGGATCTGATTTATTTGGCGCAGGCGGAGAGCGCTTTCCAGCCGCAGGCTCTTTCGCGCGCCGGGGCCCGCGGCATGTGGCAGTTCGTGCCCTATCGCGGCCAGCAGTACGGCCTGCGGCGCACCTGGTGGGTGGACGAGCGCCAGGACCCCGAGCGGGCCACGCGCGCCGCCGCGCGCCATTTGCGCGACCTCTACGAACAGTTTGGCGACTGGTATCTGGCCATCGCCGCCTACAATTGCGGGCCGGGCAACGTGCAGAAAGCCATCGAGCGCACCGGCTACGCCGACTTCTGGGAACTCTTCAAACGCAACGTCCTGCCGCGCGAGACGCGCAACTATGTGCCCATCATCCTGGCCCTCACGCTCATCGCCAAGGATGCCGAGCGCTACGGCATCTCCGTCGAGCCGGAATCTCCCGCGGCTTTCGACGTGGTCAAGCCCGGCCATCCCCTTGACCTGCGCCTGGTGGCGGAGACGCTGGAGGTGGATCTGGACTCGCTGCGCCTGCTCAACCCTTCGCTGCTGCGCATGGTCACTCCGGCGGAGCCCGATTTCGAATTGCGCCTGCCGAAAAACACCGCGCAGCGCTTCTTCTCCGAGATTGACGCCATTCCTCCGGAAAAGTGGGTGAGCTGGCGGCGCCATCGCGTCGAACCGGGAGACACGCTCACCTCCATCGCCCGCCGCTATCACGTGACCGCCGCGAATCTGGCCGAGGCCAATTCGATCGAGCGCTCCGAGACCCTGCATCCCGGCCAGAAACTGGTCATTCCCTCGGCGCAGACCGAGCCTCTGCGCAGCAAACTGGTGCGCTATCGCGTGCGCCGTGGCGATACCTTGTCGGGAATTTCCGACCGCTTCGGCGTGACCTCCGAGGAAGTGAAGCGCTGGAACCGCCTGCGCTCGAATCGCGTGGGGCGCGGCATGGTCCTGCGAATTTATTCGCCCGGCGGCGGTCCGCTGGCCGCTCCGGCGGGCCGGCTGACCCGAAGGGGCACGGGGCGCGGCGCCGCCAAATCCTCCGGTCAGAAGAAGAAGGCTCCCGCCGCGAAGAACTAATCTCTTTATAATCAGTGAAATAGGGCTGTTTTGGGGGTTCCGGCGCGGGGGCTCATCCGGCCCGCTTCGCAGCCCTCAGGCGGGCTCTAACTCTCTCTTATAGAACGGCTTGACAAACCGCCGTGGACTGCGATACCTAACTGCCAAGCCCTGCTGCGGTTTGCGCAGTTGAGGCGTTTGCGTTCCGGCCGCTTTTCTGGCCTGATGATTCCATGTGGGAGGAGAATGATGGCTATGGATAAACACGAATTCGACGACGACAATGAGCTTTCCCGCCTGGAAGATGACGAGGCCGGCGAAGAGGAATTGGTGGAAGCCGAGGAAGAGGAAATAATCATCGGCGCGGATGAATCGGACGTTGCGCCGTCGGCCTTTGCCATGAATCCGCCCGCCGCAACGCCGGCGCCCAGGAAGCCCGCGAAGAAAAAAGCCGCTAAAAAAGCGGCCAAGAAGAAGCCCGCCAAGAAGGCCCGGAAAGCGAAAAAGGCCAGGAAAGCCAAGAAGGCGGCTAAAAAAGGCAAAAAAAGCAAGAAAGGCAAAAAGGGCAAAAAGGGCAAAAAACGCTAAATCGGCCGGCCAACAGGATCGAGAGAAGCGGGTCCGGATTCATTCCGGGCCCGTTTTTTTTCAGAAGGGAACCA
This sequence comes from Terriglobia bacterium, assembly GCA_041500985.1. Classification (GTDB taxonomy): domain Bacteria; phylum Acidobacteriota; class Terriglobia; order Acidiferrales; family UBA7541; genus Acidiferrum. The sequence continues at coordinate 10,210 of JBGQNE010000038.1, read as the reverse complement.
GAGCTTCGCCGGAGCCGTGCCCGTTCCGGGACCGCCGAGTTCCAAAAGAAAAAACTTGTTCATCGGGCAACGAAGTTCTTGCCGCCGGCCCGCCGTCTCGCTAGCATACGTTCCGTCGCATGTTGCGTGCTCTTGAGCAGATACGGAGAATGCGTGGGGGCGCTCAGTCGCATCTGATGCGCTGCAGCGATGGGCACTACTATGTCGTGAAGTTCCAGAATAACCCGCAGCACCGCCGCATTCTGGCCAATGAACTGCTCGGTACCAGGCTGGCGGCGCGCCTGGGCCTGCCCACGGCGCCCCTGGCGGTGGTCGAAGTGCCGCAAGACCTGATCCGTCTGACGCCGGAGCTGGCTGTGGAGCTGGCCCGCTCGCGCACACCCTGTTCAGCGGGGCTGCAATTCGGCTCGCGCTACCCGGGCGATCCGCGGCGCCTCACGCTGTTTGATTTTTTGCCCGACGAGCAGCTGCGCGAGGTCACCAATCTGCACGACTTTGCCGGGATGCTGGTCTTCGACAAATGGACCTGCAACACCAACGGACGGCAAACGCTTTTTTTTCGCGAGCGGGACTCTTCCCCGCAAGGGAGCGCCGAGCCCTACCGCACGCTGATGATTGACCAGGGCTTCTGCTTCAACGCCGGGGAGTGGAATTTTCCCGACGCCCCTCTGCGCGGGCTCTATGCGCGCAATCGCGTCTATGAAGGCGTCACGGGAATGGAATCCTTCGCTCCCTGGCTGGAGCGCCTGGAATCGCGCATCACCCAGGGCGTGCTCGACGACTTCAGCCGGGAAATTCCCCCGGAGTGGTATGGCGACGATCTCGACGCGCTGTATGCCGTGCTCGAACAGCTCCTGCGGCGGCGCAAGCGCGTCCCGGAGCAACTGCTCGACGCCCGGAAATCGTATCGCCAGCCCTTTCCCAATTGGAGGTGAGCTATGACGGAACCATCCGGCGCATCCCAAACTCTCGATCCGCAGCGGGAAGCGTGCGCCTACCGCGTGCTGCGCTACACCCCGAATCTCGTGCGCGACGAGTGGGTCAATATCGGCGTGCTGGTCTATAACCCCGCCACCGGCGAGCGCCGCCTGCGCCTGCTCGAAGATCCCGGCGAATTCGCCCGCGTCCGCCGCCTGCATCCGCACTCCGACGAATCCCTGCTGCGCGCCCTGCGCGACGACATCGAGCGCCAGTTCGACACCGCCAGCGGCGACTGGCGCGACCTCCTTGCCAAATGGGACAACACCCTTTCCAACGCCGTGCAACTGGCTCCCCAGAAGGGCGTCCTCGGCGGCGACCTGGATTCGGAAATTGAGCGCCTCTACGCCGACCACGTGGCCCTTCCCGCTCCGCGCGGCGAAGCCGGCGTGCGCGCCGGCAGCCGCGGCGCCGTGCGCAACTATTGCAGCCAGGTCTTCCGCCAGGCGCGCCTTTGGGAGCGCCTGGAAAAAAACATTCACGCCGAACAGTTCACGTTTCCCGGCGACCCCATGCGATTGGACTACGGCTACCGCCGCAACGGCACGCGCGGCTTCGTGCAGGCCCTCTCCGTCACCCGCGCCCCGGCCGACGCCAAGCTGCTGGCCTACACCGCCGCGCGCATCCGCGCCCAGGCCCTCTCCGCCGAATTCGCCGCCGTCACCGACGTGGCCCTCTCCGCCGAGAACGAGCGCCACCGCTTCGTCCGCGACACCCTGCGCGACGCCGGAGTGGATCCTGTTCCGCTGGAAAGCTTCGCCGTGTGGGTGGCCCGGCTCAAGCCCATGCTGCAGTGACTCGCGATTTGTGACTCGTGGCGAGCAGGGTCGAGTCCGCTGATTGCTTAGCGGTCAGCCCTGCAACGGTGTCATTCCGAGCGAAGAGCCGAAGATTTTTATCGGCCCGCAGTCGAGGAATCTCTCTTTTGCTGGCCTTTTTCAAAGAGAGATTTCTCGTTTCGCTCGAAATGACAGAGCCAGGGGCTTTTTTCCGCAACCTGCTAAGGAAGCAATCGGAAACCAGAAACCAGGCCGAAGACAAAAAAAGAGGAGCGCCAACCGCGCCCCTCTTCCCACGGGTCACCCGTCACGAATTACGAGTCACGTCTCTATAGGACAGGCTCCTCCCAGTTCTCCAAGGTCTCCCGCACCTTGTGCAAAAACTGGTGCGCAATGGCCCCGTCCACCACGCGGTGGTCGTAGCTCAGCGTCACATAACACATCGAACGGATGGCGATGGCGTCGTCCACCACCACCGGGCGCTTTTCAATCGCTCCCAGCCCCAGAATGGCCACGTTGGGCTGGCTGATCACCGGCAGGCCAAAGAGCCCGCCGAAAACGCCCGGGTTGGTGATCGAAAAAGTTCCCTCCTGCACCTCTTCGGGCTTCAGCTTCTTCGCGCGCGCCCGCACGGCCAGGTCGTTCATGGTGCGCTGGATGCCCAGCAGGTTTTTCTCGTCGGCGTTCTTCACCACCGGCACCAGCAGGCCCCAGTCGAGGGCCACGGCGATGCCCACGTTGATCTCCTTGTGCAGCACCACGTTCGTGCCGTCCAGCGAAGCGTTCACCGTGGGGAAGGCGCGCAGCCCGGCCACCGCCGCCTTCACGAAAAAGGGCATAAAGGTCAGCTTGGTGTCGTAGCGCTTTTCGAATTCGTCCTTGTGCTTGGCGCGCAGCGCGGCCACCCGGGTCATGTCAATCTCGTCCACCGAGTAAACGTGCGGGGAAACGTGCTTGGAGGTCACCATGTGCTCGGCGATGCGCTGGCGCATCACCGTCATGGGCTGCACCTCGTAGCTGCCGAAATAGATGCGCTCGTGCGGCACGCCCGTTTCCAGCACGGCGTGGAACTGTGCGCCATGCACCGCGGGTATCGCCGAGGACGGCGTGGGAGCCGGACGGGCCGGGGCCGCGGCAGGCGCCACCGGAGCAGCGGGATGAACCGGAGCTGCCGCTGCCGCCGCGGGCTGCGTCCCGCCTTCGATCACCGCCATGATGTCTTCCTTGGTGATGCGCCCACCGGCGCCCGTGCCGGCGATCGTGGCCAGGTTGATGCCGTGTTCCTTGGCCAGCCGCCGCACCAGCGGCGAACTGTGAATGTGTTCGCCTTCTTCTTCGGCTGCCGCGGCCGGTGCCGCCGCCTTCGCGGCCGGAGCCGCGGCCTTGGCCGGAGCTGCCGGGGCTGGAGCCGGCGCCGCCGCCGCGCCGCCCGCAGCCTCTATCACGGCCACCACGGTCTGAATCGGCACCGTCTGCCCTTCGCCGAACTTGATCTCCTTGAGCACGCCCGCCGCCGGAGCGGGAATCTCCGCGTCCACCTTGTCCGTGGAAATCTCAAAGAGCGGTTCGTCGCGCTCCACGCGGTCGCCCGGCTTTTTCAGCCAGCGCGTGATCGTTCCCTCGAAAATGCTTTCCCCCATCTGGGGCATCACTACGTCAACAGCCATTGCACTCTCCTTGTCGGTCGATTCCTGAGTCTGAAAAAAAGTTCACAGTTCACGGTTTTCAGTTGACAGTTAAAAGTAAACCACGAATACGCCACAATGACCGCCAGCTTTCCGTTTCTCCGCTTCAACTGATTACTGATAACTGAAAACTGTTTCCTTCCCCTCAATACCGCGCCAGCTCTTTCGCCGCCGCGAATACCTTCTGCGCATTGGGCAAAAACGCATCCTCGAGCGTCGGCGCATAGGGCACCGGCGTATCCAGCGAGGTCACCCGGAACACCGGCCCGTCCAGATGCCCGAAGGCTTTTTCGCACAGAATCGCCGCGATCTCCCCGGCGATGCCTCCCGTGCGCGTGTCCTCGTGCACCACCATCACCTTGTTGGTGCGCTTCACCGACTCGAGGATGGTCTCTTCGTCGAGCGGCAGCAGCGTGCGCAGGTCTATCACTTCCGCCTCGATGCCTTCCTTCGCCAGCGCTTCCGCCGCTTCCAGCGATGTGTGCATCATCGCCGCGTAGGAAAGAATCGTCAGGTGTTTTCCCGGCCGGCGGATGACCGCCTTGCCGATGGGCGTCAGATGCTCCCCCGCGGGAATCTCGTCCTTGATGCGCCGGTAGAGAAACTTGTGCTCGCAGAACAGCACCGGATTATTATCGCGCACCGCCGACTTCAGCAGCCCCTTGGCGTCCGCCGGCGTCGAGGGAAAAATCACCTTCAGCCCCGGCGTGTGCGCGAAATACATCTCCGGGCTCAGCGAATGAAACGGCCCGCCGCGCACCCCCGCGCCCGCCGGCCCGCGAATCACCATGGGCGCCGGCGCGCCCCACAGGTAATGCCCCTTGGCCACGAAATTGGTGATCTGGTTGAAGGCGCAGGCGATGAAGTCAATGAACTGCATCTCCGCGATGGGCCGCAGGCCCAGGTAGCTCATCCCGCAGGCCGCTCCGATGATGGCGCTCTCGCTGATCGGCGTGTCCATCACCCGCTCCCAGCCGAAGCGCTCCAGCAATCCCTCGCTGGTCTTGAACGCCCCGCCGTAAACCCCCACGTCCTCGCCCAGCAGCACCACCGCCGGGTCGCGCTCCATCTCCTCGAACATGGCCTGCTTGATCGCTTCCAGAAATGTCACCGGGGCCATGGCTATCTCCTCCCGCTCTTCGCGGAACGCCTGGCCGCGGCCCTGGTTTTCGCGGCGGGCTTTTTCGCCGCCGCTTTTTCCGTCTTTTCCGCCGGCGCGGCGTCAAAATGCAGCGGCGTGGTGGCCATGCCCACGTCCTTCCCGCGCCCGAATCCCGGGACCGACCAGACCGCTTCCACCCTCGACCGCGGCGGCGTCACCTCCGCAATCGGCCGCTCCCACTTCGGTTTGGGGTCATGGCAGCCCTCGCAGTACACCCCTTCTCCCACGGTCTCCGCCGGCGGCATCGGCGAATTCTCCGCGAACTCGCGGTCCTTTTCCAGCAGCGTGTTGATCTTCCTCTCGATCTCCGCCCGGCCCGGGGCGTCCAGCAATTTTTCCTCGAACAGAAATTTTTCATGCCGCGCGATGGGGTCGCGCTTCTTCCAGTATTCGAACATCTCCGGCGGCACGTATTCGGCCGGGTCGTGCTGCGCGTGCCCGCGCATGCGCATGGTCTTGGCTTCGATCAGGATGGGCCCTTCGCCCGCCCGCGCCCGTTCCACCGCTTCCTTGGCCGTCGCGTACACCGCGGCCACGTCGTTGCCGTCCACGATGTAGCTGTCAATCCCGTAGGCCTTGGCGCGGTCCGCCAGGTTTTTCAGCGGCACCTGTTTGCGCACCGGCGTCGAATAGGCCCACTGGTTATTTTCCAGAATCAGCACGAAGGGCGCCTTCTGCGCCGCCGCGAAGTTCATCCCCTCGTGGAACACCCCGGTCGAGCTGCCGCCATCTCCGATCCAGGTCATGGCCACGATCTTCTGTCCCAGGTAGCGCCCCGCGATGGCCACGCCCGCCATCACCGGAATCAGGTCGCCCAGCATGGAAATCGGCGAAACGATGTGCAGGTTTTCCAGGTCCCCAAAATGGCTGGTGCCGTCCTTGCCGCGCGTGGGCGATGTGTATTTGGCCATGTGCTGCGTGAAAATATCCCGCGGGGGCACGCCCTTGGTCAGCAGCGCCCCAATGTTGCGGATCATCGGCGCCAGCCAGTCTTTCTTCTCGAGCGCATACGCCGTCCCGACGGAAATTCCTTCCTGCCCCAGGCTCGCATACAGTCCGCCGACGATCTTGTTCTGGCGGAACAGTTTTCCCATGGTATCTTCCACGGCGCGGTTCAGCCGCATGTAGTAGTACAGGTCCAGGTGCTGCTGCCGCGTCAGCTGCTTCTTCATGCGTTGCTCCGAGCGGGGCGGCATTCAAATGCCCCTCCGCTCCGTGGTCCCGCAATTCTACGCCGGTATCGCCGCCGGATGTTCGCAAGCCGCCAGCCGCTCCTGCAACTCCCGCGCCGTGGCCGGCTTCATTTCCAGCCCCAACACTTCTCCGAAATGCCGCACCAGCCGCGGCTTCACTTCCTCCGGCGCCACCGCGCGCCCCAAAAGTTTTTCGAGCGACGTGGCCCGCCGCCCAGCAATTCCGCACGGCACGATCAAATCGAAATAGCGCAGGTCGGTTTCCACGTTGTAGGCGAATCCATGCGAAGTCACCCAGCGGCTGATGTGCACGCCAATCGCCGCCAGTTTTTCCGCTTCTTTCTCCGCCGCCGGTTTCACCCACACGCCGGTCTTGCCCTCTTCCCGCCCCGCCGTCAGGCCGAATTCCGCCGTGGTCCGGATCATCGCTTCCTCGAGCGAACGCACATACCAGCCCACGTCGCGCCGGATAGCCCCCAGATTCAGGATGGGGTAGCCCACAATCTGCCCCGGCCCGTGATAGGTGACGTCCCCGCCGCGGTCGCTCTCGTGCAGCTCCACGCTCTTCTGCCGCAGCACGTGCTCGGAGGCCAGCAGATGTTTCCGGCTGGCGTTGCGCCCCAGCGTAATCACCGGCGCATGCTCGCACAGCAGCAGCACGTCGGGAATTTTTCCTGCCTTGCGCGCCGCCACCACCCGCTTCTGCAGCGCCCAGGCTTCGCCGTAGCCGGTCAGACCCAACTCAATTGTGAGGCACGGTGTCATGGGAAGCTCAACAAACCAAGTTGACAGTTCACAGTTAACAGTAAAACCCCAAACCACCGCCATCACTGCGTGTTTCTTGGTTCTTACTGACAACTGTCAACTGTTAACTGCCTTTCTCACGCATTGATCTGCAGCCCGCGCACCGCCGCGAACGCCTCGCCCATGGACTCCCACACCGTCGGATGCGCGTGCACCATGCTCATCATGTCGTCTATGGTGCCCTCGAGCTTCAGCGCCGTGGCCGCTTCCGCCAGTATCTCCGTCGCCAGCGGCCCGATGATGTGCACGCCCAGGATTTCGCCGTACTGCTCCTCGGCCACCACCTTGATGAACCCGCCGTGGCTGCCCAGGATGGTCGCCTTGCTGTTGCCCAGGAAGGGGAATTTTCCCACCTTCACCGCGTAACCTTCCTCGCGCGCCTGCTTCTCCGTCAGGCCGATCGAGCCGATCTGCGGCTCGCAGTACGTCGCTCCCGGGATGCGCGTCTTCTTGAGCGGCTGCACGGGTTTTCCGGCGATGTGCGTCACCGCCACGATTCCCTCCGCCGAAGCCGCGTGCGCCAGTTGCGGCATCCCCGCCACGATGTCTCCGATGGCGAAGAGCCCCTTCTCGTCCGTTTCCATGTACGGCCCGGCGTGCACGAACCCGCGCTCCACGCGCGCCTTGGAATTCTCCAGGCCGCAATTCTCCGTCATGGGACGCCGCCCCACCGCCACCAGCAGCTTTTCCGCCTGCATGGTTTGGCTCTTGCCGTCCTTGTCCTTGAACGTCACGCTCATCCCGGCCGCTTCCTTCTTCACGCTCTCGACCGTGCAGCCCGTTTGAATGGCAATCCCGCGCTTCTTGAAGGTTTTCTCCAGCTCCGCGGAAATCTCCTCGTCTTCCACCGGCACCACCCGCGGCAGCGCTTCCAGGATGGTCACCTGCGTCCCGAACGTATGAAACACCGAGGCGAACTCCACGCCCACCGCTCCCGCTCCGATCACGATCAGCGACTTGGGTATTTCCGGCAGCTCCAGAATCTCCCGGTTGGTCAGAATGGTTTTGCCATCCGCCTCGATTCCCGGCAGCATGCGCGCTTCCGAGCCCGTGGCGATCAGGATGTTGGCGGCTTCGATCTCCGTCGTCTTGCCGTCCTTTTCCACGCTCACCCGGCCCGGCCCCGCGTAGCGCCCCCAGCCGGACACGCTCTCCACTTTGTTTTTCTTGAAAAGCATGGCGATGCCCTGGGCGTGCTTCTGCACGATCTTGTTCTTGCGCGCCAGCACGTTCGCCCAGTTCACCTTCAACCCGGTGATTTCGAACCCCAGTTCCGCGGCGTTCTTCATGTGCTCGTAAACATCCGCGTGGTGCAGCAGCACCTTGGTAGGGATGCACCCGACGTGCAGGCAAGTGCCGCCCAGCGCCGGAGCCTTTTCGATCACCACCGTTTTCAGTCCCAACTCGCCCGCCCGGATGGCGGCCACATACCCGCCCGGTCCGCTCCCGATAATCGCTACATCGTACTTGGCCACGCGTAGTCTCCCTTCCTGTGGGCCGGCGCCGCCAGTCCGGCAGCTTGTTTCGTGGAAGCCCGCCAGGTTCTGCCGAAGAGCGCCGCATTAACTCCGGCAAATTCTGAATTTTAGCAGCCGCCAACCCCCGCCGCAACTCGTGTCCGCGCCGGCCGCCATGCCCAGCCGGACAACTTGCCATTTTCTTCGTGCATCTCTAACTTCAATAGGAAGTTATGATTGTTCCCTCGAGGTGCTTGGCATGCGCAAGTTTTCCTGGCTGGCCGGTTTCCTGCTTCTTGCTCTTTTTTCTCCTTCGTCCCTGAAGGCCCAGATGCTCGGGCAGATCTTCGGCGGCTATACCTATCTCCGCTCGGATGCTTCGGTGCTCACGGTCGGAGGGGTTTCCTCCTTGTGCGTGCCGCCTTCCTGCCTGATTCCCACGGGAACCATCAGCGTTCAGACCAACGGTTGGGAGCTGGCCGGCGGCATTAAAACGTTTCCCTTCACCCGCCTGACGGCGGATATCAGCGGACATTACGGAACTTTCGGGGGCATCAGAATCAGCACGCGCACGTATATGGTGGGTCCGGAATTTTCCGTTCCCCTGCGGATCTCCCCCTTCTTTCACATCCTTGCCGGGCGAGCCAGCAAAACCGAAGGAAGCTACGGGCAGTCTTCCCTGGCCACTGCGGTTGGCGGAGGGCTGGACGTGAAGGCCGCTCCCTTCCTCAAAATTCGCCTGATCCAGATTGATTATTTGCGCACTTCCTTCGATGGGGCGGTGCAGCATCGCCCGCGCATTTCCACGGGCCTGGTTCTGTCTTTCTAGGGGCCCGGTCTTCGCTTTTTGCCGTTTTGCACACGTTTGCACAGCCCGTAAAAAAATCGTGACAGGGGGACTTGACGAATTCCGCTTTTGCTGTATACTCCATAAGTGTCTCGGGTGACCGGGACAGTTCTGAAGCGATGCACGGGATTTAAGCGGTTCCGACTGGAAAACCTGCAACGGTAGTCCCAGTACAACGGCCGGCAGTCAATCCTAAGTGAGGTACGCTACGAACACCGGATAGAAATGAGTCGAGCTTCGCGCAAAGCCCCGAAGGATTCGGGATTGTGCCCGGCGCTCGACGCCGGGTTTTTTATTTGCGGACAGGATTTGCAGCTTGCGGAACTTCGCGGGAGGCAAATTCGAGAAGCGAGTAGGCTGACGGAAGGTCAGCCCGTTCTGACGGGATCAGGACGAACGTTCTTTGACAACAGAAAGGTTGGCAAGTCCGCTCCGATAGCCCTCCGCTCATTACGGTGAGCGCGGGGGAAGAATGGCGCGGACACTACAAGTTTCGCTCGAGAAGAGCAAAACTGTGGAATCAAGGCGAGCTTACTCGGTCGCCGGGCCGCACCGCCTCCTCACGTACTTCTCCTAAGCAGGAAGAGAACGAGGGAAGCGCTCTGTGCTCCGGGGCTGCGATTCGCAAGAATCGCCAGCGACGACTTGGGTAAGTTTTATGGTTAAGCTACTAAGAGCGTACGGTGGATGCCTTGGCGCTAGAAGGCGAAGAAGGACGTGGCAAGCTGCGATAAGCCTCGGGGAGCCGCAAGCAGGCTTTGATCCGGGGATTTCCGAATGGGGAAACCCGACCAGATGAACTCTGGTTACAGCCCGCTGAATCCATAGGCGGGTATGAGCTAACCCAGGGAAGTGAACCATCTCAGTACCTGGAGGAAAATAAATCAAAGAGATTCCGATAGTAGCGGCGAGCGAAATCGGAACAGCCCAAACCCATGTGCTTGCATGTGGGGGTTGTAGGACCGCATAAGTAGAGTTACCAATCCGGACAATACGTGAATCCGCTGGAAAGCGGGGCCATAGAGTGTGAGAGCCACGTAACGGAAATTGTACCGGACTCGAAGCGGCATCCTGAGTACCACGGGACACGTGTAATCCCGCGGGAATCTGGGGAGACCACTCTCCAAGGCTAAATACTCTCTAGCGACCGATAGTGAACCAGTACCGTGAGGGAAAGGCGAAAAGTACCCCTGCGAGGGGAGTGAAATAGAACCTGAAACCGTATGCTTACAAGCAGTCGAAGGGCAATGTTCGGACTTCGGTCCGAATAAGCCTGACGGCGTGCCTCTTGCTTAATGAGCCGGC
>JBGQNE010000037.1:0-18417 GCA_041500985.1 Terriglobia bacterium | reverse complement strand
TTCTGCTGGCTCGGGTGATACGCCGCGAAGAGCCGTGGCAGCCCCCCGGGAAGCTCCGCCTCCGCTCCATGCGCAAACGGATATTCTCCCCGCTTCGTGATTTTTCCCTGTTGCTGCAGCAGCGCCAGGTAGCCGTCCCAGGCAATCCGCCCCAGCGCCAGCACCGCCCGCGGCTGCAGCAGCTCCATCTCGCGCTCCAGGTACCCCCGGCACGCGGCGATCTCCTCCGGCAGTGGCTTGTTCTGCGGCGGCGCGCAGCGTATCGTCGCCGTGATATACGCATCCGCAAGCCGCAATCCGTCCTCGCGGTGCAGGGAAGTGGGCTGGCTCGCGAATCCAGCCCGGTGCAGCGCCGCATACAGAAAATCCCCCGAGCGGTCCCCGGTGAACATCCTCCCCGTGCGGTTCGCTCCGTGCGCCCCCGGCGCCAGCCCCAGGATCAGCAGCCTCGCCCGCGCATCCCCAAACCCCGGCACCGGCCTTCCCCAATACTCCCACTCCCGGTACGCCCGCCTCTTCTCCCGCGCCACCCGCTCCCGGTACTCCACCAGCCGCGCACACTTCCGGCACTCCGCAATCTCCTCCGCCAGCACCCGCAATGCTCCCGCTTTTTTCATTTCGCCCCGGCAAAAAACTCAATCTGAAAAAGCCGCTTCTGAACTTTCAGAGCAGCCAGTAAATAAACGTTGTCATTCCGACCGGAGGGACGGCGTTTTTTGCCGTCCCGGAGTGGAGGAACCGCTGCCCCATCGCTCATTCTTTTTATGAGCGATGAATCTCTCTTCTTGGTTCTGAGAGCGCCGCTACCGGAAAAATCCCAAAATCTCCTGGTGCAGCTTCTCGTTCGCGCACAGAAAACTCCCCCCATAAATGCCGCGCTCTCCCGTGATGCTCGTCGCCCGCCCCCCGGCCTCCTCCACGATCAGCAGCGACGGCGCATAATCCCACGGTTTTCCCTTGATATCCATGGCCGCGTCGACGATCCCCTCCGCCACCAGCATGTGCTGCCAGAATCCTCCCATGCTCCGGCTGCGCTTCGCCGCGTCCTGCACCTTCCGCATTTTCGCCCGCCGCTCCGCATCGTTCCCCGGCCCGGTCCCCGCCGTAAAAATCATCGCCTCGCTCAGCCGCTCCGTTTTCGAAACGCTCAGTCGCCGCTCTCCCCGGTACGCCCCCATTCCCTTGTACGCCGACCATCTTTCCCTCAGCGCGGGCGCGCTCACCATCGCCGCGACAATCTCCCCCTCCCGCTCGATTCCCAGCAGCGTCCCAAACGTCGGTATCCCCCGCGAAAACTCTTCCGTCCCGTCCACCGGATCAATAATTAGCCGCGCCCGCTTCCCCGGCCCCCGTTCGCCACCCGGCGCCGTTTCCATCTCTTCCCCCAGCACCTCCAGCGCCAGTCCGCTCGCCGCCACCTTCTTCCGGGCCATCGCCTCGATTCCGCGGTCCGCCGCCGTCACCACGCTCCCGTCCAATTTCTTCTCCCTGTGCAGATCCTCGCTGCGGAAATAGCTCATGGCCATCCGCTCCGCCTCTCCGGCGATCCCTTCCAGCAGCCCCGCATACTCCTTCCGAAAATCCATCGCCTCTCCTCTTTGCGTTTGACACTTTCCCGCCCGCCTCCTAGCATACTCAATTCACCCCATGGCCACCCACAAGAACACCGGAACCGTGCTGGACAAAATCCTCGGCGCCAAGCGCGCCGCCATCGAGCACCGCAAAAAAGTCCTGCCCGCGACCGCCCTCAAATACGGCGTCCAGCACGCTCTTCCCCTGCGCGATTTCCCCGCCGCTCTTTCCCGCCCCGGCCTTAACGTCATCGCCGAACTCAAGCCCGCTTCGCCCTCCCGCGGCGTCATCCGCGAAAATTTCGACCCCGTCGCCCTGGCCTGCTCTCTCGAATCCGCCGGCGCCGCCGCCCTCTCCGTCCTCACCGAAGAGGAATTTTTCGGCGGCTCGCTCAAGAATCTCCGCGATGCCCGCAAATCCACCGCCCTCCCCGTCCTGCGCAAGGATTTCATCTTCGACCCCTGGCAGGTCCTCGAAACCCGCGCCAACGACGCCGACAGTTTCCTTCTCATCGTCGCCGCCCTCGACGACCCCCAACTCCGCGACCTGCTCGCCCTTGGCCGCGAACTCGCCATGGAACCCCTCGTCGAAGTTCACACTGCCGAAGAGCTCGCCCGCGCCCTCGCCGCCGGCGCACGCATTCTCGGCGTCAATAACCGCAACCTCAAAACCCTCGAAGTCCGCATGCAAACCTCTTTCGAACTCGCCGCCCTCATCCCCGACGACTGCATCGCCGTCAGCGAATCCGGCCTGCGCTCCCATGACGACCTCGCCCGCCTCCGCGACGCCGGCTTCGACGCCTTCCTCATCGGCGAATCCCTCATGCTGGCCCCCGATCCCGCCGCGGCCCTCTCCGCTCTCCTCCTTTCCCCCGCGCCCTGATCCCCCCGCGGCCACCAAACAACGATTGCCAGCAATCCGCTTTTCCCCGCCCCATTCCCGCCCCGTCAGGCTAAAATAGTGCCTACCATGGTCCGCGCCAAAATCTGCGGCATTACCAACTGGCCCGACGCCCGCGCCGCCTGCGATGCCGGCGCCGACGCCCTCGGCTTCAATTTCTACGCCCCCAGCCCGCGCGCCATCTCGCCCGCGGGCGCCTGGGCTATCATTCGCCGCCTCCCGCCCTTCGTCGCTCCCGTCGGCATCTTCGTCAACTGGACCCCCGCAGCCGTCCTCTCCCTCTCCGCCGCCCTGCATCTCGCCGCCGTGCAGCTTTCCGGCGACGAATCCCCGCGCGACATTGCCGCCTGCGCCCGCCGCTCCCGCGTCATCCGCGTCGTCCGCGTCGGCGCAAAATTCTCCCCGGCCCGGCTTCGTCCCTCCGCCGGTGTCGCCGCCTTCCTCCTCGACGCCGCCAAGACAGGCCAATATGGCGGTACGGGGCAAACCATCCCCTGGCCCCTCGCTCGCCGCGTGGCTCGCTCCCACCGTATTATTCTTGCGGGCGGTCTTACGCCCGAAAACGTCGCCGAAGCCATCCTGCTCGTCCGTCCTTATGCCGTGGACGTGGCCAGCGGCGTCGAATCGCGTTCCGCCCGGCACGGAAAAAAAGATCCCGGCAAGCTGCGCGCCTTCCTCGCCGAAGTCGCCCGCGCCAACCGCCTGCTCGCGGCCAATGTCGGAAAAAAATTGGAGACTGTTTCATAAAAAGAAGATGAGCACAACCACTCAACCCGCCGCCGTTCCCGGCCGCTTCGGCCCCTACGGCGGCTGCTACGTTCCGGAAACCCTCATGGCCCCGCTTGAGGAACTCGTGCGCGCCTATGACGCCGCCCAGGCCGACCCCGCTTTCCGCGCCTCTTTCGAATCCCTGCTCAAGAATTTCGCCGGCCGCCCCACGCCGCTCCAGCACGCCGACCGCCTCTCCGCGCATCTCGGCGGCCCCAAAATCTATCTCAAGCGCGAAGACCTGCTGCACACCGGCGCGCACAAAATCAATAACGCCATCGGCCAGGGCCTTCTCGCCGTGCGCATGGGCAAGCCGCGCATCGTCGCCGAAACCGGCGCCGGCCAGCACGGCGTCGCCTCCGCCACCGTCGCCGCCAAGCTGGGCCTCGAATGCGTCGTCTATATGGGCACCGAGGACATGGCTCGCCAAGCCCTCAACGTCTCCCGCATGCGCATGCTCGGCGCGCAAGTCGTCGGCGTCGAATCCGGCAGCCGCACCCTCAAGGACGCCATCAACGAAGCCATGCGCGACTGGGTCACCAACGTCCGCACCACTCACTACCTTCTCGGCTCCGTTCTGGGCGCGCATCCCTATCCCACCATGGTCCGCGATTTCCATTCCGTCATCGGCCGCGAAGCCCGCCGGCAAATCCTCGCCGCGGAAAACCGCCTCCCCACGCATCTCTTCGCCTGCGTCGGCGGCGGCTCCAACGCCATCGGCCTCTTCCACGAATTTCTCGCCGACCGCTCCGTCAAAATGATCGGCATCGAAGCCGGCGGCCGCGGCGCGCAGCTCGGCGAACACGCCGCCCGTCTCGCCGCCGCCCAGGGCTATTCCGGCGCGCGCCCCGGCGTCCTCCAGGGCACCTACACCTACGTCTTGCAAACCGCCGACGGCCAGATCGCGCAAACTCATTCCGTTTCCGCCGGGCTCGATTACCCCGCCATCGGCCCCGAGCACGCTTGGCTCGCCGACGAAGGCCGCGCCAGCTACTCCGCCATCAGCGATACCCAGGCTCTCGCCGCCGCCAAACTCCTCGCCCGCCTCGAAGGCATCATCCCCGCCCTCGAAAGCGCCCACGCCCTCGCCGGCCTCATCGAGCGCATCTCCAAATTCGCCAAGGACGACCTCATCATCGTCAACATCTCCGGCCGCGGCGACAAAGACATGGAGACCTACTCCCGCCTGCTCTAAGGGTTTTTCCTGACCATGACCACCGCCAACACCACCACGACCCGCATCTCCCAGCGCTTCGCCGAGCTTCGCTCCCGCGGCGAAATGGGCATCGTCGCCTACATCACCGCCGGCGATCCCTCGCTCGACGCCACTCTCCGCTTCGTACTCGCTCTCGCCGAAGCCGGCGCCGACGTCATCGAACTTGGCGTCCCCTTCAGCGACCCCGTCGCCGACGGCCCCACCATCCAGCGCGCCAGCGAACGCGCCCTGCAAAGCGGCACGACCCTCGCCGGCGTTCTCTCTCTCGTCCGCCGCATCCGCCAATCCAGCCAGGTTCCCCTGGTCCTCTTCAGCTACTTCAATCCCATCCTGCAAATGGGCCTCGAGAAATTCGCCGCCCAAGCCTCCTCCGCCGGCGCCGACGGCGTTCTCGTCACCGACCTCACCCCCGAAGAGTCCGTCGCCTACCGCGGCATCCTCTCCGCCCGCGGACTGGACATGATCTTTCTCGCCGCTCCCACCTCCACCGACGAGCGCCTGAAAAAAATCGCCGCCTGCTCCTCCGGTTTCCTCTATCTCATCTCCCGCACCGGCGTCACCGGCGCAAAAGACACTCTTGCCGAAGATCTCCCCGCGCTCGTTCGCCGCGTCCGCGCCGTCACGCAGCTCCCTCTCGCCGTCGGCTTCGGCATCTCGCTCCCCGGCCATGTCTCCGTTCTCGGCGGCCTCGCCGACGCCGCCGTCGTCGGCTCCGCTCTCGTCTCCGAAATCGAAAAGGCCGCCTCGCCCGAAGCCGCCGCCTCCGCCCTCGCCGATCGCATGCGCGCTCTGAAAGCCGCCGACAAAACCGGCCTCAGCCGCCGGGAGGCTCCGTGACCACCCTCGATGACTGGCGCCGCAAAATTGACGAAATCGACCGCCAGCTGGTCGAGCTGCTCAACGAGCGCTCCCGCTGCGCCATCGAAATCGGCCGCCTCAAGCAGGAAAAGCAAATGGCCCTCTACCAGCCCGACCGCGAGCGCGACGTCATCGCCGGCGCCGAACGCGCCAATTCCGGCCCGCTCACCAACCAGGCCATCCGCCGCCTCTTCGAACGCATCATCGACGAGGCCCGCTCCGCCGAGCGCGCCGCCATGCACCCGGGCGGCACTCCCGAGGACACTCCCAAAAAATGACCCATTCAAATCGCAACTCGCTCGCTTTTGTAGAGGCCGGGCATCAGCCCGGCAGGTTTGCAGGAAATTGCTGTCGTACCGGGACCAAGGTCCCGTGTTTTTCTCTTTGATTCTTTAGCGAAGGAAACAGGAATCTATGGTCATCGTCATGCACGAAGGGGCCACCGAAGCCCAAATCCAAAACGTCCTCGACCGGCTCATCGCCGCCGGCTTCAACGTGCATCGCTCCACCGGCGAATCGCACACCGTGCTCGGTGCCGTCGGCGTCCACCGCGATTTCGACCACCGCGATTTCGAACTCCTTGACGGCGTGCGCGAAGTCATGCGCATCACCCAGCCCTTCAAACTCGCCAGCCGCCAGTTCAAGCCCGAAGGCTCCATCGTGGATGTCGGCCGCGGCGTGCGCATCGGCGGCAATGAAGTCATCGTCGCCGCCGGTCCCTGCTCGGTCGAATCCCGCGAACAGATTCTCGCCGTCGCCGAATCCGTCGCCCAGTCCGGCGCTAAAATCCTCCGCGGCGGCGCCTTCAAGCCGCGCACTTCTCCCTACGCCTTCCAGGGCCTCGGCGAAAAGGGCCTCCAGCTCATGCGCGAAGCCGCCGACAAATTCAATCTCTGCACCGTCAGCGAAGTCATGGACCCTTCGCAAATCCAGATGATGTCCGGCTACGTGGATATGTTCCAGGTCGGCGCCCGCAACATGCAGAACTACCATCTCCTCCGCGCCCTCGGCGAAACTAGAAAACCCGTCCTCCTCAAGCGCGGCATGTCCGCCACCATGGAAGAACTCCTTCTCAGCGCCGAATACATCCTCGCCGGCGGAAACTTCAGTGTGGTCCTCTGCGAACGCGGTATCCGCACGTTCGAAACCTACACCCGCAACACCTTCGACATCGCCGCCATTCCCGTCATCCAGAAACTTTCCCATCTCCCCATCATGGCCGACCCTTCTCACGCCACCGGACGCCGCGACAAAGTCGCTCCCATGGCCCGCGCCGCGGTCGCCGCCGGCGCCGATGGCCTGCTCATCGAAGTCCACAACGACCCCGACCACGCCCTCTCCGACGGCGCTCAATCCCTCGAACCCGCCCAGTTCGCCCAGCTCATGGCCGAACTCCGCATCATCGCCCCGGCCATCGGCCGCCGCATCTCCTAGCCCATGCCCGCCCCATTCCGCTCCGCCACCATCCTCGGCACCGGCCTCATCGGCGGCTCCTTCGCCCTGGCCCTCCGCAAGCACGCCCCCGAAATCCACGTCGCCGGATGGGACCGCCCCGAAATCCTCCGCGCCGCCGCCGCCGCGGGCGCCATCCAGCAATCCTTCTCCGGCGATCTCGCCCCCGCCCTCGCCCACGCCGACCTCGTCTTTATCGCCCTCCCCATCGGCGTCACCATCGACCTTCTCCCCGAAATCCTCCGCCTCTCTCCGCCAACTGCCCTCGTCACCGACGCCTGCAGCACCAAACTCCGCATCTGCGAACGCGCCGAAGATTTCCTATCCGAAAACCCCGGCCCGCACCCCCTCTTCCTTCCCGCCCACCCCATGGCCGGCAGGGAAGTCTCCGGCATGGCCAGCGCCACCGCCGATCTCTTCCAGAACGCCCCCTACGCCATCATCTCCGGCGAGCCCGGCCTCCCCGCCAAACAAGCCCCTCGCGTGATGGCCTTCCTCCACCTCCTCGAACGCCTCGGCGCGCGCCCCCTCTGGCTCGGCGCCCAGCAGCACGATTACGCCGTGGCCCTCTCTTCCCATCTCCCCCAACTCGCCGCCGTCGCCCTGGCCTCTTTCCTCTACGACCGCGTGGACGAAAACGGCCTGCCCCTCACCCTCGCCGGCCCCGGCCTCCGCGACACCCTGCGCCTCGCCGGCAGCCCCTATTCCACCTGGCGCGATATCCTCCTCACCAACCGCGAATATATCGCCGCCTCCCTCGATCTCTTCGCCCGCCACCTCGACGACCTCCGCGAACGCCTCTCCTCCCGCGACCTCGAAACCTCCTTCGACGCCGCCAACGAACTCTACAAACTCCTCCGCAGCCTCTAACGCATAGCCTCTATCCCACGGGGTGTCATCCTGAGCGCAGCGAAGGATCTCAACCCTTCCACTCCACAACTCCCTCCATCCAGCCAGACGGTCTCAGTCGCCTGAGCGAGCCTGGATCTCGCCCGGAATTTTTCCCGACGCGTCGGTAAGGTGGCATCATGTTTTTTTCTGATTTCGTACCGCAGGCGGGCAAACCAAAAAACACAAACATCCGCGAACAACAACTCGTCCTCAATCGAAATTATTCCGGAAACAGCCGGCTACCCCGCGCAACTCAGCCAAACTTCCGCATCCCCCGCGATTCTTCTCGATCCCTATCCCCCAATCTTCTGCAAATCCGGATACGACGCCGCTTCCACGAACGTATTTTCCGGCGGCTGCGTCTGCGTTTCCAGCGCCTGATGCAGCATCCCCATCGCTTGATCCATCGTCAGCGAGGTAATCACCGCCGCGGTCAGGCTGCGCCCGTCAACCAGCGCCTTCACCTGCCCGGCGATGCCCATCCCGATGAATGGCAATCCCTGCCACTTTTTCTGCGTCTCCGCGTCCCCAACTGTTTGGAACGCCCTCCGCGCCCCTCTCACGAATTCCAGCGAATGCCCCGCCACCAGGTGATACCGCTCCGGGCGCGATGTCGCCAGCTTCAGCCAGGCGCAGGTGCTCTGGAAAGCGCCCTCTTCTCCCCATTTGCTCCGCAGCGTCGTGATCTGTATGTTGTTCGGCCGGATCCGTTCCATCCCCTCGGTTCGCTGCATTGCCACGGTGCTCGAACTGGGCCCCTGAATGTATAAAACCGATCCCCCTTTGGGCAGCAACGCGGCCATCTGCTTGCCTTGCAGTTGCCCAATTTCGTTGTGGTTCTGCGAGATGCCGAATACCGGAATCTTCGGGTTATTCCGCAGCTTCGGCAGATAGTCCACATTGGCGTTGTTCACCACCCACGCCATCCCCGCCCCCACCGCCACTTCCGCCACCTTCCGCAGCCCCGTATGCACCACCGGCTCCACCAAAAACGCCCGGGGCCGCGGCTCCGTCCGTGATTGAATTATTTCCAGCAACTGCTGGCTCTGCGTCACCGAATCATCGTTCGCATGTAGCACCCGCAGCTCGAACCCCAGCCGCTCTCCCTCCCTCTTCGCCGCCACCGCCTGCTCATGCAAATACGCATTGTCGTTCGGAAGAGATACCACCACCAAAGGTTTGGCCATGTCCCGGTTCCTGATTCCTAGGAAATTTTAATGTTGGCAGTATAGAGTACCGCGCCGCCCCCAGCCCGCCTCCCGTAACCCCCGCGCCGCAAACTAGTTACCCCCGCAAGCGCCAAAACTCTTCCCTCTCCCGCCTTTGTCTTTGCTCTTTCCTGTGTAGGGGCGGGGCTTGCCCCGCCCGCTTTTTTCGCGCGTTTGCCGTAGGGGCACGGCACGCCTTGCCCGCTCTTGCGCCTAATTTTTCTAGCTGTCATCTCGACCGCAGCGGAGGGATATCTCCTCTCCTCCGCGTCACCTTTCAGGGTGGCATCTTTGCATTTGCTCGCGGCGCAGGCCCAGTGATTCGGCAAGGTGGGTTCCTTCATGAATGTGTAGCTATCACTCACCCGGAATCCCGTCCGAAGCCGGGCAGCTCTGTAATTCTAAATTTCCATCCGACAGCGTCCAGGAACAATGCTAGACTGACACTTGACTAACATGGTTACGACAACCCTCACCTATCCACCCGCGGACTGTGAATTGTATCGGGAGGGCATTCTGTATGGTCGCTGGAAGAAAAAATACGGCCAAACGACCCTGTTCCTGGATAATCGTGTCTGGGAAGACAACACAGATCAAATCCCCGTCAAATGTCCCCACAAGATAAAGAGAATCTATGGCTTTGGAGAATTGTTCGCCGCCGTTCACTACATGAACCGCGGCTATGAAGTAACTTGGGAATACTGGCGTCGGCGATCGCAAACCCAATCCTATTTCAACGCTGTTCAGATACTCGACAACGAAGCGGCGGACTTCATCTGTCAGTCGCAGCCTCAACCTCCGGACCTTTTCGTCGTAGACCGAAACAAGCGCTTCTTCTTCGTTGAAGTCAAGCTCCCCACCGATAGGCTCAATGCGAAGCAGGTAGCCTTCAATCGCAGGATTGAGCGATATCTCAATCAGTACATGCCGCAAAGCAGAAGAGCGCCACACCTGCCCAATCGTCACTGGATAGAACTCCTCAAGCTCAGCCCTGAGCCGGAATAAAGCAACCCAGCCTGATCCCTTATGAGGGTGGCCCAGACTTAATGAGCAGGCAGGCTGGGGTGTCCCTCTTGCGCAGTAAGGGTGGGGCAATCCCCGCATTCTACTCCCAACTGACTTATAGAAGTGGTATCCTCTCACCATGCGTTGCCGTCAAGAGGAAAGAATATGAACCAAGGGCGGGCCACCCGTCCTTGCCATTCGGGTACGGGGCGTTGCTAGTTGCATGTCTGGCCTCGCTGTTAGATGAGTTGTCTTGAGGAGATTCACCGTGGGTACAGAGCCAACTAGCCCAATCCAGATCCCTCCCCCAGAAGAAATCCGCAAGATTCACGATGAAGGCGTGCGTATCATGAGCATCACGATGCCGTATGCCCTAAAACAAATGCAGGCGATGTATCAACGCACACCCGATCAGACTCACGGGCGATTCGTTCACTACACGACCGCTGAGGCCGCCCTAAGTATCATCCGAATAAAGCGATTCTGGCTACGCAACACCAATTGCATGTCGGACTACCGCGAAGTACAGCATGGCTTCGATATCTTCAATCATTATTTCTTTGACCCCGCCAAACGTAAGGCGTTCGTTGATGCGTTCGACGCCTGTAGCTCAGGAGCCGCGGACGACGCCTTCACAGCCTTTAACAACTGGTGGCAAGACCTTCGACTGAATACATATATCGCTTGTGTCTCCGAGCACCAAGACTCCGAAGATGTGTACGGACGACTCTCGATGTGGCGAGCTTTCGGCGGGACTGGCACACGCGTTGGCATCGTGCTCCGCTTTCCATACGTCTCGATTTCGGCCGTGTCTCTAGCTCTCAACTTCAGTCCCGTCGCTTACTTGTCGGAACCAGATGCTCACAGCGTCATTGATCAAGTCGTCGCAAACGTTCGGGAGAATAGCGATTACCTCCGTACGCTCAAGCGAGAGGTCCTTGCCCAGCTAGTTTTTCAGATGTTTGCATCCGGCATCGTCTGTCTTAAGCACGAAGGTTTTCATGAGGAGATGGAATGGAGAGCGATCTACACGCCAAAGCGTTGGCCCTCTCCCCTGATGCAATCTTCCACAGAGGTTGTGGCGGGTGCCCCCCAAGTCGTCTATAAGATCCCGCTCGACGGCTCAGCTTCGCCGCTCATCGCCGATTTGGATTTCGCGCAAGTCTTCGACCGACTGATTGTCGGCCCGACTCCATATCCGTGGCCGATTTACGGAGCTTTCGTCGAAGCTCTCACAGCCACTGGAGTGCCGAAGGCTGAAGAGCGCGTATTTGTTTCGAATATACCCATCCGCGCGTAGTGAAATCAGATACTTCTTTCCGTCAATTCGATTCGTTATGTAGGCGGCTGGCGAAGGCTCACTCCCCCGTCAAAGTTCAATGCGGAATGCTACCTTGCGCGATACTTAATTCCTGTGTACCCTGCGTAACCAGGCCCAACCAAAACCCATTGACAGTAACGGGAGAATTGATATAATGTCAAGTCCTGGGGTGCCCCGCCCACCCTCCATGGGCGAGCGACAGCTGCGAGACTTTATCCGATTCGCTCGCAAGCGCGGATATTATGGCGAAACATTCCATTCTGAGGTTGAACGCGCTCACAGAAACATCTCGCCGGATGACATTGCTCACGGACTGGATCGCGATGATTGGCTTTTGTGCCGAGAGCCCAATTTCGACCAGGAACACAATACTTGGGAGTACCTCATTCGCACCGTGGATATCGAAGGAGATGAACTTCACCTGAAAATCACCGTCGACGAAAAAAGCAAACGATTTGAGGTGATCACGAAATGGTAGCCGCCGCCGAAAAGCATGATTGCCGTAAGAAATGTAAAACACTGCAAGCTACGGCCCACAGCCCCTACCACTTTGTAGACAGTGGTTTGCCCAACGTCTATTTAATTGGAATAACCTATCGCGTATGCACCGCCTGCGGAAAACAGGCGGCGGACATTCCCGCCCTGGAAGACTTAATGGTCAAGATTGCTCGCACGGTTGTGCAAAAAGAAGATGTTTTGAGCGGCGCGGAAATTCGTTTTCTGCGCAAGAGGCTCGGCAAGAAATCGGCGGAATTTGCAAAGATCATCGGGGTGGTCCCCGAGCAAGTCACCCGCTGGGAGAAAGACGACAATTCTCCCGCGGAGAGCGCCGATAAATTAATCCGCGTGTTTTATTCTCTGTACTCTGGAGACGCCACGCTGAAAAACATGGTTGACGCGAATATTGCCGGCTGGCTGGCCACGCTTCCGGGCGGAGAACATGCTACAAACATTCGCGCGGAACTGTGCGAGAACGAATGGGCCGCTAAACCGGTCGCTGCATAGTTCCTCAAACTAAAAAGTTTAGTCTTCCGCTTCCAAACAATAAGTTCACGCTGCCAAGGCCGAATGATCGGCGCGCCTCCCCCTTAGTCCCAATACTAGTACCTCTATTGACAACTATTGCCTTTTGAGTTATACTGTGATTTGTTTCTGCCCGCTGAAAACAAAGGAGTTCCTCCCCGTGCCCCCCTCCCCAACCGACCCCCAAAGAAAAAATCCCCTCCCGCCTCTCTCATTACCTCGTTATCTCCTTACCTCATCTCCTCACTTTTCCCTCTCGCAACCCCCGCAGAATCGCCACTTCCGCCCCCTCCCGCATGAATATCAAAACAAACCACTTCAACCCCCTGTATTTGCCACTCTTACAAAAAGTGCCCCGCTAACCCCCTTTATTTGCCACTCTTACGAAAACAACCGGGGTGGGGGTCATCTCTTCCCAATTTGGAATTTTTCCCGCCCCTTTTTTCCGCCAACCCCACCCCGCCGCCACGGGAGAAAAAATACCCGAATGGAGGTAATAAGTACCACGATAGAATCCGGCCAGAGGCTAAGAATTTATGCAAAATACTGGAAAGACAGCCAGTTAGTGCAAGCAACGGCGTGGAGGGGCGCTTGCATCTTACTTGGCAATCGATGGTGAGCAAAAGGCCGCCAGGAGAACTTTTACCCTAAAGAACGGGAGCATTACCTTTGAAGATGATCGCGAAGAAAGTCCGGTTTTGCGCAGTGCTTTCTGGAATTGCCCTGCTGGGTCTGCTGGGCGGAGCCGAGTCTTTGTGGGCTCAGGCCACGGTGCCGAGCGGCCCGGTGTCCAAGGCTAAAAACGAGAGGGGATTCACCCTGATCGAGTCGTTCGAGGCCAGTTCGAACTCCTACGGGCAGGTCATGAGCTTCACCTCCGCGGCGGGCTATCAGTTCAACAAGCATTTCAGCTTCGAAGTGGGCGTGCCCATCGGTTTTGACCGGGCGACCACGACGACCTCCACCACCAGCGGCATCCCGCCGGTCACCACCACCACGACCAGCACAACCACCTACTCCGGCCTGGGCAACGCCTTCCTCGCGCTGCATTTCGCCGCGCGCACGCCGTTGCTGAATTATGCTTCCACGATCACTGCCTCGGTCCCCACGGGAGACCTGAGCAATGGCTTGACCACCGGCCATGTGACGGCCGACTGGACGCACACGCTTTCCCATGATTTCGGCCGCCTCTCTCCCTATCTCACCGCGGGCATTGGCAACACCACCCCCAATACGCGAACCTTTCAGCGCCCTTATCTCACCCAGGGCATGCTGGCCCACTTTGAAGAAGGCTTGATGGTCGACCTGGCGCATTCCTTCAGCGTGGGTGGGCTGGCCTATCAGATCGAGCCGTGGGGCACGCAAACCCTGTACAGCCGCACCGCTCCGCCGATTTCCGGAGCGCCCAGAGGGCCGGGGCAAGGCCCGATGTCCTTCCTGCAGAACTCCGTGACCACGGGAACCTCTTCCTTGACGCGGGACAAGGGGGTCGGCGCGCTACTGGACTATAACCCGTCGCCCTTCCTCGATTTGGGAATCGGTTTCAGCCACAGCGTGGACTTGAGCGTGAATACGGTTTCCTTTGGCATTGCCTTCAATCTCAGCCCGCTGTTTCGCGGAAAGAAGCAACGATGAATTTTTGTTTGTTCGGCCAATTGGTGATTTCATCTGAATTCAGGAGGAAAGAACAATGAAACGGTCCATCGCAATCGCAGCAGCACTGCTTGTAGTTCTATGGTTGGGAGCGACCCCCGCTCTCGCCCAGCACGGCCAGTCCGGCGGCCATCCCGGAGGCGGTCCGGGCGGCACGGGCATGCCCGGCGGCGCCGGAGCAGCCGGGTCCGAGCACGGTTCCATGGGCAACGCGGGAGGAGGAGGATATGGCGGCGGCAATCACTCCGCAGCCAGCTCTCCCACCGATGTGTTGAGCCACAACAGCAAGCTGAACAGCACGCTGACCTCCAAGCTGCAGTCCCAGGGCTTGCTGCCCAAGGGCACGGACCTGAATGCCGCCTGCGGCGGCTTCAAAAATCTCGGCCAGTGCATTGCCGCCATCCACGTCAGCCATAACCGCAACATCTCCTTCGATTGCCTCAAGGCGGACATGACCGGCCAGGCCCCGGCCGCGGGCACAACTTGCCCCGCAGGAACCGGATCGAAAAAACTGAGCCTGGGCAAGTCCATCCAGACGCTTGATCCGCAGGCCAATTCCAAGACCGAAGCCAGGACAGCCGGCAAGCAGGCCGATGCCGATATCCATGACTCCGAGGCGGAATCCGGATCGGGCACGTAATTCCCCCGGCGGAATTCGCGCAGGAAAATCTATCCCCCGGCAGGACGGGCCGATCGGCCCCGCCTGCCGGGGGATGCTGCTTGCCGAGCCGCAACCTTGTCGCTGGCGATGGGGGAGCGGTACAATTGCGAGGTTGCAAATTCAGAAGGAGTTCCTCTTATGGCTACCGCCAAAGCCCCGAAATCGCAGCAGATGCTGAAAAAGCTGCCCGCGTTCAAGAACGAACCCTTTATTGATTATTCGCTGCCCAAAAGCCGCAAGGCCATGGAAGCGGCGCTGGCCAAAGTGGCCGCGGAATTCACCCGCGAGTACCCGATGTACATCGGCGGGCAGGCGGTAACGACGGCGGAGAAAAAAGCTTCGACGAATCCGTCGCACCCGTTGCAGGTGGTGGGGACGTTCCAGGTGGCCACGGTGGAGCAGGCCACGGCGGCGGTGGAAGCGGCGCACAGGTATTTCGAAACATGGCGGCGCGTGCCGGCGGAGAAGCGCGCGGAGATCATCCTGCGCGCGGCGAAGATTCTGCGCGGGCGCAAATTCGAAATGAACGCGCTGGTGTGCTACGAAGTGGGCAAGACCTGGGTGGAAGCGGACGCGGACACGGCGGAGACGATTGATTTCTGCGAGTTCTACGCGCGCGAAGCGCTGCGGGTCTCCGGGCCGCAGAAACTGGTGCCCATGAAGGGCGAGAAGAATTATCTGGAATATATTCCGCTGGGCGTGGGCGTGGTGGTGCCGCCGTGGAATTTTCCCTGCGCGATCATGGCCGGCCTGGTGGTGGCCGGGCTGCTCACCGGAAACACCATCGTGCTGAAGCCGGCGAGCGATTCGCCGACGGTGGCCGCCAAGTTCCTGGAAATTCTGCATGAAGCGGGCCTGCCCAAGGAAGCGGTGCAGTTCATCACGGGGCCGGGCGGAAGCATCGGCGATACCCTGGTGAGCCATCCCAAGACGCGCTACATCGGATTTACCGGGTCCAAGGAAGTGGGCCTGCGCATTCAGGAACTGGCGGCCAAGCCTTCGCCGGGGCAAATCTGGATCAAGCGGACGGTGCTGGAGATGGGCGGCAAGGACGCCATCGTGGTGGCCGAGGACGCCGATTTGGACGCGGCGGCGCAGGGAACCATGCAGGCGGCCTTCGGCTATTCGGGCCAAAAGTGCTCGGCGTGCTCGCGGGTGATCGTGGCGGAAAAGGTGTACGACAAATTCCTGGCCAAATTGGTGGAGCGGACCAGAAATATCGCCACGGGACCGAGCGAAGACCCCAACAACTATATGGGCCCGGTGGTGAGCAAGGGCGCGATGGAAGGAATCCTGAAATACATCGAAGTGGGCAAGCGGGAAGGGCGGCTGATGACCGGAGGGGGACGAGCGCCGGGCGACGGCTACTTCGTCCAGCCGACCATCATCGCGGACGTGCCGCCAAAGGCGCGCATCGCGCAGGAAGAAATCTTCGGCCCGGTGCTGACGGTGATCAAAGCGAAGGATTTCGACCAGGCGCTGGAGATCGCCAACGGGACGGATTTCGGCCTGACCGGAGCGGTGTATTCCAAGAGCCGGAAGAATCTGGACAAGGCGCGCGCGGAGTTCCACGTGGGGAATCTGTACCTGAACCGCAAGTGCACCGGAGCGATGGTCGGCGCGCATCCTTTCGGAGGATTCAATATGTCCGGGACGGATTCGAAAACGGGCGGGCGCGAGTACGTGATGCTGTTCCTGCAAGGGAAATCAATCGCCGAAAAGGTCTGAAGAAAATAGATTAAGCCGCGAGGCGGGCAGTGCGTTGCGCCGCCCACTTGAGCCCGAGGTAGAGCGGATAGCTGGCGGCGAGCGCTGCCAGCGTCAGCCAGCTGTTCTTCCAGTCATCCCGAATTGCCCCCATCAAAAAAAGAATCGAGCCGGCCAGCGCCGCGGCGGTGGTCCAGGGATAGCCCCAGGCCCTGTAGGGACGGGGCAGGGAAGGCTCGCGCCAGCGCAGGACAAACAGGGAGACGAAGGAAAGGGTGTAATTGGTGACAAAGAAAAAGGCCAGCATGGCGATGACGCGCTGGAATTCGAAAACGGCGAAGAAGACGCCGACTCCGGCGCTGAGCAGCAGGGCGAGCCAGGGAGTGCCGCCCTTGTTGACGACCGTGACGGAGCGGAAGAAGAGGCCGCCGCGGGCCATGGCGTAGAGGACGCGGGTGCCCATGAGGTGCAGGGCGTTGAGGCTGGAGAGCAGGGAGAGGACCATGACGGAGCGGATGACGGTATCGCCGTAGGCGCCGAAAACGCGCTGGGCGGCGGCGCCGAGAGCGAAATTGTTGCCGGCGATTTCGTTCATGGGGAGAACCCAGACGACGGCGGCGTTGAGGAGAAGATAGATGGCCAGGATGGAGAGGACGCTGCCGAAGATGGAGCGGGGAACGTCGCGGGCGGGGTCTTCGACTTCGTCGCCGAAATAAATAACGCCGTCCCAGCCGTCGAAGGTGTAGATGGTGGCTTGCAGGCCGAAGACCAGGCCGGCAAAAAGCTGCCAGCCGGCGGGGATGGCCAGCGCGGAAGAAGCGGCGGCGGGAGCGGCGCCTTTGCCGTAGAAGAAACACGCGGCGACGACGGCGAAGAAGGCCAGGCATTTGAGCAGGGAGCTGACGTTCTGAATGAGGCGGCCAACGTGGAGGCTGCGGAATTGCAGAGCGGCGAAGAGCACGATGACAAAGACGGCGATGGCTTTCACCGAGACGTGGGATGCAAGAACGGGGAGAAGGTAGCGGGAGTATTCGCCGATGACGATGCCCACTGCGGCGCAAGTGCCGCAGGTGGAAAGCCAGTCGCTCCAGCCGACGATGAAGCCGGCATATTCGCCGAGGGCCTGGCGGGAATAGTTGTACTGGCCGCCGCTGCGGGGGATGGCGGCGCCGAGTTCGGCGAGCTGGGCGGCGCTGAGCAGGGCATAGAGGGCGGCGCCGACCCAGACGCCGAGGAAAAGCCAGACGTTGGGGAGATGGCGGGCGATATCGCCGGGAGTGCGCACGATTCCGGCGGCGATGGTGTTGCCGACGGCGACGGCGATGCCGAAACCGACGCCGAGAATCTGCAGGAGGCGGCCGCGGGAAGGGCGAGTGGAGAGTTCGTCAGTAGGGGGCAATGCTTTCTCTCTGGAGGTTAAAAGCGAGGCCATGCTAGCAGCCGGGGAGGAATTTGCAAGCGGGAAGTGCGGGAAAGGTTCGCGGGGAAGTTTCCGGCCAGGACGGTGCACTGGCGGAATATGGGGGGACGGAGTTGCTTTGCATTGGCGAGCGGCTGTGATGGAATTGCACGAGTGGAAAGCGAGCGGAAGCAGAGTGCGAGCAGGCGGGCGATGAGGAGCGAGGCGAGCGAAGCAGGCGGGAGCACTGCCGTGCGCGGAGCGCCGCGCTGGAGGACGGCGGCGGTGCTGTTGTGCGTGTGGGCGATTTGCGGGGTGTACCTGGGAACGAACCTGATGCGGGGATGGGTGCCGCACGATGACGGGGCGCTGGCGCAGAGCGCGGAGCGGGTTTTGCAGGGGCAGATGCCGCACCGGGACTACGTGGAAATCTACACAGGGGGGCTGAGCTATCTGAACGCGCTGGCGTTCCGGGTATGCGGAATCAATCTGGGATCGCTGCGAATCGTGCTGTTTATTTTTTTTCTGGCGTGGGTGCCGGTGGTATTTTATCTGGCGCGAGAGTGCATGGGGGACGTGGCTGCGGGGGGAGTGACGCTGCTGGCGGCGGCGTGGAGCGTGCCGCTGTACCCGGCGGGGATGCCGTCGTGGTACAACCTGTTTTTCGCGACGTTTGGAGCGGCGGCGCTGTTTCGTTTTGTGAAGAGGCCGTGGTGGGGATGGCTGTTCGTCGCGGGTCTGTGCGGGGGGATGTCGTTTTTGATCAAGAGTGTGGCGCTGTAT
>JBGQNE010000036.1:0-21685 GCA_041500985.1 Terriglobia bacterium | reverse complement strand
TGCAGGGCTTCCCTCGTGCGGTCGTTGGTTTCCGAGTGGGCGGGCGGGTCTGCTCGGCAGAGATTTTCGTACTGCTTGATGGCGTTGCGGGCTAGCTGGATTGCTTCGGTCAGGGTCATTCGGCGGTCTCCTCTCAGTTGGTTTGCTCGCCCGGCTTGGCATGGAAGCTGAGCAGCCTTTGGTAGTCGCGGAGGCGCTCTTCTTTGAGCGGGGCGAGGTAGTGCATGGTGGAGGCGATGCTGGCGTGGCCCAGGTACTGCTGCGTGGCCCGGATATCCTTCGTCAGCCGGTAGAGGTCGTCGCCGGTGGTGCGGCGCAGGTCATGGGGATTCAGGTTGGTGATCCCCAGCTTTTTTGTCAGGCGGTTCCATGCGGTGTGCACGGCGCTCGGTTTGATTCGTTTGCCGTGCAGCATTTCGATGTAGGTCCAGTCGGCGCGGCCCGCGCTGCTTCCCGCCGCCGCGAATAGCGTTTCGATTTCGGGCGTGGTGGGGATGGTGCGCATGGCCCCGCCTTTCGTGCGCACGGTGATGTGGCCTTCGCGGTGGTTGGCCGGGCCGGGCTGCAAGGCTTCGGAGAAGCGCAGGGCCGTCTGCCAGCACAGCAGGAAGAAGAGGCGCAGCCATGCGGGCGCGGCGGCCGTCAGGTCCTGGATTTGCTGCGGCGTGGCTACGACCTCGCGCGGCGGCGGGCGGCGCATGCGGGGCAGCGGGATGGGCGGCGCTCCGAAGGTTTCAAGGAGGCGCAGCATCTTGCGCAGTTGGGCCGTGCGGTTGAACACGGTCCACGGGGCCAGCGTGGTGCGCCAGTGGTGCAGGAGACCGCCCACGATGATTGCGTTCAGCTGGCGCGGTTGGAGATGGCCCGCCGCGCTTTCGATTTCGCGGCAGACTTGGTAGGCCGTGTCCCGGGTCGGCTGGCCTTCGCAACGCGCCCTGCAGATCTGGCCGACGTTCCCGAGGGCTGGTCTTTTTTTGCGGCGGTCTGATTCTGCATCTTGGTGCTCAGATGGACCGCTGCCGTTTTGCTCTTGCAGGCTTTCATGTGGCGCTTGCCGTGTTCATCCCGCCAGTCGGCGTAGAACTTGCCGTATCTCTTCCTCATTTGGAGACCTCTTGGAGACCGTGTTGCTGCCGGGCGCGTTCTGGTTGGGGTTTTAGTTTGTGACGAAAGTTGCTACAGTCGAAATCATGACCCGCTTCCCCGTTCCCGCCTTGCTTTTCGCTGCCCTCCTCGCCGCCTCTCCTCTTAGCGCCCAGTCCCCCGCCTCCTCCCCACGCGAACTCTACGACGCCCTGAACAAAGTCCTCGTGGACACCGCCACCGTCTATGCCGTCGAGCGCCTCGAACTGCGCCGCGGCGATATGCGCCTGGCCTTTGAGGAAGGCACTCTGGCCCTGCTCACCCCCGTCGAAGGACGCATCACCGGCGCCGTATTTTCCGGCCGCGGCCATGCCCTCGCCGCTCCCCGCGACTCCGTCGAAAAGCAGCAACTGGCCCGCTTCACCGGCGCTCCCCTCCTCGACCAGGAATTTCGCACCGCCTACCTCCGCTTCAATGACGATACGGCGCAGGAACTCCTCGAACAGATCGCCCAGGCCAAACTTTCCCCCCGCGAAGATTTTGAATTTACCGCCCGCTGGAATCTCCTCGTCGTTCCGGCCAATCCGCCTCATTCCCTGCGCCTGCTCCTCGATCTCGTCTCCGAAAATCCCCAGCCCTATTTCTACGCCGCGCTCGACGGCCTCACCACCGGACTCTTCGAATTCACCCTCGACCCCCGCCGCGACGAACCCTTTTCCCTCTGGCAAATCGGTAAATCCGGCGGCGCCTCCTTCTACGACCTCTGGGCTTCCTACCGCCCCGCCGGCCCCCCGCCGCAGGAACCCGCCCACAGCGCCCTGCGCTACTCCATCGAAACCACCGTCCTGCCCGACCGCTCGCTCGAAGGAAGAACCCGCATCGAATTGCGCGCCAATCGCTCCGGCGAAGGCATGCTGGTCTTCGAACTCTCCCGCGAACTCGCCGTCACCTCCGTGCAGGACGATTCCGGCCAGGAGCTTCCCTTCTTCCAGAATGAAGGCCTCAACAAACGCGAGCGCAGCCGCCGCGGCAATGACGCCCTCTGCGTCATCCTCTCCCGCGCGCCGCGGCGCGGCGACTCCTTCTCCCTGCGCCTCTCCTACCGCGGCCGCGTGATCGAAGACGCCGGCAACGGCGTGGTCTTCGTCGGCTCCAGGGGAAACTGGTATCCTCATCTCGGCGCCCCGGACAGCTTTGCCGACTACGAAATCTCCCTGCGCTGGCCCCGCAACCTGCGCCTCGCCGCCACCGGCACAAAAATCGAAGAACACGAAGATGGCGAATTCCGCGCCGGCCGCTGGCGCACCGATAAACCCATCGCCGTGGCCGGCTTCAATCTAGGGGAATACGAATCCGCGAGCGTAAAAGAGCCCGGCTACCGCATCGACGTCTTTGCCAGCCGCAACCTCGAGGAATCCCTGCGCAGCCGCCTGGCCACCCGCAGCGCCGCCCCGCCCGATACTCTGCCCGGTGGAACCCCTTTTCCTCGCCGCCAGATTGAGCCCTTCATCCTCCCGGACCCCTCACCCAGCCCCGCCGACGCACTGCGCCAGCTTGCCAAGGAAATTGCCTCCTCCATCCATTTCTATGAAACCTACAGCGGCAAATTTCCCTACCGCGAACTGAACGTCTCGCAGATCCCCGGCACGTTCGGCCAGGGCTGGCCCGGCCTCCTCTACGTCTCCACGTTTTCCTTCCTCCCGGAAGAAGCCCAGCAGCGCGCCGGTCTGAGCACGCAGGGCCAAGAGTTTTTCTCCGAACTCGTGCCCTTCCACGAAGTCGCCCACCAGTGGTGGGGCAACTCCGTCGGATGGAAAAGCTACCGCGACCAGTGGATCACCGAATCCATCTCCACTTATCTCTCCCTGCTCTTCGCCGACAGCCGCAAAAAACCGGACCGCACACTGAACGACTGGTTAACCCGCTACCGCAAGCAACTCACCACCAAACTTCCCGGCGAGGAAACAGCCCCGGCGGACATCGGCCCGCTCGTCCTCGGCAACCGCCTGAACAATTCCAAATCCCCGGACGGCTACGAACCGGTCATCTATGGCAAGGGTGCCTGGGTCATCCACATGCTCCGCATGCTGCTCCGCCAACCCGGCGCGCGTGATCCCGACGCCCGCTTCATCGCCCTCCTCAACACTCTTTCCCGAAAATACGCCAACCGCGCCCTCTCCACCGAAGATTTTCAGCGCGAAGTCGAAGCCGTCATGACTCCCGCCATGCGCCTCGAAGGCCCTCACTCCCTGGAATGGTTCTTCGAGGATTGGGTCCGCGGCGTGGGCATCCCCCGCTACAGCGTGGACTTCACCGCGAAAAAGAACGAAGCCGGCGGCTACCAGCTTCGCGGCATATTGAAACAATCCGGCGTCCCCCGCGGCTTCGCCTACCCCGTCCCCCTCTTCGCCCAAACCGCAGCCGGAAAAACCCTCCCCCTTGGAACCGTCATCGCCGCCGGCGAAGAAACCCCCTTCCGCTTCACCACGCCCACCGCCCCGCGCAAAATCCTCATCGACCCGCAAACAACCCTGCTCTGCGTCACCCAATGAGCTGTGCAATAGAAAGTTAAAACCGGGTGCCGCTCTAGCGCCACCCTTCAGGGTGGCATCTTGCCTTTGCCCTTCTCTTGTACCGCCCCCGTAATTCATCCCACCCCTCAATTCCCTCTGGTATGCTATGACCATGGCGACACACTGGGGCCGCCAGCCAAAGCCTGAAAAGTGAGCACACCCCTCCCATGATCTTTCATGTTTCGCTCGAACCCTCGGAAGACGGATGGATCGTAGCCCATTGCCCGGCACTCCCCGGCTGCGTCTCCCAGGGCAAGGACGAAAAAGAAGCACTGGAAAATATCAAGGAAGCTATCACCGCCTGGCTTTGGGCCGAAGACCAAAAAGCCGTGAAATCGATGGGCTCCGACCGCACCCCGGTCGTCGTAACCATCTGACCAACGCCGACGCCTAAGCGCAGGCGTCACCTCGGCAGCATCCCCGGAAAAGAAGCAGTGAAAGCCTTCGGCAAAACCGGCTGACTGGTCATGGGTCAGGTTGGCAGTCACGTCGTCATGACCAAGCCCGGTGTCCGCGCCAATCTTTCCATCCCCCAACACAAGGAACTCTCCACAGGCACGCTACGCGCCCTCATCCGCGCCGCCGGAATGTCCGTTGAAGAGTTTCTGAAACTTTTGTAGACGCCGGGCGGAATTTATCCCGATCTTGTCGGGAGCCCTGCTCTTGGTCTCGCCGATGTA
Source organism: Terriglobia bacterium (assembly GCA_041500985.1). GTDB lineage: Bacteria > Acidobacteriota > Terriglobia > Acidiferrales > UBA7541 > Acidiferrum. The sequence continues at coordinate 17,349 of JBGQNE010000036.1, read as the reverse complement.
GCAACGAGGAAGCCCCATGCGTCGCTTTTACGCGTGGGGGTTTTGGTGTGCTCCCCGCCGAGTGTAAAGGATGTCCTGATAACACTCTGTAAAGGATGTCATGAGACTGAACACATTCCTGGCTGTGCTCTTTCCCTCCATCGCGCCCAGACCTGCCCTTCCCCGTAAAAAATACGGCTTTACCCCGGCGGCCAGCGGAAGGATCGCCCGCCCAGCAAATGCAAATGCAAATGGAACACCGTCTGTCCGGAGTCTTTTCCGGTATTAAAAACCGTGCGGTAACCTGAAAACTTGCCCCCGGCAAGCAGCTTGCGCTCGCGCGCCAGTTGCGCCGCCGCCAGCAGCACCTTCCCGATCAACGCCCCATCTTCGCGCGTAGCCGCGTCCAGCGACGCAAAATGTTTTTTCGGGCAGATCAGAATGTGCGTCGGCGCCTGCGGATTGATGTCCTCGAAGGCGAACACTTCGTCGTCCTCATAGACCAGCTTCGCGGGTATCTCGCGCGCGGCAATCTTGCAGAACAAGCAATCCTGGCTCACGGCTGACCTCCGTTTTTCGCGGGATCGTCAATGCGCAGCACGATCGGCGTAAATCCTTCCCGCTGCCGCAGCGTTTCCCCAAACTTCCGCGCCGCGTCCTCGCCCTTGACCCGCCCCACTTGCACCCGATAGAACGTCCCGTCGGGCGAATCATACGTCTGAATATAAACGGGCGGATAGAGATCCAGCAGGCGGTCGCGCAGCCGCTCGGCGTTGCCGCGTTCGCGGAAAGCTCCCACCTGCACCGTAAAATACGCCGCGGCAATCGCCGCGGGGTCCAGATGCGATATCACTTCGAGCCGCACTCGCGCCACCCCCGTGGAAACCATGTCCAGCTCGCGCGCTCCCGCCAGCGACAGGTCCAGTATGCGGTTGTCCACGAACGGCCCGCGGTCGGTAATCCGCACCACGGCGCTGCGCCCGTTGCTCAAATTCGTCACCCGCACCATGGTATCGAAAGGCAGCGTGCGGTGCGCCGCGGTCATCCGGTTCATGTCGTAAACTTCCCCGTTCGACGAGCGCCGCCCGTTAAACGGCAGCCCGTACCACGAGGCGTTACCCTCTTCCACGTACCTCGTGCCCACGGAAGCGTCCGGCGCGCTGGCCGCAGGCCGGGCGGGAGGCGCCGCGGGCGCCTCCGGTCGCGGCGCGGGAGCCGGAACCAGCGGCGGCGCCGAACCGCGATCCACCACGGGCCGCCGTGAACCGCAGCCGGATAAAAGCGCAAGACAGAAAAGCGCAAGCAATCCGGGAAAAGAAACGGCGTTTCGAATGTTCGAGCGATGGAAGCACAAGGGGCGCGCAAGATTCACAGGAAAAAGTGCCTCAGGGATCGGGAACAAACTCCGATCAATTTAATTTTGTTCCGACCGAAACCACGCGCAATCTCGCGCCGTGATTCCGGTATTATAGGAAGGCGCGCCAAGGGCCGCAAGGAGGAACGTTGCCGCTTCCCTATCGCTGGCAGTGGCGGGTCCAACGCTGGAAATCCGCTCTGAATTCTTTTTTCGGCGCCGGCCCGGAGCAGCCCCGCCCCAAACTCTGCCCCGCCTGCGGCACCCTCGTGGGCATCACCGCCACGCGCTGCCACGAATGCGGCACCAGCCTGCGCTTTTCCGTCGCCGCCGCCAGCCGCAAACTCTCCGCCATTTTCGGCGAGCGCGCCCCCGTCACCACCGCCCTCCTGTTCGCCAATATCTTCATGTTCGTCGTCTGCTGGCTTTCCACCGTCAGCGCCGGACATGGCGGCGGTCTGGGCATCCTCTGGAACATGGACGGCCAAACCCTCTTCAAGCTGGGCGGCAGCTTTCCCCCGGCGATTTTCACCGGCCATCAATGGTACCGCCTGGTGACCGCCATGTTCCTCCACGGCGGGCTGATTCACATCGCGTTCAATATGACCACGCTGATGAATATTGCCCCGGAAGTCGAGGAAGTGTACGGCTCCGCGCGCTTCCTGTTTCTCTACACCTTCACCGGCGCCTCCGGATTCCTGCTCAGCGCCCTGCGCGGCCATTTTTCCGTGGGCGCCAGCACCGCCCTCCTGGGCCTGGTGGGAGCTCTGCTGGCCATCACCACCAAACGCGGCGGCGCGCATATCCAGCAACTGCGCTCGCGCCTGATCACCTGGATCGTTTCCATTTTCGTTATCTGTTTACTAATGCCAATCATTGATAATTGGGGCCACTTCGGCGGACTCGCCGCGGGATACGCGCTGGGAAAATTGTTTGCCGACCGCCAGCCCATGCAGGGCCCGGAACTCAAACGCGCCTACTTGCTCGGATGGATCGCGGGAATCGTGATTGTGGCCAGCTTCGGTTTTATGGTGAAGGATCTGCTGTTGAACCACTGACCGCCGCGCAGTCTCATGAAGAGTGCATGCGCCGGGCGATGACCACGCTGTAGTGAAATCCGGACAACACGGTGACGCCGGCCACGGCGAAAATCAGCACGTGGCTGACGCGCGCCATCCACGGCGCGGGAAAAGCCGCCGCGGCCACCACCATAAAAACCAGCATGATTTGCAGCGTGGTGGTCAGTTTTCCCAGAAGACTCGGCGGAAACGGCCGGTAGCCGGAGACCAGAATGATCACCGCGGCGACGGTAAGAAGAAGAATGTCGCGGGAAAAAATCAAAATCGCCACCCACCAGAAAATCTTGTGCTTGAACGCCAGCACCAGAAACGAAGACGAAAGCAATAATTTATCGGCGATGGGATCGAGATAAGCGCCGAATTCCGATTTCTGATTCAGCCGCCGCGCCAGCAGTCCATCCACAAAATCGGTCAGCCCCGCGATCACGAGAACGGCGAGGGCCCATTTGTAGCGCTCGTCATTAATCAGAATCAGAAAAAACGGCAGAAAGCCGAGGCGCAGCAGGGTGATCTGATTGGGCACGGTCCAGATGCGGCCAGACATAGGAATGAAATTCTATCGCATCTCAGGCGAACTGCGAGAGATATTCCGCAAGCGAGCGCCCGGCCTTGCGCGCGAACACTTCGGCCATGGAGGGAATCGATCCGGACGGCTCATCGAGGGCGACGCGCTCGACGCGGTTCAGCGGAAAAAAGAGCGTGGGCAGGCCCAGGCGGTCGCCCTCCGGCTCGTTCACCTGGCTGACCAGATGGTCGAAGGAGTTCAGGTCAATGCCGCGGACGGTGATGCCCGCGGGATGAATGGCCAGAAGTTCGCCCCAGATTTTTTCCTTGGGAGCGGTGAGGCTGACGATCACGATTGAATGAATTTCCATGGTTGCCTTTGCGCAATACCGATTTCCGCAGTCTTCGCTTTCTTTCGATAAGGCTAGCGCATCCCGGCATCCGTGAGAGAAGGCGATGAGCAAAGAGTGACGGGGACTGGCCGCCGGGACAGGGACGGCCCGATGAGTGCTAAATGAGCATTTTCGCGGGGCCTCCGGGGGGAATGAGAAGTTTCGGCTCGGTGAGCGACTGCACCTCTTCGAACGTGGTGTCGGGAGCGAGTTCGCGGAGCAGGAGTCCTTTTTGAATGACGTCAATGACGGCGAGTTCGGTGACGATGTGGTCTACGACTTCCACGCCGGTGAGCGGGAGGGTGCACTGTTTTAGAATTTTGGGTTTGTTGTCGCGCGTGGCGTGCTCCATGGCGATGAAGACGCGGCGGGCGCCGGCGACCAGGTCCATCGCGCCGCCCATGCCCTTGAGCATTTTTCCGGGGATGGCCCAGTTGGCCAGAGTTCCCTTCTCGTCCACTTGCAGCGCGCCGAGAACGGTGAGGTCCACGTGGCCGCCGCGAATCATGGCGAAGGATTCGGCGCTGGAAAAATAGCAGGAGCCGCACAGTTCGGAGACGGTTTCTTTTCCGGCGTTGATGAGGTCGGGATCAACCTGGGAGTCGAGAGGATAGGGGCCGACGCCAAGCATGCCGTTTTCCGATTGCAGGATGACGTCCATGCCGGCGGGAACGTAGTTGGCGACGAGGGTGGGCATGCCGATGCCGAGATTGACGTAGTGGCCGTCGCGGAGTTCGCTGGCGATGCGGCGGGCGATGCGTTCGCGTTTTTGGTGTTCGGTGAGGGGCATGTTGAGTTCTCAGTTCTCAGTTCTCAGTTGTCAGTTCTCAGTTCACAGCTTTCAGTTGTCGGTTCTGAAAAGGCCCGCGGTCTGAAGACCGCGGCTACAGCAAGAGAGCCGGTCATGGTTTCCTCACGGTGCGGCGCTCGATGCGCTTTTCGTATTGAGGGCCCTGGAAAATGGCGTTCACGTAGATACCCGGGGTGTGCACTTCGTCGGGATCGATCTGGCCGGTGTCCACGAGTTGTTCGACTTCGGCGATGACGAAATCGGCGGCGGTGGCCATCATGGGATTGAAGTTGCGCGCGGTTTTGCGATAGACGAGGTTGCCCCAGCGGTCGCCCTTCCAGGCTTTGATGAAGGCGAAATCGCCACGCAGGGCGCGCTCAAGGATGCATTTGCGGCCTTCGAACTCGCGCACTTCCTTGCCTTCGGCGACCATGGTGCCGTAGCCGGTGGGCGTGAAGAAGGCGGGGATGCCCGCGCCGCCGGCGCGGAGACGTTCGGCGAGAGTGCCCTGGGGATTGAGTTCGACCTGCAATTCGCCGCTGAGGACGAGTTTTTCAAAGAGTTTGTTTTCGCCGACGTAGGTGGAGATCATTTTTTTGACCTGACGGCTTTGCAGGAGGATGCCGATGCCGAAGTCGTCCACGCCGGCGTTGTTGGAGACCACGGTGAGATCCTTGCTGCCCTTGCGGGCGACGGCGGCGATGAGAGTTTCGGGAATGCCGCAGAGGCCGAAGCCGCCCATAAGGATGGTGGCGCCGTCGAAGAGTTTTTCGATGGCGGCGTCAGCGGAAGCGATGCGTTTGTCCATGGAGGAAGCTCCGCGATGGAACGAAGGGAGTGTACCGCAAGAAAGGGGTGGCGGGAAGTTCGGAGCGATCCACCGTGCCGTTCCCAAATCGGGAAGAGATGGGGTACACCCCCGCTGTTTTTGTATGTGATGACATGAGGAGGCGCCTCATGGGGCGAGCGGTGTACGCTCGCCCCATCCCGGCCCAGCAAGTTTCGCAGGACGGGCACGGGCGAGGAGGCACGGATGGGAACGCTATACCTTGGAGTGGACCTGCATGTGGCAAATGGAGTTAGAGGAACAGGAGAAATGCGAGGTAAGGAAGTAGAGAGGAAAGGAAGCAGGCAGAGGAGAGCGGATGGGAGCGACGATGTCACGAAGAATGGTAACGGCATAGTTACCAAGTGCACATACTTAATGTTGTTATTTAATAGTAGAGGTCGAAAAGTTGCGGGAAAGGAGGGGCGGGGCGTCGTCGTAGTATCTGGCGCGATAGTAATAGGGGGTTGTTTGGGGTGTAGATGCGCGGTCGGCGAGGTTTCGGAGCGGAATGCAGGAGGGAGGGCGAAGGTTGGAGATCTCGGCAACGTTGTGCATGGGGTTGAGTCTAAACCCGGACCCTTATAAAGCAAAGGGTCCGGCACCCCGGCGGCGAGTTGCGGTTAATGGGTGACCACGAACTCTATAGCAAGCTGCGGTCCTTGATATCGAGATACTGATTGACCAGGGAGGCGGCGAGTTTTCCGGGCATCATTTCCAGGGTGAGGACGCCGCGCTGGCGGAGAGTGCGGAGGAGCAGGTCGCGGCGCTGGCTGACTTCGAGAGCGGCGACGTGGCGGAACATTTCTTCTTCGGATTCGGGCATTTTTGCGGCGAGGGCGGAGACGTCGGGCTGGCCCATGGCGGCGAAGAGGACGAGGTGGCGGGAGGTCATCTGCATGGCGTATTCGATGACTTCGGGAGTGGCCACGGTTTCGGCGAAATCGGTGATCCAGACGACCAGGCTGCGGCGCTTCTGGGCGGTGAGCAGAGTGCGGGCGGCACGGCCGTGATCGGCTTCGCCGGGTTCGCCGCGAACCTGGGCCAGGGATTCGACGATGGCGCGGATGTGCTGGGGACCGCGGCCGGCGTTGAGGCTTTGCTGGATGCGGCGCCCGTAGGCCAGCACGCCGACGCGGTCGCCGCAATGCAGGGCCACCTGGGCAAGGGCCAGGGCGGCGTTCACGGCATAGTCCAGCTTGGCCAGGCGCAGTTCGCGTCCGGGTTCTTCGACGCGCGCGCGCAGGAGGCGCCCGGCGTCGAGAACGAGCCAGACGGCCTGGCTGCGTTCGATCTGAAAGACGCGGGTGATGAGGGCGCTGCGGCGGGCCGTGGCGGTCCAGGAAATGTCGCGCAGTTCGTCGCCCTGGCGGTATTCGCGGAGACTTTCGAATTCGCGGCCGATGCCGCGCAGACGCTTTCTGCGTTTTTCCATTTCCACCTGGCGGCTGCGAATCAGGTAGAGGGTGTGCTGCTTGGCTTCTTCGAGATTGGGGGCGACGCGCACCGTCTGGGCGGTTTCCGCGACGGCCCAGCGTTCGGCGATGCCCAGGGCGCTGCGGTAGCGCAGGAAGATTTTTCCGAGGAGGAGATTGCCGCGTTCGGCGGGAAGAATATCGTAGCTCGCTTCGGCGGCGCGTCCGGCGGCGGCGCTCAATTCTACCTGGGGAGGAGTGCTGCGAATCTGCGCGGGGAGTTCATCGGTGGCGAGGACGAGCACGGCGGTCTGGCCGAAATTGCGGACTTCGATGGCAATTTCTCCGGCGGTGGCCAGGGCCAGCCTTTTTTTCCAAACGCGGCGGAGTTCGAGTTGCCGCGGGCGCGGGAGGCGCTGCAAATCCCAAGCCCAGGCGGCCAGCAGAAGGGCGTCCCACACAAACATCGCGGCGATCCAGCGGGGAGACAACCAGGCAGGCCCCAGCCAGAGCAGGCCCAGGAGCAGGCCCACAAAAAAACGGGGGCCAAAGGCGAAGCCCGCGCGCCCCAGGGGCCGGGCGCGCACGGCAACGGCCGGCGTCAGAATAGGCTGGTCTTGCGTCACTGCGTCTCCTTAGCGCCGGAGCAAATTCACTTGGGCACTTCGACCGCGGCGATGACTTCCTGAACGACCTGGTCGGCGGTCAGGCCCTCAAGATCGGCCTCGGGCTTGAGCAGAATGCGGTGGCGCAGGACGGAGGGCGCGGCGGCCTTGATGTCGTCGGGGAGGAGGAAGTCGCGGCCCTCCATGCCGGCGAGGGCGCGGGCCACGAAGAAAAGGCCGATGGCCGCGCGGGGGCTGGCGCCGAGGGAAAGAGCGGGCCAGTCGCGGGTGCGGCGAACAAGTTCCACGATGTAGGGATAGAGGGAAGGCTCGACGCGAATTTTGTCGATTTCGGCGCGGGCCGCGTCCAGCAATCCCGCGGGAAGCGGAGCGAGCGGCATTTTTTCGAGATGACGGGGATCGAAGCCCTGTTCGTAGCGGGACAGGAGTTCGGTTTCTTCCTGCGCGCTGGGATACCCGATGCGAATCTTGAGCAGAAAGCGGTCCAGTTGGGCTTCCGGGAGCGGATAGGTGCCTTCGAATTCGACGGGATTCTGAGTGGCCAGCACGGTGAAATTATTGGAGAGCGGGTAGCGCGTGCCGTCAATGGTGACCTGGCGCTCTTCCATGCATTCGAGGAGGGCGGCCTGGGTGCGCGGGGAGGTACGGTTGATTTCGTCGACGAGCAGGAGGTCGGTGAAGACGGGGCCGCGGTGGAGGGAAAAGGAGCTGGTGGCCATATTAAAAATGTTGGTGCCCATGACGTCGGCGGGCATGAGGTCGGCGGTGCACTGGACGCGCTGAAAGCCCAGGGCGCAGATGCGCGCGAGGGTTTTGACGGCCAGGGTTTTGGCGAGGCCGGGGACGCCCTCGACGAGGGCGTGGCCGCCGCAGACGAGGACCAGCAGAAGCTGGTCCACAACTTCGCGCTGGCCGATAATGACCTTGCCCAGTTCGGTGCGGACATGAGTTGCAAGACGCGACAAGTTTTCCACGGTCAAGATCTCTCCTGTGTCGTTCGTTTCGTTAAACCGATTTTATGTTCGAGCGCTTCGAGTTCGCGGACAATTTCCAGGGCGCGGGCGGGAGCCAGTTTGGCGGCGCGGCCGGCGGCTTCGGCGCGCTGCAGAACCTCGGCGATGGCTTGCGGCTTCTGACCCAGGCGCTCTCCTGCGGCCTGCGCCAGACGATTGTCGGCAATGGCCGGAGAGAGGCGCAACTGACGCGTGAGCAGGCCGCGGAATTTCTGGTAGGCCACGGAGACGGCCGCGGGAGCGGCGCCGGCGCGCTGGTAGAGGGCGCCGAGGGTATCCACGAATTCGAGCGGAGCGAGGCGCGAGACGGCGGCGGGCTTGACGACGGGGCCGCTGCGGCGGCTGAAGGTGAAAAAGACGGCGAGGATCACCAGGGCGATTTGCAGCAAGCCCATGGGTAGAGGGGTCTTTGCGAAAAAGGCCCACAGGGAGTTGCGCTGGCCGTGAAAATATTCGTCCCAGTAGATTTGCGGAGGGCGATTTTGCGCGGAGGATTCGCGCAAGGTTTCAAGAAAGAGATTCAGATTGTCGGCGCGGGTGATGCCCGCGTTGGTCAGCGGGGTGGCCGCGGCCCACCAGATGACGCGGCCGGCGCCGTGTCGCCAACTGACGACGACGCTGCCGCCGGGTTCGCCGTAAAGGCCGGACTGCCCTTCCTGCAGTTTGGTCCAGCGGGCCTGCGGGCGGAGAGCGATTTGGGGGGCGGTGCGGGAATAGCGGCTGGGTGGCTGGGCGGAGAACTCCTCGACTTCGCCGGGAAACGGTTCGACTTTCAGTTTGGCGCCGGTGAAAAAATTTTCCAGCAGCGCTCCGGTAAAGAGCACTACGCCGCCGCGTTCCACGAATTGGAGGAGGGCGGCTCTTTCCGGCGGTGCGGGCGCCATTTGCGGGCCGGCCAGAATCAGCAGGGCGCCCGCGGCGTTTTGGGGGAGTTCGGAGGGAGGCTGCTCCCAGCGCCGCACGCTGTATTTCAATTCATCGAGAAGCAGATAGGCAGCGCGGGCGCCTCCGGCGGTGGAGGAGTAGGTGGAGGGGATGCCGGAGTCCGGCCCGGCTTCGGGCGGAACGAAGAAAAAGACGGAGAGCATCAGCAGAAACACGGCTCCGGCGATGAGGAGGAGTTTGCGGTCGGCGGGGTCTATTCCAGGCGGCATCCCAGCTCCTCGGCCTGCTGCAGGGTGGCGCGAAAATCATCGGCATCGGCTTGGCCACGGCCATACCAGACGGTTTCCAGCCGTGCGGTGAGCAGGGCCAGCGATTGGCGCTGCGCGGGCAGGGACGGCGGCGGCAGAATGGCTCCGCTGTCGCTGGAGAGCAGGCGGAGATATTCGCGGGGGGTGAAGGCGCGGCCGGCCGGCAGGAATCCGCGGGCGGCGAGATGGGTGATGCTGGCCCAATAGACGGAATGAATGGCTTCGCGGAAATCGCCGCGGGCGGCGGCCTGGCGGGCCAGGCCGATCCACTCCTGCCAGGTGCGCAGCAGGAGCGCCTGACCGAGGGGCTGCAACTCTTCGAGGCGGGCGCGGCGGCTCCAGAAGCGGAAGAGGTAAAAGGCCAGCCAGACGGCGGCGCCAATGACGAGGAGCCAGAAGAGCAGGGAGCCGGCCATGGGATAACCGGCAATCATGCCGAAGAATTTGCCGAGGAATTCGGCAAGCTTGCGGGCGAGCCAAAGCTGCAGTTTTTCCAGGGAATTTGTTTTGTGCACGGACGCGAATTCGGGACGGCGCAGAATTTCATCGAGGAGGGGGCGGGCCCGGAGGTCCGGGGCGGGAGTGTTCTGCGCGGAATTATCGGCGTCATCCGCCGGAGAGGCGGGGGAATCGGGTTCGGAAACCGCGGCGGGCTGAGACTCCTCAGCGGACGGCGAGGGGGGAGAGTCCGCGCCCTGCGCGGCGCAGGGCGCATGAGCCGCCGCCAGTGCGAGCAGGAGAGCCAGCCAGAAGTTGCGGAAGAAGCGTCTATTCATCGGCGCGCGCATCGGCCGGAGAGATTTCCGGGCCGGAAGCCTACGATAGCATGCTCGGAACTCCGGCGGAGGAGCCGGGGAAAGTTTTGTTCTCGGCGCCCATCATGACCTGGAGGTCGAAGGCCTCCTTGCGCACGCGCAGGTCGTAATAGAAGAGAGAGGTGGCGATGGTCAGAACGGGGGTGACGAGAACATCGGCGGCGAATTTTCCGATTTGCGCAAGCGCGGACCAGAACCGGAACATGGCGGGATCTTTCGTCGACACAAGAATGCCGATGCTGAAGGGCATTTCGAGGAGGCCCGCCGCCGAGATAGCCAGCAACACGTACAGGAGGTAGATCAGGAAGGCGCGCCAGCCAAAACCCCTGGTCAAGTCATAGCTGCGCTCGAGCGAGCCGCGCGCGCCGAGGTCCTCGATCACCGCGGCGGGAACCGAAACGGAAAGGCGCAGGAAAAGAAAAATTCCGGGAATAATCAGGAAGATGGCGCCCGCCAGGCACGCCAGTCCGGTAAGGGTGGCCACGCCAAACAGGGTGCCCAGATGTCCGCGCACCCGGCGGAGAGAATCGCCCACGGTGGCGGGGCGGCCCAGGTACAACTCGGAGACCGCCAGAACGGTCGCGCCGTTGGCCAGCAATTGAGCCACGATAATGGCAATCACCAAACCAATGGTCAGTACCGCGGTAACCAAGGCACCCGCGAAAAAGCCGGCGGTGGATGCCCCGGATGCCTGCCACTGGGCGATCACCGGCGGGGCATTCGGCGGGACGGGCATCTGGGGAATTTTCATGACAAAGACCTGAATCATCTGCAAAGCCAGGACCAGGAGCTGCGGGATCATGGAGATGCCGGCGAACAGGACGAAATTGTTTTTATAGAGCGTGAAGGTGCGGTCGAGAATTTCTCCCAGGGAAAGGGGGCGAAGATCGAGATTCTGCATTCAGCCTCCGGGGCGGGCAAGAGAGTTATCTGGCGGGCACTGTATCAAAGATGCGCAAGGTAGGGAAAGAAAATCTTGCACGGGTGGGCATAAGCGATAGCTGGCCGGGCGGAGGGGAGCCCGTCGCGCCGCGCGGCGGGAATTCCTTCCGTGCCGCGCGCGTGGCTCCCTGCGGGAAGCGGGGTTACGGCTTCTTTTTTTGATCCGGCGCGGGCGGCGTTTGCGGCGCGGCTTGAATGGGCGGATGACCGGGAGGGAGAGCGCCGGGGGCGCCTTCGGTCTGGCCGTGGAAATTCTTGATGGCGTCGGCCGCGGGCGAGCCGGGCTGGCCCTGCGCGCCGTCCATCGGCGGATGGCCCATGGCGCCGGCGGCGGATTTGGAATCGAGAACGGCCCAGACGCCGTCGTGCTTTTCGAGGCTGTAGGACATCTGCATCTGCGCGCCTTCGGGGCCTCCCTTGGAGCGGAAGAGGACCTCGGCCTGAGCCTTGTCGCCCTGAATGCTGACCTGTTTGAGTTCGGTATCGAACGCGGCCATGTTGAGGGTGCCGCGCTCGGTGAGGCGCTTTACGATGGCGGTGCGGATCTGTTCGTTTTCGTTGGCGCCTTTTTTGCAGCCCGCGGAGAAAATCAGCAGGGCCGCGGCAAACAGGCCCAGAGTACGGTGTCTCATTCTGCCTCCCATGCGCGCCGACCGCGCTGGTTTAATTCTAGCAGGTTGGGGGAAAAGGGAAACTGGTGATTCGTGACTCGGGAGAGCGGTGGCGGAATGAAGAACCGCAACTCAACGTGTTGCAGACGCGAACAGTTGAGATCCTTCGCTCCGAAAACCCATCCGGAGCGCAAAAAACGCGCTTCGTTCAGGATGCCGCATTCGGTGAGTAATCCCGCAATCCGGCGGAGGCTCTTTTTACGGGTTGGGGACAGTGGGAACGATGCGCTGCGGGGCCTGAGAGCCATCGCGGCGCGGAGGAGGAAGTTTCGGGACTTTCTTCTTGGGCTTTCTGATTTCGCGTCGTCTTGCGTCTTTGCTTCCCATATCAATAGGATGCCATAAATGGCTGATGGAAATCCAGGAAAGTTCAGTTCCGGCAGGGGGAGTTCGCTGCCCGGAGGTCAAGGCTTGCTGGGGAATGCTAAGATGGCGGCTGTTTTGGGGGCTGCGATGAGCATGCAGGAGAAAAACTACTGGTTGGAGACGGTGACGATTCCGGCGGAGGGTGTCGCGCGGGCGCTGCCGGAGAGCGTGGACGTGGCGGTGGTGGGGGCGGGGTTTACGGGGCTGGCGGCGGCGCGGGAACTGGCCAAACGCGGGATAAGCGTGGCGGTGCTGGAGGCGGAAACGATTGGGTGGGGAGCGAGTTCGCGTAACGGGGGGATGGTGCTGACGGGGATGAAGCTGCCGGTGCCGGCGCTGATGAAGAGGTACGGGCGTGAGCGGGTGCGGCGGATGTATGCGGCTTCGCTCGAGTCGATTGATTGCGTGGAACGGATTGTGCGCGAGGAGAAGATCGAGTGCAATTTTTCGCGCTGCGGGCATCTGGAGGTGGCTTGCAAGCAGGCGCATTTTGACGGGTACGAGGAGTCGGCGGCGCTGATCAAAAAGGAGTTCGGGTATACGCTGCGGATCGTGGGGAAAAGCGAGTTGAAGAGCGAAATCGGATCGGAGATTTATTTCGGCGGGATGGTGGATGAAGTCAGCGCGGGAGTGAATCCGGCGCGGTACGTGGCGGGGCTGGCGCAGGCGGCGCGGAGGGCGGGAGCGGGGATCTTTGATCATACGCGCGTGGAAAACATTTCCGCCGAGGGCGGCAACGGGACGCGGAAATTTCTGGTGCGAACTTCGCGGGGCAACCTGGTGGCGCGGGAAGTGATTCTGGCTAGCGGGGCGTACACCACGGGGGCTACACCGGCGCTACAGAAGAAAATCATTCCCCTGGGGTCGTACGTGATTGCCACGGAAGTATTGCCGGAGGCGGTGGCGCGGGAGCTAAGCCCGAAGAACCGCATGATCTACGATTCGAAACATTTTCTTTATTACTACCGGCTGACGCCGGACCGGCGAATGCTGTTTGGGGGGCGGGCTGCGTTTTTCCCGGAGACGGAAAACACGGTGCGGCAGAGCGCGGAGCTTTTGCGGCGCGGGATGGTGGAGGTCTATCCGCAATTGCGGGAGACGAAAGTCGAGTACGTGTGGGGCGGGACGCTGGATTTTACATTGGACGTGATGCCACACGCGGGGCAGTTGGAGGGGGTGCACTACGCGGTGGGATATGCGGGGCATGGCGTGGCGGCGGCCACGCATTTTGGAGTGCAACTCGCGGGAGTGATTTGCGGGGAGGCCCATGCGAATCCTTTCCATGGAATTCCCTTCCGCAATGCGCCGCTGGGGTTGCGCGGCCCGCATGCGTGGGCGCTGCCGCTGGCGGGGATTTGGTATAAGTTTTTGGATTGGGTGAGTTGAGGTTTGGCGACGGAAGATTCCGGACTGGCAGGAAAGAATCCCTACTTTACGTATCGCATACACTTTCCGTTGAGATCCTTCGGTCCCGATAAAAAACATCGGGACCTCAGGATGACCGCGTTAGGGTAGTTTTTCGGTGGTCTGCAGAGGCGTACGGCGGAATTTGCGGGCCAGGCGGTAGGCGGCGTAGGCGAGCGGGCCGAGCAAAATGGCGGGCGGACCCCAGCGCAGGCCGAAGGGGTCGCTGGCCCAGAGGGCCACGCAACTCATCACCAGCGGAGCACCCACGACATAGAAGAGGCCGGAGCGGCCCCAGGGAATGCGGAAGGGGCGCGGGAGTGCGGGGTGTGTCTGGCGCAGGCGCCATCCGGCGAGGACGGTGAGGACGGTGGTGGCGATGCGCAGCCACATATAGACGCTGATGAGCTGGGTGAGTGTGCGAAAGGCCAGCAGGGCGTAGATCAGCGAGGAAAAAGTGATGGCGATCCAGGGCGTGCCGAAGCGTGCGTGCCGCGTGGTGAGGGCTTGCGGGAGGTAGCCGTCTTCGGCCATGGCGTAGGGCATGCGCGTGGTGGTGAGGACGGTGGCGTTGAGGATGGAGATGTTGGTGACCATGGCGGCGAGGGTCATCCAGAAGCCCAGCCAGCGGCCGCCGATGAGGAAGGCGGCATCGGAGAAATAGCGGGTGTGCCATTCCTGCCAGTTGCCGAGAGCGGCGAGAGAGAAAAGGGTGGGAAGAAAATAGGTGGCGATGGAGAGCGGAACGACAATGGCCAGGGCGATGGGATAATTGCGCTGGGGATTTTCGACCTCTTCGGCGACGGTGGAGCACTGCTCATAGCCGGAATAGAGCCACAGGCCGAGAGCGAGGCCGACACCAAAAACCTGAAGCGGGGGAACGTGCGGGGGGACCAGCGGGCTGAAGGGATTGTGGTGCCATTTGGGGAGCGCCACGAGGCACAGAGCGACAACGGGCAGAAGAATGAAAATTTCGAGGATCGTGGCCACCAGGCCGACCATTTGGATGCCGCGAACGTTGACATAGCCGATGATGGCGATGAGCGCGGCGGCGACAAGGTAGTGCTTCCAGCCGACCAGCGAGGGAAAGTAGAAGCCGAGGTAGTCGGTGAAGAGCACGGCGTAGGCGCCGCCGAGGATGAAGGAAGCGGACCAGTTCCACCAGCCCGCCAGAAAACCCCAGAAATCGCCGTAGCCGGCGCGCACCCAGCGGTAGAAGCCGCCTTCGACGGGCATGGCGGTGGTGAGCTCGGCGGCAACGAGGGAAACGGGGATGCACCAAAAAAACGGAATGAAAAGGTGAAAGAGGAGGGTGAGGCCGGGGCCGCTGGAGGTGATCTGGTCTTCGAGGCCAAAGGGTCCGGCGGTGGCGTAGGCGTACATGACGAAGACGAAATAGAAGAGGCCGGCTTTGCGGATGAGGGAGCGGCGGGGAGGAGTTGGAGATTCGGCGGGCATGGGAGCGCGGGGGTCCTCGATTCAGGTGCAGAACTGTCCGGCAGAGAGTACTGCATTTTGCGGAGCAAGGCACTACAGGAAATGGGGGTTTAGATGGAGGTGGGGGGCGAGCGATTGGGCGGAAGAGGAGACGCGCGCAGCTACGCCGCTGGCGGCGAGCCAGCGGCCGGTGGCGGTGGCGGAGAGGTCGTGCAGAAGCAGGGCGCGGAGATCGGCGGGGTCGTCCACGTCCATTTCCAGGCGGGGATTGCGCCGGAGGAGGATTTGGGCGCCGGCGGATTCGGCGAGGGCGCGATGCTTGGCGAAGCTGCCGCTGCCAAACTGCGAGGGGAAAAGCGTGGGGGGAGTGCGCAGGAGGGCGTTGGTGCCGGTGCCGTCGCGGGAAGGAACCATGACGGCGGCGGGAGCGGCGAAATCGAGGGCGAGGAGTTCGTCAATGTCGGCGGCCTGCACGAGGGGAATATCCATGGGGAGGCGGAGGAGCGCGGAGATGCCGCGATCGGCGCAGCAGCGCGAGGCGAAGTCCACCGAGGCGCTTTCGGAGATTTGTTCATCTTCGAGGATGAGGTGCCAGCCGGCGGATTCGGCGATGCGGATGGCCGGAGCGAAATTGGTGACGACGAAGATCTGTTCGGCGCGGCGCACGGAGCGGACGGCGGTGAGCACGTCCTCCATCATGGCGCGGGCCAGGCTCTGACGCTCTTCGGGAGAGAGCAGTCCGGCGAGGCGCTGTTTGGCGTTGCGCTGGTCTTTGATGGGGAGAAGAAGTGCGCGCATAGTTTCCGTGGGCGTCGAAATGAAAGACGGCTGGCGGGTGGTCCTTTCTATTAGCTTCCTTGGGGATGGGTGATGTGGCTTGCAGCGGGGGCGAGTTGCAGGCGCGGCTGGGCCGTGGCCGGAGCGGAAACCGCCTCGCTTTCGAAACGATTGCGAATGGCGTAGGTGGTGGAGCGTTCGGCGGGAGCGCGGCCGATGGAGCGGATGCGCGCGCGGAATTCTTCGGGAGACACATATTCGCCGAAAGTGGCCCCGGCGGATTTGGAGATGCTTTCTTCCATAAGCGTGCCGCCAAAATCGTTGGCGCCGGCGGCGAAACATTCGAGCGAGAGGTCCAGGCCGAGCTTGACCCAGGAGACTTGAACATTGGGGATGGCGCCGTGCAGCAGGACGCGGGCGAGGGCGTGCACGCGGAGATGCTCTTCGCGGGCCGCGCCGGGGCGCGCGCCGCCGATGCGGAACAGCCGCGTCTTATCGTGAATGAAGCCGAGGGGAACGAACTCGGTGAAGCCGCCGGTGCGCTTCTGGATGCCGCGCAGGAGCTGAATGTGGCGGACCTGGTCGGCGGGTTCTTCAACGTGGCCGTACATCATGGTGGAGGTGGTGGGGATGCCGGTTTCATGAGCGGCGGTGATGATTTCCACCCAGCGGGCGACGGGGAGTTTGTTGGGGCTGAGCTGCCGGCGGATGCGGTCATCGAGAATTTCCGCGGCGGTGCCGGGGATGCTGCCGAGGCCCTCGTCCTTGAGCATGCGCAGGTAGTCGCGCAGGGGCAGGCCGGTCTTTTCGACGCCGTAGGAAATCTCCATGGGAGAGAAGGCGTGGATGTGCATCTCGGGCAGAGCGCGCTTGATGGCGCGAAGAATATCGCGGTAGAAGTAGCCGTCGAGATCGCGCGGCAGGCCGCCCTGAATGCAGACTTCGCTGGCGCCCACATCCCAGGCCGCGCGGGCTTTGGCGACGATGTCCTCGAGCGAATGCGAGTAGGCGTCGGGAGCGTTGGGGCCGTGGCCGAATCCGCAGAAGCTGCAGCCGACGAAGCAGACGTTGGTGAAATTGATGTTGCGGTTGACGATGTAGGTGATGGTGTCGCCGCAGGTTTCGCGGCGGAACTGGTCGGCGGCGGCGATCAGGGCGGCGAGATCGGCGCCGGTGGAAGTGGCCAGGAGAAGAGCCTGGTCGAAGGTGAGTTCCGCGCCCCGGGCGGCGGCATCGAGGATGTCGCGGACGGCGGGGCTGGCGGAAGCGATGGAGGACTGCGGTGCGGTGGAAGATGGCATGGTGGCGTACGCCCTGGGGCGGCTCCTGGGAATCGACGGCAGAACCCGTGGGTTATCTTAACATGAGGATTGTGGAAGAGGGGGCCGAGCGGCGGGGAGGCTGCAAGAATGCTTCCTTCCCCGCCACGGCGAATGCCGCATCTCCTCCCTGGCGCCCTGTTCCACGCTTCGCTACGATAAGAGGCACACCATGACGCGTAAACAAATCCTCGTTGTACTTGTGCTAGGGGCCGCTGGCGCGGCGGCATGGACCGCCCGGCAGATTCTGCATGACGGGTTGAGCGCGCGGGCTACGCCGACGCGGCTGGAGATTGCCACGGCGCGGCGGGTGCGGCACCTGGCGATTCCCAGGGGGGCGCGCGCCACAGCCAATCCCGTTCCCGCCACGGGCGAAGCGCTACGCGAAGGAATGATGCACTTCGCCGATCATTGCGCCACCTGCCACGGGAACGACGGCAGCGGCGA
>JBGQNE010000035.1:0-22019 GCA_041500985.1 Terriglobia bacterium | reverse complement strand
CATGTACAGGTGTTTTCCGCCGGCCCCGTCCACATCGTGATGAAAATCCAATATCCCTTCGCCCTCGCCCGCCGCTTCCAGCAGCACCGCTCCCGCTCCGTCTCCGAACAGCACGCACGTGGCCCGGTCCTTGTAATCCAGGATCGACGTCATCTTGTCGCTGCCGATCGCCAGCACCTTCTTATGCGTTCCCGCTGCCACGAATTGCGCCGCCACCGTCAGCGCGTAGGCGAACCCCGAACACGCCGCCGAGAGGTCGAATCCCCACGCCTTCTTCGCTCCGATGCGGTCCTGCACCAGGCACGCCGTCGCCGGAAAAAACATGTCCGGCGTCACGCTGGCCACCACGATCAGCTCGATTTCCTGCGGGTCCGTCCCGGTCTGCTCCAGCACCTGCTTGGCCGCCTCCGTGGCCATGTGCGACGTGGCCACGCCCGGCTCCGCCACGTGCCGCTCGCGAATTCCCGTGCGCTCGCGGATCCACTGGTCGTTGGTCTCGATAATCTTCGTGAAGTCTTCGTTGGTCATCACCCGCGGCGGCACGTACCCGGCCACTCCGGTGATCTTGGCGGCAATCCGGTGCGACATGTCTCTCCTTGTCCTTCCCCTGCTGCGATAAAAAGAATTTTCAGTGTATGCGATGCGCGCGGGAGAGACAAGGCGCGCCGCCGCCTCTTTAATAGCGGAACAGATAACTCAGCTTCACGAAGAAGACCCGCCCCGTGGACGTCAGCGGCGCAGTCCGGTAACTCACCGGCGGCACGAGCGCCGTATCCACCTGCAAATCCCCGTACCCGTCCGTGTACCCCATATACACCGCCGTCCCCGGATGCGGCAGCCATGTAAACAGAAGATCGCCGCGCAAATTTTTCTTCGCCGGCACCGGCCCTCCCGCGTAGCTCCCCAGGTTCCTCTGCACGTCCAGCAAGCCGTTGTCGGCCAGGGTGGCGTTGTAATCGGCGATAAACCGCAGCGAAATTTCTCGCGTGAACTGGTAATTCAGCTTCGTCCGCAGAATGTGGTTGTTGAAAATGGCCTGCCCCGCCGCGAACCCCGCCGGCGCGGAGCCCTCCCGCGTCCCCAGCCGGGAATACAGATACGTCTGCGAAAAACTCAGCCGCGCCTGCGGCCGCAGCGTGAATCCCGCGGAAAACTTTTTCGTGTTCCCCAGAAACGGAACAAACCCCGCCGCGGGATAATAATTCTCCCCCGTCCCGCTGGCCACCCTCCCGTTGAACGCCAGCCATTTGTACGGCTGGCTGGTGATCGTCAGCGCGGTGCTGTGCTTGCGGAACCCCAGCCCCGCGAACAATTCGAACGCCTCTCCCCGGCTCAGCGTCACGGTGGTCTGCCTCGCGAAGTCCGCCTCGAACGCCGTGATACTTTGCCAGTCCTGCAACTTCCCGCTGTGATCCCAATTGAGTATCGCTTCCAGGAACGGCCCGAAGGCCAGCACCTGCCCTTTTCGCGGCCGCCAGAAATAGTTCATGGCGGTGTCGGAGGTGCGAATATCCGTTCGCGGCACATACCCCAGTTCCGTGCAGAATCCCGGCGACTTGTCGTCGTAGATCGCCGTGAGCAGGAAGTGCCGCCCCGTATGCGTCAGCCGGCTGAAATAGTCGCTGCCGCGCAGGTGCTGGTCCGGCAGCCCGCAAAGTTGCGTGCCGTTTTGGCGCGTCTCGCTGCGCACCGCTTGCAAATCCAATACCCAGTTCTCATCGAGCTTCAACCGCGCGTCCAGCCCCGCCACGCGATTGTTCGTATCCGCGAAATCCCGGCTCGAAAAAAACGCCCCGATTTGCGACTGCTTCCCGAACTCCCGCGCCACCCGCACCACTTCCACCACGGCGCGCGTGTCCAGAGGACTTCCCGGCGGCTGCCCTTCTCCCGGCAGGCGGTCGTCAATCGCCAGCGCCCCCAGCGCCCATTTCCTCTTTTTCCCGCTCATACGCGCCCCGAATTGCGGGTCGCCGATCCGCCTCGAAAAAAACAGGTTTACCGGCGTCTGAAAAAATCCCGCGTTCTCGATAAAAAACGGCCGCTTCTCCGGAAAATACACCTCGAACCGCTGGTTCACCGTCACCTGCGGATCGTCCGACTCCACCTGGCTGAAATCCGGATTCACCGTGAAGTCGAACGTCAGCGCGTCCTTCCACACCACCTTCGCGTCCAGCCCCTCGCGGTGCTCGAACACGTTGCGCACCGCCGGATTCGCCGCATCGCTCTGGTCCAGATACCGGTGCCGCCCCATCTCCAGGTAGGGGATAAACTGCATGTTCCGCCCCGGCGCCACGTCCCGCAACTTTCCCGCCGCAAACTGCTGCGTGAACCCTTCCTGCCTCTGCGTCACGTAGGGCCAGTAATCCTGCTCGCTCTTGCGCTGAATCCTCCGGTACAGCGCGATCCCCCACGTCTGCTCCGCCGCGTTCGAAAACCGCAGGCTCCGGAAAGGAATCGCGATGCGCACCACGTACCCCACCGCCGTGATTTTCCCCTCCGACTCCCACACCGTGTCGAAGCTGGTGTCGTAATCCTGCCCTTCCGTGTAGATTGCGTCCGTCTGCACGCCCACCGGATTCACCGAAAAATAGTACGCCCGGTGCCCGTCATGAAATGTATCCAGGAACACCGCCACGCTGTCGTCCTGCGAGGTGTCGTCCCGCTTCGAAAGGTGCCCGCGCACCGCACCCGGCTCATCCCGGCACACGAAAATCACATACAGATTCTTTTCGTCATGCGAAAGATAGGCCGCTGTCCCTTCCGTCGCCGCGCTGCCGTCCCCCGGCGCGTACTGCCGGAACTTCGTTACCTCCAGCTCCGCCTCCCGCGCCCGCCCGCGCAGAAAATCCTCCATCACCGGCGCCCGCGCCACCCGCGGTATCCTCGAAAACGCCACGCTCCCCGCCACACCCGCCGGCCTCTCCGGCACGGACACCCCTCCCTGGGCGCAAACCCCTGCCGCCGGAACAATCGCCAAAATCAGGAATCCCCAAATGAAGCTCTTCATCACCCCATGCCTGTACCCTATATATATGTTCGCCACTGTATTCGCAAGGGCAACTTTCCAACACTCCCCCCGGCCAGGAGTCACAAGTCACGAATCACCAGTCGCTTTTCCTCACCCTGCTTGACCCTGCCGCGCCTCGCCGATAAGCTAGTTCTTCTTCAACGGCCTGCCGCTGCTCGTCAGACCGTTCCCAGGCGGACATGACCATGGACCAGATTCGCGTCACATTGCCCGACGGCAAAATCCACGAAGTGCCCAGGGGCACCACCCCCGCGGAAATCGCCCGCAAGATCGGCCCGCGTCTTGCCGAAGCCGCTCTCGTCGCCCGTATCACCTCTTCGGGCGCCGCGCCGCAGGCCGCCACTGGAGTTGTGGACGAGCCCGAAGCCGGCGACCTTGTGGACCTGCGCCTGCCGCTCGAGCAGGACGTTCACCTGCAACTGCTCACGGAAAAAAATCCCGAAGCGCTCTACGTCTTTCGTCATTCGGCGGCGCATCTTCTCGCCGCCGCCGTGATGGAGCTTTATCCCGGCGTAAAACTGGGCATCGGACCTCCGGTGGACAACGGGTTCTTTTACGAATTTCTCCGCGAAGAACCCTTCACTCCGGACGACCTCGTCAAAATCGAAAAGAAGATGCATCAGCTTGCCGAGCAGGACATTCCCAACGAGCGCAAACTTCTCCCCAAGGCCGAAGCCCTCGATCTCTATAAAAAAGCCGGGCAATCCTTCAAATGCGAACTGATCGAGGAAAAAGCCCAGGAGCCGATGGTCTCCTTCTACACCACCGGAAAATTCATCGACTTCTGCCGCGGCCCGCACATTCCTTCCACCAAGCGCATCACCGCCTTCAAGCTCATGAGCGTCGCCGGCGCTTACTGGAAAGGCCAGGAAGGCAACGCGCAGCTGCAGCGCATCTACGCCGCGTGCTTCTTCAACCAGAAGGATCTCGACGATTATCTGCACCGCCTCGAGGAAGCCAAGCGCCGCGACCACCGCAAACTCGGCACCGAACTCGATTTCTTCAGCATTCAGGAGGAGGCCGGCCCCGGGCTTATCTTCTGGCACGCCAAGGGCGGCCTGGTGCGCAAGATCATCGAGGACTGGCTGCGCGACGAACTGCTCAAGCGCGGTTACGACCTGGTCTTCACGCCGCACATCATGCGCCTGGACCTCTGGAAGACCAGCGGGCACACCAATTTTTACCGGGAAAACATGTTCGGCGTGGTGGAAGTGGAAAAAGCCGAATACCAGCTCAAGCCCATGAACTGCCCCGGCCACATCCTCATCTTCAAGAACAAATTGAAAAGCTACCGCGACCTGCCGGTGCGCCTGGCCGAACTGGGCACCGTCTACCGCTACGAGCGCAGCGGCGTGCTCCACGGACTGCTGCGCGTGCGCGGCTTCACCCAGGACGACGCGCACATCTTCTGCATGCCGGAACAGATTGAAGCGGAAGTGGAAGCCTGCATGGATTTCGCCTTCGCGGTGATGAAGAATTTCGGCTTCGATAAATTCGAAGTGGAACTCTCCGATTGGGATTCCGCGCATCCGGAAAATTACGCGGGCAAGCCCGAGGACTGGCAGCGCGCGACCGCGGCCCTCGCGGACACCATGAAGCGCATGAAGATTCCCTTCAAGAAGATGGAAGGCGAAGCGGCTTTTTACGGGCCCAAGATCGACGTCAAGCTGATTGACGCCATCGGCCGCCCCTGGCAGCTCACCACCGTGCAGTTCGACTTCAACCTGCCCGCGCGCTTCGGCCTGGAATACGTGGGCGAGGACGGCGCGCGCCACCAGCCCCTGATGGTGCATCGCGCGCTGCTGGGGTCGGTCGAGCGCTTCTTCGGCATCCTCATCGAACATTACGCCGGAGCCTTCCCCGTCTGGCTCGCTCCCGTGCAGGTGGAAGTCTGCCCGGTCAGCGAAAAAGTTGCCGACTACGCCAAACACGTCGCCGAAACATTGAAACACCACGGCCTGCGCGTGCATCTCGACGACCGCAACGAAAAACTTCCCGCCAAGATTCGCGACGCGCAGATGCAGAAGATTCCCTACATGCTGGTCGTCGGCCAGAAAGAGTCCGAAGCCGGCACCGTTTCCGTGCGCCACCGCAGCAAGGGCGACCTCGGCCCGCGCCCCCTCGCCGAATTCGTCGCCGCCCTGCAGAACGAAGCGGAGACGCGCTCGCTGCAGTAAAGTGTGACTTTTAATTGTGTACGTATACGTATTCGTGCAATATACATCTTAGAAAGGGGCAGCCATCATGAAGTCTGAGCCACCTCTATCTGAGATAAGCCTTCAGAAGAGAATCTGTAAGTTTCTGCAGGATAACCGCGAAAATGAACTCAAGATTGTAGCTGCAACCTCAAGAAATGTAAGATCTCTCGCGGACCTGATTGAAGGCCGTAAATTTTCTTTGTACTCCGAGGATCAAAAGGCAGAATGGAGACGCTGCCCGGAGATGGGTGTTGATATCGTCGGCGGCTCAGGAACAACACCGGATATTATCCTGAGTTCCGACCTATCGAAACAACAACGAATCATCATCGAGGCTAAGAAGTGGGCGACTTTTACTCACAAAGAACCCCCCGCATCCCAAGTGGCACGCTATTTTCTTTACCTACTGTATGCGACATTGCGTTATCCATTAGGCAAAAACAGTCCAGATATACGGCGAGCTGTCTTATTGGTAGCACCAACTAAATGGTTTGAAAGTAAGAAAGCAGATATATGGCGCAGGTCCGTATGTATCCACAGCGAACTCGCTCAACTATTTGATATCACTTTCGGTGAGATCCACGAAGACGACCTACCACCATCTTAAATCACAAAGGAGTGTGTTATGCCCAAATTTCTGATCGAACGCGAAATTCCCGGCGCGGGCAAACTTTCCCCCGCCGACCTGCACGGTATCGCCCAGAAGTCCTGCGGCGTGCTGCGCACCATGCCCCAGGTGCAGTGGCTGGAAAGCTACGTCACCGACGACAAGATTTATTGCGTCTATATCGCCCCCAACGAACAGGCCGTCCGCGATCACGCGCAGCAGGGCGGCTTCCCCGCGAACCGGATTTCCGCGATTCGCCGCATGATTGATCCCACCACCGCCGAGGGCTAAACCTTGCCGCGAAACTCCCGCCATTGCCCGGAGGGGGGAGAGGCAGGCAAGTCCTCTGGTTGGTATCGTTTCCGGCACTTTTGAGGAGTGTTGGGCCGGAAGGGGACAAGCACTTGGCGGGAGGCGGGTTCCGCGTGCTATACTTTCGTTCCCGGCCTTGGAATCCGATGGGGCCGTGTGGACCGGTTGAAGGTAAAGTTGGGCTGTGCCCGCAAGTCATGGCGGGTCATAGGCCTGTGACCACTAAGGGGGATTTATCGCAGAACGGAATTTCCGGATGGCTGATCGTGTCCGCGTCAACGAGCGCATTCGGGCGCGCGAAGTGCGTGTCATTGACGAAGAAGGCGGGCAGCTTGGAGTAATGCAGCCTTTTGAAGCGGTAAAACTGGCCCGCGAGAAGGGGCTGGACCTGGTGGAAATATCGCCGACGGCGGATCCGCCGGTTTGCAAGGTCACCGATTACGGGAAATATCTGTATCAGTTGAACAAGAAGGCGCACGAGCAGCGCAAAGGCAGCCGCGGGTCGCAGTTGAAGGAAGTGAAGTTTCGCCCGGCAACCGCGGAGCACGATTATCAGGTTCGCAAGAATCAGATCATCCGCTTCCTGGGAGAAGGGCACAAAGTGCGCGCGATGATCTTTCATCGCGGGCGGGAAATGGCGCACCAGGAAGTGGGCCGGGCCAAGATGACGCGGCTGCTGGGAGAGATCGGGGAGCACGCACTGATCGAAACGATGCCGCGGATGGAAGGCAACGTCCTGGTGGCGCTGCTGGCGCCCAAGAAGGCCGGCGGAGCGAAAGCCGGAACGGGCGAGAACTAGAGGAGAGGATTCGGGAAATGGCCAAGAAAGCAAAGACGAAGAAACGCAAGCTGAAGACGCACCGGGGAGCGGCCAAGCGGTTCAAGGTGACCGCGGGCGGAAAGATTCTGCGGATGCATTCGGGCAAACGGCACCTGCTGGGAACGAAGGCGTCCGGGCGGATGCGCAAGCTGAAGAAGATGACGCTGGTGCATAAGACGGATGTGCGCAACGTAAAGCAGATGCTGCCGTACTCCTGAATTTCGCAGAGGCAGAAAGTTTCGAAAAGAGTTTTGCGCGGGGCGAAAGCGCCGCGTAATTCGAGCCAGGCAGAGCTACACGGGTGCCTGCCGGCCGAAAGGGCCCGCCGCAAGGCGGGTCAGCAGCACACACCGGAGACAAACCCGTTGCGAAGCGCCGCAGACTAGCGCTTTCGCGCCCCGTTTGTCTCCCCAGAAAACCAAGGAGAAACCCCCATGGCTCGCGTAAAACGCGGATCCAAACGGCGCGCGCGCCGCAAGAAGTACCTCAAGAGGACCAAAGGATTTTTCCTCACGAAGGGCAAACTGTACCAGTCGGCGCAGGAAGCCGCCAACCGGGCGGATCGCTATGCGTTCCGCGACCGGCGGGTGAAGAAGCGGCAGTACCGCACGCTGTGGATTCAGCGCATCGGAGCGGCGGCGCGGCTCAACGGGCTGTCCTACAGCCAGATGATGCACGGGCTGAAGGCGGCGGGAATCGAGCTGGACCGCAAGGTGCTGGCCGACCTGGCGGTGCGCGACGCGGATGCGTTCGCGCAACTGGCGGCCAAGGCGCGCGCGGCGGCTCCGCCGGTGAAGAAGAACACGTCGAATCCGAAGGACGTGTAAGCGGAGGAGTTGTTTGTTGCGGCTTCGCGGGGCGCGCACGGGCGCGGCTCCGCGAAGCCGCTTCTTTCTCTGGTTCTTTTCTGAGAAGATGCCATTGATTGCGCCGTGGCGCGGCGGCCGCGCGCGGCGTTGAACATTTTTTTGGAATTCCATGAGCACAGGCGAGAACAAGGCGGAGAAGACGCTGGCGGCGCTGGGCGTGGCGCAGGCGGGCCCGGTGGCGGCGCTTTTCGCGGAGCTGCGCGCGCGGTTTGCCGCGGACGTTGCGGCAGCGGGGAGCGAAGAGGCCTGGAAGCAACTGCGGGATTTCTGGCTGGGGCGCAAGTCCGGCATGCTCACGCACATCACCGACAACTGGCTGAAGCCGGCAGCGCCGGAGCTGAAGCGGGCGGTGGGAGCGGCGCTGAACGAGCTGCGCGCGCACGTGGAGGCGCAGATCGAGGAGCGGCGCGTGGCGCTCGAGTCCGCGGCGGAATCGGCGGCGGGGGCGCGGGAGCGCCTTGACCTTTCGCTGCCGGGGATTGCGCGGCCAGTCGGTTCGCGGCACATCATTCGCCAGGTGCTGGCGGAAGTGGAGCGCATCTTCCTGCAGATCGGATTTTCGGTGGTGGAAGGTCCGGAGATCGAATCCCCTTACTACAATTTCGAAGCGCTGAACATTCCGGAACATCATCCGGTGCGCGACGATATGGATACGTTTTATCTGGAGCTGCCCAAGGGGGCGCCGGAGCAGTTGCTGCTGCGCACGCACACTTCGCCGGTGCAGATTCGCACGATGGAGAAGCGGCAGCCGCCGGTGCGGGTGATTGTGCCGGGAAAAGTTTATCGCCGCGACAATCCGGACGCCACGCATTCGTTCATGTTTCATCAGGTGGAAGGGCTGGCGGTGGATACGGACATCACGTTTTGCGATTTCACCGGAACGATCGAGCATTTTATTCATGAATTCTTTGGCCCCGGCGTGAAGACCCGGTTCCGCCCCAGCTATTTTCCGTTCACCGAGCCGTCGGTGGAGTTCGACGCTTCGTGCATATTTTGCGGAGGAAGCGGAACGGCAGCGGGCGGAGGAAACTGCTCGAAATGCAAGGGAGCGGGATGGATCGAGCTGTTCGGGGCGGGGATGGTGGACCCGGCGGTGTATGGGTTCGTGAACTATGACGCGGCGAAGGTCAGCGGATTTGCTTTCGGCATCGGGATCGACCGGCTGGCCATGCTGAAGTACGGGATTGACGATATTCAGGCGATGTTTCAGAACGATGTGAGATTTCTGAAGCAGTTTTCCTAGGGGTCACGGGCAACGCAACGATGAAAATCGTCTACAACTGGCTGAAGGAGTTCGTGGAGGTCACCGCGCCGGCCGCGGAGCTGGCGGCGCGGCTGGCCGTTTCCGGGACGAACATCGGCGGAGTGGAAAACGGCGCGCATGGCGCGGTGATTGAAGCGGAGCTGACCACGAACCGGCCGGACTGCCTGGGGCACTACGGGATGGCGCGGGAAGTGAGCGCGATTTACCGGCTGCCGCTGAAGGCGGTGCAGCCCAAGCCTTCGGAAGGTGCGGGCAAGGTTTCCGATGCGGTGCGCGTGGAGATTCAAGCGCCGGAGCTGTGCGGGCGGTTCACGGCGCGGGTGATCCGCGGGGTGAAAATTGCTCCGTCGCCGGCGTGGCTGCGGGAGCGGCTGGAAGCCTCGGGGATGGCATCCATCAACAACGTGGTGGACGCGACGAACTACGTGATGCTGGAGCTGGGGCACGCGCTGCACGCGTTTGACTACGATTTGGTGCGCGACCACCGCATCGTGGTGCGCAAGGCCAGGCCGGGCGAAAAGATGAAGACGCTGGACGGCGTCGAGCGCGCGCTGAATCCGGACTTGTGCATGGTGTGCGACGGAGACGGGGCGCGGGCGGTGGGCATCGGCGGGATCATGGGCGGGGCGGAGACGGAGATTTCGTTTTCGACGAAGAATGTGCTGATCGAATGCGCGTGGTTCGAACCCATCGCCATCCGGCGGGCCACGCGGTTTCTGCGGCTCTACAGCGAGGCTTCGACGCGATTCGGGCGCGGGGCGGACCCGGAAATGGCGGAGGTGGCTTCGGGGCGCTGCGTGGAACTGATTCTGCAACTGGCCGGGGGAGAATTGCTCGCCGGAGTGGTGGATGCGTATCCGGGCCAGCGCGCGGCGAAGAAGATCACGCTGCGGCGGTCGGAGCTTTTGCGCATTATGGGCGCGGACGTGGCGGACAAAGAAATTGAGGCGATTCTGGGCGCGCTGGGATTCGCGCCGGTGCGCGTGGACGAAAACCGCGGTGCGGCGGGGTCGCTGCTGGCGGCGTGGGAATGCACGCAGCCGAGCTGGAGGGCGGAAGTCGAGCGGGAAATTGATTTGATCGAGGAAGTGGCGCGGATTCACGGGCTGGATAAATTTCCGCCGCGCTTCCCCGTTTCGCGGCAGGCGGCGCGGCAATTGCCGAATGCCGATGCGCAGGAGCGGCTGCGCGAGCGGCTGGTGGGGCTGGGTTATCACGAGATTGTGACGATTCCGCACGTGGCCGAGGAGCGCAACGAGATTTTTCGTCCGGCGGAGGCGGTTTCCGCGCGGCTGGCGAATCCGCTATCGGAAGAGGCGGGAGTGCTGCGTTCGACGGGAGCGGTGACGATGGCCGCGGCGATTGAATGGAATCTGAATCACGGGCAGCGCAACGCGCGGCTTTTCGAAATCGGGCGGCACTATCGCCTGGCGGGGCACGAGGCCGTGGAAACGCTGGTGCTGGCGCTGGGGGCCACGGGGGAAGCGCGGGAGAAATCGATTCACGAGGCGGCGCGGGCGTATGACTTTTCCGATTTGAAGGGCGATGTGGATGCGCTGGGCGGACTGGCCGGCGGTTTGCGGTGGGAGCAGGGCGGCGGCGAATGGCTGCATGCGTGGCATCGCGCGCGGGTGCTGCTGGGCGCGGAGGAGTTGGGAGCGGCCGGGAAACTGGCGCGGCGCGTGGCGGAGAAATTGAAATTGCGGCAGGACGTGTTTTTGGCGGAGCTGCGGCTGGAGCCGTTTTACGCGGCGGCGCGGGCGCTGGGAGAGGCGCGGCGGTACGCGGCGCTGCCGCGGTTTCCGGCGGTGGAGCGGGATTTTTCGCTGCTGCTGGCGGAGGGGACGGCGTTTGCGGACGTGGCCGGGGCGATTCGCGAGCTGGGGATCCGCGAGGTTGTCGCGGTGGAAGCGGCGGATTTGTTCCGCGGGGGAAAAAACGTTCCAGCGGGAAAATATTCGCTTCTGGTGCGCGTGCAGTTCCAGAGCGGGGCGGGGACGCTGACGGACGAGCAGATCGGCGGATTTTGCGGGCAGATCGTGGGGGCGCTGGAGAAGCGGCTGGGCGCGGTTTTGCGGGCGCGGTAGATTATTTCCTTCCTTGAATATTCGAATTCGTCGTCTCCCAACGGAAAATAACTGCAACTGTTGAAGTTGAGATTCTTCGTCCCGGTAAAAACCACCGGGACTCAGAATGACAATTTTCTATTATTGGTAACTGACGGAAAAATAGAGCGTTCCGTGCGCGGAATTCCGCGGGGCGGTGGGATGTGCTATTTTTAGGTTGTCCTTGCTGGAGCGGACCTCATGGGCGCAGATGTGAAAGTGGAAATCTTCGGGCAGAGTTATTCGATACGCAGCGAACTGGAGGAGAAGTACGTGCAGGAGCTGGCGGCGTATATTGACGGGAAGATGAGGGCCATAGCGGCGGCCACGACGACGGTGGACACGCAGAGGGCGGCGGTGCTGGCGGCGCTAGCGATTGCGGATGAGCTGCACACGCTGCGGCAGGAGCGCGACGGGCGGGAAGAGATTTTGCGGGAGCAGGCGGAGCGGTGTTTGACGATGGTGGAGCGGGCGCTGAAGCAGACGGCGTGAGGAAGTGACTGGTGACTCGTGGAAGAGGGTGCGCGAATTACCCAGCGGCGTGATTTTCGAGTGAAACGGTAAAGTTCCTGAACAATTTGCGAAGAGTGGGATTGCGTGCCTGTGGAGAGGCGGGCGGGGCAAGCCCCGCCCCTACGGCGTTGGGGAAATTTTGGTTAGCGGCCCCAGTCGGAGATTTTGCGGAGCCAGCGGTGCTTGCGGAGTTCAGTTTGCAGGGCGGCGGGGAGCGGGCCGGCGGAGCTGGCGGCGCAGTTGGATTCAACGTGGGAGAGTTTGCGCATGCCGGGGATGATGGTGCTGACGTCGGGGCTGCCGAGGATGAAGCGCAAGGCCATTTGCGAGAGCGTGGAGCCCGCGGGGACGAGCGGGGTGAGAGCGGCGGCGCGGGCGACGCATTCTTTTAAATTTTTGGGAGTGAAGTAGGTGTTGCGCCAGTCGCCTTGCGGCCAGGTGGAATCGGCGGTGAGCGTTCCGGTGAGCGTGCCTTCGTCGAAGGGGACACGGGCGATGACGGCGACGTCGTTTTCGCGGCAGGCGGGAAAGAGTTCGTCTTCGGGGTTCTGGTCGAAGATGTTGTAGACGACCTGGACGGCGTCAACGACTCCGGCGCGGACGGCGCGCAGGCCGTTGTGCGGCTCCCAGCGGTTGAGGCTGATGCCGGCGGCGCGGATTTTGCCCTGCCGCTTGAGAGTTTCCAGGGCGCGGACCCAGCGGTCGTCATCCATCCAGGAGTCATTCCAGGTGTGCAGTTGGATGAGGTCGAGGGTGTCCACGGCGAGATTGGCGAGGGATTTTTCGACGTAGGCGGTGATGTGCTCGGGCGGGTAGGAGTCCTCGAGCGAGTATTCGGGGCGGGCGGGCCACTGCTTGTTTTTCGGGGGGACTTTGGAAGCGAGATAGAGTTTTTTATCGGGGCCGGCGCCGCTGCGCGTGCGCAGGAGTTTGCCGAGGAGTTTTTCGCTGTGGCCGTCGCCGTAGGCCCAGGCGGTGTCGAAGAAGTTGCAGCCGAGATCGGCGGCGCGTTCGAGCGAGGAGAGGGATTCGGCGTCGTCCGAGCCGGTCCATCCGCCCATGCCCCACATGCCGTAGCCGATTTCGCTGACGTTCCAACCGGTGCGGCCGAAGCGGCGGTAGTTCATGCGCAGAAGGCTCCCTGGATGCAGAGTTTTTACGAGAGATGGAGAGCGGCTACTTTTCTTTCAGCTTGAGCTTGCCCGAAGCTTTGTTTTCTTCGAGGAAGGCGCGCAATTCGGGCGTGGCGTCGAGCAGGCGGGTCCACTGTTCGTAATAGAGGGTGACGGGAAAGCGGCCGAGGCCGTAGACGCTGACGCCGCCTTTTTCGCCGACGCGGAATTCGAGCTGGCCGGTACGGCGGACGCCGGACTTTTCGAGTTCGGCGAGGCGGGCTTTGAGTTCTTCGTAGGTGGGTTCGGTCATGGGACCTCCTGTGCGAATACGAGAAAAGAGATTATACGCGATAGGCTCGGCGCGTGTCATGGACGTTCGGGGTAAGGAGAAGTTGAGATTCTTCGTCCCGGCAAAAAGCGCCGGGACTCAGAATGACAGATTTGTTTTTTGAGGGTGGTTGGCGGGGGAGCGGCGCGAGGGTCACACCTGCAGGACATCGCCGTCGCTGGCGACCATTTCGTAGAGGACGGGATTGAGGAAGAAGCCGATGAGCAGGCGGGAGAGGAGACCGGCGACGACGACGATGGCGAAGGGCTTTTGGGTGTCGCTGCCGACGCCGGTGGACATGGCGGCGGGGAGAAGGCCGAGGCAGGCGACGAGAGCGGTCATCATGATGGGGCGGAGGCGGAGGAGGGAGGCTTCGCGGGTGGCTTCGCGGATGGACTTGCCCTCCAGGCGAAGTTTGTTGATATAGCTGACGAGGATGACGGCGGTTTGGACGGAGACGCCGAGCAAAGCGAGAAGGCCGAGGATGCTGGAGACGCTGAAGGGAGTGTGGGTGAGCTTGAGAGCGATGAGAGCGCCGACGGGCTGAGACACGACGGCGCCGATCGCGATGGTGACGGGGAATTTGAAATTGCCGTAAAGAGCGAAAAGAATGAGGAAAATGAGCAAGACGGCGAGGGGGGTAATGATGATGAATTGGGATTTGGCCGCGAGGAGCTCGCTGTACTCGCCGCCCCAATCGAGCGAGTAGCCCTCCGGCAGGACGACGGACTTGGCGACGGCCTGCTGGCCAGACTTGACGATGCTCTCGAGGTCACGGCCCTCCACGGAGAATTGAATGCCGATGTAGCGCGAGTTATTTTCGCGATAGATGAAGGATGCGCCGGTGCTTTCGCGGATGGAGGCGAGTTCGGAGAGGGGAATCTGCTGGCCGCCCGGGGCGGGCACGAGGAGATCGCCGATGTCGCGAGCGCTGGAGCGGAACTGAGGTTCCATGCGGACGACGAGATCGAAGATTTTTTCACCCTGGATAACCTGGGTGGCGGTCTGGCCGCCAACGGCGGCCTCGACCACGGCTTCGACATCGGCGACGTTGATGCCATAGCGGGCGATTTTGCGGCGGTCGGCGTCAATGATCAAGCTGGGCTGGCCGAGTTCGCGGACGACGGTAAGCTCCTTGAAGCCCGTGGTCTTGGCGAGGGCATTTTTGATTTCGACGGCCTTTTTTTCGAGCACATTGAGATCGGGACCGAAAATCTTGACGGCCAGGGCGCTCTTGAGGCCGGTCAAGGCCTCGTCCACGGCGTCCTCGGCGGGCTGGGTATAGTTGAAGATGACGCCGGGATAGGCGTCGAGATGTTTTTGGAGGTCGTTGATGAGATCTTCCTTGGAATGGACGGAGCCCTTCTTCCAGGAAGGGTCGTCGTACGGTTTCAGGCCGACATAGAACTCGCAATTGTAGAAGCCGGTGGGATCGGTGCCGTCATCGGGGCGGCCGAGTTCGGAGCCGACGACGGTGACTTGAGGGTACGTGGAAAGGAGGCCGCGGATTTGCGGGGCGAGCTTGCTGGCCTCCTCGAAAGAGATGGTGTAGGGCATGGTGGCGCGGACCCAGAGGGCGCCTTCATCGAGATGCGGAAGGAATTCACCGCCGATGAGAGGGATGAGGAGCAGGCTGGCGGCAAAGATCGCGCCGCTGGTGGAGAGAGTGGTCCTGGGATGAGCGAGGCACCAATCGAGACACTTAGCGTACGTGACGGAGATCCAGTCGAAGATGCGGTTGTGCTTTTCCTCGACGCCTTTCTGGAAAGCGAACCAAGCCATCACGGGAACGACAGTAAGCGTAAGGATCAGGGCGCCGATGAGGGCAAAGGCCATGGTATCGGCCATGGGGTGAAAGAGCTTGCCGGCGGGGCCGGTGAGGGCATAGATGGGAAGGTAGCCGGCGATGATGACGGCGACGGAGTAGAAGATGGGGCGGTCGACATCGCGTGCGGCGGAGAGAATGACTTCGTGCAATTTATAGGACTGGCCGCGGCGCAGGCCCAGTTCGCGATAGATGTTTTCGACCATGACGATGGTGCCGTCAATGATGATTCCGAAATCGATGGCGCCGATGGAAAGGAGATTGGCGGCTTCGCCGGTGAGGTGGAGGAAGATGAAGGCGAAGAGAAGAGCGAGAGGGATGGTGAGGGCGGTGATGACGGCGGCGCGGACACTGACCAGGAAAAAGATGAGAACGAGGAGGACGAGGAACATGCCGCGGAGCAGGTTCCATTCGACGGTATCGGTGGTGACGCGGACGAGGTCGCTGCGGTCATAGAAGGGGCGGACTTTCACGTCAGGAGGAAGAATGCGGCGGTTAAGCTCGTCTGTTTTCTTCTCGACGCCCTGGAGAACGGTTTGGGTCTGTTCGCCGCGGCGCATGAGAATGACGCCTTCGACGGCATCGTCGTTTTTCTGGAAACCAAACATGCCGAGGCGCGGGGCATGGCCGATGACGACGCGGCCGATATCGCGGACGCGGATGGGGACGCCGGCGGCGCTGCCGACGACAACTTCTCCGATGTCCTCGGTGGATTTCATCAAGCCGAGACCACGCACGTAGTAGAACTGGGCGCCCTGGGAATAGAAGCCGCCGCCAGCATTGGAGTTGTTGGCGGCCAGGGCATTGACGACCTGCATGACGGGCAAGTGATAGTTGGAAAGCTTTACGGGATCGAGGAGCACCTGGTACTGCATGGTGGCGCCGCCGAAGCCGGAATCGTCGGCGACGCCGGGGACGCTGCGATAGGCGCGTTCGACGATCCAGTCTTCATAGGTTTTCAATTCCTGGGGAGTACGGTCGGGGCTTTCGAGGACGTAACGGTAGACGAGACCGCTGGGGCTGAACAGGGGAGACATGCTGGGGGTAATGCCCGCGGGAAGGGAGGCATCGCTCAAGCGCTGATAGACGAGCTGGCGGGCGAAATAAGGATCCACGCTTTCGTCAAAGGTGAGGCGGAGGTCGGACAAACCATAGAGGGAGATGGAGCGCATCACCGAGAGATGAGGCGTGCCGTTCATGGCCAATTCGAGGGGCAAAGTGGCGAGGCGCTCGACCTCTTCGGAAGCGTGGCCGGGCCACTGGGTGACGAGTTCGACCATGGGCGGGGAGAGATCGGGATAGGCGTCCACGGGCATGCGCTGGAAGGAGAAGGCGCCGGCAATAACAATGAGCACGGTGACCAGGAGCATAAGAAAGCGCTGCTGCAGGGCGAATTGGACGATGCGATGGATCATCGGGATCTCTCTTGGGAGCCTTTCCGGTTAGTGTTGCAGTGAATTCTTGAACTGCAGGAAGAGGCTGCCGTCACCGGCCACGCGATCCCCGGCAAGCAGGCCATCGGTGATTTGAGTGCGGCCGGCGATACTGTCACCGAGTTGAACCAGACGGCGGCTGAATTGGTTCGGACCGGAAAGCAAATAGACAAAGGGCTGATTCTCGGTGTCGCGAAGAACAGCGGCATCGGGAACGGTGAGGGCGTCGCGAATGGCGCCGGCATGGACGGTGGCGGTGACATACATGTCTTTTTTCAGTTTTTTGCCCGGATTGGAGGTGACGATGCGGGCCTGGAGGGTGCGGGTGCTGGGATCGAGGGCCGGGGCGAGATAGGAAATGCGGCCGTGAAAAGTTTCCGGAAAGGAGTCGGTGGTGATGTCCACGCTATCGCCGACGTGCACGAAAGCCATACCGCTCTGGTAGACGTTGACCAGAACCCATACCGAGTTCATGTCCGAGATGGTAAAGCACTGGGTGGCGCCGGCCTGCAGCAACTGGCCGGGTCCCACGAGGCGTTCGACGATTTCGCCGCCGGAGGGAGCCCCCAAAGGAATTTGAGCGGCGCCCTTGGGGGGATTCTTCAGGACGGATTCCGGATCGCGGACACCCAGAGAGCGCAAGGCATCTTCGCTGGATTGAACGTCGGCGAGGGCCTGGGTGCGGGAGGATTCGGCCTGCTGAAGGTCGCGTTCGGCGATGGCCTGGTGGTTATAAAGATCAACGGAGCGCTGATAATTCTTTTCCATGAGCTGTGCGGCGTCGCGGGCTTTGATGTAGGCCGAGCGAGCGGCCGAGTAATCGGGGCTGTTGACGGTGAGCAGGGGCTGGCCGGCGCTCACGGTTTCGCCCGGGGCGACGAGGATTTCATGCACGGGCCCGCCGATGGAGGTGAAAACGGGAGTGGTTTTGAAGGCATTGTAGGTGACCGATCCGGTGAGACGCAGAACGCGGGGCAGGGGGGCTTTTTGCACGGGAACAACCTGAACGTGGGTCATCTGGTCTTGAGGCACGGTGAAGAGCTCCGCGGTGTCGGCCTTGGTCTCGCTGCCGGAATAGGAGGTCATTTTGGATTCGGAGGGGCCCGAACCGCAACCCGCGGCCAGAGCCAGAAGCAGGCCGGAGGCCAGGGCAATCATCGGAAAGCTTAGAGCGTGCGTGCGCGTTTTCATGGCAGATTCCTCGTTCCCACAGCTTGGCGAGTCTGTTCCAGGGCGGCCATGTAGCTGGCCAAAGCTTGACGGTAGGCAAGTTGATTGGCGCGGTAGGTGCGCTCGGCGTCGAGAAAATCGAGGAGGCTGGCGGCGCCGTGCTTGTAGGCGTACTCGGTGATATCGCGGGAAGACTTGGCTTGATCCACGTAGCCGCCGCGGTAGAGCTGAACGATTTGATCGTTGGTGCGGAGGGCTTCAAAAGCGTCAACAACGTCGGTGAGGACTTGCTGGCCGGTCTCGCTGGCCAGTTCCTGGGACTGAGTAATGGCGAAACGAGTGCGAGCGATTTCGCCCTGGTTGCGGTCGAAGAGGGGAAGCTGGATATTGAAGGCAAATCCACCGGTGTTGATGTCCCCCACGTGGGAATAATTGAAATTGACGCCCAGGTCGTGCTTGCCATTGGCGGCGGCGAGAGTTTCCTGGCTGCGCGCGGCGATGACATTCTGTTGAGCGGCCTGGAGATCGGGGCGGTTGCGGAGAGCCAGAAGCTTCAAGTCGTCGAGACCCGCGTGGACGGATTGATAGTCGAGCTGGCCATCAACCGCATAATTATCGGGGACGGATTCGAAACCGAGGAACTGGCGCAGCGCGGCGAAGGACTGGACCCTGGCAAGCTGGGCGGCGGAAACGTCGGTCTGAAATTGGAGAGCCTGCAACTTGATCTTCAGCAGGTCGCCCTCGCTGATGTCGCCGGCTTTGTAGCGGGCTTCGCTGATGCGCAGGGTCTCCTGGAAGCTCTCCAGATCCTGGCGGGTGAAATCGAGAGTGGATTGAGCGAGCAGGGCTGCGATGAACTGCTGGGAAACATTGAAAACCAGCTGGCGCTCGTTGTCGGCGACCTGGGAGCGGGTGACCGCGGTCTGGTCCTTGGCCGCTTGCAGGCGGTGCTGGCGTTTGCGGCCGCGCTCGAAGGTGTAGCCCAGGCCGGCGTCGAACTGAGCCTGGTTCTTGAGGTAATCGGCGCTCCACTGGCTGGGATTGAAGAGAGGAAGAAATTGGGCGTCCCAGGAAAGAACCGGATTGGGGCGGAGATTGGCGGTGGTCTCGAGGGCCTGGAACTGCAAAATGGTGCTGCGAGAGGCCTGCAGGGCATGGTTGTGCTGGAGAGCCAGGCGGATGGCCTCTTCCAGGGAAATGCGCGCCGTGGGGCGCTGGGGAGCCGCCGCAGCTTGAGCAGAGGCAGGCGGAACCGCGGAAGGCGGAGGGGCTTGCTGTGCCAGCGCAAAGGCAGGCAGGGCGAAAAATGCCGCGGCCAATGCCAAACCTTTCTTCATGGTGGAAACTCCTCAAACGTCCCCGCAAAAAGGACGGCTGCCAAGAATAAATGAAGACAACGGGGAGAAACGAGGCTGGTTAGCGAGAGGGGGGAGCGCGGGCGGAGAGGGTGCTGGGGAGTTCGGCGGAAACCGCCAGCAGCATGGCAACGACTTCAAGCCGGCGCGTGACTGGAACGAAAACCAAGCTGGGAGGCTGAGTGGGGAGAATGGAACCGGCGGTGGAGCAGAGCGGGCAAATATGCGAACCGGGGAGCGCGCCCGTCAGATCGGCACAGGAATGGAACTGCGCCGCGAGGAGGATCCCCCCGAGGAGCACCGCAAAAAGAACGATCCACTGTGATTTGCCGAGCATACCCTCTCTTGTCTAAGAGGGAGCTTAGGCCGAAAAGGTTGCATGGTCAAGCCAGCCGCGCGTTTCTCTGCCTTATTAGTAATCTTTTCAAGATCTGCACTTGGGGTCCGCGGAAACGTTGCTCAGGTTTATTTTCCGGGAGGCGATTTCCGCGGCTGCTGGTTGGACGCGGCTCAGGCTCGAAGGCTACAATGGGAATGGAGCGGTACTTCGAAGCAGGTGCGGGAACGAAAGTCGTTTGAACCAATGATGAATCTCTGAGGAGCCGCGGATAGCCAGCCCGTGTGCACGGCCTGTCCCGCTGGCGTCCCGGAAAAACCGGGAAGCGAGCGGGGCAGGAAAGCCTAACGGCTGGCTCGTGGCGCCCACCTAATCCAGAGGTTCACGACTTAGTTGCCCACGGCCAAGCAGTCTGCTCCGTAAAGTTTACAGTGGTCAGTGGTCAGTGGTCAGTTGTCGGTAAGGCGGCTGGGCGAAACTGTGGAAGTGTTGCACTGAAAACTGAGAACTGAATACTGACAACTTCTCTTATGCGCGTACTTTTCATCGGCGACATTGTGGGCTCACCGGGGCGGCGGATTGTGCACGACTGTCTGGCGGACATTGTGGCGCAGAGCCGGATTGATCTGGTGATCGCCAACGGAGAGAACTCCGCTTCGGGATTCGGGATCACGCCGCGGATCGCGGAAGAGCTGCTGGCGACGGGCATCGAGGTGCTCACCGGGGGAAACCATAGCTGGGACCGGCGGGAGATTATCGAGCATATACCGCACGAGCCGCGGCTGCTGCGGCCGGCGAATTTTCCGGAGGGGAATCCGGGCGGCGGGCTGTTCGTGGGAACGGCCAGGAACGGCGTGAAGTATGCCGTGCTGAATTTGCAGGGGCGCGTGTTTCTGCCTCCGATTGAAGATCCCTTCCGCATGGCCGACCGCGAACTGGCCAAGCTGCCGGAGGACGTGGGATTCGTGCTGGTGGACATGCACGCGGAGACAACCAGCGAAAAAGTGGCCATGGGATGGTATCTGGACGGGCGGGTGACGGCGGTGGTGGGCACGCACACGCACGTGGCCACGGCGGACGAGCGGGTGCTGCCGGAGGGCACCGCGTATATCACGGATGTGGGCATGACCGGGCCGCACGAGGGCGTGATCGGGATGGGCCGCGAAGCGATCATTCAGCGATTTCTCTACGGGATGCCGGCGAAATTCGATGTGGCCTCGGGCGACGTGCAGATGAACACGGTGCTGGTGGAAACCGACGACGAAGGACCGCGCAACCCAGCCGGGCGGCTGCGGGCGCGGACGATTGAACGGCTGCGTTTTCGCATCGACTGAAGTGAAAATCCGAACCTCGCGAGAGATTCCTCCGCTTCGGGACGGCAAAAACCGCCGTCCCTCCGGTCGGAATGACCCATTTCCAATAGGATGAATTCATGCACCGCTGCCATCTCTGTCATGGAGAAGGCGGCGGCTGATTTTGCGTCGCCGGCCCCCGGGAGATCTTTGGCTCTCGGAGACCGGCTCCGCGTCCGCAGGGATGTGAGGGTGCGCGCGTCCTCAATGCATTGGACACCGAGGGAGGTGACAAGTTCCCCGGCAGGGCGTAACAAAACAAGGAAGGCGCCACCGACCGCCGACCCCCGTATGTGATTAATATAAAAGGATTTAAAATCGATGTACCCTGTTTTTGGCGGGGCGCATCTCATTGGGTGGAGTGGCTGGAAGGAGAAACAGTTTTATGAGCCGGCAGTATAAAGAGGCGGTGGGGATTCGCCGCACGGGATGGGCGGCGCTGAACCGCGATCCTCAGGAAGACAAAATCGAGTTTGCCTGCCCGAATTGCGCGGCGCAGGGCATGCGCACGGCGCGGCGGGAGCGGGCGCTGTATCACTTCGTGGACGGATTTTTGCAGGACGAGCAGGGCGAAGTGGTGCAGTGCGGAGCTTGCCGCACGTATGTGCGCATTGTGCCGGTGGTGATGCTGCACAACCAGGAGGAAGCGCGGAGATTTGAAGCGGTGTTCTCCGAAGAGCTGGCCGGGGCGGCGCACTAGGCTGGAGTGTGGGCAGGACTTGAAGTTGAGATTCTTCGTCCCGGCAAAAACCACCGGGACTCGGAATGGCCGGAATTTTTATTTTTGCGAAAGAGAAAATCGGGCGTCCCGCTGAAAATGGCGGGACGCCCGATTTTTTATTGCGGCGGAGAGCGGTGAATCAGTGGCGATCTCGGTCGCGATCGTGGTCACGATCCCGGTTGAAATCGCGGTAGCGGCGGTCGCGCTGCGCGGATTCATAGCGGCAGCGGTCCTGGGCTTCGCGGAGTTCGTGGCGCTGGCGCTCGGCCTGGCGGCTGTAGGAGCCGTGGCGTTCGACGGCTTCATCGAGTTTCCATTCGGCGCGGGAGATATTTTTGCGGCATTGATCGTAGCCATTGGCGGCTGCGCCCGGTGCTCCCGCGAACAGGAGAAAGCCGGAGAGCAGGGCGGTGGCGGCCAGCGTTCTTCCGAAGACCGTGGTTTTGATGGTGCTGGATGCTTTCATTTGATCCTCCCGCGGCTCCTCCCGGGCTGGGTTCGGGGGAACGGCTGCTTGGTAAAACACGAGAGGCGCGGGAAAGTTGCGCGGGGGTTTTTCATTCAGAGAATGAAAGCGGATGGCGCTTCGTGCATTGTCTGCAAAGTTCCACTATAATCAGCCCGTTTGCACGGGTACTCTCGAATGCGCATTCTGGTACTCAGCGAT
>JBGQNE010000034.1:0-25621 GCA_041500985.1 Terriglobia bacterium | reverse complement strand
TATCGCAACGTGCAGGAAGCGCGGGAGTCGATCGCTCGTTGGATCCAGGAGTACAATCACGACCGGCCTCATCACGGAGTCCAAAATCGCACTCCGCACGAGGCCTTCTTGGTTTTCGCAGGTGTACTAAAAAACGAGGCTCTGACTGTCTAAATTAGTGGGGTGCAATACACAAGGTGTACTTCGAACTTACTAAGAAAGGTGGAGTCCATCTCGTATACGATCGTGCTGTTTACGCTGCATTTCAAGAAGATGCTGAACCTCCTCAACAAATCGAACCGTTGTTCATTTCGTGGCTCGCAAATCATTTAGATCGGAAAGAAATTCAGGCGTTTCGGTTGGTCTGCAAAATTACAGAACGGCAGAAATCATTGTTATGGCTTCCAGCCGTTAGCCGTGAACAGCTAGTCTCGTACGCCGAAGAATTCTTGAAGCAGAATGAATCTGAACAAGTGTTTTGGGTCATAGAAAACCTAAAGAATGACCCTGATCCCTCTATTGAGAATGCAGCCGATGATCCTGAAGGAAAGTTTAACGATCACCTTCGAACAAAACATGGAGAAAGCAGCAGAATTATCCATTCTGTCCGAGGACGGCTATGTTGGTTGTTGATGCAAATGGTTACGAAACCTTGCGCAGAGAACTATGAACGCATCTTTGAAATCGTTCAGAAGTTTGCCACAGACGAGAATTTGTATGTGAGACAGCATGCCACTGTTCCGATGATCGAACTTGCTAAAAGACGATTCGCAAAGGTCGATCAGAACACTCGGTTCATGACAGACAAACTGGCGGATCGGATTAAGACCCTGGCACTACGGATGGTCAATGAAAACCTCGAATACCCGGCAGTTCTGGAATGGGTAGCGCATGTAGTGGTGTGCATTCGAGACCTGGATCACGACACCGCATTGGACACCGCTAAAAAGTTTCTCACTATCGATCAATCAGAAGCCGCAAGTGAGGTTAGCTGGATAATGATCTACTTCGCATTTTTCCGGGAGAACCATTTCAAGGAGCTTGGCCCGTTCAAATCAAACGATATCGGAAGCCTGCTCAAGGAGAAACTCGTAAATGGAAGCGGGCGTTTTCGAGCGACAGCGGCCAACCATCTCAAGGTATTGCTAGAGCGTAACGAGATTAATTTTGGTGCCGTGGTGCCGTATATCGAAGCTATGCTAAGCGGCCAGTTGGACCACGTCGTAAATCACCATTTTTACGGAATTGCCGCAAAGCAAGCTGCCGTGAATCCAGACATCGTAGGGCGATTACTCGAAAAGGCTGTGCTCGGTGAATTAAAATCACTGGACCTGGGCGGAAGGGAAGTTTGGTATCCGAAAGAGTTCTTCGAAGCACTTCGCGTTGTCGGACAAGCGGGACCGGGGAATCAGGAACGAGTTGCCAGGATACGAAAGTTGATTGAGCCATACCGAAAAAATGGTCGTATCCATTATCTTTATGACTCCTCTGCCTAATAATTCTGTCGAACGGGCACAGCTGAGGGGGATTTTATATGCCGGTGCGAAACGATCCATCCGGCTGCACAACGCCCCAAGCCATGCGCGGCGTATTAAAGGCATAGCCTGGATTGCCCTCGCTATCGAGCAGGATCAGGCCTCCGGTGGCGCCCGCGCGCTCTGCCAGCAGGCGCACCGCTTCGCGCGCGGCGAGCATGGCCAGGTCGGCGGGAGATTCTTCGGCGTTGACCGGGCGGCGCAGGAGGTCCACGGCGCTTTTGGCCATGACGATTTTCATGATGCCTTCGCCGTAGCCGGTGCAGGAGACTCCGCCCGCTCCGCTATCGGCGTAGCAGCCGC
Organism: Terriglobia bacterium; assembly: GCA_041500985.1. Classification (GTDB taxonomy): domain Bacteria; phylum Acidobacteriota; class Terriglobia; order Acidiferrales; family UBA7541; genus Acidiferrum. The sequence goes on along the minus strand of JBGQNE010000034.1, from coordinate 23,804 downwards.
AGCCGATGAGCGGGGAATCGCCGATGCGCCCGGGAAGTTTACAGCAGGTGCCGCCGGTGGACGTGGCGGCGACGAGGCGGCCCATGCCATCGAGCGCGACGGCGCCAACGGTACCCTGGTCGTGACCGCGATGATGCGCGGGCGCATGTTTTCCTTCGCGGCAGAGTTTCCACGCGGCACGCTCGGCCGCGGTCACCAGTTCTTCCGGAGCGCAGAGGGAAAACCCCTGCGCGACGGCGTAGCGCTCCGCGCCTTCCCCGGCGAGCATCATGTGCGGGCCGTTCTCCATGAGCTTACGAGCCAAGCGAATGGGATTGCGGATGCGCTTCAGGCCGGCCACGGCGCCGGCGCGCAGCGACGCGCCCTCCATCACGATAGCGTCGCATTCCACGTGGCCGTCAAGATTCAGGTGCGAGCCGGTTCCGGCGTCAAACACCGGGTCGTCTTCCAGAACAACGATGGCCGCTTCCACCGCGTCGAGCGCGGCGCCGCCGCGGGAAAGCACGGCCCAGCCCGCTTCCAGCGCGCGGCGGCAGCCCGCCTGGCAGGCCGCAGCCTGCTCGTCCGGAATATCCCAGGCGCCGCCGTGGACGATGAGGGAGGGTTTCATGGAATTGGAAACTTACGGAACTAAAAAAAGATCACTCGTCTTCGTGAATGGTCGTCAGGCGCACGACTTCGAACTCTTTTTTGCCCGCCGGGGTCACCACCTGCACCTCATCGCCCACCTTGCGGTTAAGCAAGGCCTTGCCGATGGGCGAAGTGGTGGAGATGAGGCCCTTTTCCGCGTCGGCCTCTTCGCTGCTCACCAGTTTGTACTCGATCTTCAGTTCCTTGTGAATATCCAGCACCCAGATACGCGAGCCGTAGCCGGAGCGGTCCGCGGGAATATTGGCCAGATTGAGCATGCCCAGGTCGCCCATGCGCTTCTTGAGGTTGCCGATCTTGGCGTTGACGTAGCCCTGGCGTTCCTTGGCGTACTTGTATTCGGCATTTTCGGAAAGGTCGCCGTGCGCGCGCGCGACGGCGATCTCCTTGGGGAGCTCGACGTTCAGCTCATGGGAGAGCTGGTCGATTTCATCCTGCAATTTCTTTTTAATCTTGCTCAGTGGATCGGACATAAAATACCTGCTCTAAAACACGAGTGCGGGAAGAGCATTTCCCCCGGAGGGCCTCTCCCGCGCATGTGCCCATTATAGGGTCGCCCGAACGGCGCCTGCAAGGGGGACCGGTATTCCGCTGTTCTTGCGCTTCCCGCGCTTTCAAAACCGGGCCGAAATTCCTACTGCACCGTTAGCGTGATTGTTTCCGTCCTGTGGTTTCCCTTTTCATCCTCGATGGTCAGCGTGTACACCGTGGTCTTTTCCGGACTGACATTCAGGCAGCGCGTCAGAGACGGCCAGACGGCTCCGGCGGGGGGATCGAGCGTCACCTTTTTGGCGTTGGCCACGCCGTAGCAGAGTTGCGAGGAGTCGCCGCGGCGGATGTGTCCCGGGGCGGCGTAGAAACTCTGAATTTCCAGGCGCTTCCCGCCCATATTTTCCACGATTTGCGCGTCCAGGTCGCGGCGCTTCTCCGCAGCGCGCTGCTCGATCTCGCGGTTCTCCTGCCAGCGGCCGTAGAAAATGGTTGCGGCATAGAGCGCGGCGGCGAGAATGATCGCTCCCGTATAGATCGCCGGATTTTTCCATAGCGATTTCTTCTGTTCGGGATTTTCGCCCAGCATGAACGCTCCGAATGAAAAACTATTCCCCGTAGGGAACCCAGATGTTCTTCACTTGCGTGGCGTGCTGGAGATACCAGCGGCCTTCGCCCTGTTCCACGTGGAACAAATCAATGGCCCGGCCCTGATTGGTGAAGACCTGTTTCAAGTTACTGGCGGAGAGAGACTTGGCCGTGGCGCAGAGCGCGTCGTCGCCAAAGCACCATAGCGCATCCACGTCCGCATGCTCGGCCAGCGTCTTGATCAGTTCCCCTGCGTGCCCGATAACGATATTCACCACGCCGCCGGGGAAGTCGCTGGTGTCAAAAACCTGATAGAGATCCCCGGCAATCAGCGGATAGGCCTCCGAGGGCACGGCCACCACGGTATTGCCGCAGGCAATCGCCGGCATCACCAGCGAGAGAAAGCCCAGCAGCGGCGCTTCGGCCGGGCAGACGATGCCCACCGTGCCGATAGGTTCGTTCATGGCGATGGAAATATTGCGGAAGGGCGGATTGTGCACCGCGCCGTCGAACTTATCGGCCCAGGCCGCATAGGAAAAAATGCGCTCGATGCCCAGGCGCACTTCCGCTTCCGCCTGCTTTTTGCCGGTGATGGCGGCCAGGCGCGCGGCAATTTCCGCGGCGCGCGCGGAAAAATTCTCCGCGATGTAGTAAAGCACCTGCGCGCGATTGTGCGCCGTGGCCTTTCCCCAGGAGCCGGCCTTGCGCGCGGCTTCCACGGCGTTGCGAATGTCCTTGCGGTTGCCCAGCGGCGCTTCGCCCAGCCGTATTCCCCGGGCGTCGCGCACTTCCATGCTGTAGCCGGAATCGGGGCGGGCCTGCTTGCCGCCAATGTAGAGTTTCACGGTGCGGTCAATTGCCGGAGCTCCGGTTTTTTCAATTCCGGAGGCCGCAGCCTTCGGCAGTTTGGCTTTCGGCCGCGCAGGAGCCTTCTGGAACCACACCGGCTCAAGATACTCGAGCATCCCCTCGCGGCCGCCTTCGCGCCCGTAGCCGCTCTCGCGGTAGCCGCCAAAGCCGCAAGCGGCGTCGAAGAGATTCGTGCTGTTCACCCACACGACTCCGGCCTTCAGTTGAGCGGCCACGTGCAGCGCCACGTTCACGCTCTCGCTCCACACGCTGGCGGCGAGGCCGTAGACCGAATTGTTGGCCAGCTCGACCGCTTCGGCGGGGGTGCGGAAAGTCATCGCCGCCAGCACGGGGCCAAAAATTTCTTGCTGGGCCACAATCGAAGTGGGGTGCACGCCGGTGAGCAGCGTGGGCGGATAAAACAGCCCCTTCGCGGGCAGCGGCGTGGGCGGCTGCCAGCAGGCGGCGCCTTCGGCCACGCCCTGCGCCACCAGGCGCTGAATGCGATCGAGTTGCACGGGCGCGACGATGGCGCCGATGTCCACGGCCTTATCGAGTGGCGAGCCGATGCGCAGCGTGGCCATGCGCGCGCGCAATTTCGCCAGCAGCGGCTCGGCGATGCTCTCCTGCATCAGCAGGCGCGAGCCCGCGCAGCAAACCTGCCCCTGGTTGAGCCAGATGCCGTCCACCAGGCCTTCGACCGCGCTGTCCAGATCGGCGTCTTCGAAAACGATGAAGGGTGATTTTCCGCCCAGCTCCAGCGAAAGCTTTTTCCTGCTCTCCGCGGTGGCCTTGCGGATGGCGCGGCCCACTTCGGTCGAGCCGGTGAAGGCGATCTTGTGCACGCCGGGATGTTTTACCAAAGCCTCGCCCGTTGAGCCGTCGCCGGTGACGATATTGACGACGCCGGCGGGCAGACCGGCTTCGGAGCAGAGTTCCGCGAAGGCCAGCGCGGTGAGCGGAGTGAATTCCGCCGGCTTCAGCACCACGGTATTGCCGGCGGCCAGCGCCGGAGCGATTTTCCAGGCCAGCATCAGCAGCGGAAAATTCCAGGGAATGATCTGACCGACGACGCCGCACGGCGCGAAGCCGGGAAACTCCTGCTCGAGCAGTTGCGCCCATCCGGCGTGGTGATAGAAATGACGCGCCACCAGCGGAATATCAATGTCGCGGCTCTCGCGGATGGGCTTGCCGTTATCGAGCGTCTCCAGCACAGCCAGCCGCCGCGCATGTTTCTGCACCAAGCGGGCCAGCGCGTAGAGATAACGCGCCCGCGCATGCGGACCAAGCTTCTGCCATTTCGGCAGCGCCGCGCCCGCCGCATTCACCGCCGCATGCACATCCACCGGCGAACCCTGGGCCACGCTGGCCAGCTTTTCGCCCGTCGCGGGATCGTTCGTATCAAAGTATTCTTCAGCGGCGGGCTTGTGCTGCTTGCCGGCGATGAAATGGCCAAAGCGGCGCCCGTGCTGATCGAGCCACGCGCGCGCGTCTTTCGAATCTTCCGGCGCCGGGCCGTAATCCATGCTGGCGAATTTTTCCACGATGCTCATGCGACTCCGCTCGATTCTTCCGCTCTCCCCGGCACAGCCAACCAACTAAGCCAGAGGATGGCGAAAATCCGCCGAATATCTTCCCGTGGCATGGTGCTCAAGTTGCCGTTCGATATCGCCGAGCATGCCGCTGGCGCCGAAGCGGAACATTTCCGCGCGCAGCCACGACGGCCCCAGCTCTTCCTTGATCAGCGCCAGCCAGTCCAGGGACTGCTTGGCCGTGCGAATGCCGCCGGCGGGCTTGAAGCCCACGGCCATGCCGGTTTCCTGCGCGTAGTGGCGAATCGCGCGCGTCATCACCAGGCCCACGGGCAGCGTGGCGTTGGTGGGCTCCTTGCCGGTGGAGGTCTTGATGAAATCCGCTCCGGCCATCATGGCCACCACGCTGGCGCGGCCCACGTTGCGCAGCGTCAGCAGGTCGCCCGTGCCCAGAATCGCTTTCATGTGCGCCACGCCGCAGGCCTGCTTGAAGGCGGCGATTTCATCGTAGAGCGCCTGCCAGTTGCCGTTGAAGACGTGCGCGCGGGTGATGACGATATCGATCTCGTGCGCGCCGGCTTCCACCGAGCGGCGAATCTCCGCCACGCGCTCGGCCAGCGGCGAAAGCCCCGCGGGAAATCCGGCGGAGACGGCGGCGACGTGAATGCCGCTGCCTTCGAGCGCGCGCACGGCCGTTTCCACGAACGTGTGATAGACGCACACGGCCGCGACCGTCAGATTCATCTCCGCGATGCCCAGCCGCTCGACCAGGTCCTGGCGCAGCGGCCTTCTGGCCTTGGCGCAGAGACGGCGCACGCGCTCCTCGGTGTCGTCGCCGGAAAGCGTGGTCAGGTCCATGCAGGAGATGGCCCGCAGCAGCCAAGCCGCTTGCCAGTCCTTTTTCACGGTGCGCCGCGTGATCAGCGTCTGCGCGCGGCGCTCGACGGCGCTGGTGTTGACGCGCACGGCGCGCACCCAATCGAGATTGAGCGGCATGCCACGGTTGGGGCCGAGGGGCTGGCCCTCGAGCGTGGCGATGGTTTCCGGCGCGTGCGCATCCTGCTTCGCCAGCGTGCCCGTTCCGCTGTTTTCCTTTGCCGGCATGCCGTCTTCTCCGCCGCTTCGCAAGCATTGTATAGCAGAAAATAAGCGCGGCGCGCGAGCTTAGGTTTCCCGTTGCAGCCACGGAACGAGTTCTCGCGAAAGAGGTCTTGCCCGTTTCCCGGGGGAAGGCTATAACCAGCGGAGCCTGTTTCTATTTTTGATTTTTGCGAGGATGGCCATGAACCCCAGGACCGCTTCCCTTTTCCGCTGCTTGCTGCCGGTTGCGCTGCTGCTTGCCGGCGCCGCGCCGCTGCGCGCGCAGGAACCGCCGCAGCGCCCCGCGGACCTCGTGCTCATCCACGGAAAAATCCTCACCGTGGACGCGCGCGACTCCGTGGCGGAAGCCGTGGCCATCCGCGACGGAAAAATTCTCGGCGTGGGAACCACGGAAGCAATGCTCAAGCTGGCGGGCAAAGAGACGGAGGTGATGGATCTGCACGGACGCACCGCCACGCCGGGGCTGATCGATACGCACTGCCACTTTCAGGAAGTGAGCGCGCTGTACGAAATCGAGCTGAGTGGCGTCACCAGCATCGCCGAAGTGCAGCGCCTGGTCCGCGAGCGCGCCGCCACGCTCAAGCCCGGCGAATGGGTGCGCGGAGCGGGCTGGGACGAAGGCAAGCTGGCCGAACAGCGCCTTATCCTGGCCGCGGATCTGGACCAGGCGGCGCCGAACAATCCCCTCTGGCTGGTGCACACCACCGGCCACTACGGCGTGGCCAACAGCCTCGCCCTGCGCCTGGCGAAAATCACCGCGCAAACCCCCAACCCTCCCTCCGGCACCATTGACCGCGACGCCGCCGGCAATCCCGACGGCGTGCTCAAGGAGGCGGCCATGGACCTACTTACGCCGCTGATTCCGCCCTTCAGCCACGAGCAACTGCGCAACGGCCTGCTGAAAATCATGGCCGATTTCAACCGCGAGGGCATGACCGCGGTGAAAGACCCCGGCATCCAGCCGGAAGCCTGGGATCTCTACCGCGAACTGCTCGCGGAAAATAAACTGACGGTGCGCGTCTTTGCTCTGTGGCTCGGGGGAAAGACCGTGGATTCCGCGCGCCAGTTGATCGCCCGCCTGGGCGAGCTTCCCCGCCCGCCGCAGTCGCTGGGCGATGGAATGTTGCTCTCCGGCGGCGTGAAAATTTTTCTGGACGGCAGCGGCGGCGCGCGCACCGCCTGGCTTTACCAGGACTGGAACAAGAACGGCAGCGGAAAAGACGCCGGCAACACCGGCTACCCGGCGATGGACCCGGCCATCTACCGCGAGCAGGTGCGCCTGTTCCATAACGCCGGAATTCATGTGAGCACGCACGCCATCGGCGACCGCGCGATTGACCTCGTCGTGGACACCTACGCGCAGGTGTTGAAGGACAAACCCACAGCCGGCCTGCGCCACGGCATCATCCACGCCAATATCCCCAGCGATCACGCCATCGCCACCATGGCCGCGCTGCAGAAACAATACGACGCGGGCTATCCCGAAGCGCAGGCGGAATTCATGTGGTGGATCGGCAATATCTACGCGGCGAATTTCGGCCCGGAACGCGCCCAGCGCCTGATGCCCTTCAAGACGTATATGGAAAAGGGAGTGCGCTGGGCCGGCGGCTCGGATTATTTCGTCACGCCCTATCCCGCGCGCTACGGTCTGTGGGCTTCGGTCGTGCGCCAGCCACTCGCGCAAACCTACGGCGCGCATCCCTTCGGCACCGCGGAAAGCGTGGACATTCACACTGCGCTGCGCTCCTACACCCTCTGGGCCGCGCATCAGCTTTTTTTGGATGAGCGCATCGGCTCGCTCGAACCCGGCAAGGACGCCGATATCGCCGTGTGGGACCGCGACCTCTACACCATCCCCGCGGACGATCTGCGCAATCTTAAATGCGAGCGAACGTTCGTGCGCGGCCGCGAAGTCTACCGCACGGAGAACAGTCCCGTCAGCGTTCGATAAAGAAGAAAGAGACCCGGCGCTTTGCGCGCCTCGAAATGAAAACTCTTACGTTTTTCCGCAGGCGGGCGCAATTCCGCCCCCTTCCACCGGCAGTTTCGCGGATGCCCACGCGGCGAATCCCCCCGCCACATTGATAATCTTCGTGAACCCGGCGCGCTCGAACAGGCTCGCGGCGATGGCGCTGCGATAGCCGCCCTGGCATTGCACCGCCACGGTGTGCCCGCGGTTCAGGCCGTCCAGATTATTCTCCAGGCGGTCGCGCGGCTTCAGCAGCGCTCCGGCGATGTGCCCGTTCTCCCATTCTCCCTGCCGCCGCACGTCCACCAACTGCAATTTTTCTTCGTCGCGCATCCGCTCGCTGAGTTCCTCGGCGGTGATTTCCGCTGAACCGGCCAGCGGCTTCCCGGCCATCTCCCAGGCCAGGATGCCGCCCTCCAGCCATCCCTCGATCTTTTCGATTCCCACGCGCGCCAGGCGCACGCGCGCTTCTTCCACGCCCGCGGGATCTTCCGCCACCAGCGCTCCGGCCCAGGAAGCAAACTACCCGCCCAGTCCGATGTGCAGATGTGTTTCGATGATGTGCTGGATGCACAGGCCGCGCCTGGCGGCCTCTTCCAGATAAAGCTCGACATCGCGCTGCGGGTCCACCATGGCGGCAACGCCCGCCGAGCCGATCAGATACGAGGCGTGCGCCAGACAGGTCAAATAGAATTGCTGAAATTCCATGGCCTCTTCCTTCCCGGCGCCCCGGGGGGCAAAACCTTCCTCCCATTGTCGGTCCAAAGGAAGGGCGAGTCCGGCCCTAGAATAATGGAGTTGCTCAATGCCTGACTAGCTCTGGCGATAGTTACTCCGCCAGCACTTGCCCGTCTGGTTCAGAATGTTGCCTGAAGGACCGGAAGCCGATAGACTCCACTGGACCGGCCGCTTGCGTGCCTCTCAGGAGGAGTGGCTTCCAGGATGTCCCCCTTGGTCCGCCTGCGCTGCATCCAATCGAAGCCGCTTTCATTTTACTTTATGAAAAACGAGGCCCGGGGGACGATGATTTCCGAACAATCCATCGTTGTGGCGGCGAAAGACCAGGTCTCCTGCGACCTGGCCGGGGAAGCCGCCATTCTGAATGTCCCCCAGGGTACCTATTACGGCCTGGACGCGGTGGGCGCGCGCATCTGGAGCCTGCTGCAGGCGCCGCGCGAGGTGGCCGAGATTCACCGGACCATCGCCGCGGAATATGACGTCACCCCGGAGCGCTGCCTGCGAGACTTGCTCGATTTGCTGGAAAAACTGCGGGCCGAAGGCCTGATCGAAGTGCGCGGATGAACCCAACGCAAGGCTCGTGGCGGGAACGCTGGAGAAAATTCCGCGCGCACACCCCCGAGCAGCGCAGCCTGATTTTGCGCGCCGTCCGGCACGAGTGCCTGGCCCTGGCCGGGCTGCGCCTGCTGGGATTCCGCCGCTGCAAACGGCTGATCGAGCGCTTCTCCCTTCCTCCGCAGGGGCGCAACTCCGCCGCTTGCGCCGCGCCGGAGCGCGCCATTCAAATTGTTCGCGCAACGCAATCCGTCGAGCGCAACCTGCCCTTCCCTCCCAACTGCCTGGAACGCTCTCTGGCCCTGTGGTGGATGCTGCGAGGCGAGGGTTTTCCGGCCGAACTGCACATCGGAGCGCGCCAGGGTCCGCAAGGCTTTGAAGCGCATGCCTGGGTCGAAGACGGCGGCCGGGTGCTCAACGACAGCCCCGACGTTCACCGGCACTATGCGCGTTTCGACGCGCCCATTGCCGCCTCCGAGGCCGCTTCCCGGTGAGCGGATTCGCCGGCATCGTAAATTTCGACCGCGCGCCCGTGGACCGGGAACTGCTGGAAAAGTTGACGCGCCACCAGACTTTTCGCGGGCCCGATGCGGAAGGCCTCTGGTGCGCGGGAAGCGTGGGCTTCGGGCACACCCTGCTGCGCACCACGCGGGAAGCCGCGCGGGAACACCAGCCCCTGGGGTGGAACGACCAACTGTGGATCGTGGCCGACGCCCGGCTCGACGCGCGCGCCGAACTGCTCGCCAAATTGCACGCCCGCGGCGCCGCGCACGCCGCCCTTTCCCTCTCCTCGCCCGACGCTGAACTCATCCTCCACGCCTATCACCAGTGGGGCGAAGCCTGCGTCGAACATTTTTCAGGCGATTTTTCCTTCGCCCTCTGGGACGCGCTGGCGCACAGGCTCTTCTGCGCGCGCGACCATTTCGGCATGCGCCAGTTCTTCTACGCGCAACTGGGCAACACCCTCTTTTTCAGCAATACCCTCAGCGCCCTGCGCCTGATTCCCGGCCTCTCCGGCCGCCTGAACGACCTGGCCATCGCCGATTTCCTGCTCTTCGAAATGATCCAGGACCCTGCCGCGACATCTTTCGACGGAATCCACCGCCTGCCGCCCGCGCATACGCTGGTTGCCCAGCGGGACAAACTCTCCGTGCGGCGCTATTGGGAATTGAGCGTCACCACTCCCGTTCATTACGCCCGCGAGGAAGAATACCTCGAACGCTTCAAGGAGCTGCTCGATGCCGCGGTGAGCGACCGCTTGCGCACCGATAACGCCGGCATCCTGCTGAGCGGCGGACTGGATTCGCCCACGGTCGCCGCCAGCGCCCGGCGCGTTCTCGGCCGGCAGGGAATCACCGGCGGCCTGTGCGCTCGAACGGATGTCTTTGACTCCCTGATTCCCCATGAAGAGCGCCATTATGCCGGGTTGGTTGGGGAGACTTTGCGAATCCCCATCCAATTTTCGGTTCTTGACCAAAGCCGCCTTTTCGAACGAGCCGGATTGCCCGAGGGGCAGACTCTCGAGCCCACCCATTCCGCCTGGCCGGATCATTTCTCGGATCAATTGAGGAGCTTGCCGGATGGGTGCCGGGTGGTCCTGACCGGCCTGGGCGGCGACCCGGCCCTGTGCGGGCGCATCTCCATGCACTTCCGGGAATTGCTCGCCGCTGGAAAGTACCGTCGGGCCCTCTCCGACGCTTTCCGCTATCTCACCCGCGAGGGGAGATTCTCCCGGCTCTATCTGCGCACGCGCTGGCGCATTCTGTTTGGCTCCAGGAAGCAAGGTCAGTTCTATCCTCCCTGGCTGAATGAAGATCTGGAAAAGCGCCTGGGACTGCGCGAGCGTTGGGAACAGTTGACCCCACCCGTCCCGGCGGGCCCGGCGGTTCGTCCGGAAGCCCAGGAAGCGATGGCCAACCATTTCTGGGCCAGTGCTCTCCAAGGCTATGACGCCGGCTTTACGCGTGTACCGGTGGAGGTGCGTCAGCCCTTGTTCGACCTCCGCCTGGTGAACTTTCTCTTGGGTTTGCCGCGGCTGCCGTGGTGTTCGGACAAGGAGTTGTTCCGGGAAGCCGCCCGCGGAGTGCTTCCAGAGGCGGTGCGGCTGCGGCGCAAATCACCGCTCCGTGCCGACCCGCTGGTGGCCTTGCTGGAACGGCCGGAATCGGCATGGGTGGATCAGTTTGTCCCCGCTCCGGAACTGGAAACCTACGTGGTGCGCGGTCAAATACCCACGGTTTATCAAGAGGTAATGACTTGGAAGGCATGGATTCATCTTCGGCCACTGAGCCTGAATTTTTGGTTGCGCGGGGCGCATCGAATCGGTTAAATAGTTACCAAGAGGTTTAATGAATGTCGATGAGCGAGAAGCTATTTACCAAGAAGCCGTATGAAACACCGCGCCTTCGAATTTTCGGGGATATCGCGCAGTTGACTAAGACGTCTGCTGCAGGAACAAGGAACGATAAGGTTGGGAGTACCGCTCCGAATAAGACGGCATAGTTCTTTTGCCCCCCCTGCCGAGCACTTCGTGAACTCTTTTCATTCCGTTTACGGCTTGTTGCTTGAAACCTCCCTTCCTCTTCCTGGTCTGGCTCTTCTGGCTGGTTGCAGGGCAGCGGATATCCGTGTGCGCTTGCATGACCACGAATCCGACGGCGCTTCGCCACTGTCATCCCCGGCGCTCGAACCGGCGGACAATGGTTCCGCGCCGGACGACCGAGGCTTGTCCTCCCTGCGTTTCGGCGCGCTGGACGGCGGCAGGTATTTCGGTTTTTTCTACGCCGATGGAGCGCGTTTCGCCATCGACCGCGGCGGCCGCGAAATTTGGGCCGATTGGCCGGACGGCTACACGCTGGAGGACGCCTGCACGTACCTCGTCGGGCCGGTTCTCGCCTTTGCCCTGCGCCTGCGCGGAGCCACCTGCCTGCACGCCAGCGCCATCGAAGTGGACGGCCAGGCCATCGCTCTTGTGGGAGCGCCCGGCGCTGGAAAATCGACCACCGCGGCGGTGTTCGCTCTCGCCGGCTTCCCCGTGCTTTCCGATGACATCGTGGTTTTGTCCGAAACGAATGGCCGGCTCTTCGTCCAGCCAGGCTATCCCCGCGTAAACGTGTGGCCGGATTCGGCGCGCGCCCTGGCGGGTTCCGAAGCGGCCTTGCCGCTCATCACCCCCACTTGGGGAAAACATTTTTTGCCTCTTGGCCAGAACGGACTGCGCTTCGCCGGGAGCCCCCTGCCCTTGGGCGCAGTCTATCTTCTGGCCGAGCGCCAGCCGGAGCTGGCCGCGCCGCTGGTGGAAGAGATCTCTGGCAGCGAGGCCATGGTCACTCTGGCGGCCAACACGTACCAGAACTACCTTCTGGATGCGGAGATGCGCCGGAAGGATTTTGAACTGTTCGAGCGTCTGGCTAAGGCGCTTCCCGTGCGCCGCATCCGCCGCCCCGACGATATTTCCGCCCTCGACGCTTCCTGCGAGGCCATCGCCGCGGACGCCAGGCGGATGCTGGCCCGCGGCATCGCCGGTGAAGTCCCAGCGGGGGAGTGAAATGTACACCTACAGCCTCTCCGGTTACGGCGTCATGGCTGCGGATCGCATCCGCAACGAGGCCTACGCCCAGGCCCTCCGCTCCGCCATCCAACCCGGCTGCGTGGTCCTGGATATCGGCACTGGCGCGGGAGTCCTGTCCGTGCTGGCCTGCCAACTCGGCGCCGGACGCGTCTTTGCCATCGAACCCAGCCCGGTTATTCAGGTCGCCCGCCAAGTGGCCGCGGCAAATCACTGCGCGGAGAAGATCGAGTTCATCGAAGATCTTTCCACGCGGGTCACGCTTCCAGTTCGGGCTCAGGTGATCGTCTCCGACCTGCGCGGAGTACTTCCCTTTTTTGAACAGCACCTCCCTTCGATCAAGGACGCGAGCCAGCGCCATCTGGCTCCCGGCGGAACTCTCATTCCGCGCAAGGATTTTCTTTGGGCGGCCATCGTGGAAGCGCCGGAAACCTATGCCGGAATCGTGGACCCCTGGGCGAAGAACACCTTCGGCGAGGATCTTTCCCCCGTCCGCCAAATCGCCGTGAACAATTACTGCAAGGCGCGCCTCAAGCCAGAGCAACTATTGGCCAAACCCAGCCTGTGGAAGACGCTGGATTACGCACAGATAGAAAGCCCGGACGCCCAAGGCCGTCTTGCATGGACTATCGAGCGCGGCGGAATGGGCCATGGCATCCTGCTGTGGTTCGATGCCGAACTTGCCGAGGGCGTGGGGTTTTCCAACGCCCCCGGCGCCCCCGATACCATCTATGGCTCCATGTTTTTTCCCTGGCCGCAGCCGGTTGCGCTGGCCGCCGGTGAAAACGTCGCCATCGAACTGCACGCCAAACTGCTCGAGCAGGACTACACCTGGCGCTGGAAAACGCGCATTGCCCCGGCCGGAGACTCCTCCGAGCCGCGCTTCTCCTTTGACCAGTCCGACCTGCAGGGCATGCTGCTCTCGCCCGCATCTCTGCGCAAGGCCGCCTCCGACTACGTCCCCGCTCTTTCCGATGATGGCGCGCTACATGCCCGTACTCTGGCCCTGATGAACGGCCGGCGCTCCCTCGAAGAAATCGCCCGCCAGCTCTGCGCCGAATTCCCCGAGCGCTTTCCCGGCTGGCGCCAGGCCCTCAGCTACGCCGGCGCTCTCTCCCAAAAACTCAGCCGCTAAGCAGGCTTCCATCGGGGTGCGCTAGCCGACGGCCCAGAGGCCCGCGCAGACGCCGTTGCAGTTGAAGAATTTTCCGAAGTCAGAACAGAGAGGGAATGGCTCAGCGGCGTGGAAGCTTATTAAGGCAACGTCTTAGAAGTGCTTTTCGTCCCAGGGGAGTGAAGAGCGCCGCCGCCGGAGCGCCCGGAATCCCTCCAGTGACGCGCCAGCGCGGCAATCTCGTCCCACAGAACGAAAACGAGAAAGACCGCCAGCAGCAGCATGACCGGTTCGATCGCGTAGCGGTATTTGGGGACCGGATAAACAAGGTAATACGGAAGCGGATAGACAACGAGAGCGGCGGCGAAAAAAATCCATCCGGGCGGCCGCCGCGTAAGCGTGAAGAGCAAGCCGAGCCAGCCCAGAATCGACAGCGGCCAGAATTTCCAGGGCTTCCACCAGTCTTCCCCTCCCTGATAATTGAGCGGCGTGCCATCCCAAAACCACCAGGCGCGGTGCAGCGTCAAATCGAGAAATTCGGATGGGTATTCGCGCACAAACCGCAGGCTGTCCCTCTTCCAATAGTCGATATATTCCATTTCTCCCCAAGCGGCGTATTTTTTCATCTCCGCGGGATTCCCGCCGGGATGCCGGCCGGCCCAGCCCAGTCCGTTGCTGTAGTGATAGTTTCCGAGATGAAATTCAAACCAGAAGTTGCTGCGAAAAAAAACCGGGCGGCCGAAGACCATCTCGTTCCGGATCAGCCAGGGAGAAACCAGGGCGGCAAACAGAACCCCGGCCAGGACCAGGGAAGCGCACCACGGCCGCCGGACGCGATGGTTCACCACGGCCACGTACAGGAAAGAGATCGGCATGGCGCTGAGCAGAACGGGATTGGTGAGGGCGATGACGGCCCACAGCGCTCCGAGCCCCAGCCACAGCTTCCTGCTGTTCTCTTCGGCCACATCCAGCGACAGGATGAACGCCGCGGAAAGAAGAAAAGCGCTGGCGGCAAAATCCCAAATCCAGGTGGCCGGCCAGCGGAAAAAAATGGGGCTGAGCGCCCAGATCCAGGCGGCGTAGAAGCCGATCTTCGCGCCCACGGTGCGGCGGCCCAAGGCGTGGATGTTGATACCGGTCGCGGCGGCCAGGGCGCATTGGATACCCAGGATCACGATGGCCGACGCGGCCGTGTAGGAGCCCAAGATTCGAAAGACCAGGGCGACAAAATAAGGATAAATGGGAGCGACCCAGGCGGTCGGACCGGTGTCCACAAGAAAGGGTGAACTGAAACCCTTCCCGCGCACGATGTGCGCGGCGATACTGCACACTTCTTGTCCAAACGGGAGCCGGGTGAGAGGGCTGCCCACGTAGGTCTTATTCCACAAAACAAAACAAAAACGCAGAATAAATCCGCCGAGGAATATCAGGATGTACAGTTTGCGGTTCGAAATTGTCTCGGCGAGCGAACCGGACTTGCTGGCCGCTTCCGCTGATTCCGCGGGCATGGCCCCCATTATGGGCGACAGCCCAGGCGCCTGCAAGATACCGCGCTCCGCCGTATTCCTGCATAGCACTCTCTCTTCTCCGCCTAGTGCCGCGGCCTTGCCCAGGAAACTCAGCCGCCAGGCAGCCCCCGATTAAAACTGAAGTGCAAGCAGTCGCGATAAAATATCAGGATGAGACGTAAGGATGAAGCAAGCAAGATATCCCTTAACGTTCAGAATTGTATGAAAATATAGGATTTATGCCTGAGCAATGGCGCTATGAGGAAAATTCCACTCTTTGCGTCAAAACCCCCACTTTAAGGAAATTTAACGCACTTTCGTAGCTTCCTCGAATTTATAGAGTATCCCGCCTACTGCGCTCTCGTGACTTGTGATCGCTTCACAATGAAGGGGTTAGGTCCAGCGAGGACCTGGCCAGCGATATGGTGGTCTAACTGCTTTATTCAATTCAGAGAAGATACCCAGAATAATCCGACTTCTCCCGGTCATTTGTTTCCGGGACACTGTACCACGCGGCTGAACTTTTTTTGTGGAGGTGTAGCAATGCGTTTCGCCCAGTATTTCCTGGCGGCCGGGGTGATGTTTGCCGGACTGTTGCTTCTCGGGCAGCCTCCGCGCGTGGCCCACGGCGCGCCCAAGGTCATTAACATCGTTGCCGACAAGGACAACCGCTTCAAAATCCCCGGCCAGGCCAAGCCGGTCATCACCGTCAAGGCCGGCGAAGTTCTTCGCCTGCACATCACCGCGCACAAAGCCGGTGAATGGGAAAAGGACGGCACCGTCCACAGCTTCACCATCAAGGAACTGAAAGACCAGGGCTGGGACCTGCGCCTGAAAGAGGGCGTGCAGGACTTTACCCTGGTGGCTCCCGCCGACCCCGGCGAATACCTGATCGAGTGCACCGTGAAATGCGGCGACGGGCACGATGACATGCGCATGACTCTGGTCGTTACCCAGTGAGGACAATCCATGACCCTTCCGCGTAGAAGTTTTTTCCAATTTTTGGCTCGCGGAACCGGCGCCATCGTCGCTTCCTGGGCCGTCGTGAAGGGCATCTCCGCCACGGTCTTCCGCGAAGTTCTTCCGGCGCGGTCCGTGGCTCCCACCAATCAAAAATGGGTCATGGTAATCGACCTGGCCAAATGCGACGGCTGCCGCGATTGCACGCGCGCCTGCGGCGCCATGCACTTCGTTCCCCCCATGCAGGAATGGGTCAAGGTTTTCGAGGTCGTGGACAACCCCGCCGCGGGCCGCTACTTCCTCGCGCGTCCCTGCATGCAGTGCGACAACCCGCCCTGCGTCCGCGGCTGCCCCGTCGGCGCCACCTTCAAGCGCACCGACGGCATCGTCATGATGGACCAGGAGCGCTGCATCGGCTGCCGCAACTGCATCGCGCAATGCCCCTACTCCGCGCGCGCCTTCAATTGGGGTGAACCGCCGCACACCGCCGCGGAGCTTTCCCAGCCCTACTCCATGGAATACAACTATCCGCACCGCAAGGGCGTCGTCGAAAAATGCATCTTCTGCCCGCACATGCTGCGCCAAGGCAAACTCCCCGCCTGCGCCCAGGGCTGCAAAATGGGCGCGGTCTATTTCGGCGATGAACTGGAAGACGCGGTCACCAACTCCAAGGGCGAAACCATTCCCTTCACCAAAATCGCCAAACGCGGCGCCGCCTTCCGCCTCCTCGAGGAGCTGGGCACCGAGCCGCGCGTCTATTACCTTCCTCCGGCCAGCCGGAAATATCCCACGCCCGATGAAAAGAAGGCACTGGAGATGCATTCGTGATTTCCAAACGAGAAGCACACCTGCTCAGCACCCTCACCGTCGCTTCGCCCCGCTTTTACCAGTGGATCGCCTTCCTCCTGGCCGTCGTGCTCTGGGGCCTGTACGCCTACGTGCACCAACTCCGCCAAGGCCTCATCGTCACCGGTATGCGCGATGAAATTTCCTGGGGCCTGTACATCACCAACTTCGTCTTCTTCATCGGCATCAGCCATGCCGGCACGCTGATTTCCGCCATCCTCCGCGTCACCGAAACCGAATGGCGCCGCCCCATCACCCGCCTCGCCGAGGCCATCACCGTCTTCGCCCTGTGCATCGGCGCGCCCATGGTTATCATCGACCTCGGCCGCCCCGATCGCATGCTCAACCTCTTCCGCTATGGCCGCATTCAATCGCCCATTCTCTGGGACGTGCTTTCCGTCTCTACCTATCTCACCGGCTGCATCCTCTATCTCTATCTCCCCATGATTCCGGATTTCGCTTTACTGGCCGATCAGGCGTCCCTGGGGGCATGGCGCCGCCGCCTCTACAAAAAACTTTCTCTCGGCTGGACCGGCAGCGCCGCGCAGTGGACCCTGCTCGAGCGTGCCATCTCCATCATGGCCGTGGTCATTATTCCCCTGGCCATCTCCGTGCACACCGTCGTCTCCTGGATTTTTGCCATGACCCTGCGCCCTGGATGGAACAGCAGCATCTTCGGCCCCTACTTCGTCGTCGGGGCCATCTATTCCGGCGCGGCCGCGGTGATCTTCTCCATGTTCGTCCTGCGCCGCGTCCTTCGCTTGCAGGACTATCTCGAACCCGTGCACTTTCGCAATCTCGGCCTACTCCTTCTTTCCTTCGCCATGCTGTATCTGTATTTCAACATCAACGAATACCTGACCATGGGCTACAAGTTTGAGGGCATCGAAAAGGAATATCTCACCCGGCTCTTCTTCGGCGATTACGCCCCCATGTTCTGGACCGTGCAGGCCATCGGCGTCTTCCTCCCCCTGGTGCTGCTCATCGCCGTGCTGGGCCTGCGCAGCCACACATCCCTCACCATCCCCGGCGTCGCCCTGGCTTCCTTTCTCGCCATCATCGGCGCCTGGGCCAAGCGCTATCTCATCGTCGTTCCCACGCTTTCCAGCCCCTTCCTTCCCGGCCAGAGAATTCCCTGGGAATGGACGCACTATCGCCCCACCTGGGTGGAATGGTCCGTCACCGCCGCGGCCGTGGCCGTTTTTCTGCTGATCTACGGACTCTTCTCCAAACTATTTCCCATGGTCTCCATATGGGAGACTCGCGATCCCGAGCCGGCCGCGTCCGAAGCAGCACCCGCCGCATCCCCGTCTTCTAACTGGGGTTCCATCTCCTCCATCCCCGTCGTCCTGCTCACTCTCGCTCTCGCCGGCGCCGGCACGGCCCATGCGGGCGAATCCCACAAGCCCCGCAAACCCGCGCCCACCGCGCTTTCTCTCGAATGGCAAGCTCTGCCCGCGGACAAACTCTCCGCTTCCTCCGCGGAAGATGGCCCGCCGGATTCCTTCACGGCCGGGCGCGTGCAGAACGGCCTTTCCCAACTCTTCGGTCATCTCTCTTTCGGCTCCAAGAGCGCTGAAGAAGAAAAGCCGCCCTCCATCATCTCCCTGAAGGCTATCTTAAAAGACGAGCGCGGCGCCCCGGTAGCCATGCAGCCCGTCAGCTTTTCCCTGCGCACCTCCTTTGGCCTGGTGCAATACGGCAGCCGCCCCACCAATGAAGAAGGAAAAGCGGAACTCATTGTTCGCGATCACCGCTACGGCAAATACCCCCTGCTGGTGGCCTACGGCGGCGATGACTCCTTCGCCGGCGCCCGCGCCGAGATTCCCGTGGATTTTGGCGCACGCCCCGCCCCCGCGCTGCCCACCGCCGGCGTGCTCATCGCTCCCTACGCCACCGCCGCCATCGGCCTTCCCTTCGTCATGTTTTATGGCTTCATGTGGCTTGTGTTTATCTACGCCTTTGGCTACCTGATTCTCTGGCGCATGCGCCGCTCGGCGCAGGATAAACAGCCTCACTGACCGGCAAGGATGCTCTAGGCAGGTGACCGATGAGAGGAAACCGGATGGAGACCACGCGCAAAATCCCGCCAATTTCCACGTCTTCCCGGCTTTCTTCCTCGCCGCGCTTCCGCCGCATCCTCTTGTTCATTTTCGCTCCCCTGTTCTGCGCCGTGCTTCTGCTGTCCGCCCATGCTGCATTCGCTCAGGAAAACTCCGCGCCGGCCAGCCAGATTTGGGCGCCGCAGTTGAACGCCGCCGAACGCTGCGTGACCTGTCATCCCCAAGTCCCATCGCCCAGCCCCGCGCAGCCCTCGTTTCAGCAGCCCGGCCGCGTTGACCCGCTCGTCCCCCATCACGGCAAGGACTGGGGCTGCACCGTCTGTCACCGCGGCCTGGGCGATGCCGCGCAAAAAGACCAGGCCCACCAGCCCGCCCTGGCCCAGGCCCAGCCTCTTCTTCCCGCCCGTTATCTCCAGGCTTCCTGCGGCCTCTGCCATCGCGCCGATCTGCCGGACGCTCCCCAACTCAACCGCGGCCGCTTTCTGCTCAGTGAATTCCGTTGCGTGGCCTGCCACCGCATCGAGGGCATCGAGCGCCCGGCCATGTTCGGCCCGGACCTCACCGGCATCGCCGGCAAAGTCAGCCCCGAATGGCTCTACAAGTGGCTGAAAGAGCCGCGCACCATCCTCGATGATTCCGGCAACACCGTCGTCAGCGGCTACCAGATGGAGCCGCGCATGCCCCGGTTCCGCCTCACCGAAGACGAACTTCGCAATCTGGTTGCCTACTTGAGCTCCCTGCGCGGCGATCCCATTCAACCCTACGTTTTCGATCCCAAAGTTGTCGCGGCCCTGCAAGACAGCCCGGATCTCGCCGACCAGGGCGAAGCACGCTTCCGCCAGATGTTCTGCACCACCTGCCATCCACTGGCCGTGACCCGCGCCGGCGAAACCAAACTCATCGGCGGAGACATCGGACCCGAACTCACCAAGGTCGGCAGCAAGGTCAATCCCGACTGGCTGGCCGCCTGGCTGCGCAATCCCCAGGCATTTCTCCCCAAGAGCAAAATGCCGCGCTACGAGTGGTCCGATCAGGACCTCTATGTGGTCACTCGCTTCATCACCGCAAAACTGACCGACACGGACCTGCTGCAGGGAGTTCCCAAACTTGAAACAGCTACCCCCGAACAGATTCGCCTCGGCCGCCGCCTCTTCCTGAAAAAAGGCTGCGCCAGTTGCCACGCCGTTCCGGGCATGAAGCTGCAGGAAGAGTTTGGCCCCAATCTCGCCAGCCTGGGCGCCGAGAGCGTCTCCCATCTTCATTTTGGCAATGCCAAGATTCCCCGCGACTTAACCGCCTATATTCAGGCGAAAATCTCCGATCCGCTCTCCGTGAATCCTACCGCGGACATGCCCCAGTACCGTTTCAACTCAGCGGACCTTGAGGCCCTCACCGCCGCGCTGCTTAGCATGACCGGCGCTTCCTCCGGCGGCGCGCTCGAACGCGTAACCATCCCGCGCAAGGCCGCCGAGTTTCGTCCCACCGGCGAATTCGCCCGGCTCTACGACCGCTACAAATGTTCCGTCTGCCACCAATTCAACGGGTATGGCGGAACCCTCGCCACCGACCTTTCCTACGAAGGCAGCCGCGCGCAGCGCCAGTGGCTCATCGACTTCCTCCGGAATCCGCAGACTCTCCGCCCCAGCCTCGTCCTGCGCATGCCGCAATTCAATATGACCGCCGAGGAAGCTTCTCTCCTGGCCGACTCCATCGGCCAGACTCTTCGTCACCCGGCCGTAAATCCCGCCGCCGTGGACCCCGCGCAGTTCACGCCGCAGATGGCGGAGCGCGGCAAGCAGCTTTATGAGGAAAAATATCAGTGCCAGTCCTGCCACTCCATCGGCTCGGGCGGCGGATACGTCGGACCCGAACTGAGCAACGTGGGCAATTGGATGACCGCGACCTGGATCGCCGCCTGGCTGAAAGACCCCCAGGCGCTCCTGCCCGGAGGCATCGAGCCGCGCCGCACGCTGTCCCCCGACGAAATTCAGGCGCTCACGGCCTACTTGATGACTTTGCGGCAGAAGGAGCCCGCGGCGCGCGCGGCTGCCGCCGGAGCTGAAAAATGAAAAAACACTTTGCCTTGCTCGCTCTGCTTTTCTCCCTGGCTCTGCTCTTCTCCGCGATTCGCGAAAACGCCGCCGCGCAAAGCGATCCCCGCCCAAAACCCTTTGCCACCGAGCCCGACTGGAACGACCCGCAGCGCCTCATCCCCTTGAATTTTCAGCAGGCTCGCGGCCAGCGCCTCTTCTATCAATACTGCGTCTGGTGCCATTCCGATTCCACTCCTGCCGGCCCTTCCAACCGCTCCAACCTCATTCCGATTCCGCCCCTGTTCAATGACGGTGCCGTCCTGAACGCGCAAACCAACGAATTCCTCCTCGGCATCATCACCCGCGGCGGCAGCGCCCTGGGCAAATCCCCCATGATGCCCCCCTACGGACAAACCCTGACCCGCGAGGAGATTCAGGCCCTGCTCTCCTTCGCCCGCGCCATCGCCCAGCCGTCCTATCCGACTCCCGGCGCGCGCGCACCAGAACACTCAGGCAAATAAGCAGTCAGCGCCCCTTGCCTCCTCATGCATCTTTAGCAGGTTGCGGAAAAAAGCCCTTGGCTCTGTCCTTTCGAGCCAAGCGAGAAATCTCTCCTTGAAAAAGGCCCGCAAAAGAGAGATTCCTCGTCGCTTCGCTCCTCGGAATGACACATCAAGTGAGTTTTTCCGCAGACCGCCAGTGTCCTGTCCCGTAAATAAGTGGCAATAGAATTGCTGAGAATATAGGCATCTCCAGTGCGGAATGGAGGGTGCCTATGGCGATGGGACGACCGAAAGCGGTGTTGGTTTTGAGTGCGCAGCAGCGCGAACAGCTCGAAGGCCTGGCGAACTCGCGATCGCTGCCTGCGGGGCTGGTCTGCCGGGCCAAGATTATCTTGCTGAGCGCTTCGGGAAAAACGAACCAGCAGATTGCGCGCCAGATGGGGATGACCAACGGGACGGTGGGCAAGTGGCGGCGGCGATTCTTGGAGCAGGATGTGTCCGGGTTGCACGATGAGTTGCGTCCTGGCCGCCCGCGCCCGATCAGTGACGAGCGTGTGGCGCAACTGGTTCGCAAGACGCTGGGGTGAACCCCTAAGCTGGCACAATTTTGTTTGGGCACAGCTTCCGTTTTGTAAAACCGTCCTTGCATCTCCTAGCAGGAGAAGGGGTCTGTGCCGCGTACCGATGGGTGCAAGAACAGATGCAACCAACCAATAGTATCGTTCTGGACGATTCCCTAGTGGTGATGAATTTGCCGCCGCGCTATGAGGGGCTGGGCGGGCAGGTGCAAATGATCGATGCGTCATTTCCAAGCATTTCTGGGACCCTCCCAATGTCAAGAACGCTGAACACCCTTCCTACAACGGCCACAGCCTTGGTCAATGAATTCATTTGTTGACCGGCCTGGTTCCCTTAAATTGCGCGAAGATCTTTTCCGCATTCCGGTGATAGATCTTCTCGAGAACCTCGCCGGGCAAATCCAGCCCGTATATTTTCCAGCGGCCCTGCTCCGGATAACCGTAATACTCGAGATACTCATCGGCGGTTTCTAGCCAACGGAAGTAATTGCGGTACATCTTCTCGTCACTACCGGAATCGCTGCCGAACAGGATGCGGTCCGGATAGGTAAGGAAGAGTTTGCGCGTTGCGCCCGGCTGGCGGCCCAGTTCGGCCTCGCGCGCCCCAAACTCCATGTACAGATTCGAATATTGGGCCAATGAATGGGCCACCCATTCCAGGTTTTCCGGCCAGCCCATGTGCAGGGAAACAAACATCGTGCCCGGATGTCTGGCGACGACGCGATTGCGCGCTTCGAGAAGCGCTTCGAGGCCGGGAAACCCGGCCCCGTAAAAACTCCAGTCGGGATGATCGACCAGTTCCTCGTAGCGTTCATTCTTAGCATCGGTGGGATGAAAGAAGGCTTCCGGATCTCCGGTGTGAATGAAAACGGGGATGCCCAGCCGTCCACATTCCTCCCAGACAGGGTCCAGCCGGGGATCATCCACCGGGATCAGCGTTCCTGTCTTGTCACGAACCCCCAGGCCCAAATCCTTGAGGACTTTGAGACCCCGTGCGCCGCGCGCGACCGAATCATCTATTTGCCTGACCATCAAGCGACTGAAATCCGGATCGTCGATTTTGCTCCAATCGAGCTGAGTGAAGACCAGGAAGCGTCCGGGATAAGGTTTGACCATTTCGTCGAGGACTTTTTGCAGTTTTTCACCCCACATGCCAGTCAGGATGACAATCGTGCGGATATTGTTCCGGTCCATCCTGCCCACAAGCTCGGCTGGAGGGACATGCTCCTCATCGATGCCCATGGCATCGTTAACGTGGCTATGGACATCAATGACCGGGTAGCCGGCACGGGTGATCGTGCGGGCGGGAACATGCAGCATGGACTCCGGTGTGTAGTCTTTGAGAAGGATTTTCTTTTTCGCATCGGCATCCTGATCGGCCCGGTAACCGATCTGCGTTTGCGCGCGCAAGCCCTGGATCAGCACAAAAACAGCAATCAGAGCAAACAGACGAACGGTCCAGCGCATCATGACCTCCGATCCGAACCAGTCCTGCTTCTTATTCCTCGCTCGGAACTTCAAATGATAGCGGATTGCGGAACCAGCGCGTCTTCCAGACGCCAAAAGCGATGCCCAGCAGCATCCAGATGGAGCCGACGATCATGGCGGGGCGACTGAGGTTCCACCACAAGGCGAGACAGATGAAGAAGCCGAGAATAGGAGGGAAGAAATGGGTAAGCTTCTTCTCCGGAGCGCGGACGAAATAGCGCACAAACGCGGCTGCATTGACGCCCATGAAAGCGATGAGCGCGCCGAAATTGAGCAATTCGATTCCCCGGCCGTAGCTCAGGAAGAAGGATCCGAGAAGGGCCAGGGCGCCGACGAAGATGACGTTGTTGCGGGGAACGTGATGGCGGGGATCCACCGCCCCGAAAAAAGATTTGGGAAGGGCGTTGCTCCGCCCCATGCCATAGAGCAGGCGGGCGGCGCCAATCTGCGCGCCGAGGCCGGAGCCGAAATTGGCGACCACCAGCGTGAATCCCACAATGCCGAACAGCGGAGCCCAGGTGCGTGCCGCGGCATAAACATAGGCCGTATCGGGATTGGGGAACGGGATCGAGGCCGGCCAGATCAGTTGCGCGGCGTAGACTTCCAGCGCGGAAAGGAAGCCGATCACGACACAGGTCAGCACGGTGGCCAGAAGAATATTGCGGCGAGGATTT
>JBGQNE010000033.1:0-26977 GCA_041500985.1 Terriglobia bacterium | reverse complement strand
TTCTACGGGATACGGGCAGGGGAAGGGACACCCTTCCCCTGCACCCCTTCCCGAAAAACCAAACCATATCCGTTTACACAGAAAACTTGACACACCCTGCCATTCATTCGCATAATTCACTACGTGCAGCGCTGAGGCTATCCCAAAGAAAGACTTATCATCATTGTAGAGGCAGAGAAATCCCGTGCCATGCCCCATCGGTGTTTCTATCTTTACTATGTAGGGAGCCACCCTTTCCACAATCTCATTCCAATCCATTTGGTTGACCCCCTCTGCCTCCAGGCATCCTCTCTATACCGAGGGCTCATTTCTGTCGTCCTCAACTGGACCTGCCAAGCACTACATTGAAAGACCATAACTGAGGCGACAAGTAGCCGTGCCGCGATCGGTCCATCGCTTACTTCATGAAGCCTGATCGGGACAGCAATGGGCGGCTCAATAATTCCAATTCTGCAAGTCCGGCGCGCGGCAGAATGATGAGGAAATCGAAATCTGCTAGCTGATTCAACCTGGCCCCTTCACTATAGGTTACATCGCAAATCTGTTTAATTTGCTTTCCTCTCACATTAGAACAGGATGTTAATATTATGCTCGCAGGGTGGTATACCCATGCTGGCCGACGGAAATCGTGATCAATCGATTTCTCTTTGCCACTTCAAGCGCCTTCTCTGCAATCGAGTGAGCACAATTTAACTCCGCTGTAATGCGCTGAAGTAGATCCGCACGCCTCATCCGCCCAAAGTCAGTGAACGCCCGTAGGAGCGCCATTAGAGCAGACCTTTCCTTTCCTGTCAGTCTGTGTTTTGTCGCAAGCTTGGTTACGCGCTGCGTATATTCATGCTGATCTGCAAACTGACGGAGCAATCTTTCAAGCGAATCCTCATTCTTGTAAGCATTCCTTCTCACTCCCGATAGGTCAGAGATAATTGCGGCATTTGGGCCGCGGTCTTGAGCAAATTTCTTGTGTTCGTTTACGAATACGAAACTCTTTACCGGCAACCCTTGGGCGTATCCAAATTCGAGTGAAACGTTGGCGTTACCGCCAGATACGTCAAATAGCGCACACGAGCAAGAATCAATCTGTCGTTTTATCTCTGCGAACAAATCCTCTGCTCGTTGATTCCCGTCTCGTCCGATAATCACAAATACCAAGGGATTCCGTCTCTTGAATGTTTTCTTATTGAAAATCTTTTCGTACTTTGAACGAATGGTCTTCCACGGACAACCTACGAAGACAACGTGGGGTCTCGCCGCCTTTGCGTAATTTCCTATAGTCATGTTAGGGCACTTATATCATTAAGTTTATAATAAAGGCAAACTATGAAATTAGACTTTTGTGGCCTATCACTTATTTCACGCAATTCCCTCCAGGCGGTAACACGCATTGAGAGGATACCCCTTCTGCAAGTCAGTGTTGAGGAGAGACAGGACGGCGTGGCCAAGAGGGAAAAAACAAAACCAGCACCCTTGTAAAACTTACAAGGGTGCGGCACCCTCGCTGATCATTGGGGCTGACGGGTGTGGCAATCGGTAGGGAAGAAAAAGCCCGCGGTCTGAAGATCGCGGCTACAGGGTGGCTTGGGGAGGAGGGGTTGGATGGGGCTGGCTTGAGACAAGAAGCCACTGCGCTGAGTAATACGTGCCGAGGATGAGGAGCGGGGAGAGGGGGATGGGGGCGTAGAAGCGGTCGAGGGAGAGGAGGGCGTCGGAGAGGAGGAAGAGAGAGGCGCCGAGGGCGGCTTGGCGTGCGGCGGGGGTGCGCAAGAGGAGAAAGCGGCCCAGGGCCTGGGCGGCCATGGTGGCTACGGCAAATGAATAGAGGGCCACGGGAAAATGGAGCGGAGGAGCTAGGCGCGGCCAGAGGATGGCGCAGAGAGCGGCGGCTGAGGCGAGATAGAGGAGCCAGACGGGGGCGCGGGCGGGAAATTTTGCGTCGCGGGTGAAGGCGAAAAGATAGGCGATGTGGGTGAAGAGGAAGGCGGCGAGGCCGGCGAGAAAAAAACGCTGGGGCCAGAGCAGGGCGACATCACCCGCGAGGGAGAGGAGCAGACCGATGGTGATCCAAAGGGCGTAGCGGCCGCGGTGCGCGAGCCAATGGGAGAGGGCCAGGGCGAGGAGAAAAATCGTGGCGAGGGGTTTGCAGAGGAAGACGAGCCAGGGAATGGCGGCGAGCTGGCCGGCGACGGCGGCGAGCACAGCGGCGGCGAAGAGGATGGCGGTAATTTTGCGGGAGGAAGCGGTCATGACGACTCCCTCGATACGAACGCGCGCCGTCAGCCGAGGGCGGATTTGCCCTTGAAGCGGGCGGCGGAGCCGAGGCCTTCCTCGATGCGCAGGAGCTGGTTGTATTTGGCGATGCGGTCGGTGCGGGAGGCGGAGCCGGTTTTGATCTGGCCGGCGGCGGTGGCCACGGCGAGGTCGGCGATGAAGGTGTCTTCGGTTTCGCCGGAGCGGTGGGAGATGATGGAATTGTAGCCGGCTTTGCGGGCCAGTTCGATGGCGTCGATGGTTTCGCTGACGGTGCCGATCTGGTTGAGCTTGATGAGGATGGCGTTGGCGATGCCTTCGGAGATGCCGCGGCCGAGGCGCGTGGTGTTGGTGACGAAGAGGTCGTCGCCGACAAGCTGGATGCGCCTGACGGAAGTTTTCGCGCCGGCGCTTTGGGTGAGCGTCTTCCATCCGGGCCAGTCGTCTTCGGCCATGCCGTCTTCGATGGAGATGATGGGGTATTTCTTGGTCCAGCCGGTCCAGTAGGCGGCCATGGCGTCGGAGGAGTACATGGTCTTGTCGGATTTTTTGAAGACGTACTTGCCGTTGGTCTTGTCGTAGAACTCGCTGGAGGCGGGGTCCAGGGCGATGGCCACCTGCTCGCCGGGAACGTAGCCGGCGGCGGAGATGGCTTCGAGGACGACCTGGATGGCTTCCTCGTTGGATTTGCAGTTGGGAGCGAAGCCGCCTTCGTCGCCGACGGAGGTGGAATAGCCGCGCTTTTTGAGGGCGGTCTTGAGGGCGTGGAAAATCTCGACGCCCCAGCGCAGGGCTTCGGAGAAGCTGGGCGCGCCGACGGGCATGACCATGAACTCCTGGAAGTCCACGGAATTATCGGCGTGGGCGCCGCCATTCAGAATGTTCATCATGGGGACGGGGAGAAGATTGGCGGAAGCGTCCGAGGAGTAGCGCGCGAGATATTTATAGAGCGGTTCCTTGAGAGCGGCGGCGACGGCGCGGGAGGCGGCCATGGAGACGGCGAGAATGGCGTTGGCGCCGAGGCGGGATTTGTTGGGCGTGGCGTCGAGGGCGATCATTTTCTGGTCGAGGACGCGCTGGTCGGCGGCGTCCATGCCGGCGACAACGCGGGCGATTTCGGAATTGACGTTGTAGACGGCTTTGAGGACGCCCTTGCCGAAGTAGCGGGTTTTGTCGCCGTCGCGCAGTTCCATGGCTTCGTGCTCGCCGGTGGAAGCGCCGGAGGGAACGGCGGCGCGGCCGTGCGCGCCGTTGACGAGGAGGACATCGGCCTCGACGGTGGGATTGCCGCGGGAATCGAGGATTTGGCGGGCGCGGACTTTGGCGATCTTGGTGGACATGGGTGGTCTCCTGAACGAATACGAACTTATGATTTTAGCCTGAAATTTGAAGTTGAAGAGAGATTTCTCCACTCCGAGACGGCAAAAACAGCCGTCCCTCCGGTCGCAATGACAAGTTTGTATTGGGGATGACCGGAAGAAATCCAACTTCGGAGTTCAGGTTCGGAGTTCAGGTTTGGACGGGGCGTGGGTGAAGGGGAGATGAAAGTTTGCGTCCGAAAAACAATCCTACTGCGCCGATTCCGGCTCCTCGATGAGGGATTCCTCGCGAACCACGACGACGATGCCGGAATCGGTGACGTGGAAGCGGCGGCGGTCGGCTTCGGGGTCGAAACCGATTTCGGTGTGTTCGGGGAGAGTGACGTGGCGGTCGATGATGGCTTTGCGGATGCGCGAATGGCGGCCGATGGAGACGTGGTTATAGATGATGGAGTCGGAGATTTCCGAATAGCTGTTGACGCGCACGTTATAGCCGACGATGCAGCGCGTCACCGAACCGCCGGAGATGATCGAGCCGCCGGAAACGATGGAGTCGCGGGCCACGCCCATGCGTCCGGGATCGGCAAAGACGAATTTCGCCGGGGGGTATTGCTGCTGCCAGGTGCGAATGGGCCATATCTGGTCATAGAGATTGAAGATCGGAGAGACGTCAACGAGGTCCATGTTGGCTTCGTAGTAGGCGTCCAGCGTGCCCACGTCGCGCCAGTAGGAAGGACCGCGGCGGTTTTCGTCCACGAAGCCATGGGCGAAGACGCGGTGCTTGTTGATAATGCGCGGGAGAATGTCCTTGCCGAAATCGTGCGCGGAGTTGGGGTCTTCGGCGTCGGCGAGGAGGATGGGGATGAGCAGCTGGGTGTTGAAGACATAGACGCCCATGGAGCCGTTGCAGACCTGGGAATTCTTGCTCGAAGGTTTGGGAAGAGCGGGCTTTTCCTCGAAGCCCAGCACGCGCCAGTCGGAATCGGTTTCGATGACGCCGAAACGCCCGGAGGCCTCTTCCAGGGGAATCTCCATGGTGGCCACGGTGACGTCGGCGCCGCGCTCGACGTGGCTCTCGAGCATCTTGCGGTAGTTCATTTTGTAGATGTGGTCGCCCGAGAGGATGAAGACGTATTTGCAGCGTTCGTTGCCGATGGAATAGATGTTCTGGTAGACGGCGTCGGCGGTGCCCTGATACCAGTGCTGCGAGACGCGCATCTGCGGAGTGAGAACCTCGAAGTATTCGCCAAAGCCGGCCAGCGAGGACCAGCCGCGGCGAATGTGGCGGTTGAGGCTGAGGGCTTTGTACTGGGTGAGGATGAAGACGCGGCGGAGTTCGCTGTTGAGGCAGTTGGAAAGCGTGGCGTCAATGATGCGGTAAACGCCGCCGAAGGGCACGGCGGGCTTGGCGCGGTCGCGGGTGAGGGGCCAGAGGCGTTCGCCCTGCCCTCCGGCCAGGAGCACGCCAATGGCGTCGCGCATATCAATCGTGGGCATAGGCATCGGACAGCCTCGAGGCGCGGCGGTGTACGGCTCGCAACCCCTAGTGTAGCAGGCCGGGGCGCGGGAGCGTCAGGCATCCCGAAAAACAGCGCAGGGGGCTGGGCGCGGCTGGGGTAACCGAGGATACGTTATCCACTTATAAACTACACCCCAAGCCTTACTGGGGGCGGGGGTGCTTCCCGCAAAGATTACTTGACTTTCTGTGCCCTGATTGATTAGAAGAGGCCAGCCACATCGTGAGATACTATTCAGGACGCGGCAGGGTGCGGTGGACCCTGATCCGCCAGTCCAAACGAGAAGCCAATCCGGAACGGATTGGGGGTGAATGAAAAGTGGCCGAAGTCATCATCCAGGAAACAGAGTCCCTGGAAAACGCCCTGCGGCGGTTTAAGCGCAAGGTGCAACAGGAAGACATCATCAAGGAAATCAAGAAGCACAGCTTCTACATGAAGCCCGGCGAGAAGCGCCGGGCCAAGGAAGCGCTTTCGCGGAAGCGACTGCGCAAGAAGCAGCGGCGCGAACAGGATTAAGTTCCTGTTCGTCCGCGGCATTGCGCTGCGACTCCGCGAGTAAGGCCCCAGGTCAGGCAGCATCGTATGTGCAGCACGGCAACGCGCCCGCAGGTCCAAGGGATCCGCACCCGGTATCCAGGGTCAACCGGCTCCCCCCTTGAGCAGCGGAATCGGGCGCGTTCCGGAAGCACAGGCTGCCGGGCAAGGGGCAAGGCAAGGGGGGAAGCAGCCAATGGAATATCACGATAAGGTGCTGAAGTGTTCGGATTGCGGCGCTGAGTTCGTTTTTACGGCCGGTGAACAGATGTTTTTCGCCGACAAGGGGTTTAAGAACGAACCCAAGCGCTGCAAGACGTGCAAGTCCAATCGGGCGGAACATTCCGGGGGAAACTCTCCGGCCCGCGCGGAGACCAAGACCAGTTGCTCGCAGTGCGGCAAGGAGACCACGGTGCCCTTCCGTCCCACGCAGGGACGCCCGGTTTTCTGCCGCGAATGTTTCCAGCAGAGGCGGGCCATGGGGGCCTGACCGGGCGGGGAGCAAAACGCTTTTCTTAAAAAAACAAAACCGGCAGTCCCAAGCGCATGGGCCTGCCGGTTTTGTTTTGCGCGCGGCTACGTTTCCGGGACGCGGAGGAAACTCAGTACGGTTTTTTTTCGCTTTGCGCGCGCCAAGCGGCAAAGACGGCCAGCGATTCGGCGGTGAGCATCTGCCGCATGGGGATGCGCCGGCCCTCCGGGGGATGCTTCAATTCATCGTAGATGAAGGCGTCGTCAAAGCCGGCCGCGGCGGCGTCCTGCGCGGTGGCCGCGTAGAAAATGCGCGCCGGGCGGGCCCAATAAATGGCGCCGAGGCACATGGGGCAGGGTTCGCAGGAGGTGTAGAGTTCGCAGCCGTCGAGCTGGAAACTCCCCAGCGCGCGGCAGGCCGCGCGAATGGCCACAACTTCGGCGTGCGCGGTGGGGTCGTTGGTGGCGGTGACGCTGTTGGCTCCTTCGGCGATGATCCGTCCGTCCTTCACCACCAGCGCCGCAAACGGGCCGCCCTGCCCCGAGCGGACATTCAGAAGGGCCAGGGCAATGGCCCGCCGCATGAATTCTTCAGACATGGCACCCTACTTCCCTTCAGGTTGCCTCTTTCCTCGTTGCGGCGCAATCCCCCAAGGGCAAATTGACGCAGAAGGATGCGGGAATTAACGCAAAAGAGGGCTTTGGCTCCCTCCCGGACGCAGCATCTCTTTTCCATTCAGTGACATAGGTCACACTCAATCGGCCCGGCCCGTGCTATTTATATTCTCTTGGTATCCGGGTGCCGCGCCGCTCCGTGGGAGAGCTTGCCGCGGCATGGAAACCCGCCGGCGAGGAGGAGTCATGGCCCACAAGCAACTGCGTTTCCGCGCCGAGGCGCGGCAGAAGATTCTGCGCGGGGCGACCGCGCTGACCGATGCGATTCGCGTGACCCTGGGACCGAAATCAAAATGCGTGCTGATTGAAAAGAAATGGGGGCGGCCGCTGGTGTGCAACGACGGCGTAACCATCGCCAAGGAGCTTACCCTGGAAGACCCGGAAGAAAATCTGGGAGCGCAGATGATCCGCGAGGCCGCCGAACGCACCGGAGACGTGGTGGGAGACGGCACGAGCACGTCGGCGATCCTAGCGCAGGCCATTTTCAGCGAAGGCCTGCACAACATCGCGGCGGGCGCCAGCGCCGTGGAATTGAAACACGGACTGGAGCGGGGACTGCGCACGGCGGTGGAAGCGCTGAAGCAACTCTCACGCCCGCTGACCAGCCGCAAGGAACGGGAGCAGGTGGCCACCATCTCCGCGCATAACGACGCGGCCATGGGCGCAATGGTGGCCGACGCCATCGAAAAAGTGGGAGCGGAAGGGGCCATCACCGTCGAGGAAGCCAAGGGCATGGAGACTACCGTGGAGGTAGTCGAAGGGATGCAGTTCGACCGCGGCTATCTCTCCCCCTACTTCGTGACCGACACGGAAAAGATGGTCGCGGAGCTGGAGGATCCGCACATCCTGATCAGCGACCGCAAGATCAGCGGCCTGAAGGACCTGCTGCCGCTGCTGGAGCAGGTCTCCAAGGGCGGGCAGCAGCTTCTGGTGATCGCCGAAGACGTCGAGGGAGAGGCGCTGGCCACGCTGGTGGTCAACAAGGTGCGTGGGGCGCTGGCTTCCGCCGCGGTGAAAGCGCCGGGCTTCGGCGACCGCCGCAAGGAGATGCTGCAGGATATCGCCATTCTCACCGGGGGGCAGGCACTGAGCGAGGATCTGGGGATCAAGATGGAGAACGTGACGCTCGAGCAACTGGGCCGGGCCAAGCGCGTGGTGGTGGACCGCGAAAAGACCACCCTCGTGGGCGGCGGCGGCGCGAAAGCGGCCATCGAGGGGCGCTGCCGCGAAATCCGCAAGCAGCTCGAAACATCCACTTCGGACTACGACAAGGAAAAACTGCGCGAGCGGCTGGCCAAGCTGACTGGCGGCGTGGCCGTGATCCACGTGGGTGCGGCCTCGGAAGCGGAGATGAAGAGCAAGAAAGAGGCATTCGAGGACGCCATCAGCGCAACCAAAGCGGCCATGGCCGAAGGCATCGTGCCGGGAGGCGGGCTGGCGCTGCTGCGCATCATTGAAGCGCTGGGCAAGGAAGAGGAAAACTGCAGCGGAGACGAGCGGACAGGAATCGTCATCCTGAAGCGCGCCCTCGAGGCTCCGACGCGGCAGATCGCGGAGAATTCCTCGTTCGATGGCGGCGTGGTGGTGGACCACATGCGCACCGGGCAGGGCAACTACGGCTTTGACGCCGCGCGCGGCGTCTACACCGACCTGGTCGAAGCGGGCATCATTGACCCGACCAAGGTTCTGCGCGTGGGGCTGGAAAACGCCGTTTCGGTCTCCAGCATCCTGTTGCTGACCGAAGCCACCATGACCGAAGCGCCGGAAAAACCATCGGAGCGCGAAGCCGCCCGGGAAATGACGGCGGCTTAGAGATTCCATGACCACGGACACCGTCCTGCCACATTCCGCCCGGGCCCTGCCTCCGGCAAACCGGGCCTCGCTCCTCGAAGGCATCTTGCGTTATGCTGCACCCATCCCCAAAAGCGCACGTCCGTGGAGACACGAATGACGAAAAAAATGGTCATCCTCGATGGAAACGAAGCGGCGGCTTCCGTCGCCTATCGCCTGAGCGAAGTGATCGCCATCTATCCGATCACTCCGTCCTCGCCGATGGGCGAGCTGGCCGACCAGTGGAAGGAAGAGGGGCAGGCGAATCTGTGGGGAGCGGTGCCCAACGTGATCGAGATGCAGAGCGAAGGCGGCGCGGCGGGGGCGCTGCACGGCGCGCTGCAAGGGGGCGCGCTGGGAACCACGTTCACGGCGTCGCAGGGACTTCTGCTGATGATCCCCAACATGTACAAGATCGCCGGGGAGCTGACCGCGGCGGTGATTCACGTGGCCGCGCGGACCGTGGCCACCCACGCGCTTTCCATTTTCGGCGACCACAGCGACGTGATGGCCACGCGGCAGACCGGCTTCGCCATGCTGGCCGCCAATTCCGTGCAGGAGGCCGCGGACTTCGCGCTGGTGGCGCATGCGGCCACGCTGGAATCGCGCATCCCCTTTCTGCATTATTTCGACGGCTTCCGCACCTCCCACGAGGTCAACAAGATTTTTCCGCTGAGCGATGACGATTTGCGCGCGGTGGTCAGCGACGAGCACGTCCGCCTGCACCGCGAACGGGCGCTCTCCCCGGACCGCCCCGCGCTGCGCGGCACGGCGCAGAATCCCGACGTATTCTTCCAAGCGCGCGAAGCGGCCAACCCCTACTACCGCGCCTGCCCGGCCATCGCGCAGGACGTGATGGACCGCCTGGCGCGCCAGACCGGCCGCCGCTATAACCTCTTCGACTACAGCGGAGCGCCCGACGCCGAACGCGTCGTCGTGCTGATGGGCTCCGGCGCGGGCGCGGTGGAAGAGACCGCCGAATGGCTGGCGACGCGCGGAGAAAAAGTCGGCGTGCTCAAAGTGCGCCTCTACCGCCCCTTCGACCTCGCCGCCTTCTCCGCGGCGCTGCCCTCGAGCGTGCGCAGCCTGGCCGTGCTGGACCGCACCAAGGAGCCGGGAAGCATCGGCGAACCTTTGTATCAGGACGTGATCACGGCGCTCGTGGAACTGGGACGCAGCCTGCGAGTGATCGGCGGGCGCTACGGGCTTTCCTCGAAGGAGTTCACGCCGGGCATGGCCAAGGCCGTCTTCGACGAACTGAAGAAAGACGCCCCGCAAAATCACTTCACCATCGGAATCAACGACGACGTCACGCACACCAGTTTGGCGTATGACGCGTCGTTTTCCACCGAAGGCGCAAAGACCGTGCGGGCGCTGTTCTACGGGCTGGGCTCGGACGGCACGGTGGGCGCCAACAAAAATTCCATCAAGATCATCGGCGAAGAAACGGCCAACCACGCGCAGGGCTATTTCGTCTACGATTCGAAGAAAGCCGGTTCGGTCACCGTCTCGCACCTGCGCTTCGGCCCCGACCCCATTCGCTCCTCCTATCTGATCGAGCGCGCCAGCTTCATCGGCTGCCATCAATTCCAGTTTCTCGAGCGCATGGACGTTCTCTCGCGCGCGGAAACCGGCGCCATCTTCCTGCTCAACGCGCCGTACGGCGCGCAAGACGTCTGGGGCCATCTGCCGCGCAAGGTGCAGGAGGACATCCTGGCGAAGAAGCTGCGGCTGTACGTGATTGACGCGTATCAGGTGGCGCGGGAAGCGGGCATGGGCCGGCGCATCAACACCATCATGCAGACCTGCTTTTTCGCCATCAGCGGAATCCTGCCGCGCGCGGAAGCCATTCAGGCCATCAAGAGCGCCATCGAGCACACCTACGGCAAGCGCGGCGAAGCCGTGCTGCAGAAGAACTACGAAGCCGTGGACAAGACCCTGGCGCATCTCTTTGAAGTCACCGTGCCGGGCAAAGTCACATCTACCTTCGACGTGCTGCCGTCCGTGCCGGCGCGGGCGCCGGGGTTCGTGCGCAGCGTGCTGGGCGAAATCATCGCCGGGCACGGCGACGACCTGCCGGTGAGCGCGTTCCCCGCCGACGGAACGTTTCCGACGGGCACGGCCATGTGGGAGAAGCGCAACATCGCCCAGGAAATTCCCGTCTGGGACGAAGCGCTGTGCATCCAGTGCGGCAAGTGCGTGCTGGTCTGCCCGCACGCGGTGATCCGCGCCAAGGTCTATGACAGCAGCGAACTGGGCAAAGCGCCGGAGACCTTCAAGAGCGCCAAGCCGCGCTGGCGCGAATTCGAAACCCTGCGTTACACCCTGCAGACGGCCCCGGAAGACTGCACGGGCTGTACGCTGTGCGTGGAAATCTGTCCCGCGAAGAGCAAGAGCGAGGCCAAGCACAAAGCCATCAACATGGCGCCGCAAGCGCCGCTGCGCGAAGCGGAGAGCCGCAACTGGGAATTTTTCCTGTCCCTGCCGGAACTGCCCCGCGAAAAACTCTCCTTCAGCCAGGTCAAGGACAGCCAGTTGCTCGAGCCGCTGTTCGAATTCTCCGGCGCTTGCGCCGGCTGCGGCGAAACGCCGTACATCAAATTGCTGACGCAGCTCTTCGGCGACCGCCTGCTCATCGCCAACGCCACCGGCTGCTCCTCGATCTACGGCGGAAACCTGCCCACCACGCCCTACACCGTGAACGCGGCGGGGCGCGGCCCGGCCTGGTCCAACTCCCTCTTCGAGGACAACGCCGAATTCGGCCTGGGCATGCGCCTGGCGGTGCACCAGCAGGAAAAGTACGCGCGCCATCTCGTGGAGAAGATGGCCGATGAAATCGGCGGCGAACTGGCGAGAGCGCTCCTCGAAGCCGATCAAAGCAAGGAAGAAGGCATCACGGCGCAGCGCGAGCGCGTGGCCGAACTGAAGAAACGGCTGGCGGTAAAGGAAAAGAACGGAGCGCGCGACCTGCTGGCCGTGGCCGACACGCTGGTGCGCAAGAGCGTATGGATCGTGGGCGGCGACGGCTGGGCCTACGACATCGGCTTCGGCGGCCTCGACCACGTCCTGGGCACCGGCGAAAAAGTAAATCTGCTGGTGCTGGATACCGAAGTCTATTCCAACACCGGCGGGCAGATGTCCAAGGCCACGCCGCGCGGCGCCGTGGCCAAATTCGCCGCCGGCGGCAAGGAGACGGTCAAGAAGGACCTGGCCATGGAAGCGATCAGCTACGGAAACGTCTACGTGGCGCGCGTGGCCATGGGCGGAGGCGACACGCACACCATCAAAGCGTTTCTGGAAGCCGAAGCGCACGACGGCCCGTCGCTGATCATCGCCTACAGCCACTGCATCGCCCACGGCTACGACATGATGCACGGGCTCGAGCAGCAGAAGGCCGCAGTGCTCTCCGGCTACTGGCCGCTGATACGCTACAACCCGGCGCTGCGCCTGGCCGGTAAAAATCCCTTCCAGCTCGATTCCCAGGCGCCCAGCATTCCCCTGAAGCAATACGCCTATCAGGAAGCGCGCTACACCATGCTGGCGCGCAGCAATCCGGATGCGGCGGCGCGCCTGCTGGCCCTGGCGCAGGAAGACGTCGAGCGCCGCTGGCGCGTCTATTCCAACCGCGCCTCCCTGCAAATGCCCAAATTATCCGAGGATTCGCCCGCGGATTCCGCCGCGGCCCGGCCCGCGCCCGCCAAGGGCGCGGCGAAGGGAGATGAGTGATGCCCGACCTGAGCGTTTCATACATGGGCCTGGCCCTGAAGAATCCCCTGGTGGCTTCCTCTTCGCCTCTCACCGAATCGCCCGACTCCATCCGCCGCATGGAGGACATGGGCATCGCCGCGGTGGTGCTGCCTTCGCTCTTCGAGGAGCAGTTGCAAATTGAAAGCACGGCCCTCGACGAAGATTTGTGGCGCGGCGCCGAGGAGTTTGCCGAAGCCACCACTTATCTGCCGGATCTTTCCCGCTACAACACCGGGCCGGACGGCTATCTCGAGCTGGTGCGCCGCGCGAAGCACGCCGTGTCCATCCCGGTGATCGCCAGCCTCAACGGAGTGACCCCCAGCGGCTGGGTGCGCTACGCCAAACACATCGAGCAGGCCGGCGCGGACGCCATCGAGCTGAATTTGTACACGCTGGAGACCGACCCGCTGCGCACCGGCGAGGAGATCGAGGAAAGCTACTGCGATCTGGTGGGCCAGGTAAAAACCAGCGTGCGCATTCCCGTGGCCGTCAAGATTTCCCCCAATTTCAGCTCCATCGCCAACATGGCCAAGCGCCTGGACCGCGCCGGGGCCGACGCCCTGGTGCTCTTCAACCGCTTCTACCAGCCGGAATTCGATATCGAAGCGCTCGAAGTCGTTCCGCGCCTGCACCTGAGCCAGCCCGATGAGCTCCTGCCGCGCCTGCACTGGACCGCCATCCTGCACGGCCACGTGAAAGCCAGCCTGGCCGTGACCGGCGGCGTGCACAGCGCCGTGGATGTTCTAAAATGCATGATGGCCGGCGCCAACGTGGCCATGATGACTTCGGCGCTGCTGGAAAACGGCGTGCGCTTTGCCCACCGCGTCCTGGGCGACATGGAACAATGGATGGAAGAGCACGAATACGCCTCGGTGAAGCAAATGATCGGGAGCATGAGCCACCGCTCCGTGCCCGACCCTCGCGCGCTGGAGCGCGGCAACTACATGAAGGTGCTCAGCTCCTACGCCCTGCGGCTGCGCTGAGCAGCGCTCTGCGCCTCAACCGGAAATTCTCCGCCTTCTCCAGCGCTTGTGAACGGCGTCGGCAACCAGCACCGCGGGAATGGCCAGCAGCGCGGCGAAAAATCCGGCCCAGCTCGGCGGCGCCTGGCCCAGCAGCCGGGCCAGCGGCGCGATAAAGAGAAATCCGGCAAGCATGCCCAGTTCGCAGCACACCGCGAGAATTAGCCAGCGATTGGAAAGCCACCCCAGCTTGCCCGGCCACAGCGTGGCGCTGCGGCAAACAAAAGCGTTGGCCATCTGCCCCAGAACCACGGCGGTAAATGCCGCACCCGAAGCCGCAAAAAACACCGCGCCCGCGGGAAACGTATGGCCCGGCCGCCATCCCGCCGCAACCAGCGCAACAAGAAACGCGGCCATCTCCACCACCGATTCCACCGCCCCCAGCACGCAGAACGCGCGAAAAAGCAGCCGCGCATCCACGAGCCGGCGGCCCTGCGGCGGATGGCCGAGCGCGCGCGGGCTCGATGGCTCCATGCCCAGCGCTACCGCCGGAAGAATGTCCGTTCCGATATCCAGAGCCAGCACTTGCAGCACTCCAATCGCCAGCGGAAATCGTCCTCCGGATAGCGCCCACACAACAAAAGGCGTCAGCTCGGCCACATTGTCGGTGAGGTGATACGTCAGGAATCGCCGGGCGTTGGCGAACGTCGTGCGCCCTTGTTCGACGGCGGCCACGATCGTTGCGAAATTGTCGTCCAGCAGCACCAGGTCGGCGGCTTCGCGGGCCACATCCGTTCCGCTGCGTCCCATGGCCACGCCGATATTGGCTGCGCGCAGCGCCGGAGCGTCATTCACACCGTCGCCGGTCATGGCCACCACGTGCCCGCGCTTTCTCAGCGCCCGCGCGATGCGCAATTTTTCCTCCGGCGCCACGCGGCTCACTACAATTCCGTCGCGGTCCATCAGCGCACCCAGAATATTTTCGTCCGCCGGAAGATCCTTGCCTTCGATGACCATCCCCGTTGAATTCAGCAGGCCCACCTCCCGCGCCAGCGCTCGCGCGGTTTCCGGATGATCCCCGGTCACCATGGCCACGCGAATCCCGGCCTTGCGGCAGTCCGCGATGGAGACCGCCACGCCCGGCCGCGGCGGATCCTCGATGGCCACCAGTCCCAGCAGCGTCAAGCCGCTCTCCGCCGCCGCTGGGGTTTCCGGCGCTTCCCCGGCCCGCAACTCGCGTTCCGCCACGGCCAGCACGCGCAACCCGCGCGCGGCCAGCGCCGCCGCCGCTTGCGCCGCCGCGCCCGTTTCTCCGCAACATTCGAAAACCGCCTCCGGCGCTCCCTTCACATAGACCCGCCCGCCGGCCACCACCGACATGCGCCGCCTTCGCGGATCAAAACTAAAGCGCCGCGTGGCCGGCGCGGAGGCTTCTTCCCGTTTAAGGTCCAAGTGCAAGCGCCGCGCGAAAACATCCAGCGCCGCATCGAGCGGATTGCCCACGGCAATCCAGCGCCCGCCGCGTAAAATCGCGCGCCCCGCCGAACAACGCGCCGCCGCCAGCGCCACGGCGGCCAGCGCGGGAAAAAGTTTTTCCTCCGCAACTACTTTTCCCGCCGGGTCGTACCCCGCCGCTCCTTCCACGCGCGCGCTTCCCTGCGCCGTCCACACTTCCACCACCGCCATCTCATTACACGTCAGCGTCCCCGTTTTGTCCGTGCAGATAAACGTGGTCGAGCCCAGCGTTTCCACCGATTCCAGTTGCCGCACCAGCGCTCCGCGCTCGGC
The DNA here is from genome assembly GCA_041500985.1 of Terriglobia bacterium. Classification (GTDB taxonomy): domain Bacteria; phylum Acidobacteriota; class Terriglobia; order Acidiferrales; family UBA7541; genus Acidiferrum. The sequence goes on along the minus strand of JBGQNE010000033.1, from coordinate 11,887 downwards.
CATGCGCTGGGCGCCCGCGGCCAGCGACAGCGTAACCGTCGGCAGCAATCCTTCGGGAACCAGCGCCACGGTCACGCCCAGCGCAAAAAGAAACGCGTCGGTCAGCCGGATGCCCACCAGCATGGCAATCAGCAGAAACACCGCGCCCAGCGTCACGGCAATCACCGCGATGATGCGCACCACCCGGTGCAACTCCAGCGCCAGGGGACTCGGCGGCCGCCGCGTCTCCGCGGTCAGTTGCGCGATCCCCGCCAGCCGCGTGCCGCTCCCCGTCGCCGTCACCACCCCGCGTCCTTCTCCTTCCACCACGAACGTTCCCGCAAAAACCGTCTCCCCGCGCTGCGGAGACACCGGAACGCTCTCCCCGGTCAACAGCGAAGTGTTCACGCTGAGCCCGTGCGCCTCCTCGATCCGCACGTCCGCCGAAATGCGGTCTCCCGCGCTGAGCAGTACCGCATCGCCGGGAACCAGTTCCGCCGCGTCAATCTCCTCGGGAAGGCCGTCCCGCACCACCGTGGCCCGCCGCGGCAATAAATCGCGCAGCCGCTCGCTCGATTTTTCCGCGCGATACTCCTGGATGAAAGCGAAGAGTCCATTGAGCACAATCACCGCGAAAATCGCCAGCCCCAACTGCGGCATCCCCGCAAGAATCGCCAGCCCGCCCGCCACCCACAGCATCACCGCAAAAAAATGGGCCATCTGCGCCAGCAGGTGCCGCCACGCTGGAACCAGCTTCCGCCGCGGAAGAACATTCGGCCCATGCCGCATGCGCAGGCGCGCAGCCTCCGCCGCCGTCAAACCGCGGGACACAGATGCATTCTGAGGAAGGAAAACTGGTTCGGTGAGAGCTTCGTCGCGCATGGCCGCAATCCCTGGCCCTGCTCATCTGTTACCACTTCAACGAGACCCTGTAAAGGACGGGAAGCACACCGGCGTCCGCCAATCCAAAATACACGCGGTGACGGGCGTCACCGCGCGCAATCAACATCCGCGCCTACTTCTGATTAATCCATTCCCACCCGAAGCGCCCCTTGATGCACAGATTCCCCCGGGTAATCGGCTGTTCCAATGGCGACGTCACTTTCACGATCTTTTCGTCCTGCGCATGCACCGTCAGCGTGCAGCCCACGCCGCAATACGGACAGATCGTGTCCGTGCGCGTCTGCCGCGGCTCATCCCATTTCCCCGCCTGGCGCATTTCGTGCTCGCTGCGGAACATCAGCGCGCCCGTCGGGCAGACGCCGATGCAATTCCCGCAATAGACGCACGCCGATTCCGGCAGCGGCACGTTGTACTCGGTGGAAATGCCCGCGCCGAAGCCGCGCCCGGCCACCGCAATCGCAAACGTGTTTTGCGCGTCCGTGCCGCAAGCCTCGACGCACTTGTAGCAGAGAATGCACTTCGCGTAGTCGCGCACGTACAGCTCGTTGTCGATCTTCACCGGCTGCGCGACCGTTTCCGCGTGTCCCGCCGCGCCAAAGCGCTCCGGCTTCGCTCCATACCTGCGCATGTACTCCTGAATCCGCGGCGCCGTCGAAACATCCACCGAAGACGCCAGCAGTTCCAGCACCAGCCGACGGCTCAGCCGCACCCGCTCCGAATCCGTCCGCACCGCCATTCCCGCTTCGGCCATCCGCGAACACGCCGGAACCAGCGCGCGCGACCCTTCCACTTCCACCACGCAGATCCGGCACACGTTCACCGGCGTCAGCGTCTCCAGGAAACACAGCGTCGGCGTATCAATCCCCACCGAGCGCGCCGCCTCCAGCAGCGTGGTTCCCTCCGCCACGGCGACTTTGCGCCCGTCCAGGGTGATTTCAATCGTCTTTGCCGCACGCTCCGCCGGAAAAATGGGCAGCGGCCCGCGGGGCAGCGGAATTTTTACGTCGGGAGCCTTCTGCACGCTCATGCCCGCCCCTTGAAAATCGCAAATTTGGAAAGCGCCGATTCCACCGCGCTCGAGGCCGTCTGCCCCAGCCCGCAGATGGACGCGTCCCGCATCGCCTGCCCCACTTCCTTCAGCACGGCCAGTTCGCTCGCCACCGACCCCACCGGCTTCCCTGCCGCCAGCCGCCGCAGAATCTCCTCCTGCCGCACCGTGCCCACCCGGCAGGGCACGCACTGCCCGCAGGACTCATCGCGGAAAAACCCGCCGATCCCCTGCAGCACCTCGCGCAAATCCACGCTGTCATCCAGCGGAATCACCACCGCCGAGCCCAGCGCCGCTCCCGCCGCGCGCAATCCTTCAAACGTCAGCGGCGTATCCAATTCGCCCGGCGCCAGAAACGCTCCCGCCGCTCCGCCCACCAGCACCGCCTGTAACTTTCCCGTCCCGCCGATTCCCCCGGCCAGCTCCAGCAACTCCCGCAGCGTAATTCCGAAGGGGGCTTCGTACACTCCCGGCCGGCCCACATGCCCGGAAAGACAAAACAGCTTCGTTCCCGCCGAGCGTTCCGTCCCGGCGCCCGCGAACGCCTTTCCGCCCTCCAGCACGATGTGCGGAATATTCAGCAGCGTCTCCACATTGTTGATCACCGTCGGTCTTCCAAAGAGTCCCACTTGCGTCGGGAACGGCGGTTTGTTGCGCGGCTCGCCGCGGTGCCCTTCAATCGAGTTCAGCAGCGCCGTTTCCTCCCCGCAGATGTACGCGCCCGCGCCGATGCATACCTCGATTTCGAAGCGCACGCCCCGGCCCAGAATATTTCCGCCCAGAAAACCGTGTTTGCTGCATTCGCGAATGGCCCGCTCCAGCTGCCGCCGCGCGTCCGGATACTCCCCGCGCAAATAAATGTAGCCGCGCTCGCAGCCGGCGGCGAATCCGGCGATGATCATGGCCTCCACCAGCGCGAACGGATCGCCCTCCATCACCACGCGGTCCTTGAACGTTCCCGGCTCGGACTCATCCGCGTTGCACACCAGATACCGCGGCGCCGCTCCCTCCCGCGCCGATTTCCACTTCAGCCCCGTGGGAAACGCCGCGCCGCCTCTCCCCGCCAGCTTCGATTCGAGCACTTCGGCCACCACCGCCGCGGGCCCCATCGCCACCGCGCGCTCCAGCGCCGCAAATCCTCCCGCGTCGCGAAACGCCTCGATGCTGTCCGGGTTCGTCTGCCCCACCCGCCGCAGCAGCTTCAGCCTTCCCTGCTCCGCCTTCTGTCCCCATTGCGGCGCCGATGCCCCCGCTCCCGCCGCGGGAAATTTCTTGCCCTGCAACGCCGCCTCGATATCCGCCGTGTGCGCCGTGCCCAGCGCCTGCTCGATCGGTTGCGGTCCGGCAACGCTTACAAACGCCGCGGGCGCCCGTTCGCACATTCCCAGGCACGGGCTGCGCTTCCACATTTTTCCGTCGCAATACGTTCCCGCCGGTCCGTGCTCCTTCTCCATCTCCGCGCACAGCTTTTCCGCGCCGCGCGCCCGGCAGGCCACGTCGTCGCAGATGTGCGCCACGGCCGGGGCCTGCTCGCGCGTCGAAAACAGCGCGTAAAAATCCGCCACGCCGAATCCTTCCGCCGGCGGCATCCCCAGCAGACCGCAGGCGTAGTTCAGCGCGCCCGGGCTGATCCATCCCGCGCGATTCTGTATCGCGTGCAGCACCGCCAGCAGATGGCTGCGCCGCGGCGCCGTTCCGTCGAACCGCGCGATGGCCGCGTCAATCGCCGCCCTTTCTTCGGCCGTCGCCGCCGCATTCGTGAAATGAAGATCCATACTGTTCGTCCGGCTCCTATTCAACCGTGCAACCGTTTTCTATTGCGGTCATCCTGAGCGAAGCGAAGGATCTCAACGGATAGTTCTGCTCGGTGTCCAAGTTGAGATTCTTCGTCCCGGTAAAAAACACCGGGACTCAGAATGACAATTCTATTTTTTCCACAGACCTCTCGTGCAACATCTAGCCCCCGGGCGCTCCGCCGATCTTTTCAATCCGTACCGCCGTGGCCTTGAACTCGGAGGTCCCCGACTTGGGGTCCACCGCATCCACGGTCAGTTCGTTCGTGGCCACCTGCTCCGGAAAATGAAACGTCAAAAACGCCAGCCCCGCGCGCAATCCCGCATCGAACCGCACCGGCGCCTCCACCGCGCCGCGCCGCGACAGCACCCGCACCCGCTCGCCTTCCGCCAAGCCCCACGCCTTTCCGTCTTCCGCGGAAATATCCAGCGTCTCTTCCCGCCGCCCCGGCGAAGCGTAGCGCGAAGACTGCACGCCCGTGTTGTAGGAATCCAGGCGCCTCCCCGTCGTCAGCCGCACAGGATAGTCCTCATCCAGCGCATCCGCCGGCGGCACATCCTCGACGCAACTGAACGGGGCCAGCGGACCGATCACCGGCCGCGCCCACAACCGTCCATGCAGATACTGCTCGCCCGGATGCGTCTCGTCGTAGCATGGCCATTGCAAGCCCTTTGCATCCGCCAGCCGCGCATAGCTCATCCCCGCGTGCATCGGACTCAGCGCGCGCACCTCGTTCCACAACTCTTCCGCGCTGGGCTGCCCCAGATCCTTGCCCATGGCCCGCGCCAGCGCGCACAAAATCTCCACGTCGTCGCGCACTCCCGGCGGAGGCGCCAACGCCTTGCGCACCCGCTGCACCCGCCGCTCGCTGTTGGTCACCGTGCCGTCCGATTCGCACCATCCCGCCGCCGCGGGGAAAACCACATCGGCCATCTCCGCCGTCCGCGTCATCAGCATGTCCTGCACCACCAGAATGTCCAGCCCTTCCAGCAGCTTTTGCGTGCGGTGCTGGTCCGATTCCGAATGCGCCGGGTTCTCTCCGATCACGTAGAGCGCCTTCAATTGCCCCCGCTCCATGGCGTCAAACATTCCGCTCAAATGCCAGCCGCGCTGCGCGGGAATCTTCACTCCCCAGGCCCGCTCGAACTTTTCCCTTAGTTCGTCATTCTCCACATGCTGGAATCCCGGCAGGCGGTCCGGCAGCGCGCCCATGTCCCCGCCGCCCTGCACATTGTTCTGCCCGCGCAGCGGATTGAGGCCGGAGCCGTAGCGCCCCACGTGGCCGGTGAGCAGCGCCAGATTGATCAGCGCGAGCACGTTGTCCACGCCGTTGCGGTGTTCGGTGATCCCCAGGGTCCAGCAGATCTGCGCGCGCCCCGCCCGCGCATAGCCATGCGCCAGTTCGCGAATGGTCTCCGCCTGCACGCCGCACACGCGCTCCGCATGCGCCAGAGTGTATTTTTCGACGTGCGCGCGAAACTCCTGGAAGCCGCTCGTGGCGTTCTCGATAAACTCGCGGTTCTGCAATCCCGCCGCAAGAATCTCCCGCGCCACGGCGTTGGCCAGCGCGATGTCCGATCCCACGTTCAATCCCAGCCAGCGGTCCGCCCACTGCGCCGAACTCGTCCGCCGCGGGTCCACCACGAACAGCCGCGCGCCTCCGCGCACTCCCTTCAGCAAATGATGGAAAAATATGGGATGGGTTTCCCGCGCGTTCGAACCCCACAGCGCGATGAATTCGGTTTCCTCGATCTCCCGGTAGGAGCTCGTTCCCCCGCCCGCTCCGAACACCGTCGCCAGACCGACGACGCTGGGCGCGTGTCAAGTTCGGTTGCAGCTGTCTATATTGTTGCTGCCGATGACCACCCGCGCGAACTTCTGCGCCAGGTAATTCATCTCATTCGTGGTCTTGGAGCAACTGAACAGCCCGAAGCTCCGCGGCCCGTTCTTCTCCACCGCCGCGCCGAATCCCCGCGCCGCGCGCGCGATCGCTTCTTCCCACGAAGCGGGGCGCAATTTGCCGTTTTCCCGTACCAGCGGCGTCGTCAGCCGTGCGCTCTGTCCTGTCTTCATCGGTTTCTCCGCCCATCCTGCCTTTCAAAGCGCCATTCTACCAGCACCCCGCGCGCGACACCCCGGCTTTTTGCGCGCCGGTTCCTTCCACGTCGGGTGGTTCCTGGCGGGACTCTTGATCAGGCGGGTTCTTGTTTCGAAACGGTGTTCAGCGCGTGAGGCGCCGTCTGCGGCGAAAACAGCCCCGATTTCAGCCACACGATCAGCAGCGTAAAATCCCCGGTCAGCTCGCAGGCCGCGACCACCGGCAGCAGCCATTCGGAGCGGAAGCGTTCGGCGGCAAACGTAAGCAGGAGCGTCGCGCCCAAACCGATCGCCAGCACCAGGCCGACGAAGGCCCACGCAAATCTCCCGCGCACCAGCATTCGCACGGTTTCCCGCGCGGCCGGCTGCCAGCGCGACATGCGGTAAAGATAGGCCCCCAGCAGCGCCGCGTTGCCCACCAGCAGCCACTTTTCCTGCAACCCCAGCCAAGCCATGTGCTCCTGCCCGCCGCCGGTGACCGCCCGCAGCAGCAGCGACAGCGTCGTTCCCCCCAGACTCGCGTACATCAGCACCAGCAGGGGCAGCAGCGCGGAATTCCAGAAGGGAATCGCCCCCGAGGAGTTCATCACGAAACCGTCATAAAACATGATGAACAGCGCGGAAATCGCCGCGACCCATTGCACCGCCGCGCCCGCCGTTCCGGAAAGCATCCAAGCCGGGCCCAAGACGTGCGGCGCAAAGCAGAGAAATCCCGCCACGGCGAAAAATCCCGTGGCCCAGATCCCCCGCGCGATCCACGAGCGGTCCGGGCGCATGGCCGCGCGCCAGAAGCGCTCGGGACGCCCCAGAAAGAAAAGATGCGCGGTATTTTTCCCCACGGTCACCAGCAGCCATCCCGCGATCATTCCCACCGGCTCGCCGGTCGCCAGCGAAACCAGGAAGAGTCCCGCGCCCAGCCCGCCGCAGAAAAACGCCGTGCCGATCAGCCAGTTCCACCACACCTGGCGGTAATAACCGTAGGCGAAACGATGCGGAGCGATTGCGATTTCGCCGTGCGTGGCCATGATTTCCTCCGCCTTCCTAGGCATCCAGATAAAACACTTTGGGCCGGGTCTTGCACTCCGGCAGCAGCGTCCAGCCGTTGCGCTCGCGCACCAGCTTCTGCAGTTTGCCCTCGGGCTCGTCCCAGTCCCCGAAAATACGCGCTTCCGTGGGACAGGTCGTGACGCAAGCCGGCTCCAGCCCTTCATCCACGCGGTGCGCGCACAGCGTGCATTTGGACATGGTGCCCTCCTCGAAAGCGCCGAATTTCACCGCTTCGAAGGGACTCAATTCCCCGCCCGCATATCCATGCCCCAGAAATCCTTCCTCGATGAAGTGCCGGTTCATGTACGGGCAGGAGACCGCGCAGGCCCGGCAGCCAATGCATTTCTCTTTGGCCACCATCACGATGCCGTCCGCTCGAATGTACGTCGCTCCCGTGGGACAGGCCTTTTCGCACGGCGCGTCCTCGCAGTGGTTGCACAGCAGCGGCAGGAACGTGCGCCGCGTCCGCGGATACTCGCCCACTTCCCTCGTCACCACCCGCGCGAAGTGCATCCCCGCCGGCGTTCCGTTTTCCTGCTTGCAGGAAAGCGTGCACGAGTTGCATCCCACGCAGCGTTTCAGGTCGATCACCATTCCCAACCGCGCCATCGCTTCACCTCGCCTGATTCCTCTTCCTACCCGCCGGCCAGATGCCGGATGACCGCCATGGTCACCACGTTTTCCCCGCCCTCCAGCCGCCGCTCCAGTTGATCCGCCGGCAAGGCCAGCCCTTCGATCACCACCGCGTAGTCCCCCCGCAGGCGGTTCTCGCACACCAGCAGGTCCTCGAGGCTTCCGCCCTGCTTCGTCCCGATCGCGCGCAGCAGATCGCGCACCGTCACCCCTGCAAAACTTATTTCGCGCTGGCTGAATCCCACCTGCCGCCGCACTTCCCCCAGCGCGATCACTCTCACTTCCGGCATATTTTCCTGCTCTTTCCTAATGCGCCCATCCCGCCGCCGCGACCTTTTCCACCCGCACCCGCGCGCTTGATTCCAGCCCGCCCGTGGCTCCGTCGGTGTAGTCGAGCGAACCCGCCAGCAGCCGGTTGAAATGGCTGCCCTTGGCGCGCACTCCCGAATTGGTCACGAATTCCCGCGTGATCGCGTTGCTCACTCCAATCACCTGCGGGTGAATTCCCTCGACGCACTGCGCCGCCCCTTCGATGCTCCCCGCCGGCGAAGTCAGGCGCACCCAGTCCCCGGTGGCGATGCCCAGCCTCTTTCCCGTCGCCGCATTCAGCAGGATGCCCTGGTGGATGGGATCTTTTTCGCTCACTTCGCTCAGCCACGGCATCACCAGCGTGTCCGCGAACGTGTGCAGCGGCTCCTTGAACGTGATCGCGTAGAAGTCGTATCCGCGCCGGCCGTCCTCGATCACCCGCGAGTTCTTCCAGTACGGCAGCGGCGCGTAATTCTCGTAGGGCCACCCGGCCACTCCGGCGGCTTCCAGATTGGCGCGCAGCTGTTCCCCCGTGCGCTTGATGAATTCGAAATAAAAGGGGATCCGCAGCTTCCCGTAGGGCATGTAGGTCTCTTCCGGCGTGCGATGGCGCACCGCGTGCCCGTGCTCGCGGAACCAGTCCAGATCATGATCGTCGCCGTAAACGTTGCGCGCAAAGCGGTCGAAGAGTTCCTCGGCCGAGTAGCGCTTCTCCGGGTCGAGCATGTTGCGCGGCTTGGCCGTAAAACCGCACACCAGGTTCAGCAGGTCGTTCCAGTTGTCCAGAAACCCCATGCGCTGCGCCAGTTCCGTCAAAATCTCGTAGGCGTCCCGCGTATCCCCCAGCGGCTCCACCACCGGCTGCCGCAGCGAGTGGCCCGTCACCACCGGCGGCTCCAGGCAATTCAGCAGCGTGGATTCCAGAAAGGTGCGGTCCGGCAGAAAGACGTCGGCCCACTGCGTCGATTCGGTCAGGTGGATGTCAATGGCCACGATGAACTTCATGCGCCGAAAGATTTCCTCGATCTTGTTCGTTTCCGGCATGTTCCACCACGGGTTCGAGTGGTAGAGCATCATGGCCTCGGGCTGATACTCGAGGCCGAACCGCCGGGGATTCAATATCGTTTCCGCGTTGAGCTGCCCGGCGTCGAATCCGATGGGAAACCATTCCATCAGGTGCGTCGAGTCCGGCGGATACTTGAACGGCGGCGCCGGGTGCAGCTGGTGCGGCTCAGGCTTGAGCATGCCGTCCTCTCCGGGGCTGACAAAAAATCCCCGGTGGTCCAGCGGCACCCCCAGGTGCCCTCCGGGCACGTCAATATTGCCCACCAGCATGTTGAACAGCTTGTACGTCAGATTGTCGAAGAGCCCGTTGGCGTGCGATTGCGATCCCCGGTAGTAATTCAGCGCCGCTGGGCGATAGGGATACCTCTTGCCCCCGATTTCCACCGTGGCCCCGATCTGCGCCGCATCCACGAACTCCCGCGCAATCCGCCGGATGGTGGCCGCCGGTACCGTGGTCACCTCGGCCATCTTCTCCGGGCTATGCGATTCCAGAAGGTCCATCCACACCTGAAACCCCGTGCGCAATTCCCGGCCCTCATAATGGTAGGAGCCTTCCAGCGCCATGCCGTCCGCGGCTACCTTGTCCCACGGCCGCGGCTCGTGCACCGCCAGGTCCCACACCAGAGCCTGCCCCTGCTCATCGCGGAACTGATGACCCTTTTCGTCCACCAGGTACGGCGCATTGGTATGTTCCCGCAGGAATTTGCGGTCGTAACGCCGCAGTTCGTGCACCAGCACATGCGCCATGCCCAGCACAAACGCCCGGTCCGTCCCCGGCAGGATCGGAATCCACTCGTCCGCCTTGGCGGAAGCGATCGAGCACCGCGGGTCCAGCGAGATCACCTTCATCCCCCGCATGCGCGCATCCGCCATGCGCTTGCTGCTTCCCGACAAATGCAGATGCGAGGAAAATCCGTCTCCCGACCCGATCTGAATCCAGTAGTTGCAGTGCTCATAGTCGTTAATGGCCGCAAACGACCCGTCCACGCTCCCATTCACCGGATGGTAGGACCCTCCGCAGTAATTCCCGAGCGACGTGAAAAAATTCGGCGATCCAAATACTGCCGGCCAGCCCCACAGCAGAATCCTCTGAAAATCCCCGATCGCGCAGAGCAGCTTCCGCGCATCCTCCCCGCGCACCCGGCCCAGCTCCCGCGCCACTGTTTCGTAGGCCTCTTCCCAGGTGATCCTCTCCCACTTCGGGTCCACCCCCGGTCCCTTTTCCGGATTCGTCCGCTTCATCGGGTAGAGCACCCGCGTCGGGTCATAGAGCCGCGCCAGTCCCGCGTTCCCCTTGGGGCAGAGCTTCCCCAGATTGTCCGGATTCGTGGGGTCCCCTTCGATCTTCACCGCCACTCCGTCCACCACCTGCACCTTGATCCCGCACCCGTGCAGGCACATTCCGCACGTGCTGGGTATCCACCGTCCTTCGCTCGGCGCTATCGGCGTGCTGTGCGTGGCGGCCATCTCTATTCTCCTTCGGGTCCCGGCTGCGGCCCCGAGTCTATCCCCAGAAACTGGTTTCCCCCGCCCTGCTTCCGGCTCATGCGCTGCAAATCGGCTATCGTCGTTCGCTCCAGATAGTTCCGCAGCGTCACCCGCACCGGCAGCCAGCTGGGATGCAGCATGCAGCGATGCTCTTCCGAGCACGGATGGTTCTCCAGCAGGCACTTCTGAAACGGTTCCCCGTCCACCGTGCGCACGATGTCGATCAGGAAGATCTGCTCCGGCGGAAGCGCCAGCTCATATCCGCCCAGCAGCCCCTTGCGCGAGTGCAGAATCTGCCCCCGGCAAAGCGTCAGCAGCAGCTTGCTGAGGAATGCCGGAGGAATCGATTCGCCCCGGGCAATTTCGAATTTGCTGGTGAGCCGCTCGGAACGATGGGCAGCCAGATAGGCCACCGCGCGGATGGCGTAGGAGCAAGGAGTGGAAAAAAGGCTTGCATTCACGAGTAAACGACCTTTTAATCGTCTTGTATCGTCCCCCTGTCCCGGCGGCTCGTCAATCGTCCATTTGTCTCTCCCGCTGGGACAAATGTCACGGAGGCTCTCATGCTCGAACACGACCTCTTCGCTTTTCTGGAAACCGCCGCCGACGCCGCCTTCGCCGTGGACCAGCACGGCCTCATCTGTTCCTGGAATCGCGCCGCTGAAAAACTCTTCGGCCACCCCGCCTCTTCCGTCCTGCAAAAGCCCTGCTCCACCCTCTTCCAGGGGCGCGGCCCGGAAGGAACTACCGTCTGCTGTCAGGATTGCCTGGTGCGGCAATGCGGCGCCGAACACCGCCCCACGGAGCATTTCGATCTGGAAGTAAACACTCGCGGCGGCCGCCGCCTGTGGGTGAACATTTCCATTCTGCTGCACCGGGACGCCCGTTCCGGGCGCACTCTGCACGTGCATCTGGCCCGCGATATTACTGTGCGCAAGCACCAGGAGGAGTTGTCCGGAAAATTGCTGAACGCCGCCAGAGATTTGACCGCCCTGGCGCAAGGCCCCGGCGGATTAACTCCCGTTTTGCCCCTGAGCCACCAGGAAAAAAACGTCCTCCGCCATCTCGCGGAAGGCCAGGGACCGCGCGAAGCCGCGCGCGCCCTGCATATCTCCGACCGCACCCTGCGCAATCACCTGCACCACGCCAACCGCAAACTGGGCACGCACAGCCGCCTCGAAGCCGTTCTGCTCGCCTCCCGGCGCGGAATGTTGTAGCGCGGCCGTCCCGGCTTACTGGCCCTCGCCGGCCGTGAGTTCGCTCAAACCGAGCAGCTCATCGCTGGAAAGCACCTTGTCCACATCCAGCAGCAGGGCGAACTTCTTGCCCAGTTGCGCCATGCCCAGGAGGTAATCCACTTTGATCCTCGTGCCGAACTCCGGCACCGCGCGGATGTCGTCGGCGGCCAGGTCCATCACCTGGCTCACCGCATCCGCCACGATGCCGATGGTGGCATTCTGCCCTTCGAACCGCGTCTCGATGATCACGATGCAGCTCGTCTTGGTGACCGCGCGTTCCTCCATG
>JBGQNE010000032.1:0-27596 GCA_041500985.1 Terriglobia bacterium | reverse complement strand
TGCGTCCCCGGCCCTGCCGCTCGGTCGGTCGTCCTCTGGCTCGCGCTTTTTTATCTGTGTTGGTCGGCCCGGCTCGGTGAGTCCGCGTGCGCGAAAAGCACGCGCACGCTAACGCTCGGAGTCGCTCCGGGGACGCTCCCTGCGCAAGACGCGGGCTTCGCCCGCTGCTCCGGGCAGCGCCCCTCCGCTCCAAGGGCGGGGCAACCCGGCCTGTGCGGTGAAGGGTTGGCCGCCGCGTCCAGCCCCGCCCCTCTGGGGGTGAAAAGCAAAAGCAAAAGCCACGGCCACCCCGGCGCTGCGCGTCGTGTGGCGACAGCAGCCCGCACGTCGGCTGCCACGAAAGGGCCGTGGCATCCGCCGTGCGGAGGCAGGATGCGAACGGAGCAACCCAAGAGACAAATCTTCCCCCGCTCAAATCGGGGAGCGGGGGAAAGATTTGTCGGGAGAAGAGCCAGCGCCGCGCTACACTGCGAGCAGTCCCGCCACTCGCAGCGCCCGCGAGCCAGCGCGGCGCGCGCCTGCGGCGAGCGCCGCGCTCCCCCACCCCATGGCCCAATCCGCCGCCCAACGCCGCCGCACCTACCGCGCCAACCATCGGGAGAAAGTGCGTGCCGAAGCGCTCGCCTACCGCGCCAGCGGACGGCCGGCCGCGCTCAAGAAAGAGCGCGACCCCAACGTCGAACGCGAGCAGCGCCAGCAGCGCTACTTCCGCTTCGGCAAACCCAAAGGCGGGCCGAGCATCTCGGCGCTGGAGCTGGTGCACCCCAACTACACCTACATCGACCGCCACGGAAACATCCACTTGGAGCGCTGGCAAACCCCGGAGCAGCTGGAGGCGCAGCTGAGAAGAGAAGGCCGCCTATGACGCTGGCCGGAGACCTGCTGGGAGGCGCGGCGGCCGCGCTGGGCAAGCGAGCGGTGGATGCCGCGCTCGGAAAACCCACCAAAAAAAAGGGGGCCCCACGCATGGGCAAGAAGGGCAAAAAGGGCCACCACCCGATCCACCAGGTGAAGCCCAAGCCAGGCACGGAGGACCGCATAGCGAAAGCGCTGGTGGGATTGCGCCGCTCCTCGAGCGCCGACCCGGCGCTCGAGGACTTCCGCGAGGATCTGTTCGCGGAGCTCAGGAAGCTCATCCGTCCGGCCATCGGCCAGGCCAAGAAGGGCAAGCCCGCGCTGCTGCGCATCCTAACCAGGTACAGCCGATAGGGCGTACCAGTACCGAAAATGGCATGGAGACAGAATGGAGACTGTCTCCACAATTCGCTTGGAGACACACCCGAAAAGTGCTACAAAGGGGGCAGGAATGGAGGCAGCAGCCGAGCGGGGCCACAAGATGTGGGGCTAAGGATACACGCGATAGATCATGCGGGGGAAGGGGATGACCTCCCGGATGTGCTCGGTTCCGCATATCCAGGCCACCGTCCGCTCCAACCCCAGCCCGAAGCCCGCGTGGGGCACGCTGCCGTAGCGCCGCAGATCCAGATACCACTGGAAAGGCTCCTCGGGCAGATTGTGCTCCCGCAGCCGTTTGACCAGCAGGTCGTAATCATGGATGCGCTGGCCCCCGCCGATGATCTCCCCGTAGCCCTCCGGGGCCAGCATGTCGAAGCCCAGCGCCAGGTCCGGCCGCTCGGGGTCCGGCTGCATGTAGAAGGCTTTAATCGCCGCCGGGTAGCGGTGCACGATGACCGGGCGGTCGTATTGGCTGGAGAGAATGGTTTCTTCGTCGCCGCCGAAATCGTCGCCGTGCTTGGCGGGGTTTCCGCTCTTTTGCAGCACGGCGATGGCTTCGTCGTAACTGATGCGCGGAAAGGGCGCCTTCACCGTGGCCAGCTTCGATGTGTCTCGTTTGAGCGCATCGAGTTCACGCGTCCGGTTTTTCAATACGGACTGCACCACATGGCTCACCAGCCCCTCGCCCAGCTCCATCATGTCGCCCAGATCGGCGTAGGCCGCTTCCGGCTCGAGCATCCAGAACTCGGTGAGGTGCCGCCGCGTCTTCGATTTTTCCGCGCGGAAGGTCGGACCGAACGCATAAACCTTTCCCAGGGCCATGGCCGTGGCTTCCACGTAAAGCTGCCCGGACTGCGTGAGGTAGGCTTTTTCGTCGTCAATGTACTGCACTTCAAAAAGCGTGGTGGTGCCTTCGCAGGCCGCCGGGGTGAAAATCGGCGCGTCCGTCAGGGTATAGCCCTGCCCGTCCATGAACTCGCGCGCCGCGCGGATGGCTTCCGCGCGGATGCGCAGGATGGCCGCCTGGCGCGGGGAACGAATCCACAGGTGGCGCTGATTCAGCAGGAAATCCACGCCATGTTCTTTCAGTTGAATGGGATAGGGCTGCGATTCGGATACGCGCTGCAGCACTTCCACCGCGCTCACTCCGATCTCGAAGCCGCCCGGGGCGCGCTGCTCGGCGCGAATCTTTCCCGTGACGATTACGCTGGACTCCTGCGTCAGCCCGCGCAGGGCCTCGAACGCCGCCGGCTGCTCCTTCAGCGAGCACACCCCCTGCATGATGCCGGTGCCGTCGCGAAAAATAGGGAAGAGCAGCTTGCCCGACTCCCGCTGGTTATAGAGCCACCCGCGCAGGGTGACTTCCTGGCCGTCGTATTTGCCGGCCTGTTCGATGGTGATGATGGGCATTCGCTCCTCTTCCTCTTACCGCGCCGGGCGCGCCTCCTGCAGGGTCTCTTCCAGGCGGTCCATGGCCCGCCGGCCGGCTTCGAGCTGTGCCGCGAGCGGCGGCGCCTCCGGCCCGATGTTTTCCTTCAGTTCCAGAACCAGCGGCAGCGGCTGCACGGGAGCCGTGGCCAATAGCCCGGCCGCCACTGTCCAGTCGAGTGTGCCCTCGTAAGGCGGCAGATGCTCGTCCTTCTCTCCATGGTTGTCGTGCAGGTGCGCCGTGGCCACCAGTTCGCGCAGAGGCGCAAAACATTTCGCCAGCCGCTCCTCGGCGGGGCCATCGGTCAGATGGGCGTGGCCCGTATCGAAGCAAAAGCGGATGCCGGTCAGCCGCGTTTCGTCCACGAACGAACGCAGCCAAGCCGGGTCGCCCATTTCACTCGCTGTATTCTCGATGGCCAGGGTTACCCCGGCGTGCCGCGCATGCAGCATCAGGTGTTCGAGCGAACTGAACGCGGCGTCGCGCTTGCGCTCGTCCGGCGTCTCCCGCGGCCCGCCCATGTGCAGCACCAGAATGCCGTAGGGAAGAATTCCGGCCACATCAATGGCCCGCTTGTATTCGTCCATGGCTTCGATGCGCCGCACGCGCTCGGCTTCGCACAGCGAAAGCGGCGAGCCGCCCTCGCGCGAAGCGCTGGAATCGCGGTTATTGGGCGCATGCAGGCCCGCCAGCGCCAGGTTGCGGCCGGCGAGCATTTTCCCCAGTTCGCGGATCTCCGCATCTTCGTGAAAATCAAAATGGCTGCGGATGCAGGAAATCTCCAGCCCCGCGAAGCCGGCGTCGGCCACCATGCCCAGTATTTCCGGTGTGAGCTGGCGCGAAGCGAATAAGTGCGTGGAAAGAAGTCTGCGCATGGCCGTTAGTATCCCTGAGCCGAGCCGTTCGTGCGCGGGTCGGAGGCGCCCAGCCGCTCGCCCGTCCGCGCGTCAATCCCGATGGCGTTCACCAGCCCAATATTACTCCGCCGGGCCGTCTCGTGTCCCATGGCTCGCAGAGCCTCTTCCACCGCCGCGGGAAAAGAGTTCTCCAGCACCACGCGGTCCGGAATCCACTGATGATGGAACCGCGGCGCGTTGATGGCCGCCTGCGCCTCCATCCCCAGCCGCATCCAGTTGAGGATCGTCAGCAGCGTGGCCGAGATGATGCGCGGCCCGCCGGGCGAGCCGGTGACAAAGCTGAGCTTGCCGTCGCGCGCCAGAATCGTCGGGGTCATCGAACTCAGAGGGCGCTTGCCCGGCCCCGGCGTGTTGGCCGCGGACTGGATCAGGCCGAAGAGGGGATTGGGCTCGCCGGGCTTGGTCGTGAAATCGGACATTTCGTCGTTGAGCAGAAAGCCGGCTTGGCTGGTGACGTGCGAGCCGAAGCTGTCGTTGAGCGTGAACGTCGAGGCCACCGCGTTGCCCGCCGCGTCCACCACGGAAAAATGCGTGGTGTTTTGCCCTTCGCCCAAGCCGTTGATCGTTCCCGGAGCGGCCGCGGCGGCCGCCTGTCCGCAGACGTGCGGCGTCCCGGCATGGACCGTTTTACTGGAAGACGCATGCAGCTGGTCAATCGTCGCCGCCAGTTCCCGCGCGTAGCAAGGACTTGTAAGCCCCGCCACGGGCACCGCCGAAAAGTCCGGGTCGGCCAGATAGGCGGCCCGGTCGGCGAAGATCCGCCGCATCACTTCCACCACCTCGTGAACGCTCGCGGCGTCCTCCCAGCCCTTCAGGGGTACGCCGCACAGCATGTTTAGCGCCTCGATCACCGCCACCCCGCCGGAACTGGGCGGGGGTGCCGCCAGCACCTCCCAGGTATGCCCGTCCTGCTCATAGGAGGCGCGCAGGACCTCGCGAATCTTTGGCTTGTAGTTGGCCAAGTCTTCGCGCGTGATCAGGCCGCCGGAGCGCTCCATCTCCCGCGCGAGCGACCGCGCTGTCTTCCCCCGGTAAAACTCCGCCGCTCCCTTGCGCGCAATGCGTTTTAGTGTTGCCGCCAGCTCCGGCTGGCGAAAGATCTCCCCTGCTTTGTAGGGATTGCCGTTGCGCAGGAATATCCGCTGGCTCGCCGGGAACCGCTCCAGTCCCTTGCTCTCTTCGGCCAGCGCCCGGGCCAGCTTTTCGCTCACCGGAAAACCCTTCGAGGCCAGCCGGATCGCCGGGGCCATTACTTCCGCCAGTTTCATCGTGCCATGCGTCTTGAGGGCCAGCTCTAGCCCCGCCACGGTTCCCGGCACGGCCACCGCCCGGTAGCCCAGGATTGCCGCATCCTCGTCCACCGTCCCGTCCGGCTTGACGTACATGCCGGGCGTGGCCTTGGCCGGCCCCGTCTCCCGGTAGTCAAAGAAGTCCGCCTTGCCGCCGGCCAGGCGCACCAGCATAAAGCCCCCGCCGCCGATATTGCCGGCTGCCGGTTCGACCACCGCCAGCGCAAACGCCGTCGCCACTGCCGCATCCACGGCATTCCCCCCGCGCCGGAGAATCTCCACGCCCGCCGCCGAGGCCAGCGCCTCGTCCGAAGCCACCATGCCGTGCCCGGCGCGTACCGCCGCCTGAGGCCAGGCGGGCTTTTCAACGGGCACCTGGGCTTGCGCGAGAGCTGCCGCCACGGGCAAGAGGAACAGACCAAATAGAACAATGGATGTGGGTTTCATGGCGAGAACTGACAGTAAGGGATTTGCCGGGAAGCGTCAAGGCGGGCGTGCAGGGCGGCAAAACTCTTCAGAGGGAGGAGAAATCGGGAAAATGGAGTAAATGGTCAAAAAATCTACAAGTACTAGTATTGCTTGTGGAAACAGTACCACAAGGGTTGCTGTTATGGAACATTAAAATATGTTTATATCCTTTATAATCAGCAACTTGCGAATATTTCGGCGGCTAATCAATTGGACACTCGGACAGTGTTTCAAACTGGCACATTAGGACAGACTTGCTAAACTGGCTTCACCAAACGGTAACCCCAAGTCATCAGGGTCAGGGGTTTGCAATTCATTAAAATTCAAGAGGAGAAAGAGATCGAATGAGAAAATATTGTGCGTATCTGGAAGTACTAGCAATCCTAGTATTTGGAATGTCCGTCCCTACGCAAGCTCAGGAGGCTACCTCCAAGCTGGACGTTTTCGGCGGCTTTTCCTTCCTGGATAACAACTACACGGGATGGAATGGTGCCTACACGATCAAGGGATACCACTTCTCGGGAACCTATAACCTGACCAATCATCTGGGCTTCATGGCGGATATCAGCGGACACAGCAATACGTCCGACGAGCTAAGCCTATATACGGACCCCACCTGCGCTTGCCCTGGCAATTACATGAATAAGCGCACCCTTCACTTGGAGCAGAATCTGAAGACCTTTGCATTTGGACCGTCCTTTACAACGGAGGCGGGGAAGATGCGCCTGTCCGCTCACGTTTTGGCCGGGTTTTCAAGGGGCGAAGTCAAGTCCCATAGTGTCGGACAGGAGTCGTGGGACAGCGGAACCACCTGGAACAACTGGTATGACAACACCAACAACATAGCGCCGAACACCGGTTTGGCCGTGGTCCTGGGTGGATCTGCGGATTATATGTTCAAGCCGAAGTTTGGCTGGAGGATTCTGCAGGTGGACTACATGCGCAGCGTTCTGCAAGGCTGCGATTCGCAGGCTGTGGGTATTCCCACGAATCCAGGCACATGGACGCCCAGCGTCAGCTGCGACTACGCCATGAACAACGTTCGCCTCAGCACGGGCATCGTCTTCCGCTTCGGCGCGAAGTAACTTTACCCTTCAACCCCTTGGCTCCCTCTCTGGTGGCTCACGCCGCCGGAGAGGTGCCAGGGACTTTCACTGTATCTATCCTCCCGGTTCGTTTCGATCCCGCCTGACGCAGTTCCACCGCACAACCGCACCGGCGCACGGCATTCGTCGAATTTCTCTATTGAAGCCGGCATATTCACCGCACAGAATGCTTGCCCCTGCGGAGAATCCCGCCTATAATCTCCGCATGGAGTGCGGAGATTGACTCGATACATCCATAGCGAGAATGACTGGCCCCGGCTTCGCTGGAATCGGGAGAGCCTCGCCGGCCGTCTGGCCGCCGTCCGCCATGGGCAAGGGCGCCTGATTGGCCGCATGGAAGCCCTGGGATTCAAGCTGCGCCAGGAGGCCGTTCTGGAAACCCTCACCGAGGATGTGCTGAAGAGCAGCGAAATTGAGGGCGAGCATCTGGATGCCAAACAGGTGCGCTCCTCGATTGGACGCCGCCTGGGGATGGATATCGGCGGCTTGAAGCAGGTGGATCGCAACGTGGAAGGAGTGGTGGAAATGATGCTGGATGCCACGCGCCACTACGACCAGCCGCTGACCGCGGAACGGCTCTTGGGCTGGCATGCGTCGCTCTTTCCGGGCGGGCGCAGCGGCCTGAAACGAATCCGGGCGGGGGCCTGGCGTGATGACAGCGGCGGTCCCATGCAGGTTGTTTCCGGGGCAATCGGGAGGGAACGCGTGCATTTCGAGGCGCCGGTGGCGACCCGGCTGGATGGCGAGATGCGGGCGTTTCTGGAGTGGTTTAATGGAGACACGGAGAGCGACTGGGTGGTGAAGGCGGGGCTGGCCCATTTCTGGTTTGTCACCATTCATCCCTTCGACGACGGCAACGGCCGCATCGGGCGGGCCATCGCGGATATGGCCCTGGCGCGGTCGGAAGAAAGTTCACAGCGTTTCTACAGTCTTTCGGCGCAAATCCGGCAGGAGCGGGCCGCCTATTACGAGATCCTGGAGCGGACGCAGAAGGGAACGACGGACATCACCCCGTGGATGAACTGGTTTTTAGAATGCCTGGGGCACGCCATCGCCAGCGCGCAAGCGACGCTCGCCGCCGTGCTGGATAAGGCTCGTTTCTGGGAGAGCGTTGCGGAGTTTCCGCTGAATGAGCGGCAGCGCCGGGTGCTCAACCGCTTGCTCGACGGCTTTGAGGGAAAGCTGACCACGACGAAATGGGCCAAGCTCGCGAAATGTTCCCAGGACACGGCCCTGCGCGATATTCAGCCGCTGGTCGAGCGCGGCATACTTGCGCAAAGCCGGGAGGGGGGCCGCAGCACGAGCTATGAGTTGGCGAAGATTTCGCCGCTTTCCGAGCCGGAGAAAAACGAACCCCCGCGCAAAACACAGCAGGGAAGCGTAAGAGAGAAGAAATGACAGTTGAATTTTCGGAGGTTCGCCGGCCGCCTGGCGCAAGGAACTACGTGATACGGCTCGGAAGGGAGCCGGGCGGGGCACTCGGGAAGGGGAGTTCAGAACCGAGCGGCCCAAGCCCGGCGGGGTTGAGCCATGGCTTATTTATCGGACGGGGGCGAAAAAACTTGAGGGCTGTGGGTGTGGTTTGGCTGGTTGCTGTAAAGCAAGAAAAAGCAGATCCCTCGCTGCGCTCGGGATGACAGCGATTCTTGGGCGTACTTGGGGTGCGGCTACTCTTCGCTGAGGAATTCGACTTCCGCCGGCGCGGGCAGAACCCCGGCGGCGGTCCCGCGGCTAATCAACTCGCGCACGGCCTTGCGCCCGCGTTCGCCGTAGCCCAGCGTCCAGTTATTGACGTACATGCCCACGAACTTGTCGGCGGTTTCGGTTTCCATGTCGCGGGCGAACTGCATGGCGTAGTTGAGGGCGGCTTCGCGGTGTTCCAGGGCGAATTCGACGCTCTGGCGGATGATCTTGGCAATTTGCCGCCCCACGGCCGGTCCCAGGGCGCGCCGCACGGCATTGCCGCCCAGCGGCAGCGGCATTCCGGTCTGCTCCTGCCACCATTGGCCCAGGTCCACCGTGCGATAGAGGCCCATCTTGGAAAATAGGAGCTGGCCCTCATGGATGATCAGTCCGGCCTCGACCGCGCCGCTCTTGACTGCGTCCAGAATCTTGTCAAAGGGCATGACCACGGGTTCGAAATTCGGCTCATAGAGCTTGAGAGTGAGGTATGCGGTGGTTTTCAGGCCGGGAATGGCGATGCGCTTGCCCGCCAGCTCTTCTTTTTTCATGGGCCGCTGGGTGATGACCATGGGGCCGTAGCCTTCGCCGAAGCTGGCGCCGCAATCGAGGAGAATATATTTGTCGCGCAGGCCGGGGTAGGCGGCGAAGCTCACCGCGGTGACGTCGTAGGTCTCCGTCAGGGCGTCTTCGTTGAGCGTCTGGATGTCCTTGAGGACGTGGGTGAACTTCAGCCCCGGCGTGAGGATCTTGTGGGTGGCCAGGGCGTAGAACATGAAGGCGTCGTCGGAATCGGGCGAATGCGCCAGCTTGATCTCGAGCGGTTCCTGGGTAGCCTGGGTGGATGCCTGTTCGCTTGCCATGAGTGGTGCTGTGCCTGCCTTCGCTGCCTCTTGCGGTCCTGGCCGTTCTGGGGCGGCTGCCGCCGCCATCCTCCGCGGAAAATACGCCTCCCCACACAGTCGGCGCTCACGGATACGGGAGGAAGAGAACAAACGCGCACGCAGGGACGCGCGCACGCGGGCCGGGCCTTACTGGGCAGAAAAAGCGTAGCATAACGGGGGAGTGCTGACAATCGAGGCGGGGGCTGCCGCGTGGAACGAGCCGGCGGAAAATCGTGTTTTCGGCTACAGCGCGGCGACCATGCGCGAAACCGCGATATCGAAGCTGATTTTTCCATCGAGATACGGCTGCCAATAGCGCTGCAAAAGCGCTTCGTAGCCCGACCAGCCCCGGGCATAGAGCCCTTCGCGGATGGCCGAGGTGCCGCTTGGTTTCGGCTGCGGCGTGCCGGGCATGGCCTTGCCCGGAGGCTCGGGCTCCTCTTCAGGTTCCGCGGGGGGCGTTTCGACCAGCGCCGAGCGCACGGCCACGCCCGTGGTGTAGAAGAGCAGGGCGTGCCACAGGTCGCGCGGGATGGCTTTGCCGCGCTGGCGGCATTCGCGCACGATGGCGTCCTGCACCGGTTCGGCCAGGCCGTAGCTGGCTTCGTGGAAGAGCATTTCGAGCGCGGCATCGCCCTGATTGCGCGGGTCCACGCTTGAGAACGTCAGGCGCAGCGGGTCCAGCGTCGCGTAGGCGCCCGCCGGATTGGCGTAGCTCACCACCTCGACGCGAATCTTTTCCTTGGGCCAGCGCGTCTGGTAGATTTCCGCCAGGCGCCGCGCCAGCTCCAGGCTTTTCTCCTGCACCAGCGGGGACACCGCGTCCACCCAGCGCCGGTTGGCGCGGTCATGCTCCGGCCACCAGTGCTTGCGATAGACGGGCGCGGCGCGATTCAGGATGGGCGTGATTTTTCCCGGCAGACCCGCATCGCATTCCTTGCGCGGAACGGCGGACAGCTCCGTGCAGGTCTCGAAATCCCCCAACTGGTTTTTCAGCAGGGTCAGATCGTAATTGAATTGCAGGTCGCGGTCGGCGTAATTGGCGGCATAGAACGCCACGGCTTCGTTCCAGGCACGCTGCTCGTCTTCGGTAAATCCGCCGGGAGCGGCTTGCGCGGTCTTCGAGGCGCCTGGGGAGCGCCGTTCGCGGGCCTGCTGGTAGAGAAAATGGTGCAGGTTCACCCAGAAGCCGCTGTGAAATTCGAAAACGGGCAACGCGCCCATGCTCGGGCCGCTGTGTCCGTGCGGAGGCTCCAGCAGGGGGCCGGGGCCATCCTGCGCGGCGGCGTTCCGCGGGCCGGCGGCGAGCAGCAACGGGAGTAGTGCGAGCAGTAAAATTTTTCGCTGCAGGGCCGGCATGACGTGGAAGAGTGTATCCCCATCCCCGGCGGGCGGCAATTCCGGCGCGGGACTATCCCTCCGTGGCCGCCACGGAGAGCCAGCAGTCCAGAATCGCCAACTGCGTTTCATTCACGTCCACGAACTCAATCCCCATACCCATGGGGGAGACGTCGTAGACCACGCGGGCGCGCGTTTGGAAACTTTCTCCGCCCTGCTGGAATCGCAACTGGATGATCGTGCCCGGCGGGATGGGATTCAGCGTGTCGATGTAGCATCCCGTGCGGCTGACGTCGGAGGTGCGGGCCACGGCTCTGGCGCCGGTTTCCTCCACCAGCATTTCGGCAACGAGAATCAAGGGATAGCGCGGGGTGGCGCGGCGTTCTTCGGTCACGGTCATCGGCTCCAGTCCAGATCAGTCATCTGTCCCAGAGAGAAAGCGTCACGCAGCCCGGCGCCTGCGATGAAGCGCCGTGCCGTCCGATGGATGCCCAGAACCAGTGTGCGGCCGCAGGCCGTTTTGGCGCAAGCGGCAGGCCCGCGGGCCGTGCCCATCGGTTAAGGGGAATCGGTTACGCCTGAAATGCGAAGTTGAGGGTGAAAAAACGCAAAGTGACTGGTGACTCGTGCAAACACTGCCAAGCACGAGGTTGTGCCGTAGCGCGCTCCTGAAAATGCCGCTATTCGCCTTTTTCCGCTTCTTCCAGCCACTGCTTCAGGATTTCCCGCTGTGCTTCCGGAATGTCCGCGTCGAACTGAATACCCATGCCCAGGCTGTGGCTGGTGTAGATGACTTTCCCTTTGACTTCAAAGGTTCCGTTGGGACGCACCAGTTTGACCAGAATCGGTTCGCCTTTGGGCGACGGATGCAGGGTGTCAATGTAGCAGCCGGTCATATTCAGATCCGAACAGCGCCCCCGCAGTGTCGTTCCGCTGGTGAGTTCGGTGACTTCGGTGGAAAGGATGAGCGGGATGCGCGGTTTCTGGCGTCGTTCTTTCATGGCACTCTCGTCCGTTCGGCGAACCTGTTCTTTTTTGCAGACATATCTTCGCTTAGAAGTCCTTCAACTTACAACCACGGAGACGGCTTGCTGTGAACTAATTCGCGGGCTGCGCGGCGATGATTGCATCCGCCTCGCTGGCCAGCGCTCCCCGCCGGTCGGCGCCGTGCAGCACGCCCTGGGCATCCAGAAAAAAAGAGCGCAGCCCGGTCGTGCCGTAGGCCAGCGGAACCGCCGCCAGCTCGAACTTGGCCTGGGCGCCCTGCGAGGAAGCGCCCACAATCACGTAGCGAAAACGGTAGCCGCTTTTCGCGCCGCCGGCCAGTTCGGCGTCCAGCAGACCCGCCGTGGCGCCCGTGGGCGTCCCGTGGGCGGGCGGGCCGAGTTGTTCGAGGCGTTCGGGCAGGTGGGCGTAGGTGCGGCGGTAATTCTCCACGGCCTGGGCCAGCAGCTGCAGGGTGGCGATGGTGCTGCGTTCGTTGGCCTCGAGCGACTCGCGATTCCATTCCAGTTCGAGCGCCGGCAAATCCAGCAGCAGGAGGCCGGCCGAAAGCAGCTTCCATGCGCCGCCCTCGAGCACCAGCCCGATCTGTAAGCGCCGCGGAGGAGCGTTCCCCTGCGCTGCTCCGCTCAAGCGCACTTCCACGGGTAGAAACGCCAGATTCTCCTGAATCTCCGCCCGGCCAATCTCCATCTCCACGGTTCGCGCCGGGCTTTCGCAGTGCAGCGCGGGCTTTTCGCCGGTGACGGCCTGGCCGGCCGCATCCACGAACGAAAAGCGCTTCATCAGCGCCACGCGCGATGGCTCCGTGAGCCGCGCGTAGGCGCGTGCGCTGCGCACGGGCAGGTAGCGCGCGAACTCCGCCTGGTTCTGCTGGCATGCCGCGGCCAGCAGTCCGCGCACGGTTTGCGCCGGGTCTGCGCTCGGCGCGGCCGCTTTGGCGGGCGCCGGTCCTGACAGAAGCGCCGCGGCGGCCAGCAGCGAAAGAAAAAATGCGCGCATCTCAGCCCTTCCCCCGGGCCAGAATGGCCGGCAAATTCTTCGTGAAGACCGAGCGCGGCATCACTTCGTCGCATCCCGCCGCCCGCGCCCGCTCCGCCAGGTCCACCTGCACGTGCGAGAGAAAGGCCACCACCGGCGCCCCGCATCCGGCCGCGCGCAGGCGCTCGACCGCTTCCACGGGACCGCAGCGCGCGTTCAGGTCCACGAGTATCAGCTGCGTGGAGTTACCCGCCTCGGCCAGCAGCGCCTCCGCGTTCCCCGCGATCTTTACCGCGATGCCCAGCTGCTTCGCGGTTTCCGCCAGCTTCATCTGGAAAAACAGGTCGTCCATCAGGGCCACCACTTCGCTCATCGTTGTCATCCTCTTCCGCGCCGCGCGGCATTCCTATTATGCGCCCTCTTCCCGCGCGGGCGCTTGTGCGCGTAGAATCGTCCGCAGGCGGAGGTTTTTCCTATGGCCCCACTCATGCGGCCCGATGACGCTCCCCAGTTGGAGCGCCCCCTGGCCCTCCTGGAAAAGACGCCGCAACTGCTGAAAACGCTGCTTGCGGATATGCAGGAAGATACGATGAGCTGGAAACCGGCGCCGGACCGCTGGTCCATCGGCGAGATTTTGGCTCATCTGGCTGAACTCGAACAGGTCTATGGCCAGCGCGTTCAGCGCATCGTCACCGAGGATGCTCCCGCCCTCGAAGCCTACGACCAGAACGCGGCCGCCGCCGATGGCCGCTACTCGCAGCCCGATCCCGAAGAGAGTCTGGCGGCATTCATCGATCGCCGCGAAGGCACTCTGGCTTTTCTTTCCATGCTTCCTCCGGGCGCCGCCGCGCGCACCGGCCATCATTCCGCAATCGCCTCCTTCACCCTTTCCGAAATGCTGCACGAACTGGCTTCCCACGATCTCGGCCACCTGCGCCAGATCGCTGAACTCTACCGCGCCCGCGAATTTCATCCTCACGCCGGCCCGTTCCGCAAATATTCCAACCCGCAGCCCTGATGACGCCCTCCGCTCATCCCGAACCGGCGCATCCCGAAGACGAGCGGCTGGCCCGCGCCGGGCCGCGGGAGGTTACTCTCTATACGCGGCCCGGCTGCCATCTTTGCGAGCAGGCCAAAGCGGCTATCGCGCCGGTGCTCGCGGAATTCGGCGCGCTCCTGCACGAAGTCAGTATTGAGGGCGACGCCGTTCTGGAAGACCGTTATGGGTGGGATATTCCGGTGATTTTTATCGGTGCGAGGAAGTCCGCCAAGCACCGCGTGAACCTGGAGCAGTTTCGGAGGCAGCTGGGGGATGCGCTTGGAGGTTAGGGGTTGTCTCGCGGGGCAAACCCCACCCCGCTTGACTTGCTCCGGGTCGGCTGCGAGACTGGATTTTTCCGCAACACAAGAAAACTAAACCATCACCCTTCCCTCCCAGTTCCCACCCGGTCCTGGAGGTATACTTCTGGTATATTTCGTCAGGGGATGCTATACGAGAACAGTTATGAAGCTCCCTTCGCTCATTACGGCATGCGCCCTGTTCTCCTTGGCGTTTTTCGAACCCCGGTCCCGGGAGTTGATGGCTGCCAGCGATAAGCGTGTAGAAGCACAAAGACTCCTGCAGCAAGCCGAAGATCTCGCGGACATACGCTCATCGGGGAGCCGCTCCTTTCACCTGGCGGCTCGCGTGTTCCTGTATGAGGAAAGAAAAATGGCGGCAGACGGAACCTATGAGCTGTTTTGGTCTTCGCCAACTATTTGGCGAGAGGAGATTAAGTTTGCAGATTTCTCCCAGGTTCGGGTCGCAGCCGGCGACAAACTTTACATTAGCCGCAACCCGTCCATTTTGCCGCTTGAGATTTTCAGGCTGCACGAACTGTTGAATTTTCCATACGTTCTCCACCCGGGTCTGGCCGTTAAACCAGGCAAAGTGAGGGATAGAACGAGGAATGGCTCTCGCGAGAGAACGATCGATATCGGATACAGAACCGTCATCCTGGATGGATCATCCCCAATCCTGACTCGCGTTGAATTCAAGGGATTCCATTTTGAATATCGGTTCAAAGATTACGTGCCTTTCGCCGGGCGCCAATTTCCTCTAACCCTTGCCGAATTCTCCCTGGACAGGCCGCTGGTTCAGATTCAAGTACAAAGACTGGAGCAAGCGGCTTTCGATGCTTCTTCATTTGTTCCTCCAAAGGAGGCAACCGTGTTTCGCTGGTGCCCGCATCCGGAACACGCGAAACTCGAGGAAATGGGCACGGCTAATCCCATGCCCTCGCAGCTTCGTGAAGCTGCCCAACAACATATTGCAGCCATCTACGGAATCATCGGAATCGACGGCAGGTGGCACAACCTCGCCGTGGTGAAGTCCGCTGGCAGCATGCTGGATTCCTACTGGATGGAGCAAATGCTCCAGCAGCGCTATGCTCCGGCCAAATGCGCCGGAGTCCCCGTTGAACAGGAGTCCGTGACGGAACATCGGTACGAATGGTTAGGCGAGTTCATCGTCCCAAACTGAAGAACGAGGTATTATCAGCGCTTCCAGCTAGAGCGACTGGGTGGTTCCATCTCACCAAAACCAAGAGCAGCAGCCATTTTTGCCTGTTCTTCTTTCCTCTCTCGCCCAGTCCTCCACCCCGCTTGACTTGCTCCGGGTCGGCTGCGAGACTGGGTTTTCCGCAGCCCAAGAAAACCAAACCATGTCCGAGCGCCAAAACCAAATCATCACCGTGGCCGTCACCGGAGCCAGCGGGGCCATCCTGGCGCAGAAGGCCCTTGCTCTGCTGGAGGGCGACGCGCGCGTGGGACGCGTCCATCTGGTGGTGACCGAAGCCGGGCAGCGGCTTTTCGCCGAAGAGCTGGGAATTTCCTCGGGCGATCTGAAAAAACTGCCCGAGCGGCTGCTGGGGCGCTCGTCCAAAAAAATCGAAGCGCTGCCCAATCAGGACGTGGGCGCTTCCATCGCTTCCGGCAGCTACGCGGTGGATGCCATGCTGGTGATCCCCTGCTCGATGGGCACGCTGGCGTCGATCGCCGCGGGGCTGGCCGACAATTTGGTGGCGCGCGCGGCCGACGTGATGCTGAAGGAGTCGCGCAAACTGATCCTGTGCGTGCGGGACACGCCCTTCAGCCGCATCCACCTGGAAAACATGCTGCGGGCGCAGCAGGCCGGCGCGGTGATCATGCCCGCCATTCCTTTTTTCTACCATCATCCCAAGACGATTGACGACCTCGTTACGCAGTACGTCTGCCGCGTCCTGGCGCAGATTGGACTGCCGCAGGAAGAGATGTACCGCTGGGAAGGCCAGTCCACTTCGAAAAAAGCTCAGGCATAATCATTTCATGGCCAACCGCCTCCGCACCGTCCTGGAAATGATCAAGTTCGAGCACTCCGTCTTTGCGCTGCCCTTCGCGCTCACGGGGGCGCTGCTCGCTGCGCGCAGCGCCAATCATTCCTGGCCCTCGGTGCACCAACTGCTGTGGATCGTCGCCGCCATGGTCGCCGCGCGCTCCGCCGCGATGACCATGAACCGCATCGCCGACCTGCGCTACGACAAGGAAAATCCGCGCACCAGCCAGCGGCCGCTGGCCACCGGCGCGCTTTCGATGCAATTCGCCTGGGGATTTACCATCGCGGCCGCGGCTCTTTTCTTTTTCGCCGCTTCGCGCCTGAATCCGCTCGCTCTCAAACTCTCACCCGTCGCTCTTTTCGTTCTTTTTTTCTATTCCTACACCAAGCGCTTCACTAACTGGTCGCATCTCGTGCTGGGTTTTTCCCTGGGCATTTCGCCCGCCGCGGCGTGGATCGCCATCACCGGCGCGCTGGACCTGCGCATGCTCATCCTGTGCGCCGCCGTCACGCTGTGGGTGGGCGGCTTCGACGTGCTGTATGCCTGCCAGGATGTCGCCTTCGATCGACAAGCCGGCCTCTTCTCCGTTCCCAAGCGCTTCGGCATCCCCCGTGCGCTGATGATCGCCCGCGCGATGCACGTGCTGGTGGTGGCGCTGCTGGCCGTGCTGGCCGCCAGCTTCGCGCTGCCCTGGCCGGCCTGGGCCGGCGTCGCCGTGGTTGCCGCGCTGCTGGCCTACGAGCACTCGATGGTGAGCGCCAACGATCTCAGCAAGCTGAACGCTGCGTTTTTCACCGTAAACGGCTATATTAGTCTATTGTTCCTTTTGTTCTGGGGAGCAGCGGCCGCGCTCTGGCGCGGATGAAGGGTTTTCCGAAACTGAGAACTGAGAACTGACCACTGACAACTATGTCCAACCTCACCATCACCGACCCGCTACTCCATCCCATCGCGGAGAAAGTCCTCGCCGGCGCGCGCCTCTCCTTCGACGACGGCATCGCGCTGTACCGCTCGCCCGACCTGCTGGCCGTCGGCTGGCTGGCCAACCACGTCCGCGAAAAGCTGCATGGCGACGTCACGTATTTCAACGTCAACCGGCACATCAATCCCACCAACGTGTGCGTGGCGCATTGCAAACTCTGCGCTTTCGGCCGCGACGCCAACGCCCCTGGCGCTTACACGTTCGCGCTGGAGGAAATTTACCAGCGCGCCGAACAGGGCGTGCGCGAAGGGGCCACGGAATTTCACATCGTCGGCGGGCTGCATCCCGATCTCCCGTTCGAATATTTTCTCGAACTGGTGCGCGGGCTCAAGCAGCGCTGCCCCGGCGTTCACCTCAAAGCGTTCACCATGGTGGAGGTCGGCTACTTCGCGCGCATTGCCAAGCTTTCCATCAAGGATGTGCTGCTGAAAATGAAGGAAGCCGGCGTGGACTCGCTTCCCGGCGGCGGAGCGGAGATTTTTCATCCGCGCGTGCGCAAAATCATTTGCGACCACAAAGTCAGCGGGCAGATGTGGCTCAGCGTCGCCCGGCAGGCGCACGAAGTTGGCCTGCCCTCGAACGCCACCATGCTTTACGGTCACGTGGAAACCGAGGAGGAGCGCACCGACCACCTCATCAAGCTGCGCGAACTGCAGGACATCACCCGCGGCTTCGTCGCCTACATCCCGCTCGCTTTTCACCCGGACAATACCGCGCTCGCGCATATTTCGCCGACCACGGGCTACGCCGACCTGCGCAACATCGCCGTGGCGAGGCTGCTGCTGGATAATTTCGCGCATATCAAGGCGTACTGGGTCATGCTCACTCCCAGCATCGCGCAAATCTCCCTGCGCTTCGGCGCCAACGATCTCGACGGTACGGTGGTCGAAGAAAAGATTTATCACGATGCCGGAGCGACTACGGCGGAGTTTACTCCCCGCGCGGAACTCGAGCGACTCATCCGCGCCGCCGGGCGCACGCCCGTGGAGCGCGATACGCTGTACCGGCCCGTGGATCGCTCGAAGATGCCTGCGTTGCCTCCGGCCAAGGCGCCGGGGACGGTTTCGATCAGCCTGAACGTCTGAAAAGGGTGCTAGACTAACGCCATGCGACAGGTTGTCCCTTACCCCGGCGAAGATGGCTACTGGGTGGCGGAGTGCCCCAGCCTTCCCGGCTGCGTCAGTCAGGGCAAAACCAAGGACGAAGCCGTCACCAATATTCGCGAAGCCATTGAGGGCTACATCCTTACCCTCCAGGCCGATGGCCTGCTGGTCCCCGCCATTTGACAGGATCGACTTGCTTTTTCCTGGCACCGCCCAACAGTTTTCCGCAGTCAACACCATTCATGAATGGTGTTGACTCTTCCTCATCCGGCGGGTATTTTTCTTCCAGAGGGATCTCATGCGCCACCAATTCGTGCTCGACAAGAAAACCAACCAGCTTCTCCGCGACCTCGCCTCCGACCGCGGGGGGAACCGCAGCATGGTCGTTCGCGAAGCCATCCGGTACTACGCCGACATGGAAGAGCATCTGGACAGGATCGAAGGCGATCCCGCTTTTCAGAAGATGATTGCGCAATCCGAGAAGGCCATCCGCGAAGGGCGCGTCACGGCGCATAGCGAAGTAAAGCGCATGTCCCGCGCGCTGGCCAAGAAGCGCAAGTGAAAGCCCGCGTCGTCTGGGCGGATCCGGTGCGGGATCTTTTCCTGCTTCTTCCGGAAAAAGAGCGCGAGGAAATTCTTGAAAAAACGGGCCTCCTCGAATCGTTTCCCCGCCTCTATCCCGTGCGCACATCCGGCCGGCGCTTCCGCCGCCACCGCCGGTTCCTCGCCGGGGATTGGCTGGTCTTTTACCGCGTGGCGGACAATACCGTCTATATCCGCGGCCTGTGGCCCGCGCGAATTCCCTGATTTTCATGACCCATCCCCTGCCCGGCATTTTTGCCCGCAAGAAGGAGCCTGACCCAGACCGATGCGCACCATCATCCTGCTGACCATTTCCAATATCTTCATGACCTTCGCGTGGTACGGCCATCTCAAATACCGCAGCGCCACCCTCTGGAAAGTGGTTCTGGCCAGCTGGAGCATCGCTTTTTTCGAATACTGCTTCCAGGTTCCCGCCAACCGCATCGGCTCGTACGAATTCTCGACCGCGCAGCTGAAAACCATTCAGGAAGTCATCACCCTGGCGGTCTTCGCCGTTTTTTCCGTTTACTACCTGAAGGAGCAGTTGCGCTGGAACCACGCCGCCGGTTTCGCCTGCATCGTCCTGGCCGTCTTTTTTCTCTTCCACAAGTGGTAGTCTAATGAGGTTGTAGAGTATCTGTGTAGAGTATCTCTGTGGGGGTCGGAGCTTTAGCTCCGACGTCACAGCTTTCTGTCGCAGGCGGCTTTAGCCGCTGAGGAAATGAATTGAATGTCGCCTCGCAAACACTCGAGGGCGAATTCACAAGGGGAACCACCATGAAAGCCATCCGCGTACACGAATTTGGCGCACCGGAAGTGATGAAGCTGGAAGAAATTCCCACGCCCAAGCCGGAAGCGGGACAAGTCCTCGTGCGCGTGCGCGCCGCCGGCGTGAATCCCGCGGACACCTACATGCGCAGCGGCAACTACGCGCTCAAGCCCGCGCTTCCCTACACCCCCGGAGTGGACGCCGCCGGCGCCATCGAATCCGTCGGCGCGGGCGTCACCCTCGTCAAGCCCGGCGACCGCGTCTACACTTCCGGTTCCGTCACCGGCACCTACGCCGAATTCACTATCGCGCTCGAGTCCCAGGTTCACCCGCTCCCCGAGCGCATCACCTTCCCGCAAGGCGCGGGCATCTACATTCCCTACGCCACGGCTTATCGCGCGCTGCGGCAGATCGCTCACGCCCGCGGCGCGGACACCGTCCTCGTTCACGGCGCCAGCGGCGGCGTGGGCATCGCCGCTCTGCAAATCGCCCGCGCACTGGGCATGACCGTCTTGGGCACCGCCGGGACCGAGCAGGGCCTGGCCCTCGTCAAAAAAGAAGGCGCGCACCAGGTCTTCGACCATCGCGCCCCCGGCTACACCGAGGCGATTCTCCAGGCCACCGCCGGACGCGGCGTGGACATCCTCCTCGAAATGCTGGCCAACGTGAATCTCGGCGCCGACCTGAAACTCCTCGCCAAACACGGCCGCGTCGTCATCATCGGCAGCCGCGGCGATGTCACCATCACCCCGCGTGACATCATGGCCCGCGAAGCCTCCGTTCACGGCGTCTTCCTCTGGAACATTTCTCCCTCCGAGGCCGCCGACGCCCACGCGGCCATCGCCGCGGGCCTCGATAACGGCTCCCTGCGCCCCGTCGTCGGCAAGGAACTCCCTCTCGCAGAAGCCGTCCGCGCGCACAAGGAAGTCATCGAATCTCGCGCCTTCGGCAAAATCGTCCTCATCCCATAGCCCGAGAGGCCGTATCCCCATCCCTCTTTAAGTGGTGTCATCCTGAAGCCTCGATGTTTTTTATCGAGGCCGAAGGATCTCGACTGCCAATGTTTGGAATGTTGAACCGTGCAGGAAAACCGCAGGTCAGCAGAAGATTTTTCCTATCTCTTCAACTTTTAACTGTCAACTTTGAACTCCTCACCACTCCCCCCGCCAGCAGCGCATAAAACGGCACATAAACCATCGCCTGCATCCACGGATCAAAATGCCAGCGGCCGTTTATGCCGTAATCCACCAGCACGTTGTAGGACAAAAACTGCAGCACCGTCACCATCAGCCACGCCGCATTGGGATAAAAACAAAGCAGCGGCACGACCCAAGTGAAATACCAGGAATACCCATTCGGCGCAAAACACAAGATTGTTCCAAACAGCAAAAACGCCGCCCGCTCGGGCTCCATCTGCGAACGCCGCGCTGCGATCCACGCCGCCAGCGCCCACACCACGCACACGCCGATCCATCCCGCCACGCGCGGGTTTCCCGCCAGCCAGGAAATCACGGTGTATACACTCGCGTGATAATTCCGAAAAATCCCCTCGTACGTTTTCAGGTTTTCCCCCAGCATGCGCAGCCCGCGCCAGTAAGGCACCAGCAGCGCCACACCCGTCGCTCCGCCCGCCGCGAGCGCCATCCAACCGGCGCGGCTGCGCGGCCATCCCGCGCGCCGCACCCACAGCGGAACGAGCACCGCCGGAAACGCCTTGGCTAGCGCTGCGCACGCCAGCAGCATCGTTGACACCACTGGCCGCCGCCTTATAATCAGCAGTGCTGCCACGACTCCCAGCAATGCCAGGGCGTCGCTGTGCCCGCTGCCCGCAAACTCCACGATGACCAGGGGATTCCAGGCATAGACGGCCAGCCGGAAGGCGCGGTCCTCCGCCTTGCGGAAATGCCACGCCAGCAGCAGCACGATCAGCAGGTCGGCCAGCGCGAAGGGCGTCTTGAAGCCTGTTGGTCCGGGGAGAAAGCGGTCCGTCAGGCGAAAGACCAGTTGCGCCGCCGGCGGATAGATCGCCGGCATCTCCCGCTGCGGCATCCAGCGCCAGTGCTCGTCGCGCAGAGGAATCAGCCGCGGGTCGGTCGGACTCACGGTATACGGGTTCCAGCCGTGATTCTGCACGCGGCCGTCCCAGCGATAGCGGTGCAAGTCGTCGGAAAGGGAAGGCTCGAGCGGAAACAGGGTCACGCGAAACAGGATGGCCGCGGCGATCAGCAGCAAATACCCGGCGCGGGTTCCGGCGGAATGTTCGAAGAGATGCAGCGCGATGAGATAGACTACGCCCGCGGCCAGCGCCAGCACGATGAACTCGACCGCGTGCAGCTTCAAATCATTCAGTTGGCGCATCCGCCCGTAGATCAGCCCGAGCAGCAGCGTGCCGCTCAGTACGGCGGCCATTTGCACGCGCGATGAGAAGGGGCGAGTCATCGCCAGAAATTGTAACCGGAGATCACCCTAACGTGTTGTTCGCTCTTCAACTCGCGCTCCTCGCCGCCCAACAGGGCCCGCTCTTCCATTACTGGCGCAAGCTCACCGACCGCACCTTCACCGGGCTCTACCGCGTCAATTCCTTCGACCTGGCCATGATGATTCCTTATTTCATCGTGCTTTTCGTCCTGGCCATGTACGGGCTGCACCGCTACTGGCTGGTCTACGACTATTTCAAATACGCCAAGAACGTTCCCCCCGAACCGCCGCCCGTCACCCAATGGCCCCGCGTCACCATCCAGCTTCCCATCTTCAACGAACGCTACGTCATCGAGCGTCTCGTGGATGCCGTCGCCGCCTTCGACTATCCCCGCGAACTCCTCGACGTTCAGGTGCTGGACGATTCGACCGACGAAACCTGCGAAGTGGCGCGCGCCTGCGTCGAGCGGCACGCCGCTCAGGGCATGCCCATTTTTTACATTCACCGTACCAACCGCGAAGGCTACAAAGCCGGGGCGCTCGAAAACGGCTTGAAAACCTCGCGCGGCGAATTCGTCGCCATCTTCGACGCCGACTTCATCCCCCAGCCCGATTTCCTTCGCCGCACCATTCCTTATTTCATGAACCCGGAGGGCGGCGCCGGTATCGGCATGGTGCAGACCCGCTGGACCTATCTCAACTCCGACTACTCGCTGCTGACCCGCGTCGAAACGATTCTTCTCGACGGCCATTTCGTCGTCGAACACGGGGCCCGCTCCCGCCGCGGCACTTTTTTCAACTTTAACGGAACCGCCGGCGTGTGGCGCCGCCGCGCCATTGACGAAGCCGGCGGGTGGGAGCACGACACCCTCACCGAGGACACCGACCTCTCCTACCGCTCGCAGCTCAAGGGCTGGAAGTTTCTCTACCTTCCGGGCATCGAGTGCGCCTCCGAACTGCCCGTGGACATGAACGGGTTCAAAGCGCAGCAGGCGCGCTGGGCCAAGGGCCTGATTCAGACCGCCAAGAAAATTCTTCCCCAGGTCTTTCGCTCACGTGCTCCCTTTCACGTCAAGGCCGAAGCCTTTTTCCATCTCACGGCCAATATCAGCTATCCCCTGATGATCCTTCTCTCCACCATGCTGCTCCCCGCCATGATCGTCCGCTTCTATCAGGGCTGGTTCCAGATGATCGTCATTGACCTCCCGCTCTTCCTCGCTTCCACCTGCTCCATCTCCAGCTTCTATCTCGTCGCCCAGAAAGAGCTCCATCCCAAAACGTGGTGGCGCACCTTTTTCTATATGCCCTTCGTCATGGCCACCGGCATCGGCATCGCCGTGCGCAACGCCCAGGCCGTTATCGAAGCGCTGCTGGGCAAGAAAAGCGAATTCGCCCGCACCCCCAAATACAATATCGAAGGCAAGCAGGGCACCTTCGTCCAAAAAACCTACCGCAACAAAATCGGCTGGGTCCCCTTCGCCGAAATTATCCTCGGCCTCTACTTCGCCGCCACCGTGCTCTACGCCATCTCCAACGAAAACTACGCCACCGTTCCCTTCCTCCTCCTCTTCGTCTGGGGCTACCTGTACACGGGCTTCATGTCCATCGGCCAGTCTTACTTCACCCGTCTCCGCTTCGGCGTCAACGCGCCGGAGATGCGCCCCGCCGCCACGGGCGCGCCGGGATTTTGAGTTTTCAGTTCTCAGTAATCAGTTCTCAGTAAAACCAAGGCGCCGGATGGTTGCAGGTTTCTCTTCACTGACAACTGAACACTCTCTCTGCTTGCGCTTCGCCCTCCAAGAGAGAACAATATCCTTGGAAGCAAAATCCTGGATGCCACCACGCTCTCATCGCATTACCGCCGAAGAACTCGCCAACGCCATCACCCACGGTGTCGGCCTTATCCTGAGTCTTGCCGGCTTCGTCGTCCTCCTGGTCCTCGCCGCGATGCACGGCGGCCCGCGCCTCATCGTCAGCTGCGCCATCTACGGCGCCACCCTCGTCTGCCTCTATGCGGCCTCCACCCTCTATCACGGCATCCCCTCGCCCCGCTGGAAGCGCGCCCTCAGAATTTTCGACCATTCCGCCATCTACCTGCTCATCGCCGGAACCTACACCCCTTTCCTCCTCGTCAATTTGCGCGGTGGATGGGGCTGGTCGCTGTTCGGCATTGTGTGGGGGCTCGCCGTGGCCGGCATTGTCTTCAAATTTCGCTTCGTCGACCACTTCTCCTTTTTCTCCACCATGATCTATCTTGTGATGGGCTGGCTCGTCGTCATTGCACTCAAACCTCTTCTCGCCTCGGTCCCAGTTCCAGGCCTTCTCTGGCTCCTCGCCGGCGGTCTGCTTTACACGCTTGGTGTCGTCTTTTACGCTTGGAAAAAACTGCCCTACAACCACGTCATCTGGCACCTTTTCGTCCTCTCCGCCAGCACCTGTCACTATCTCGCCGTCCTTTACTCCGTCATCCTCCCCGCAAAATCCTAACCCTCCATCCGCAATCATCCGTTCTCGGTAAAAACAGACCACGGTCGTCAGCAGGCGGTGCGGCGGGGTGGTAGAATGCGCAGCGGGTGAATATGAACAGGGGCGAATTGATGAAGGTGCTGGAGGCGGTGCGGGCGGGAAAGGCTTCGCCGGCGGAGGCCATCGAGCGGTTGAAGCACATGCCGTTCGAGGATTTGGGATTTGCCAAGGTGGATCATCACCGGGCGCTGCGGCAGGGGTTCGCGGAAGTGATCTTGGGGAAGGGCAAGACGCCGGGGCAGGTGGCGGAAATTGTGCGGGCGATGCTGCGGGCGAAAGAGGGGCGGCACAATATTCTGATCACGCGGGCGGACAAGAAAATTTACGCGGCGGTGAAGCGGTTGAACGGAAAAGAGGCGCGCGCGGCGAAGTTTCATCCGCTCTCCGGGGTGATCACGATCGAGCGGACGCGGGAGGCGCCAGGGAAGGGAACGATCCTGGTGGTGTCCGCGGGGACCAGCGACATCCCGGTGGCGGAAGAGGCGCTGCTGACGGCGCGCATGCTGGGGAATCGCGTGGAGCATCTTTACGATGTGGGCGTGGCGGGGATTCACCGTTTGCTGGAGCATCGCAAGGAACTGGGCGAGGCGCGGGTGATTATTTGCGTGGCGGGGATGGAAGGGGCGCTGCCGAGCGTGGTGGGCGGATTGGTGGGCGTGCCGGTGATTGCGGTGCCGACGAGCACGGGATATGGGGCGAGTTTTGGAGGAGTGGCGGCGCTGCTGGGGATGCTGAACAGTTGCGCTTCGAATGTGACCGTGGTGAATATTGATAATGGGTTCGGGGCGGGGTGCGTGGCGTCGTGTATTTGCAGGGGGTGAAAAGTTTTCAGTTGGCAGTTCT
The DNA here is from genome assembly GCA_041500985.1 of Terriglobia bacterium. Classification (GTDB taxonomy): domain Bacteria; phylum Acidobacteriota; class Terriglobia; order Acidiferrales; family UBA7541; genus Acidiferrum. Next base: position 2,690 of record JBGQNE010000032.1, on the reverse strand, counting down.
CAGTGAAGAGTCCACAGTCCAAAGTTAAAAGTTGAATGGGGAGAGATTCTGCTGCCAGCAGCGAGCAGGGCTGAAGCCCTGCCTCTACATTTTCCCATCAAACATTTAAGGCTTTAGGAGGACTTTCATCACGCCGGATTTCTGCGCGTAGGCGATGGCAGCGGGGGCTTGGGATAGGGGGAAGGTCCGGGAGATGAGGGGGATGGGATCGACGCGACGGGAGCGGAGAAGAGCGAGAGCTTTATCGAAGGGGCCGCAGCGGGAGCCGATGAGGGTGAGTTCCTTGACCACCGTGGGCCAGGTTTCCACGGGGGCGGCGTCGTGGAAGGTGGATTTGAGGACGAGAGTGCCGCGGGGTTCGGTGATGTGCTGGGCGAGGGAGAGGCCGCTGGGTGAGCCGGTGGCTTCGACGACTAAGGAGAAGGATTCGCGGATGCGGTGGAGGTCGCTCGAGTCGCCGCGAAGGAGCTGGGTTTTGATTTTGGCCAGGCGGGCGAGGGCCAGCTTGGAGTTGTGTTTGCCGAAGAGGATGACGTGGGGTGCGGCGGCGTGCAGGACGCGGGCGATGAGTTGGGCGAGTTTGCCGTCGCCGAGGACGGCGATGCGGCGGTGGTGGGCGACGGGAACTTGATCCAGAATTTGGCAGGCGGCGGCGAGGGGTTCGGTGAAGACGGCTTGCTCGTCGGGGACGTTTTTGGGGACGAGATAGAGATTTTCGAGCGGCAGGGAAAAATATTCGGCGAAGGCGCCGTCGTGGGCGACGATGCCGAGGACTTTGCGGCGGGAGCAGTGGGTCTTGAGGCCGCGGCGGCAGAAGACGCAAGGGTTGCGGAAGCCGAGCGCGGCGCAGCCGATATTGATTTCACCGACGACGCGGCGGCCGAGCCAGCGGTTTTTTTCGCGCGCGGAAACTTTTCCCACATCCACAACTTCTCCGACAAATTCATGGCCGGGCGTGCCGCGGAAATTGTGATAGCCGCGGAGGATTTCGATGTCGGTGTTGCAGATGCCGGCGAGGCGAAGCTTGATCCGGGCCCAGCCGGGGCGCAGGCCCGGGAGAGGTTTTCTGACTGCGGCGAGGCGATGATTTTTGACGGTGAAGGCGAGCATGGCGGGTGAGGTTTTCACTCAGCGGAGGGCCGCGGCGAGAGTGGCGGCGAGCGCGGCGTCCTGCTCGGGGAAGACGGTGCGCAGGTCGAGGATGATGCGCTTCTCTTCGACGCGGGCGATGACGGAGAGGCCGGAGGCGGGGCGGCGGAGGCGCTTTTCGAGCTGCGCGGCGGAATGGCGCGAACTGGAGACGCGGAGGAGCATGGTGGGGAGAGAATCGGCGGGAGTGGCGCCGCCGCCGATGAGCGAGGATCCCGCGCGGACGTCGAGTTCGGCTTCGGCGAGGGAAACCTGGGGACGGAGGAGCGCGAGAAAATGTTCGGCGCGGCGGCCGATGTCGGCGGCGGAGAGGCGAATCATGCGCAGGGCGGGGATTTCGTCGAGAGCGCCGCGGAGATAAGCGCCGAGTGTGATTTGCAGCGCGGCGATGGTGAGTTTATCCACGCGCAGGGCGCGGTAGAGCGGGTAGCGGCGGATTTGTGCGACGAGGTCGGCTTTGCCGGCGATGATGCCGGTTTGCGGGCCGCCGAGAAGTTTATCGCCGCTGAAAGCCACGATGTCGGCGCCGGTTTCGAAACTTTGGCGGACCACGGGTTCGCTGACGCCGCTGGCGGAAAGATCCACGAGGCAGCCGGAACCGAGGTCTTCCATGACGGGAAGGCCGGTGCGGCGGCCGAGTTCGGCGAGTTCGGCGAGCGAGGGGCGCTCGGTGAAACCGGAGATATGGAAATTGGAGGGGTGCACGCGGAGGAGGAGGCGTGTTTTTTCGGTGATGGCGCGCTCGTAGTCCTCGATGCGGGTGCGGTTGGTGGTGCCGACTTCGCGGAGCAGGGCGCCGCTTTCGGCCATGACTTCGGGGATGCGGAAGCCGTCGCCGATTTCGATGAGTTCGCCGCGGGAGACCAGGACTTCGCCGCCCTTGGCGAGAGCGGCGAGGGAGAGCAGGACGGCGGCGGCGCAGTTGTTGACGACGATGGCGGCGCCGGCGCCGGTGAGGCGCTCGAAGAGGCGGGAAGTGTGCGCGTCGCGCTTGCCGCGCTGGCCGGCTTCGAGATCGTATTCGAGATTGGAGTAATGCGCGGCGGACTGGCGAATGTGGTCGGCGACGGCGGAGAGCAGCGGGGCGCGGCCGAGATTGGTGTGCAGGATGACGCCGGTGGCGTTGATGACCGGCTGGAGCGAGAGCGAGAGGATGCGCTCGACGGAATCGGAGATGTGCGCGGCGATGGCGTCGGGAGAGAGGACCACGGCGGCTGGCTCCGGCGCGCCGGTGATGGATTCACGGAGGGCGGCGAGGGCCGAGCGGGTGACTTCGAGGAGCACGTCGCGATCCACGCGGGAGGCCAGCGCGCGCAGGCGGGGCTGGAGGAGAAGTTCGTCCACGGAAGGGAGGCTGCGCAGGAGTTCGGATTGTTCCGCCGAGAGCGCGCGTTTGGTGCGGGAATCCATGGGGACATTTGAGCATAGGAGGGGCCGGGGAGCAATTGCGGAGAAGAGGAGAGGCCTGCACGGAGGGACAGGCGGGGAGGTTGGTGCTTGGGGCGAACGTTCGGGGGTGGCGGCGGTTGACGCAGGGCGGG
>JBGQNE010000031.1:0-28367 GCA_041500985.1 Terriglobia bacterium | reverse complement strand
GGCCGCCGACGACATCCGCGCGGTTCCCGAGTTTGGCACGCGGGTGAAGGTGGACTACCTTCTCGGCATGGCGCAACTGGGCAAGAAGTTCGCCCTGCTGCTCGATGTCGACAAGGTGCTCTCCACCGATGAACTGCTCAGCCTGACGGGAATTTCCGCCGGCGGCGATAAAGCAGAGTAATTTCCGGCGGGCGGCAATGGGCCACCCGCGGCCGGTTCGGATCCCAAGGGGCTGGCTGCGGGAAAACGGCAGCATAAAGAAAAGCGCGGGGCGGAACACACCCTGCGCTTTTTCTTTCCGCACGGTTTTTGCGGCAAAGCGCAATGAAACGTGGCTAGGGCTTGCGGTCAGGGCTTGCGGGCTGCGTCTTTTCCGGAGCAGGAAGCGCCGCAGGAGCGGCCTCCATGCGGCAACTGCCGGAACCGTTCTCCAGGGCCAGGCCGAGAGGCTGCGAGAGCCGGGCCATCTCGGCGAGAATCTCCTCGCGCGGGCCGCTGGCGGCAATCTGCGGAGCGCCTTGGTCGTCAATCATCGTGGGGATCAGCCGGACGGACGGGGCTCCCTGCGGCGGAAATTCAAATTCGAAAATGGCGCTGCGCCGGGTGTAAAAACCGGAGACCGGAAAAACAAAATTTCCGGCGGAATAAACCACCGGCACCGCGCCGAGGCAGGCCATGCCCTGCAAAACGTGGGGGTGCGCGCCGAGAATCAGGTCGGCCCCGGCCTTCTGCGTCTCTTGCGCAAGAAACTCCTGGCGCGGGGAAGGTTCGCGGTCAAACTGCACTCCCCAGTGAAAGAGCACGATCAGAATATCCACGCGGGGGCGCGCGCAGCGCACCGCCTCCACGACGCGCTCCACTTCCTTGGCCGAGGCAATTCCGGGGCGGGCCGCTTCCGCCCAGGAAAAGCGCGGGACAACGTCGCTGAAGGACAGCATGCCGACGCGCCGCCCTTTGATTTCCAGAATGAGAGCGTCTTCGGCGGCGGCAATATTTTTTCCGGCGCCGGTGTAACGCACACCGGCGGCTTCCAGCCGCTCGAAGGTTTCGAGCAGGCCGTGCTCGGTGTAGTCCATGGTGTGGTTATTGGCCAGGCCGACCACCTGAATGCCGGCGCCGGCCAGGGCCTGGGCGGCCAGCGGCGAAGTGGTGCGCGAGACAACGTCTTTCCCCGCGGCGATCAGCGCCTTGTCCTTGTAAGGAGTGATGTCGGGCCAGTTGGTGAGCGCGGATTCCAGATTGGCGATGACCAGATCGCGGCCCGCCAGACTTTCCCGCACGCCATCAAAAAGTTTCAGCGGAGATACCGGCGGCTGCCGCCAGGGCACTTCCATCATGATGTCGCCCAGCCACAGGATGCGCAGGGGCTGCACGGGAGCGGGAGCAGGGGCAGGAGCGGGAACCGATGGAGCGGGAGCGGGCTCCTGCGCCGCCGCGGCAAACGGCACGAGCAGCGCCAGCAGGACCAGAGAAATCCGCGGAAATGAAAAGGGAAAGCGGGATATTACTAGGGACATTGCGGGCTAGCCGCCGGCGTGCGCGGAACTGGTGCGCAGGTAGCGCCAGGGATTGACCGGGGCGTTGTTCAGGCGAACTTCATAGTGCACGTGCGGGCCGGTGGAGCGTCCGCTGATGCCGGTGTAGCCGATAATCTGACCGCGCTTGACGCGCGAACCGACCACGGCGGCGAAAGCAGAAAGGTGGGCATACCAGGTGGTGACCCCAAAACCGTGGTCCACGACGACCAGGCGTCCGTAACCGGCATGGTTGTCGGCGATGGTGACGACTCCATCTCCGGCCACGTGAACCGGCTCGCCGTAATCCGTTGCGATATCCACGCCGGTGTGGAAGGCGCCTTCCCCGCTGAAGGGATCCATGCGCTGGCCAAAGGTGTCCGTAATGTGCCCGAGAACCGGCCAGATCGAGGGGGTATAGGAGGAATCGGCGAAACTGGTGGAGGGAACGAGGTTCAATCCTCCGCTGGAGATGGCAATGGCTTGGGCGTTTTTCTGCAAGAAGGTGAACTGCTCGATGGAGCGGTCAAAGGCGTCTTTGGGGCTGAGCGGATTGTCCTGGACATAGAAAGCGCCGGGCTTGTAGCGAAGAATGCCGTAGGTCATGGCCACTTCGGTGGCCAGGGATTGCAGGGAGTCCAGGCGCTGGTTGGTATCTTCGACGGAGGACTGCAGTTGCTTGTACTGGCGCTTGAGGGTGTCCTGTTCGTGACGCAGGGCGTTGTAATTGCCCACTTTCCAGAGCATCCGCGAGTAGGAACCCACGCCGGCGATCACAGTGATCCCGCCGATTAGGACCAGGATCGCAAGCCCTTGCAGGACGTAGACCGGCAGGACCAGCTTGCGCATCTGGCCCGGCGTGGACGCTACGTAAAATGTGTAGTTCTTGCCCTTCATGGTCGTAAGTACGCTTCGGGCCCCCGCCCGCTGCCTATTCCGGTGCGATTCCCTTGCATCGCCGACAGTTAGCCCCCTATTGGAAGCCGAGGGAGCAGTACCCGCCAGAAACGCTGGAGAATGACCATGTCCATGATAGGTTTTGGCGAATCGGGAAGTCAACCCTTTATCCCGCCCGCGTAGGTCAGGGGGCGAAACAGTCTCCTGTCCCAAGGGACAGGATTCGCGGCTGCGGCGCTCGCCGGACAGGTGAGGAGGCGCTATACTGCCGTCCTGGCCACTCCATGTCCAAGCAAATGAGACACATTCGCGGACCAAAGCGCGCGGGAACCTGGGCGGGAGCGCTGGATGAAGCCGCGCTGCTGCGCAAGATCGAGCGCGCTTCGGAGACGGCGGATGGCGGGCTGCGGCTGGGCATCGGAGACGACGCCGCATTGTGGTCCCCCAGCGGCGGAAACGAAGCGATTCTCTCCTGCGACTGGTTTCTGGAAGGCGTGCACTTCCTGCGCGAGCGGCATCCGGCGGACGCGGTGGGCTGGAAGTGCCTGGCGCGGGCCACGAGCGACATCGCGGCCATGGGCGGGCGGCCGCGCTGCTTCCTGCTGAGCCTGGCGCTGCCTTCGTCGCATACGGGGCGCTGGCTCGACGAGTTTCTGCGGGGGATGCGGCGGGCGGCGAAGAGATTTGGCTGCGTCCTGGCCGGGGGAGACACCACGCGGAGTCCGCGAATCCTAGCCAATCTCACCGTCATCGGAGAAGTCCCGCGCGGGCAGGCGCTGCTGCGTTCGGGGGCGCGGCCGGGCGATACGATATTCGTCAGCGGGCGGCTGGGCACGGCGGAGCTGGGGCTGCAAATGCTGCGCAGCGGAACGGCTTGTCACGGTGCGGCCGAGAAAAAGATTCTGCGCAAGCATCTCTATCCCGAGCCGCGGATCGAGTTGGGCCGCTGGCTGGCGCAAAACCGGCTGGCTTCGGCCCTGATGGATATTTCCGACGGGCTTTCCACCGATTTGGGGCGGCTTTGCGCGGCCAGCCGCGCTGGAGCGCGTCTGGCTGCGAAGGAAATTCCCCTGGGCGCGCCGGCGGATTTGGCGCGGCGGCTGCGGCGGAATCCGCTGGAGCTGGCTTTGCACGGCGGCGAGGATTACGAATTGCTGTTCACGGTGCGGAAAAACCGGGTGGCGCGAATCCCGAAGTCGTTCGGCGGCGTAGCGCTGACGGCCATCGGAGAGATTACGGCGGAGCGCGGGTTGCGTCTGCTGGGCGAAGACGGCCGCACAGCAGAGCTGCGGCCCGGCGGCTGGGATCCCTTCACACGCAAGTAAAGAGGCGGCGTCTTCGTCCTGCCCCGCCGATTTAACAGCCTGCGGAAAAACTCAATTACGGGTGTCATGCTGAGGCGAACCGACTAGGTTCGCCGAAGCATCTCAACTGTAAGTGTTTGCAGCATATGAAGTTGAGATTCTTCGTCCCGGTAAAAAGCACCGGGACTCAGAATGACAGATTCCACTTTGTCCGCAACCCGCTAAACGCTTGGCGATTCTAATTTGGCGGATGCTGCGGCTGTTCGTCTTCTGTGGGGGCGGAATCGGGCGTATCCACGGTGACACTGTGCTCGAGAGCCAGTTGGGCGAGCGGGGTAACGTTGGGAAAATCCATCACGGGGGTTCCCGCGAGCGCTCCCTGCATGAATTGGACCCAAATGGGCAGGGCGGTGCGCGCGCCGGTTTCTCCCTTGCCGAGGGAGATGGCCTTGTCGTCGAATCCCACCCAGACGCCGGCGGTCAGCCGCGGAGTGTAGCCGACGTACCAGGCGTCGGTATAGTCCTGCGTGGTGCCGGTCTTTCCGGCGTTGGGGCGGCCCAGTTGTTTGGCGCCCATGCCGGTGCCGAACTGGACGACGTCCTCGAGCATGGCGGTGATGGTGCGGGCCACTTCGGGGGAGATGACGTCATGGACCTCGGGATGGGCCTCTTCGAGGAGGGCGCCTTCGTAGGTGGTGACGCGGCGAATGAGGTGCTCGTCAATGCGGATGCCGTCATTGGGGAAAATCGTGTAGGCGGAAACGTGCTCGATCAGCTTCATGTCCGCGGCGCCCAGAGCCAGCGGAAGATACGGAGGCAGGGGCGTGGTGATGCCTGCGCGCTTGGCCAGGTCCAGCGCGGCGTTGATGCCGATGCGCTCGGCGAGCTTTACAGCGGGAACGTTGCGCGAGCCGGCCAGGGCGCGGCGCAGGGTGATCATGCCTTCGAATTTTTCGTCGTAGTTGTGCGGGGAATAGACGTTGCCGCCGCTGACGGTAGTGAAAGGCGCGTCCAGAATCGTGTCGAAGGGCGTGGCGCCCTTTTCGACGGCCGCGGCATAGACGTAGGGCTTGAAGGAACTGCCCACTTGGCGCAGGGCCTGGGTGGCGCGGTTGAATTTGGAATCCTCGAAGCTGTAGCCGCCCACCAGGGCTTTGACCTCGCCCGTGGCGTTATCTATGGCGGCGAGAGCGGCCTGCGCGGCGGGAAGCTGTTCGAGGCGCACCTTGGCCGTGGTCGCTAAAATGTCCTGGATGAAGACCTGCACAAGGTCGCCGGGCTTGAGAAATGCGGAGGGACGCTTGAAGCCGGTCCAGGCGAAATCGGCGGGCGCGAGAATGGCGCGGTAGGGACCGATCTTGATGACGGTGTTCTTGTCCTCGGCCGAAAGCACCAGGCCGGTGAGGTAATCGCCTTTGGCGATGGGGTGGCGCCAATCTTCGTCCTGAAAAGTGTCCAGCTTGCCGAGCTGGTCGCGGAGAATATTGGGGAGGCCGCCGCGCCAGCCGTGGCGGCGGTCATAGGCGTGCAAGCCGTCGCGGACGGCCTGATTGGCGGCGCGCTGCATGGCCACGTTGAGAGTGGTGTAGACGCGCAGGCCGCGCTCGTGCACCGCTTCCGTGCCGTAGGTGGCTTCCAGATATTTGCGAATCTCCTCGAAGAAATAGGGCGCGAGTTCGTTGCGCGGGCTTTGCGAACGGGCGCCGAGAGGGGCCATCTTGGCCGCGGCTTCTTCGGCGGACGTGATCTTTCCGGCTTCCTCCATGCGCGTGAGGACCAGATTGCGGCGCTCGCGGGAGAGATCGGGATTGGTCAGCGGAGAGAAGCGCGGGCCATTGACCAGGCCGGCGAGGAGGGCGCATTCGGGGAGGTTCAGTTCGGAGACGGGCTTGCCGAAATAATATTGCGCGGCGGCGGCGAAGCCGTAATTGCCGTGCGCCAGATAAATCTGGTTGGCGTACATGGTGAAGATTTGCGGCTTGGAATAGCGCCGCTCGATTTGCAGGGCCAGGAGAATCTCCTGCATTTTGCGGCGGAAGCTGCGGTCGCTGCGGTCCAGGAAGAGCGTTCCGGCGAGCTGCATGGTGATGGTGCTGGCGCCTTCGGCAATGCGCCGCCGGCGGATATTGCGCAGGGCGGCGCCCACCACGCGGGGGAAGTCAATGCCCCAGTGCTGCTCGAAGTGCTGGTCTTCGATGGAGACAACGGCGTTGTAGAGATTGCGAGGGAGCTGCTCGTAGGTGGCCATCATGCGGCGCTGCAGGGCGAAGCTGCCCACCATCTGCCCGTCGTCGGCGTAGATTTCCGTGACCACGTTGGGACGGTAGGTTTCCAGCGCGCGAATTTCCGGCAGGTCGCTGGAATAGACGAAGAGCAGGCCGAAGGCAGAGCCGAGGGTAATCGAGCAGAGCAGGAGAAAGACGATGGCGACGCGGTCGAGAAGCTTCCAGCCGCGCAGGCGCAGGGTGATGGGGGGCAGACTCAGCATGAAGGGGTAATCTTAGCGCAGAAGAAAGGGCGGGAGAGCAAGATAGAAAGATGGGCGTGCTCAGTCGGGACTGTGCGTGGGGCAGGAGGCGCGTCAGTTTGCGGCGAGTCGATAAATCGGGAGTTAGCCGTGAAGCGGTAGGCCGAGTACTTTACAACACCGACGGCAGAGAACGTATAGTCCCCTCTTCGTATCAACAATGTACATTTTCCCAGCGTGAAGCTCGCCTCGTGCTTCGCACGGCAGCCCATCCGTGGTGCGGCTTGCTTCACCCAGCACATCGTTTATCGTTATTTCAGAATATCCAAACGTCGAAAGCCGCCATTTTACCCAAACGCTCGGCATTCCAGAATTCTACATTTTCAGCGGCTTATTGTCGCTATCGCTCAGCCGGAAATGGACATACTACCCGGCGGCCACGCCGGGCGCTCTCTACGCCTGTTCGTAATAGCGTTCGCCGGAACAGGCGCGGCACAGCGTGCGGCCATCCACCAGCACTTCGCGTTTGAAATTGATGCCTTCGCCGCATTCGGCGCAGACCACGCGAGGACCCTTGAAGCCGGGCATATCTTCGGGGCGGATTTCGACCTTGACCCATTTTTTATCGAAGAGAACGTCGTCGGAAAGCACGGCGTAGGCCTTCTGCTGGGCGATTCCCTTTTCCATTTCCGGGAACATGGCGCGGGCGGCGTCTTTCGAGGATTCGCGCGCGGCGATGCGGATGGCGCGGCCGGTTTTGAGGTCCACGAAGGTAGCCGCGACCTTGCCCCAGTCGCGGAACTTGAGGGCGCGCTTGCCCAGGCGGCAATTGGCCACCAGAGCCACGGCGTCGGTGACGCAGCGGTCGATCTCGACGTAGGTGACGATGCGCTTGCGCTCGGCGATGGGGTCTTCGATGCCCAGTTCGCGCAAGCCGCACATGGCCAGGCGCAGACCGAGGACCTGCCCGGCGCAGATGTGTCCGTGGGCGGTTTCGGCGAGGACGAGGTATTCGGCGAGGGTCTTCATGGCTGGGGGAAGTTTATAGCCAAAAGTTAAAAGGTAAAAGAAAAACCGGGAGCGAAGCGGCTGGGCGGCGGAAAATCAGGAACTTCGCGGCGTTTATTGCGCTTCCGGCGTTTGCGGTTCGGGCTTTTCGGGAGCGGTCCAGGGGTGCGAGGCGCGGGCTTCCTGGAAGGCGAAGACGGTCATGAGCAGGACCAGCGCCAGAAGAAGTCCGTCGCGCAGGACGGTTACGCCGGTGAGTTTTTCCGGGGTGGCGAAGCAGCCGCAATTGATTTCCAGGCCGAGTGCGTAGGAGCGCACCACGGCGGCGAAAAAGCCGGCCATGATCAGGCTGACCAGAGTGGACCAGATGCGCAGGCCCCAGCCAACAAGAAGCAGGAGGCCGAGAGCGACTTCGGCGAAGGGCAGCGTATGGGCGACGAAGGTGACGCCCCAGGGCGGGAGCAACTGGTAGGAATCCACCTGCATGGCAAAGAAGGTGAGGGCCACGCCGAGCGGCGGGCGCGGGTGCATGGTGGGCAGAACGAGCTTGGCGTAGCCGGCATAGAGGAAAATGCCGCCGAGGACCATGCGGCCCAGCCAGATGAAGGCGCGGCGGAAATTCAGTGGGAACGATTGCATCATATCTGCCTCATGGCAAAGCCATCCTCGTGTAAGCGGCGCGGCGCGCGCTGTTATTGGCCGATCAGTTGGTCCAGGAACTGGCGCAGGATGTCGTAGTTCACCTGGCCGCCATAGGGAAATGTCTGGCCCTTGGCGTGGAAAATGGTGGTGGGCGTCTGGGAAACGTTGAAGAGGTGGCCGCGCTCGACGTCCTTATCGATGCCGGCCTTGAGGGCATCGGCCTTCGCCAGTGCGCGGACTTTGATCATTTCCTTGGGCGTCAGCACCCTGGCCACCGCGCCGTCCACATCGCCGCTCGCCGTCCAGGCTTCCTGCGCTTCAAAGAGGGCGCGTTCGACCATCGTGTATTTGCCGATGCGCGCGGCGGCGTTGGCGTAATTGGCGGCTACGCGGGAATAGGCGTGCGCGGGCAGCGGGAAATCGCGGTGCACCAGATAGACTTTCCCGGTGTTGACGTAATTGTCGATGAGGCGGCGCCAGACCGCGTCATAGTAGGCTTTGCAGGCGGGACACTGAAAATCGCTGAAAACTTCCATGGTAACCGGGGCATTCGGCGAGCCCAGCGCCTTGGCCTTATCCACATCCACCAGCGTGGACTTGGTTTGCGCTTGCGTGCCCAGCGAACCGAAATCGCTCCCGGCCGCGAACCCCGCCAGCAGCATGACTCCCAGAATCAGTCGCAATTTCACCACGGTCTCCTTCCTACTTGTGCGTCCAGCCGATAGCTTGATTTTAAGACGGTGATTGTAACCTGAAACCCGGAAAAAATGGGTTCTTACCGTCCCAGCACCCGCCAAGGGAGCCAAAAGCAGGCTCGGCGCTTGGGAATTAAGATGCGGGAATAGGGGCGGGAGGTTGACGAGGTTTGGGAAAAGAGAAGGGAGAGAGGAATTGGGAATAATTCTGTAAGATTATGAAAAAAATGGTCTTACAAACTACATCAACAAACTTGACAATTACACACTCAACTCGTATACTGTTTCCGTTTTTAGTGCTTCACTATTCCCCCTGCGGGCGGTCAGCCCGGCAGTCGGACCAAACGGGTCCGGCAGGCCGGTTATGGGCCCGGTACTGGGATGGAACAGCGCTCTGGAGGGCGGACGGCAATGAGCAAGATTATCGGAATTGACCTGGGAACGACCAACTCGGTGGTGGCCGTGATGCAGGGCGGCGAGCCGGTGGTGATCCCCAACCAGGAAGGCGGGAGGACGACGCCGTCGGTGGTGGCCATCACCAAGACGGGGGAGCGGCTGGTGGGGCAGGTGGCCAAGCGGCAGGCGGTAACCAATCCGGAGAACACGGTTTATTCGATCAAGCGGTTCATGGGGCGGCACTACAGCGAAGTCTCGGAAGAGATGAAGCGGGTGCCGTACAAAGTAGTCACGGGCGAACACAGCGACGCGCGCGTGGAGATTTTCGACAAGATTTACAGCCCGCCGGAGATTTCCGCGATGATCCTGAGCAAGCTGAAAGCCGCGGCGGAAGATTTCCTGGGCGAAAAGGTGACCAAGGCGGTGATCACCGTGCCGGCCTATTTCAACGACGCGCAGCGGCAGGCCACCAAGCAGGCCGGGGAGATCGCCGGGCTGGAAGTGGTGCGCATCATCAACGAGCCGACGGCGGCGGCGCTGGCCTACGGCCTGGACAAGAAGACCGACGAAACCATCGTGGTGTATGACCTGGGCGGCGGGACGTTCGACATTTCCGTGCTGGAAGTGGGCGGCGGCGTGGTGGAAGTGAAGTCCACCAACGGGGACACGCACCTGGGCGGCGACGACGTGGACCAGCGCATCATGGACTGGATGATCGAGGTGTTCAAGAAGGAAGACGGCGTGGACATCAGCAAGGACCGCATGGCCCTGCAGCGTCTGAAGGAAGCGGCGGAAAAGGCCAAGGTCGAGCTGTCGCAGATGATGGAGACGGAAATCAATCTTCCCTTCCTGACGGCGGACGCGACCGGGCCGAAACATTTCCAGAAGAAGCTGACGCGGGTGCGCCTCGAGCAGATGATGGCCGATCTGCTGGACCGCTCGATGCGGCCGGTGAAGAAGGCTCTCGAGGACGCCAAGATGTCGCCCAGCAACATTCAGGAAGTGGTGCTGGTGGGAGGCTCGACGCGCATCCCCAAGGTACAGGCGCTGGTGCGGGAATTTTTCGGGGGCAAGGAGCCGCACAAGGGCGTGAACCCGGACGAAGTGGTGGCGGTGGGCGCGGCGATTCAGGGAGCGGTGCTGGCCGGGGAAGTGAAGGACATTCTGCTGCTGGACGTGACGCCGCTTTCGCTGGGGGTGGAAACTCTGGGCGGAGTGATGAACGTGCAAATTCCGCGCAATACGACCATTCCCACGCGCAAGGTGGAAACCTACTCCACGGCTTCGGACAACCAGCCGGGCGTGGAGATTCACGTCTTGCAGGGGGAGCGCAAATTCGCCACGGACAACCGTTCGCTGGGCAAATTCCATCTGGACGGAATTCCCCCGGCACCGCGCGGGATACCGCAGGTGGAGGTGACCTTCGACATCGACGCCAACGGCATCCTGAACGTCACGGCGAAGGACAAGGCCAGCGGCAAGGAGCACAAGATCACCATCACGGCTTCGACCGGACTGACCAAGGACGAAGCGGAGAAGATGCGGGTGGAGGCGGAATCGCACGCCGAGGACGACCGCCGGCGCATGGAGGAAGTGGAAGCGCGCAACCGGCTGGACGGGCTGCTCTACCAGGCGGAAAAGACCATCAAGGAAAACCGCGAGAAGCTGGCCGAAGCGGACACCAAGGCCGCGGAGGAAGCCATCTCCGACGGGCGCAAGGCCATGGACGAGGGCGGAACGGCACGGCTGCGTTCGGCCACGGAAAACGTGGAGCGGGCGCTGCACAAGATCGCCGAAACGCTCTACGCCGCGAATCAGGCGGCAGGAGCGGCCGGCGCGGGCGCTCCGGGCGCTGAGGCTCCCGGAGGCGCGGAACCGCAACAGGCGGCGGGCGCGGCGGCCGGTGGAAAAACCGGGGACGTGATTGACGCCGAGTACGTGGACGTGGACGATAAGAAGAAGCCCAATTAAGGCGCGGGAGCGGGGCGCGAAATCAAACGCCCCGCAAATTCATCGAGGAGATTCGTGTGACCCAGGCAGAAGGGGTAAAGCGCGCAGGGCCGCCGCAGGCGGTGCAGAAGCTGCGGGAGAATGTTTATCTGGTGCAGGTGCCCATCAACGAAACGCCATCGGCGGACTGGAAGCGCTTTTTTTACGACACGCAGCAGGCGCCGCCGGCGGATTTCCCGCCGCGCGGGGTGGAGATGCTGGGGCTGTCGCTGCGTTTCCGTTCCGAGGGCAGCCAGGTGGAAGGGCGCATCGCGCTGATTGACAAGTGGATCGAGCGCGCCAACCAGAAGGAAGCCTCTGCGGGGGCGCGCACCGAGGAGCGCCAGAAGCGGCGCGAGGAGCTGGCGCGCGAGCAGGCGGAAATCGCCGAATGGAACGGCAAATGGGCCAAGCTGTGAAGGAAAGTTGACAGTAAACAGTTCACAGTTGAAAGCGGGAGCGCGGCGGCGAGACAAGATTAATTTCAGGTGTCACCCTGAGGCGAAGCCGAAGGGTCTCAACGGGAAGTATCTGCAACACGAGCAGTTGAGATTCTTCGTCCCGGCAAAAGGCGCCGGGACTCAGAATGACAGGCATTTTTAAGATTATCAGCGGCGGCGCGGAGCCCGGACAACGATGCGGACGGCACCGAAGACGGATTACTACGAACTGCTGGGCGTGCCGCGCAAGGCGGTCGCCAAGGATATCCGCACGGCGTTTCGAAAGCTGGCCCGCAAGTACCACCCCGACCTGAATCCCGGCGACAAAGCCTCCGAAGAAAAGTTCAAGCAGGTGCAGGAAGCCTACGACGTTCTCTCCGACGCAAAAAAAAGGCAGATGTACGACCAGCACGGCTTCTATAGCGAGCAGGGCGCGGGCGGAGTGTCCACAGAGCCGGGGGAAGGCCCGGGAGGCGTGCAATTCGATTTCGGGGGATTCGATTTTGGCGGCACCGGCGGCGGAGCAGGAGCTGGAGCGGGCGCGGGAGGAGGCTCGAGCTTCCGCGACCTCTTCAGCCAGTTTTTCCGCGGCGGCGGGGCGGGCGAAGGAGCGGCGCCGGGCCGCGAGCCGGGCGGAGACCTGGAATACCAGTTGGAGATCGAATTTGGCGATGCGGTGCGCGGGGCGGTGAAGAAACTTTCCGTGGTGCGCCTGGACGGCTGCGCGCACTGCCACGGCACCGGGGCCATCGGCAGCGCGCAGACCTGCGCGGCGTGCAACGGCTCGGGGATGATGCAGCAGGCCGCCGGGCGCATGCGCTTCAACGTGGCCTGTTCGCGCTGCGGCGGGTCGGGCAAGCTGCACAACGCGTGCAAGAGTTGCGGCGGCGAAGGGCGAATCCGCCGCACGGAAACGATTGACGTGCGCATTCCCGCGGGCGTGGCCAGCGGCTCGCGCGTGCGCGTGCCCGGCAAGGGCAACTCCGGAACCATGGGCGCTCCTCCGGGGGATCTCTATCTGCGCGTGGAGGTGCGCCCGCATGCGGTCTTCGAGCGTCACGGCAACGACCTGCATGTGCTTCTGCCGGTGACGGTGGCCGAGGCCACTCTGGGCGCCAAGATCGAAGTGCCCACAATTGACGGCCGCTCCATCGTGCGCATTCCTCCGGGGACCAACAGCGGGCAGCGCCTGCGGCTGCGCGAAAAGGGCGTGCCCAGCGCGCGCGGCGGAGCGCGCGGCGACCAGTACGTGGAAGTGCAGGTGGTGGTCCCCAAGCCGACGGATGAACGCGTGCGCACGCTGATGAAGGAACTGGAAAGCCTGGCGCCGGAAGATCCGCGCAAGGAACTGTTTGCCAAGTCCGGCGTGTGACGGACGCCAGAGAGATAAAAAATGCCGCCGCGAGCGAAAAAACGGTCCAAGGCCGGCTACATGATCAGCGCCGTGGCGGAGCTTTACAAACTGCATCCGCAGACGCTGCGCCTCTATGAACGCGTGGGGCTGCTCAAGCCGTCGCGCTCGCAGGGCAATACGCGGCTCTATACCGAGCAGGACCTCGAGCGGCTGGACGTGATCCTGACGCTGGCGCGGGACATGGGCGTGAACCTGGCGGGCATCGAAATCATCCTCAACATGCGCGAAAAAATGGTGGAGATGGAGCAGCAGATGACCGAGTTCGCCCGCGTGGTGCAGGAAGAACTGGGGCGGATGGCTTCCGGGGCATTGCAGCGGCCGCCGCGGAATGCGATTGTGCCGTCAAGGCCGCGCGCGCCGCGATAAAGCGGGATGAAGTGGCTGGTGACTTGTGACTCGTGGAAAACCCGCGAAGTACGGGGTTCCCAGTCCCGCTTACCGCATGACTCGAACCTACTGTTGATCCAAGGGAATGCGTATTGACGGTTGCATTATGGAAGCCGACGGATAGAAAACAAATGAGCATCCCTTCAAAAGCTCAGAACAACTCAGCACTCCACGCCGCACAATCCGGGCGTGGCTGTCGTCCGGAAACGGGAAAGAGGACTTTAACGCGCCCAACTTGGAGGAAGCACTCTCTAACTCATGCGCTCCACTCAGAAATTTTGTGTCGGTAGCGCCTGGATCCTTTGTCAGAGCAATCAAATATTCGGCTGACTTATATCCGCCGCCCCAGTCGTGAATCTGTGGAAGTTTGAAGGTGCGTTCCTCGCTAAGTTCAGCGCCTGCACTATTCAACGCAGAAGAACCTGCTGCTCCCTTCGGCAGCGAGGCTACCGAAAACTTGAGCTTGTCCCTCAGTTCCGGGTCGGCATTTCCGCTAATGACTTGCAATGCGAGCCGGTAGGCGCGGGCCGCTTGCTGCTTTTTCCCCTGTTTCTCGTAGACCTGGCCAAGATGATCGCCGACAACGGCGCTCTGCCTCACCGCCCATGCCGCCTTCAAATACTTTTCCGCTTTGTCTGTATTGCCAAGCGCGAAGTGCACCCATCCCAGCGTATCCCAGTACGCGGCAAGTGTATTGCTCACACCAAAATCTTGCATTTTCAACTGCGAAACCTGAATCTTGCTGGATTCCTCCTCAGCTTCACGTACTGCCTTTTCCGCATACTCCAGCGCCTGCGGCAACCCTTTCTTCTCCTCTGCCAGCTCGTAAGCAATTTCGTTCAACTTGTCTATGTTTAATTCATCCGATCCGGAGTCTGCTTCCACCGCCCGCCGGAATGCCGTCAACGCTTTTTCCTCGTTGCCGCTTTTCAAATAAGCGGAGCCCAGCTCCCGCTGCAAGCCCGCTCGTTCGGGATTGCTTTTCACCGCGATCTCCAATAGGGATACCGTTTCCTGGTAACGGTCCAGGCGCATCAAGCAACTCGCGAGATTCGCCGGTCCATCTTGGTCAGCGGGGGCGATCTTCATGAAGCTCTGCCATACCGGAATCGCTTCTTCAAACTTCCCCATTCCCATCAGAGTGTAGCCGAGCGCTTTGTGGACCACCGGCTCTTGAGGATCCGCTTCGACCGCCTTTTGGTACGCATGGATCGCCAAATCAGACTGCCGCGTGAGCTGGTACATTTGCCCAAGCCACACCCAGGCGCGCGTAAATTCAGGGTCCATCTCAACCGCTCGCTGGAGAGTGGCGATCCCCTGGGGGATGTTCATCTTCTGGAATTCTTCCCGAGCCTCATCGTAGGTTCGGTTCGCTTCTGGATTGCTGCTGGGTGGCAATTCCCGTATCGCTTGCTGGAAGGAAGACACTGCGGCCTGCTTCCCCATGGATAGCACTGTATAGTGGCCATAATCGGCCTCGACGGCCTCGCGGAACTTCCTGTATTCCTCGTAATCCTTCGGAACGATCTCCCGCTCCTTGATCACCAAATGCCTCTCGGCGCTGAAGACGCCGTTCTTTACCGTGTACAAGGCGTCATAGTCCGCGAACTCCCGCTGAATGTGAACGGCCGGCGGCAATTGCGGGACATATCCCTTCGGAAGTTCAAGTTCGGCGCGAAATCGAAGTTCTCCCAGCGCACTCAGCCAAATTTTCGATGGGGGCTTGCTCTCCACCTCGTCAGCCACATCGGGCAGTGAGATCGCCGGGAGCGGTGGCGTGACCCTTCGGTTGGACCAGTCCGAATAGTCCTTGCGCTTGTAGCTGTAGCGGATATGGAAAGGCTCCTCCGTTTTCTCCGGCGTGCTGGCGCTAACCTCACTCACTTCGCCTCCGAATCCGGCGAGGAAGGAAAGCCGCTGCACCAGTTCTTTCCACTGCGCAATAGCTATGGTTCGGAATGCTCCACGCAAGGGAATTTCATAATCTCCTCGAACCGTCTGCTCGGCTTTGCCATCCAAAGTGCCGTCGTCACTCAGCTTTGCTTCCATGTGAAATTCTTGCAGCGCGGGAAATGGCGGATCCTCTGGCGTGCCCTTCAGTTCCGCCGGCTTATCATCCGGGATCACCAGGGCGCGCTTGCCGCGGAGGGGCAAGAGGAGAAAACCAAATGGGGCGACCTCGGTGGTTGTATCGAGCCAAAGGAGGCCATTCCCTTGCGGAACCGCCGTAATGACGTGGTCAAACTGGCCGGGCGACGGCACTTCGGCATCCACGTCGCGGCTGGAACCGATGAGCGCCGGAAATGCTCTTATTCCCACTGCGCCGAGCAGAGAAGCCAGTAGGGTGTGTTTGTCCTTGCAATCGCCGTACTGATTTGCGAACACTTCCCCGGCCAGATGCGGCTGAAAACGCCCGACACCGAATTCGATCCCGATGTAGCGATAGTGCGTGCTGACAAAATCATAAAGCGCGCGAATCCTGGCCATGTCGTCCTTCGCGCCTTTGGTCAGTTCGATTGCTTTCGCTTGAATCTCGCTGGACGGTTTCACCCGGTCCCGTTGAAGGCCCCCGTACCACCGGCCGACCTCGTCCCAGGTTTGAAATGTGCTGAATTGCATATCCGGCTGGGGAAGCTGGCCTTGTACCGCCTGCTGAATTCTTTCTGTTTGCTCCTGTTTTTGCTTTTGCTCGTCCTTGCGTTCGAGATTCGCGTTGTTCCATGTGTAGACGCGGTATTGCCCTTCGTCGCGAATCGCCGGCTTCAGCGCGGCGCTCTTCATCTTGAGGGGCCGTTCCCGCGGTACGCGCACTTGAACTTCCTCGGCGAGCACGATCCCGTCGTGCGCAAAGTTGTATCTCAGCCAAAACTGTCCGGGCACCTGCGGTTTGGTGCGCTGCCAACGCACCCGGTATTCCAGCGCATCTCCCGGCTCCAATCCCTTCACTGCAACATGTTTCTCCTGGACGTCGCTGTAGGAGGGGGCTTCGCGCGTGGCATCGGCTGGCATGTCCTGAAAGTTTTCCGGCGGGCTTAGGACAAAACTGCCATCGGACTTCCGAACGCGAACGTAGTCCACTATGAAGGATTCAGAAGAGCCCTGGTAGGCAAATTTGAGCACCCCGAGCTGGCGCACCCCGGCATCCGACTGGACCCGGGCGCGCATGCTCATCTCCCGGGTATACGTGCCATCATTCTCGAATTTGAAATGATCGGACGACTGTTCCAGTACAGTTGCTTCTTTCGAGTAATCGGAGCTGGCCGGCTTTTGGTTCGCCATTTGCGCAACGGTCAGCAGCGGCAAACCAAGCCAAAGAAGACCCCATGCGGGCAGAGCAGCAATTTTTGACATAGGTAACTCTCTATTTATCTTATTTCGGAAGCAAAATGCAATATTTAAGAGCCACATGGCTACCTAATTCCCATGCCGAGGCAAGCCGCGATTTTCCCATGTCATTGCACAAACTCGAAGCGGCCTGCTTACATTAGCCTGAGCTTGCACAGATTTCCACACGCGAGATGACTTGCCGCGCGGGGGCTGCGCCCGTATGCTGTCCGCATGGCTCTTGAAAACTGCACGCTCTGCCAGGGCACCGGCTGGAAAGTGCTGCCGCGCAAGGACGGCTCGGCCGGGAAGATGGCCGTGCCCTGCGATTGCGGGATGGAGGACCGCGCGGCGCGGGTCTTCAAGCGGGCGCACATTCCCAAGCGCTACGAGCATTGCGATTTCGAAAGTTTCGTCACCGACCTGAGCGACGAACGCTCCTACACCCCAGCGGCGGCGCGGGCCTTGAAAGACGGCAAGATGCAGGCCGAAGGTTTTGCCAAAAATTATCCCGGCTCGGGCGAATCCGGCCTGCTGCTGATGGGCAATGCCGGCGCGGGAAAAACGCATCTGGCCATCGCCATCCTGCGGGAACTCTTGCAGCGGGGGCACAGCGGCTATTTCTGCGAATACGGGAAACTGCTGCGGGAGATTCAGAACAGCTACAACGCTGCAAGCGCAACCACGGAAATGTCCATCCTCGAGCCGGTGCTGAAGACCGAAGTGCTGGTGATTGACGACCTCGGCGTGATCAAACCGTCCGACTGGGTGCGCGACGTCATCGGATTCATCCTCAATACGCGCTATTCCGACGCTTCGCGCGACCTGAGCCACACCCGCTGCACCATCATCACCACCAATTATCTGGACGAACCGCGCGACAAGCCCGCTCCGGCGCGCGATCCCGGCGGGCGCAACGTGGTGGTCCGCGAGGACACCCTGGCCGACCGCATCGGAGTGCGCACGCGCTCGCGGCTCTATGAAATGTGCCGCACGGTGCAACTGCAAGTGCCGGACTTCCGCCGGGAAGTGCGCCAGGCGGGGCGCGCGCGGGCCTGACGATTCATTGACAGAGCCGCCGCGCGGCGGGTATTATTTACCCTGACGTTGCAGCGTTACCGACGCCCGCAGCATCTCTCTCCTTGCAAAAAACCCAATATTGGGCAAGCGCAAGGATAACTATCGTTAACTCACACACGGTCCAACCGGAGGCCAATAACCATGACGCTCGATAACAACAACCCCGCATCGGCAACTGCCGCCGCATCCGCAGAGGCAGAGACCACGCCAACTCCCGAAGCCGTCTCCCCCGAGCAGGCCGCCAACGCCGCCGCGCATGCCGCGGCCGCCGTGGAAGCCAATGCCGTCGAGACGCAGGCCGCCGAAGAGGCCGCCAGCGCCGAGGAGATGAGCAAGCTGATCGACCAGTACGGCGAGCAGCAGGAAGCGCACGCGCAAAACGAAATTATCGAAGTGAAAGTGGTGGCCTACACCGAACAGGGCGTCGTCGTGGACCTGGGCGGGAAGACCGAGGGGCTGGTTCCGGCGGCGGAATTTTCCGAAACGGATATTCCTCGCCCCGAGCCCAACGCCATGATCGAAGTGCAGCGCACCGGCGAGCACAAGGAAGGCTACACGATCGTTTCCTACCAGAAGGTGCTGCGGCGCCGCACGTGGGAAAAGATTGACGCGCAGTTCAAGGCCAAGGAAACGGTAACCGGCAAGGTGGTCGACCGCATCAAGGGCGGCCTGGTGGTGGATATCGGCGTGCGCGCCTTCCTCCCCGGCTCGCAGTATGACCTGCGCCCCGCGGCGAATCTCGACGATCTGGTGGGCCAGGAACTGCCCGTGCGCATCACCAAGCTGAACCGCCGCCGCGGCAACGTGGTGGTCAGCCGCCGTGCGCTGATGGAAGAGGAACTGCACGCCAAGCGCGCCGCGCTGCTGGAAACTCTTTCCGAAGGCCAGACCGTGCACGGCACCGTGAAGAACGTGACCGATTACGGGGTCTTCGTGGATCTCGGCGGCATTGACGGCCTGCTGCACCTCACCGACCTCAGCTGGGGCCGGGTGAAGCATCCCAGCGAAGTGCTCAAGCCGGAGCAGGAAGTGGACGTCCAGATTCTCAAGTTCGACAAGGAAAAGCAGCGCGTTTCCCTGGGCCTCAAGCAGTTGATGGTGGACCCGTGGATCACCGCGGGAGAGAAATATCCGGCGGGAATCAAGGTCAAGGGCAAGGTGGCCGGCGTGGTGGACTACGGCTGCTTCGTGGAACTGGAGCCGGGCGTCGAGGGACTGGTGCACGTCAGCGAAATGAGCTGGTCGAAGAAGACCCAGCACCCGTCGAAGGTGGTCAAGGTAGGCGAGGAAGTGGACGTGGTCATCCTGGACATCAAGCCCAGCGACCGGCGCATCTCCCTGGGCATGAAGCAGGCGCTGCCCGATCCCTGGCTGCTCACGGCGGAAAAATATCCCGTGGGCACGATCGTCACCGGAAACGTGCGCAATATCGCGGAGTTCGGCGCCTTCATCGAGATCGAGGACGGCTTCGACGGGCTGATTCACGTGGGCGACGTGAGCTGGACCGGGCGGGTGAAGAATCCGCACGAGGTGTTCAAGAAGGGCGAGCCGGTGACCGCCAAGGTGCTCAAGATTGACGCCGAGAACCGGCGCATCTCGCTGGGCATCAAACAGGTCAACGACATCTGGGGCGACTGGTTCAAGGAACACAAGGTGGGCCAGCTGGTGAAGGGCAAGGTCTCGCGCATCGCCACGTTCGGCGCGTTTGTCGAGCTGGGCGAAAACATCGAAGGTCTCTGCCACAACACGGAAATCGAAGAGCGCAAGCGCCGCGATGAAGGCCACGGCGCACCCATGCACCGCACCGGGATCGGTCCGCTGAAGAGCGCGGGACCGCTCGAGCCCGGCAAGGAGTATGAGTTCAAGATCATCAAGATCAGCTCGGAGACGCGGCGCATCGGATTGAGCTACCGCGCGGCGGTGAAGCAGATCGAGCGCAAGGAAATCGAGCAGTACCGCAGCACCAAAGCGACGGCGGGCGCGACCATCGGCGACGCCATCAAGTCCAAACTGGCGCGCTAGCGGCTGGCGGCCCCCCGGGCGGGTCCGGGGGGCCCGAAATTTCATTTTGCCTATGGGCCAAGTTAGTGATATGGAGAGAGTTGTCCTTTTGGGGAATCCCCGTCCCACCAGGGCAATCCCGATGTTCGGTAGAATTCATCCGCTGTGGAATGGGGCACACTGACGATGACCAAACAACCCACGCTGACCAAAGCCGACCTGATCGCCGAGGTCGAACGCACCACCGAACTCAAGCGCACGGAATCCGAGGAGATTGTCGAAACCATTTTCGACAGCATCATCCAATCGCTGCAGAAGGGCGACAAGATCGAAATCCGCGGGTTTGGCAGCTTCCGCACACGCCAGCGCCGCGGGCGCATCGGCCGCAACCCCAAGACCGGGGCCAAGGTGGAAGTTCCGCCGAAGAAAATTCCCTTCTTCAAGCCCAGCAAGGAACTCAAGGACTTCGTCAATAACTCGGCGGATGGCGGCGCAGCCACTTCCGTCTGACACCGGACAGGCGCGCCTCTTTGCGGCGCGCGCCTCGCACATTGTTTTTTTCTTCCGCCGGCTCCCCGCCGGCGTTTTTTTGCCCTGTTGCGCAAGAACCTCTTCCGGCAGCCACGTTTTGCGCTATTCTTTCCGCGCGGCTTGTTGCGCCGCAGGTGCACCTCATGGACTATCTCTGGACTCCGTGGCGCTACAAATACATGGCCGAAGCCGGCAAGCAGCCGGAATGCGTCTTCTGCGTTGCGCCGGCGCAAAAGAACGACGCGGAAACTTTGATCCTCCACCGCGCCGCGAAAAATTTCATCATCCTTAACCGCTATCCCTACACCTCCGGCCACCTGATGATCGTTCCCTATGCGCACGCGGCGGAACTGCACGCCTGCGACAGCGAAACCGTGAATGAGATGATGCGCCTGGCGCAGCGCTGCGAAGCCGCTCTGCTGGCCGCCTACAAGCCCGACGGCATCAACCTGGGCATGAACCTGGGGCGCGCCGCCGGCGCCGGCGTGGCCGGGCATCTGCACCTGCACCTGCTGCCGCGCTGGTTCGGCGACACCAACTTTCTCACGGTCACCGGAGAGACCCGCGTGCACCCCGAAGACCTGGCCACCACATTCAAGAGGCTGCAAGCGGCGCTCGGGGCCTAGGGCCGCAGGGGACGCGCGGCGCGTGCAGAAGGCCCTCGATGTGGAGTAGAATGGGATTCAAACATTTGTTTGGTATCCGGCAGGGAGCCCCCAAGTGAATCTCCAACTCAGCGAAGAACAGCAACTGCTGCAAAAGAGCGTCCGCGAATTCGCGGAATCGGAAGTGAAGCCGTTCGCCAAGGAACTCGACGAAAGCGGCCGCTTTCCGCTGGCCATCCTCAAGAAAGCCGCGGAGCTGGGCCTGACCGCCGTGGCCATCCCGGAAGACGAGGGCGGCGCGGGGTTCGATCATATTTCCTACACCATTGTCATGGACGAGATTTCGCGCTGCTGCGCCTCGACCGGCACGGCCATCTCGGTGCAAAATTCGCTCTACTGCGATCCCCTGCACCGCGCCGGCACGCCCGAACAAAAGAAGCGCCTGCTGGCTCCCTACGCGCGCGGAGAAAAAATCGGCTGCTTCGCGCTGACAGAACCGCAAGCGGGCTCGAACGCCTCGGCGCTGCAAACCAAGGCGGTGAAGAAGGGCGGCAGCTACGTCGTCAACGGGACGAAGGCCTGGATCACCTGCGGCGGCGTAGCCGATGCGGTGATCGCCTTCGTGAACACGGACCCCTCCAAAGGCGAAAAAGGAATCACCGCGCTGGTGATTGAAAAAGGAATGCCCGGCTTCAAGGTCGGCAAGGAAGAGAAAAAGCTGGGCATCAACGCCACCGCCTGCTGCGAACTGATTTTCAGCGACTGCGAAGTGCCCGAAGCCAACCGCCTGGGCGCCGAGGGCGAAGGCTACAAGATCGCTCTCTCCACGCTGGACGGCGGGCGCATCGGCATCGGCGCGCAGGCCGTGGGCATCGCCCAGGGCGCGTTCGATGCGGCGCTCAAGTATTCCCAGGAGCGCATCGCCTTCGACCAGCCCATCTCCAAATTCCAGGCCATTCAGTTCATGCTCGCGGACATGGCCACGGAGATTGACGCGGCGCGCTTGCTGGTGCGCAAGGCCGCGTGGAAGAGCGACACCGGGGCGCGCTACAGCATGGACGCGGCCATGGCCAAGCTCTTTGCCAGCGAAATGGCCACGCGCGTGACGCACAAGGCCATCCAGATTCACGGCGGCAACGGCTACAGCCGCGAATATCCGGTCGAGCGCGCCTACCGCGACGCGCGCATCACCGAAATCTACGAAGGCACCAGCGAAATCCAGCGCCTGGTGATCGCCGCCTGGGTGCTTAAGGGATAGCCATCGGAATCCTTTTGGCGCTGCCTGATCCATCCCTCCGTGACTTTTTTTCACGAGTCACGGATCACGAGTCACAAGTCGCTTCCCTCGTAGTATCCTGACCCCGTGCTGGAACTCGATTCCACCCTCGAATTCCACCCCGCGCGCGACGCGGAGTTTTTCTCCGCGCTGCCGCCGCGCCCCGCCGTCTGCCTGCTGCTCCCGCGCGATCCCGCCGCCGAGCCGCTGCTCATCCGCACGGCCGATTTGCGCCGCCGACTGCAGCGCCTGCTGGGCCCGCCCGACCCCGCCAGCAAGCGGCTGAACCTGCGGGAAATCGCGGGAGGAGTGCGCTACCGGCTTACCGGCTCCTCCTTCGAGCAAACGCTTACCTACTACCATCACGCCAGGCAGCTTCTGCCCGCGCGCTACCGCGACCTGATGCGCCTGCGCGCGCCCGCGATGCTCAAGCTCAGCCTGCGCAGCGCCTATCCGCGCTGTTACGTGACGCGCCGCGTGCCGCCGGTGGTCAACGGCGCGATTTCCGGCGGCGCCTGCTACGGGCCCTTTCCCTCGCGCCGCGCGGCCCAGGCCTTCGCCGAGCGCGTGCTGGAGTTTTTCAAGGTGCGCCGCTGCCAGATCAAAATCCGCCGCGACCCGCAATTTCCCGGGTGCCTGTATTCGGAGATGAAAATGTGCCTGGCGCCGTGCTTCGCTGGCTGCACGAAGGAGGAATATGACGCGGAAGTTGCGCGCCTCGTCGAATTCCTGGACAGCAACGGAGATTCCCTGCGCGCGGCCATCCAGCAGGAGCGCGAGCAGGCCAGCCAGGCGCTGGATTTCGAACGCGCGGCGGCGCTTCACAAACGCATGGAAAAATTGGACGCCGCCTACCGCGGCCATCCCGAGCTGATCCGCCGCCTTCCGGAAATTCATGCGCTGATCCTGCAGCGGGCCGCCGAGCCGCAGACCGTGGCGGCATTTCCCGTGCACAGCGGCAGGATCGCGGCGCCGTTTTTTCTGCGTTTCGGTGAATCTCCCGCCGAAGCACAGGAAGCGGAGCGGATTTTCCGCGAGCAACTCGGCGAAGTAACCGTCCCGGAGCAAACGGCCGATCTGAGCGAACATCTCTCGCTGCTCGCGCGCTGGTTTTACGCGAATCCGCGCCAGGGAGAAATTCTGTTTCGCGGCAAGGACTGGCCCTACCGCCGCATCCTGCGCGCCTGCGCGCGTCTGCTCCAGGAGGAAAAAACGGCCGCCGGCGAAACGCAGCCTTGAGCGCCGGACGCTCGCCGGATAATTTCAGCGCGGTTGCGCGGCGGCTCCCGCGCGGATCTGCCGCAGGGCGGCCAGCGCCGCTTCGTTCCTGGGATCCATCCACAGCCCCGCTTCGTACTCCTTTTCCGCTTCGCTCAGGCGCCCGGTGGCCAGGAAGATCGCGCCCAGTTGGAAATGAGCTTTGGCATCCCACGAATCGAGTTCCAGCAAGCGCCGCAAAGCTTCCTCGGCTTCGCGCGGCGAATTTCGAAGCCTGGCAATCTCGGCGATTCCTCTCCATCCTTCGACGGTCGGAATGCTCCCCACCGAAGCGCGAAATTCAGCTTCCGCCTCCGCCAAGCGTCCCGCATCCAAATAAAGGCGGCCGAGCGCATTGTGCGCCTCCGTATTCAGCGGCGAGAGCGCCAGGGCATTTTGAAACTCCTGTTGCGCATCCGCGTTGCGGCCCAGCGCGGCGTACACCCGGCCCAGGTAGATGTGCGGAAGGGAATAACGGGGGGCCAGTGCGATGCCCTTTTGCAGGCTCTCCATGGCCGCGGGATAGTTTTTCTTTTCGAGCATGGCCATCCCGAGATTCCACAGGGCGACGGCGTCCTGGGGATTCTGCCGGAGCGCCTCGCGCCATAACCGCTCGGCCTCCTCACGCTTTCCTTCGGCCCAGTTCAGCTTTCCCAGGTTCACCCGCACACCGGACGCTTCGGGAAAGACCTCCAATGTTTTTTCGGCCAGTCTGCGATCGTTCCGCCAGTCGCGGTTGCGCTGGATGGTAGCGCGAGCCGCCAGCAGCGCCAGGGCCACACCGGCCACCGCGATGGTCCAGCGGCGCAGGCGCTCCCACGAGCCGGGCAGCCGCCAGAGCCACAAAATTCCGCCCGCCACCAGCCAGCTGAAACCAACCGAGGGCAGATACCAATAGCGTTCCGCAAAGACGCTTCCCGCCATCCAGCGCGCATTCAAAGCCGGCGCCAGCGTCAGAAGAATCCAAAGCAGGGCGAAAGAGTAGCGGCGGTCTTTTTTCCAAAAAATAAAAAACAGGAACGTGCCGGACAACAGAATGCCCAGCCCCGCAAGGACGAGAGGCTCGGCAATAGAAACGCTCTTCTGGAAGGGATAATAGCTGGAGAGCGCCACGGGCCAGAAGATCTTTCCCGTGTAACGAGCCGTAAGCGCAATTCCGGTTAAAATCGCATCCGGCCAAGTCACGTCCGGACGTTGCACAACCACGGTCGGTCCGCCGGCCACGACGAAGGCCCGGTAAAGCAAAAAGATGCCGGCCATGACCCAGAATCCCGCATAGCGTCCGAGTTTTTTCCGCCAGCCGGTCGCCGCCCGGTCTTCCCGGACAAAATGCTCATAGGCCGTCACCAGAAAGGGCAGAGTCATGGCCGTTTCCTTGGAGAGCAAGGCCAGCGCAAAGCAGGCCAGCATGGCGGCGTGGATGCGGGCCGAATGGCGAAGCGGGCGTTCATCGAGACGGAGAAACAAGAGGAAAGCCAGAAGGCAGAACAATGTCAATTCGAGATCCGTAACTGCTGCAATCCAGGCTACCGATTCGGTGTGGATGGGATGAAGCGCGAAGAAAAGTCCCGCCAGGAGGCCGTATTCCTCCTTTCCGAACAGGCGGCGCGAAACCGCCCAGACGAACCCCACAACCGCCACGTGCAGGAGCACGTTCAGAAGGTGAAAACCATACGGGCTCAACCCGAATGCCTTGTAACTGAGCAGGTACCCCAGCGTCATCAGAGGACGGAAATAGTTCAGGGAGCTTTCCTTTCCCTGGAAGGACCACACCGAAGTCGTGAACAGTTTGGGAACGTTTTCGAAACTTCTTACATACGGGTTCCCCTCGATCTGGTAATGGTCATCCAGGACAAATCCATTGAGCAACGTATTGGAATAGAGCGCCAGGGTGAGCAGCAGCAAGCCGCCCAGAAGATTGCGCGATCGCGATTGCGCCGTACGGCCAAAGGACAGATTCATGGGCAGGTTCACACCGCTCCTCTTCCATGGTATCGAACACACGCCAGGCATACACAGCATGGAGCGGAGCGAGTTTCCGCAACGGAAACGAGGCCCCCCTGTTGGAAGCGGCGCAACGCGGACCGGCCGGGCCTGTTATACTGCCACGCGAAGCGCTGGATCGCACTCAAGAAGGCCGCACAATGGAAACACACGCAACCCCGGAAGGCACGCAACGATTCGCGACGCGCTTCCGCGCCACGGCCGGCGAGGGCCACTTCCGCACTCTGGACAGCGCCGGCGGACTGACTCTCTCTTCGCTGGGCATGGGCACCTACCTGGGCCAGCCCGACGAAAAAACCGACGCGGCCTACACCGAGGCCGCCGTCGCCGCGGTCGAAGGCGGCATCAACGTCCTCGATTCGGCCATCAACTACCGCATGCAGCGCAGCGAACGCAGCCTTCGCGCGGCGCTCAATGAACTTGTCCAAAAGGGCTTCGCCCGCGAGGAACTGGTGCTGTGCACCAAGGGCGGCTACCTGACCCCGGATGGAGCCGCTCCGGCCGACCCCAACAATTATTTTTATCAGGAATACATCCATCGGGGAATCTTCAGCGCCCGGGACATCGCCGCCGGCTGCCACTGCATGGCGCCGCGCTTTCTCGACGACCAGCTGCACCGCAGCCTGCACAATCTCGGCGTGCAGTCCATTGACGTCTATTACCTGCACAATCCGGAAACCCAGCTCGCGGAGATTCCCCGCCCCGAATTCCTCGCGCGCATCCGCGCCGCCTTCACCTTCCTGGAATCCGCCGCGGCCAAGGGAAAAATCCAGCACTACGGTGTGGCCACCTGGAACGGCTTCCGCCAGGAGGCGCAGGCCCGCGACTCTCTCCAGCTTGCCGAACTCGTGCGATTGGCCCGCGAAATCGCCGGCGAAACCCACCGCTTCCGCTTCGTGCAGCTGCCCTTCAATCTGGCCATGACCGAGGCGCTTACCCTGGCCAACCAGTCCGTGGAGAGCCGCACACTGACCATGGCCGAATCCGCCGAAGCCCTGGGCATTACTCTCATCGGCAGCGCGGCGCTGCTCCAGGGACAAGTGGCGCACAATCTCCCGCCCTTCGTCCGCGAGGCTTTTGGCCTGGAAACGGACGCCGAATGCGCCCTGCAATTTGCCCGCTCTTCACCGGGGATTACGGCGGCGCTGGTGGGAATGTCCAGCGCGGCGCATGCGCGCAAGAACGCGCTGCTGGCCGGAGTTGCCGCCGCCACCGTGGACCAATTCACGAAACTCTTCGAGCGCGGCTCGCAGGGCTGATCCGCGCCTCTTCTTTAACGCGGCGTTTGCGGATGGCGGTGCGCCAGCCAGGAATCGATCTCCGCGCGCATCTCCTCCAGCTTGCCCGTGAAAAAATGGTCCGCGCCCTCGATCACGGCGACCTTGTTTTCGCCGGGCAGCCCGGCAGCCAGTTCCGCCAGCTTTCGCGGATCTCCGTATTCATCGTTCGCGCCGTGGAGAAACAGCTTGGGCTTGGCGCAACTGCGCAGATAGGAAAAATCCGATCCGTTCACCGGCGCGCCCAGACCGACCAGCTCGGCCACCCGCGCGTCCGCGCAGCCCGCGCGCCATCCCACCCAGCACCCGAAGCTGAATCCCGCCAGCAGCAGCGGTTTCCCCGGATGGCGCAAGGCCAGGAAATCCAGCGCCGCGCGCACATCCTCCTGCTCCCCGCGACCCTGGTCGTGCGTTCCCTCGCTCTGCCCGGTACCGCGAAAATTGAAGCGCAGCACCGGCAGACCCCGGCGGTCCAGGGCCTTGGCCGCCTGAAAGACGACTTTATTATGCAGCGTCCCGCCATAGAGCGGATGCGGATGGCAAACCAGCGCGGCCAGCGGCGCCGCGGAGGCTTCCGGCGGGGTCCACAGCACCGCCTCGAGCCGGCCCGCCGGCCCATCGAGAAACAGTTTTTCCACCTGGTGATGTTCGCTGTGAGGTTCGCTCATGAAGGAAGGGCCCGGGAATTTCCTCTATAAGAGGCGCAGCGGTGAATCCGGAAAGATGCGCCGCTGGCGCACCGGTTCCCCGCCGGCGCGGATGACCGCCACCGCCAGCATGCCCGTGCGCGGCTCCCGCTGCACGCGCACCACCCGCGCGCGGAATTCCCCGTCCGGACTCCACGGCGCGGCACTGGTATGGTCAAAAGAAAGAACCAGGCGGGCGCCCGGCGTGTATTCCCGCATGCTCAAAAACTGCAATCCCGTCGCCGAGATGTCCATGGTCATGGTCTCTTCGGACCAGGGAATGTCTTCCCGCCGCACATTCAGCGGCAAGGCCAATCGGCGGCGAGAGGAAACCCGCCGCTCGAAAATCTTTTGCAGGTTGTCGCCCTGCGGAGCGGGCGCCACGGCCGCGGCCGGCTCGAACTGCAGCGCCACTCGCGCGCTTCCCCCTCCCTGCTCCTCCGTGCGCAGAATCCGCGCCAGTATTTCCGGCTGATTGCCGGGCAGCGAAGCATCGAAGGGAAAAGCGACCCACAGGTGCGCGCCCGGCTCCGGATGGAACGCCGTCATCAAGCGCAGCCCTCCCTTGGAAACATCCTCGCTTTCACGCACTTCCGTATGCTGCCCCAAGGGCGTGATCCAGCGCAGCCGAGCGGTCATACGCAAGCGGATGCGGCGGTGCAGTCTTCTTTCCACGGCGCTGCCCTCTTCCCCAAACCTTGCGGGGGTACGAAGAATACCCTTCTCGGAAATTATGCACAAGACCTTCATAGTAGTACCATTACCCACTTCCTCGTTGCAGTCTCCCCAGCCCGATGTTAGCTTGACTGGACTATGCAGCCAGCCGAGGGGGCATCTATTATGGAAATCAGTCCGGATCGCCGGGAGGCCCGGCGATTCTCGATGACCCTGCCCATGCGGATACTTCCGCGCGAACCGAGCGGGTCTGAATTCATCGCCAATACGCGCGACGTCAGCTACCGCGGCCTCTATTTCCACGCCGATGGCCGCTTCAGCGCCGGCGGTGAGATCGAGTTCATCATCACGCTTCCACAGGAGGTCACCAAGACCGGCGACGTCAATATTCGTTGCAAGGGTCTGGTCATCCGGGTGGATCAGACAGCCGCCGGGCAGGGAATCGCCGCGCGGATTGAGCGCTACGAATTCGTTCCATCTCGAATGTGACCCGTGACG
>JBGQNE010000030.1:0-40900 GCA_041500985.1 Terriglobia bacterium | reverse complement strand
CTCACGAGGAAGGGCAGATCAGCGTGGATGGGATGGAAAGGCCCGCCCTCTAAAGAGGGCGGCTACAGAGGTCGGGGGAGTTTAATCGGCGGGAGATAAGAAGACAGTGTGCCGATTGCGGCTGAACGGGCAATCGTGTTGCTCGTGCAGCGGGCGGGGCAAGCCCCGCCCCTACAGAGCGGCTGCTGTAAGAAATGCGGTTTAGAACAGATTGAACACGAGGAGCGGCGAACGATGAAAGTACCGCCCAAACTTCCGCCCAAGCCCGGCGCGGAACCGGGCTTCCCTTCCCCGGCGGCGATTGCCGAGGCTCACGCGCGCATTGCGCCGCGCATTCATCGCACGCCGGTGCTGACCAGCGCGTCGCTGGACGCCATGAGCGGGGCGCGGCTCTATTTCAAATGCGAGAATTTCCAAAAGACCGGATCGTTCAAGATTCGCGGAGCGACGAATGCCATTTTTTCGCTGAGCGAGGAGGAAGCGGCGCGGGGCATCGTGACGCATTCGAGCGGCAACCATGCCGCGGCGGTGGCCTGCGCGGCGGGGTGGCGCGGGGTTCCGGCGTGGATTGTGATGCCGCGCAACGCGCCGCAGATCAAATGCCGGGCGGTGGAGGCCTACGGAGGAAAGATCACGTTCTGCGAGCCGGCGGTATCGGCGCGGGCGGAAACGGCGGCGCGGATTCAACTGGAGACCGGGGCGGTGCTGATTCATCCGTATGACGATGACCGCATCATCGCCGGACAGGCCACCGCGGCGAAGGAACTGCTGGAGGAGATTCGCGATTTGGATGCGGTGCTCGCGCCGGTGAGCGGCGGAGGGCTGCTGAGCGGGACGGCGCTGGGAGCCAAGGGATTGTCACCCGAGATACGCGTGTTCGGGTGCGAGCCGGAGCGCGCGGACGACGCCTACCAGTCGCTGGCCGCGGGAAAGCTGCAGTCGCTCGAGAAGAGCGACACCATCGCGGACGGTTTGCGGGCTTCGCTGGCGCCGCGGACGTTTGCGATTTTGCGGCGGAACGTCGAAGGCATCCTGCTGGTGCGCGAGGACGAAATTATTTCCGCCATGCGCACGGTGTGGGAGCGGATGAAGATTATTATCGAGCCGTCCTCGGCGGTGGCCCTGGCCCCGCTCCTGCAGCGCAGCGGGGTGGCCGAATTGCATCTGCGTCCGCGGGCGGATGGCGAGACGCTGAAGATTGGGATTGTTTTTTCGGGCGGGAATGTGGATTTGGCGGCGCTGCCGTTCGGGTAGAAGAGTTGTCAGTTGTCAGTTGTCAGTTAAAAGTTGAAAGCAAGAAGGAAGAGACCGGGCTCCCAGCCCTGTCGAGATAGATTCCGCCCGGCACTACAAAATCAGGAAAAACAAAAGAGCAAAGACCCGGTAAAGGGCGCGGCGCGGGTGGACTGCGCCCGCGCCGCGATAGGAGGCTGTGTGTGTCCGGCCTTCCCTGCTATTGCACGATGAGGGTGAAGGGAGTGGTGTGGGTGATGTTTCCCGACGTACCCGTTACGGTGACGATGTAGGTGCCCGCAGGGGTCTTGTTGGTCGGAGCGGGAGAAGCGGAGGAGCCGCCGCAGCCAGCCAAGGGAAGAATCGCGGCGAGGAGGAGAGCGGCGCAGGTGGCGGTCAGGGCGAAGCGCAGCCGGGGCTGTTTTTTGGTGAAGGCCAGCAGCGCAAGGAGCAGCGCGGCGAGGGCCAAGACTACGGGGGCAATGGGCAGCGGGAAGCCGGGACCCGTGGGCGGACGGAAGGCCGTGGGAGGAAGCAGCGCGGTGGTGGTGACGGTGACGGTGCCGGCGCCATTGACGGCCAGCGGAGTGGTGACCACGCAGGTTGTACCGAGCGCGGGAACCGTGCAGCTCATGGTTACGGAAGAGGTGAAGCCGTTGAGAGCGGCGATGGAGACGGGGAAAGAGGCCGAGACTCCCGCCGTGACGGTCTTGCTGGTGGCGCCGGTGCTGACGATGACGAAGTCCGGGCCGAGGACGACAAAGGGGACCGTAGCGGTGGTCGTCGGCCCCGGATTGGTAACGGAAACCTGGGCGACGCCCTGCGCGGCAAGCTGAGCCGAGGGCAGCGTGGCGACCAACTGGATGGGCAAGGTTGTGGCCGTGGGCGTGAGCACGGTGGTGGTGGAACCCATCTTGAAATTGATGGTGGCGCCGGAGAGGAAGCCCGTGCCGTTCACGGTGAAATTGGTGATGTCGGGAGCGCCCTGCTTGGCCATGACCGGAGAGATGGAGCTGATCTGGAAGGAGGGCGTATTGGCGGCGGGACCGAGGTTGAGGTCCCAGACGCCCCGGCCGTGCGTGCCGGCGCGGAGCGTGCGCGAGGGATTGTGCAGGGTGAGGGAGAGAATTTCAGAATTGGGCAGGGTGGTTGCCGCGCCCAGAGGAGCCCAGGGCGTGCCGCCGGTGGTGGTGAAGAAGGCGCCAATGTCCGTGGCCACGTAAATCGTATTGTGCGTGGAATCGTCGGGGTCGATGACGATGTCGTTGACCGGGATGTCCGGGAGGGAGCCGAGAGCGCCGTAGGGGCCGCTGATGTCGGTCCAGGAGGGAGAGAGCGTGGCGTCGGCAATGACGAAGACGTGGCCCTTGCCGTCGCAATAGGTGGCGCACGAGCCGAAGCCGGAAAACGTTACGTAGGCCTTTTGGGAGTTGGAGGGGTCCACGGCAATCTGGGTGATGACGCGGCCGGGGAGAGTGCCGGTGGCCAGGCTGGCCCAGGCTGTGCCGCTGTTGGTGGTGGCTTCGATTTCGCCGTCATCCGCGCCGGTGTAGATGGTAGAGGAGGCGCTGGGAGCAACGGCAATGGCGGTGAGCACGGAAGTGGCGCCTGTGCCGCAGCCGGCCGCCTGGGCGGAACTAGTAAGATCGGGCGAGATGGCGTTCCAGGAGTTGGCGCCATCCTTGGTCTGCCAGACGCGGCAAGTGCCGAAATAAAGCGTGAGCGGATTATTTTTGTCGAGGATGAGCGGGGGAATGAAATTGCCGCGGTCGGTGGAGGTAATGCCGGTGGTGGCGACGAAGCCGTTGCCGAACATGCCGTCGCCGGAATAGGCAATGCCGATGAGAAGAACACCGCCGGGATCGGGAAGATATTCGCACTCGGAGTAGGACGTGGTGGGGGTCTGGGGATCTATGGCGGTGAAGCCCCCGTCGCAGCCGAGGCCGGAATCGGTCCACGTCAAAGAAGGACCGTTGTAGATTTGCACGCCATTGTCCTGAGCGCCGCCGAGGGCGAAGGCGGGAGTGGAAGGATGGATGGAGATGCCGGGATAGAACTGGGTGATATTGAGCTGGGTGTTCAGATTCGACCAGTAGCCCGCGCCAACCGTGCCCTTGGGATCGTTTGCGCCGGAACTCCAGACGCCGCCGTCATTGCCGGCGTAGAGGGAGAAGGTGGGCGTGGCGCTGGTCCGGGCAAAGGCAATGGCGTGCATGTCCACGTGGAGGCCGTCGTTAAAGGCGGCGCGGGAGATTTCCGTCCAGGTGGAGCCGCCGTCGGTGGAGCGGATGAGCGTGGCGTTCTTGGCGGCGCCGCCGGCAAAGACGGTGCTGGGATCGGTGGGGTGAACGGCCAGGACGAGGTCATAGAAGCACTGGTCGTTGCAAAAGCCGCTGGTCGTCAGGAGGGTGCTGTTGGTGAGCTGTGTCCAGGTGGAGCCGTCGGTGGTCTTGATGACACCAAGCAGATCGGAGGAACTTCCCGTGCTGTCGGCGATGGCCGCGTAAAGAGTGGTGTTATTGGAGGGAGCGATGGCCAGGGCGATGCGGCCGACGCTCGCTGCCGCAATGCCCGAGCCCAGGTTCTGCTTGTTAAAGGTGATGCTGGTGCAAGCGGTGATGGGAGCGGAGGACTTGTAGATGCCGTTGCGCGATTCGCCGAAGGGAAAGCCCAGGGCGACATAGGCGACGCCCGTGCTGTCGAAGACGATGCCGGTGGGCGGGTCGCCCGCCGTATCCGTGGGTTGCATCACGGGAAGAATTTGAGTCCAGTTCGCGCCGCTGTCGGCGGAGCACCAGAGGCCGGAGAGCAAAGCTCGCCCGCGTCCGCGGACGCCGGCGAGGAGGATATTGTTCTTCCCTGCCGCGCGGTTGACGGCCAGAGAACCGACCATGGGGCCTTGCCGGTTGTTGTCCAAGGGAGAGGGAGCCGCGGGAGGGCCGAAGGTGGAATCGCGGGTCCAGGTGGCGCCGCCGTCGATGGATTTATAGACGCCCGCGCCATAGACGTTGTCGCCGCCATAGTTGTCTTCGCCGGTGCCCACGTAGACCGTCGAGGGATTGGTGGCGGGATCCACGGCGATGGAGCCGATGGAAACCAGGGGCTGGTAGTCGAACAAGGGAGTCCAGGTTGCGCCCGCGTCGGTGGTTTTCCAGACGCCGCCGTCGGCGCCGCCGATATAGACCGTCTTGCCGGTGGTATCGCGCGGGTCGGGGGCGATGGCGGTCACGCGGCCGGAGGTGAAGGGCGAATTAAAAGTCGAACTGGTGGCTTGCGGGCCGATGGGGAGCCAGGCCGATGTGGTGCCGCTGGGAGGAACAACGAAGCCGCCGCCGGATGTGGGTGCGCCTGAAATCTGGGTGGTTTGGGAGCCGGGTGCGGGAAGCGGGGGGAGGCCCAGAGCGAGGCGCTGGGCATTATGCATCTGACGGAGATGTTCGAAAGCCCTGGCGCGCGCGCCCTGGGGGATGAAGCCGAGGGGAAAGGCGCGCTGGTGATAGAACCATTGCTGGCGGCGCTTCAGAAATTCCGCGCCCTCGCGCTCACGATCTTCCGCGGGGGCGGCAGCCGCACCCTGGCCGTTGGGCGGAGCGGCGGGTGCGGGCATGGGCTTACGCTGCGCGTGGACGGGAGCAAGGGGCAGAAGGAGAGCGAAGAGAAGGAAGAAGGGAATGGCCGCGAGGCGGGCGCAACGGGCGGCAAGACGAGAGTGAAAGGAGTCCATCGTGGACAGGTTCGGTTTCATGGAAGGGAGATTCTCCTCGGTCGCGCTGGAACAGGCCTGGCAAGGAATTCGGCAATAAGATGACCTCTCCGCAGGGATGGTTGGCTAGATCGCCCGGGAATATTCAACGTAAAGAAGGTTACTACAAGCAAAGAGTCTCCCCAAGAGAGAAGCAGCCGCGGGACGGAGGGGTAGTCAACCGGTTCCGCAGGGCGAAATGGGGGGGCGGAAAGGCCGCGAACGCGGAAGGAGTGGATCATCGGTACCGCTCCCCCACCGGAAAAAATAGGATCCCCGAAACCTGCTAGGCTCCAGGAGACGGAAAGATGACATCCCAAAACGCGGGGGCGCGTTCGGCGAATTCCACGGGAAGCATGAAGCCTTCGGGGGTTTTCTGGGGGACCCGCGTGACCGTGGCGCCCAGGCGCTTCTGGGAGCGCGGGTTTTCAACAACTAAGCGTGTGCCTTCGGGAAGAGAGTCCGCCACGACCAGCATGGCGCCGATTTCGCTGACGGCCACGGTCATGGCCTTGAGCGATTCCTGCTTCCCGCTCACGTGCAGGAGCACGGGCATGCGCAGCATGGCCCGCTGATTGCGCCGGCGGTCTTCGAGGAGAGTGGCTGCCCGCAGCGGCGCTTCCTCGCCCTTGGACGGTCTGAGCGGAATCTTGGGCTGACGCTCCGGTGGTTTCACAGTTCCAACCCCCAAAAATCGGTCTCCGGACCGACCAGCTCGAATCCGTATTCCCACCCTTCCGGGCGGGGCTTGCTTTTGGAAACGACCACGGCGACGACGCTGGCGCGCGTGGCCCGATTGGTCAGAGCGACGCGGTGGTCGGTTTCCATATCCCGGGAAAGAATCATCATGCAGCCGGTGGGATTGACCACGCGGGTATGCGCATCGAGCAGCACGCGCTGGCCATCCTCCTGGTCCCATTCGATGCGCACGGGGACTCGCGAATTCATGCGCGGGCCGCGGCGCTTGTCGCCCAGCGGTTCGCGTTCGGAGGAATGTTTAAACCAGGTCGCAGCCATCGCCCGCACCTCTCAACTCATGCTAAAGTCGTGTTCCGGGGCAGTCAATAGTACTGCCGCGAATGTGCCATGGCGCAAAGGCGGAAGGCGCGGCCCCGGCAGGCAGGCGAGCGAGCGATGGGCGCCCGGAAAAACTTTGAAAACACTAATCGTTAACGCGGACGACTTGGGATGGACCGAAGGAGTGAACCGGGGCATTGGCGCAGCACACCGCCGGGGCATCGTCACCAGCGCTTCCCTGCTGGCCAACGGCGCGGCCTTCGCCTCGGCGGTGGAATTGGCCCGCGCGGAGCCGGCGCTGGGCATCGGCGTGCACCTCAACCTCAGCGATGGCCCGCCGGTCCTTTCTCCCTGGGACGTGCCCAGCCTGATCGCGCAAGAGAGAAGGATGGGCGGGGGGCCGGGATCGCTGTATACCTGGCTGCTGCTCGGGCGGCTGGACCCCGGCGAGGTCGAACGCGAATGGGACGCGCAAATCGGCAAGGTGCGCGCCGCCGGAATTTCGCCCACGCACCTGGACGGGCACAAGCACGTGCACATGATTCCCGGCCTCTTCGAAATCGCCCTGCGCCTGGCGCGGCGCCACGGCATCCCCGCCATCCGTATTTCCCATGAGTCGCCGCTCCTGCGCTCGGCGCTCTCCGCCGGGAGCGGCTTTTCCCCGCGGGCGGCCCTGCAGAGGCTGCAAGGCCGCTGCCTGAAGCTGCTGACGATGAACGCCCCCGCGCTGGCCCGCGCCGCGGGAATCGCCAGCCCCGGCCATTTTTGCGGAATCGCCCAGACCGGCCTGCTCACCGAGGAGGGCGTGGCCACCCTGCTGCACAATCTTCCCGCGGGCGCGACCGAACTGATGACTCATCCGGGAGAAATGGACGAAGACTTGCAGCGGGCGGACACGCGGCTGCGGCAATCGCGCCACACCGAACTGTTCATTTTGACGTCACCCGCGATTCGGAATCTTGTCGCCAGCCAGGGCATCCGCTTGTTACACTACGGAAGCGTGGTCTGCTTGAATGAGAAGTGAAAACCCGATCCAGTACTCCATCGTTGTCCCGTTCTTCAACGAACAGGAGAACATACCACCCCTTTATCTGAAGCTCACCGAAGTCATGGACGCCATCGGCGAAGCCTACGAGATGATCTTCATCGACGACGGCAGCCGGGACAACACCTACCGCGTGCTCGAGGACATCTACGAACACGACCGGCGCGTGAACCTGGTGCGCTTGCGGCGGAATTTCGGGCAGACGGCAGCGCTGAAAGCGGGATTTGATTACTGCCGCGGCGACGTGATCATTTCCATGGACGGCGACCTGCAGCACGACCCCGCGGAGATTCCCCAGTTTCTGGAAAAGATGGAAGAAGGCTACGACCTGGTCAGCGGCTGGCGCGTGGCCCGCAAGGACCACTGGCTGACGCGGCGGCTGCCCAGCAAGGTGGCCAACTGGATGATGGCCAAGCTGAGCGGGATATCCGTGCACGATTTTGGGACAACCTTCAAGGCTTACCGCCGGGAAATCATTCAGGAAATCCATCTCTACGGGGAGCTGCACCGGTTTATTCCGGCGCTGGCGGGCTCCAACGGGGCGCGTATCGCGGAAGTGCCCATCGTCAACCTGGAGCGCAAGAGCGGGAAATCCAATTACGGGATCGGGCGCACCATCCGCGTCTTCCTGGACCTGCTGATCATCAAGTTCATGCTGGACTATTCCACGAGGCCGCTGCAGCTCTTCGGCCTGGTGGGCGTGGCGGGGACGGGCCTGGGGGGGATCATTTGCGTGGTCCTGGCGCTGGAAAAACTGATTTACCATACGGCGCTGTTCACCGAGCACGGCCCGCTGCTGCTGCTGGCCGTGGCCCTGATCGTCAGCGGCATCCAGTTCATCTCCATGGGGCTGCTGGGGGAAATGATTTCGCGGACCTATTACGAATCGCAGAACAAGCCCATCTATGCGCTGCGGGAAGTGAAAAGCCACCGCAAGGAAATGGGCGATTCCGCGGAAACGCGTCCCTACGGCGGCGGATCTCCCGAGCGGTAAACCCAGCCGGTCATCCAACAGAACTCCCCGAAATGTGAGCAATGAGGCGCGCGTTGGCCCACATTGCTCGCAAGGAATTGCAGGTCTACGCGGCCCGGAGGAAGAGGCCCGCCCTCTCCGGCTGCTGCCCGGAGTCTTGCGACTGAAGAGGGCGGCTACAAAAGTTCGGAGGAGTATTCCGCCCGGCAATGAGATTCCATTGTGACGATTGTGACTGAACGGGCAATCGTGCTGGCGCCGCAGCGGGCGGAGCAAGCTCCGCTCCTACAATGCAAGTTAGTCGGCGGGAGAGACCGAAGCGTGCGCCGGGCGGCGTTGCGCGCCGCGCTTGATCCAGTTTTCAAACTGGTCCATGTAAATGTACATGGCCGGCGTGAGATAGAGCGTGACCACCTGCGAGAGCAGCAATCCTCCCACGACCGCCAGGCCCAGCGGGCGGCGCGCTTCCGAACCCGAGCCGAGACCCAGGGCGATGGGCAGCGTGCCCATCAGGGCGCACATGGTGGTCATCATGATGGGGCGGAAGCGGACCACCGAGCCCTTGAAGATAGCTTCC
Organism: Terriglobia bacterium; assembly: GCA_041500985.1. Taxonomy (GTDB): domain Bacteria; phylum Acidobacteriota; class Terriglobia; order Acidiferrales; family UBA7541; genus Acidiferrum. The sequence goes on along the minus strand of JBGQNE010000030.1, from coordinate 32,313 downwards.
GCCGGAGGAAGATTATCCTTGCGCTGCGCGTCCAGCGCGAAATCGATCATCATGATGGCGTTTTTCTTGACGATGCCCACCAGCATGATGACGCCGACGAAGGCATAGAGGTTCAGCTCGGCGTGAAAAAGCATCAGGGTGAACAGCGCTCCAAAGGCCGCCGAAGGCAATCCGGAGAGAATGGTCAGCGGGTGAATGAAGCTCTCATAGAGAATGCCCAGAATGATGTAGATCACCAGAACGGCCATGAGCAGGAGGATGCCCAGGCCGGCCATGGAGGATTCAAAGGCCTGCGCGGCGCCCTGAAAACTCGTGGAGATGGTGGCGGGAAGGTTTCTGCGGGCCAGATCGGTGATTTCCTCGACGGCCGTGCCCAGCGAGACTCCCTCCTTGAGGTTGAAGGAGACGGTGACCGCAGGGAGCTGGCCCAGGTGATTGATGGCCATGGGGCCGACGGATGGCTTGAGGCTGGCGACGGCGTCCAGCGGAACGAGGCTGCCGGAACTGGAACGGATAAAAAGCAGCGGCAGAGCATTGGCATCGCGCTGATAGCGCGGCTCGAGTTCAGTGATGACCCGATATTCATTCGTCGGCGTATAAATCGTGGAGACCTGGCGGGCCCCGTAGCTGCTGTAGAGCGCTTCCTCGATCTGCTGCGCGGAAACACCCAGGCTGGCGGCGCGTTCCCGGTCGATCTTCACGTCCACCTGCGGATTCTTGATCTGCATGTCGGAGTTGACGTCCTGCAGGCCGGGCAGCGCGCGCACCTTGGGCTCGAACTCGGCCGCGGCGCGATAGAGTTCGGCGGTGTCCGAACCCTGCATGGTGAATTGATAGAGGGCCTTGGTGAGCTGCCCGCCGATGCGAATGGGGGGAAGATTTTGCGGATAGGCGCGAATGCCGGGAACGACGGAAAGCTGGGCGCGCAGTTCGGTGATGATCTGCTCCACGGGCTTGCGGGTGTTGCGCGGCTTCAGGCGAAGGAAAAGACGTCCGGCATTGGAGGCGCCCACGACGCCGGCGGTGCCTCCGCCGATGCTGGACATGGAATTGGCCACGGCGGGATTGCGCATGGCAATCTCCATCAGCTGCTTCTGGTGCTCGAGCATGGACTCGTAGCTGATGCCTTCCTGCGCCTCGGTGAAGATGAAGATCTGCCCGGTATCCTCGCTGGGCAGAAAGCCCTTGGGAATCGAGCGGAATAAGGCGACGGAAGCCGCCAGCATCACCACGGAAAGCATCACCGTGACCAAGCGGTGGCGCAGCGTAAATCGCAGCGAATTCTCATAGGCCCGCTCGACCGCCTGATAGGCGTCCTCGAAGAAATTGAACAGCCGGCCATGGGTCTGCTGGGAGTGCGAGCGCAGGAAGCGGCTGCACAGCATGGGTGTGAGCGTGAGCGAGACGAAACCGGAAACCAGGATGGCCATGCCGATGGTGACGGAAAATTCATGCAGCAGGCGGCCCAGGATTCCGCCCATGAAGAGCACCGGAAGAAACACGGCGGTGAGGGAGAGGGTCATCGAGAGAATGGTGAAGCTGACTTCGCGCGAGCCGCGGAAGGCCGCCTCCATCACCGGTTCGCCCGCCTCCATGTGCCGGACGATGTTCTCCAGCATCACGATGGCGTCATCCACCACGAAGCCCACCGAGAGCGTGAGGGCCATCAGGGAGAGATTGTCCACGGAATAGTTGAGCAGATACATGCCGGCGAAAGTGCCGATGATGGAAAGAGGCACGGCCAGGCTGGGAATCACCGTGGCGGAAAGATTGCGCAGAAAGAGAAAAATGACCAGGATGACCAGAGCGATGGTGAGCAGCAGGGTGAATTTGACGTCGCGCACGGATTCGCGAATGGAGACGGAACGGTCATACAGGATCTCCATGTTGACCGCGGGAGGAATCTGCTGGCGATAGACCGGCAGATTCTTGCGGATGGCGTCCACCACCTGCACGGTATTGGTTCCCGGCTGCTTCTGGATGGCCAGGACAATCGCGCGGACGCCGTTGAACCAGCTGGCAATCTTGTCCGTTTCCACGCTGTCGAGCACCTTGCCGACGTCCTCGAGGCGCACCGGCGAGCCGTTGCGGTAGGCCACGATCAGCGGGCGATAGGCCGCCGCGTCGGTCAGCTGGCCGTTGGCCTGCACGGTCACCGCGCGGTGCGCTCCCCAGAGCGTGCCGGTGGGGAGATTGACGTTGGCCGCCTGCACCGCCTTTTGCACTTCATCAATGCCCAGGCCGCGGCTGGCCAGCGCGCGGGGATCGAGCTGCACGCGCACGGCATATTTTTGAGCGCCGAAGATGCTGACTTGCGCGACGCCGGAGATCGTGGAAATGCGCTGCGCCAGATAGGTCTCCGCATATTCATTGACCGCGGAAATCGGCAGGCTCTCCGAGGACATGGTGATGTAAATGACCGGCTGGTCCGCCGGATTGACCTTGGAAAACGACGGCGGGCTGGGCATGTTCTGCGGCAATTGCGCGCCGGCCTTGGTGATGGCCGTTTGCACGTCCTGGGCCACGCCATCCAGGCTGCGGCTGATATTGAATTGCAGGGTGACCTGCGTCGAGCCGAGCTGGTTGACCGAGGTCATCGAGTCCAGCCCCTCGATGGTCGAAAACTGCTTTTCCAGCGGCGTGGCCACGCTCGAGGCCATCGTTTCCGGGCTGGCTCCGGGCAGCGAGGCGAAGACCTGAATGGTCGGGAAATCCACGCTGGGCAGGTCGCTGACGGGCAGGATGCGGTAGGCGAAGAGTCCGAAAAACAAAATGGCCAGCATCACCAGAGTGGTGGCAATGGGGCGGCGAATGAAAAGATCAGACATGGGTTGAGCGCGTCAGGACGCGGGCTTGACCATCACTTTGGAGCCGCTGACGATCCGCAGTTGCCCGTCGGTCACCACGGTTTCTCCGGGGTGCAATCCCGATTCCACGATCGTTTCCGCGCCCACCGTGCGCCCGGGAGTGACCCCGCGCAGTTCCGCGGTGTTATCGCTCTTGATGACATAGACGAACGATCCGCTTTGCCCGGTATTGATGGCCTGCGAAGGCACCACCAGGGCATTCGGCTGGGTGGTCAGCGTCAGCACCACGGTGACGTACTGCCCCGGCCACAGCCGCCGCTTGCTATTGGAAAAGGAAGCCTTCAAACGAATCATTCCCGTGGTGGCATCCACGGCATTGTCCACGAAGCTGAGGCTGCCCTCTTCCGTCACGCCGTCCTCGCCGGGAATCAGCGCCTTCACGCGCAACGCGCGCTTCGCGTCGTAGCGCTTCACGTCCGCCAGACTCTGCTCGGGAATGCCGAAATTCACGTAGATGGGCGTGATCTGGTTGATGGTCACCAGGATGGGCACGTCGTTGGCCTTGGCCAGATTGCCCGGCTTCACCAGCACGTTTCCGGTGCGCCCGTTCAGCGGCGAACGAATCAGGCAATATTGCAGATTCAGTTTGGCGGATTCGATGGCGGCCTTGTCCGCCAGCACCGCGGCATCGAGCGCGTCCGCATTGGCGCGCTGCGCATCATACTGCTGCTTCGGCGCGATGTTTTGCTCGAAGAGCTTGAGATAGCGGTCCGCATCCACCCGCGCGTTTTCCGCCTTGGCCTGGTCCCGCGCCAGGTCCGCCTGGGCCTGCTGCAGGGCCACCTCGAACGGCCGCCGGTCGATTTCAAACAGCGGATCGCCCCTGCGCACGTCCTGCCCTTCCCGGAAGTGCACGGCGACTACCGGGCCGGTCACCTGCGACTTCAGCGAAACGCTGGCCAGCGCCTCGACGTTGCCGATGGCCCGCAGCTCCAGCGGCACATTCTTCTTTTCCACCTTGGCCACCACCACCGGAACCGCCGGCGCCGCAGGAGCCGCCGCCTGCTGGCTGGTGCAGCCGGACAGCAGGACCGCAGCAAGGATGCACCCTGCCAGGGCCGGTGCGTAATGCCGGGAATATTTGCCGCGATAGTCTTTTTCCTTCAATGGAACATGCTCCCCAGACTCAAAAGTTCGTTACGGAATGAAGAAGGCTTTGCTCACACCCCAGTCGCCCGGCGCCCGATCCGGAGAGACCATAATGAATTGTATCCCATCGCTCTCTCCAGGAGATAGATGCGCGGGGAGCGTCTCCGGTTTCATTTCCCCGCCAACCCATTGCCGGGAGCCTGCCCGCCTCGGACGGCTTCGGCAGGCTTTACCCGTTCCATCCGCCAGCGCCTTGCGATAGCCTGTAGCCTGCTGCGGCGAGCAATCCCGGCCCGCACCGTCTTCGCTCAAGGAGGCCCGCGATGAACCGCGAACAGTTCTACGCCCTCATGGGAGGAGAAGGCACGCTCGATTACGAGCTCTATCTCAAGACCCAGACTCTGCTGGCCTGCCAGTCCGCCTATTCCGAACTCTGCAACAAGGACGAACTGCAATTTCAGATCGTGCACCAGATCGAAGAGCTGTGGATGAAGCTGATCGCCTACACCCTGCTGGGCATTGACGAATATCTTCAGCAGGAAAACACCAACCGCGTCATCACCCTCTTCCGCCGCGTGCATCTGCTCCAGCGGATGATGACCCAGCAGCTGGTTCTCCTGGAAACCATGTCGCCCAAGGAATACCAGGAAATCCGCCTGAAGCTGGGCAACGGCAGCGGGCAGGAGTCCCCCGGCTTCCGCGTTCTGCTCAAGATGTACCAGCCCCTCTGGCATTCCTTCAAAACCCACTACCTGGACAAGCACGGGCTGACCGTCGAGAAAATCTACGATTCGGAATACAACCACGGCGACGCCTACATGGTGGCCGAAGCGCTCATCGAGTTCGACGAACTCTTCCAGAAGTTCCGCGCCGACCACATGCAGCTGATCCACCGCAGCATCGGGTTTGGGGCGAAATCGCTGAAGGGGCGCGCCGTGGAAATTCTCGAGGAAGGCATGCGCCAGAAGTTTTTTCCGGAGCTGTGGGAGATTCGCACGCGGATGACCGACCGTTGGGGCGCATCGTACGGGGTAAAGCGAGATTCGCTCGGCGGGCATCACTGAGAGAAGAAGTTTTCAGTTTTCAGTTGTCAGTTTTCAGGGGCTAGGCGGACGGGACGAGTTTGCGGTATTTGCCGCTGAAGAAGAGCAATGGTTCGCCGCCCGGGATTTCGGCGCTTTCCACTTCCCCGATGAAGATTACGTGGTCCCCGGCGGTGTAGGTGGCCACGACGTTGCACGCCATCTGGGCCATGGTTCCTTCGACGAGCGGGATGCCGCTGGGGCTGCGGCGGAAGCGGATGCCCAGCCTCTTTTCGCTTTCCGCGTTTTGTTCGGCTTTCGAGAAATAAACGGAAAGTTCCTGCTGCTCCGCCGCCAGAATGGAAACGCCGAAGCGGCGCTTCTGGTGCAGCAAGGGCAGCGTCCGCGCGCGCTGGTCCACGCAGATCAGCACCAGCAGGGGGTCCAGGGACACCGAAGTGAAGGAATTGGCGGTCATGCCATGCACGGCGGAGGCGCCATCTTCGCCGGACGTTTCAACGGTAACCACGGTCACGCCGGTGGCGAACTGGCCCAGGGCGCGGCGAAATTCCGCGGGAGTCAAAGTGGGTGCGCTCATTTTTACTTTTGGAACTTTAGCACAACTGCCGTGCGCAGTGGGAAAGCTCGGCGGCGCCTGTGCGCCATGCGGGAGATGAACTTTTCCCGGCATCGCGTATAATCAGACATCACTTTTGCCGCCGCCGAAATCCGCGGCCGGACAACCGCAACACCACAGGGAGAGCGCCTCTATGTCACGCATCATTTCCATCCTCGGCGGCACCGGGCCGGAAGGTTCCGGCCTGGCTTATCGCTGGGCCCGCGCCGGCGAACACATCGTCATCGGCTCGCGCGACGCGCAGCGCGCCGCCGAGGCCGCGAAACACCTCCAGACGCGCATCGGCGGAAACGCCGTCGTCGAAGGCATGGACAATGCTGCCGCCGCGGCCCGGGGCGACATCGTGGTTCTCACCGTGCCCTTTGCCGGACTGGCTGCGCTTCTGAAATCCCTGAAAACCGCCTGGAAACCCGGCGCCATCGTCATTGACACCACCGTGCCGCTGGCCACCACCGTCGGCGGCCCTCCCACGCGCATGCTGGGCGTGTGGCAGGGTTCGGCGGCGCAGCAGACGCAGGAACTGGTGCCAGCGGGAGTCAGCGTGGCTGCCGCCTTCCAGAATCTTGGCGCGGAAATTCTGGCCAAGGACGAGCCGGTGGATTGCGACGTGCTCGTGTGCAGCGACGATGAGAAGGCCAAACAGGCCGCTTCCGAACTGGCGGGGAAAATTCCCGGCGCGCGGCCGCTCAACGGCGGCAAGCTGGAGAATGCGCGGATTGTGGAATCGCTGACGGCGCTGCTGATTGGATTGAATATTCGCTACAAGGTGCACAGCGCGGGGATTCGGTTTACGGGACTGCCGGCAAAGTAATCAGTTTTCAGTCGGAGACGCGTTCTTGCGCGGGTGGATTACAGCGCCAGAAGGGCGCGGGCCAGTTTGCGTTTTTGCGCGGGCGTTTTCATGACCGTGGGGAGGACCGCTACGTCTATGCCCAGCGCGCGGATCGCTTCCGCTTGGGATTTGTCCGCCGGGTCGATCACGAAGATTCCCGTGAAATCCGCGTACAGGCGGGCCACGCCGCGGGCCGAGGGCTCGTAGCCCAATTGCGCCAGCATGCGGTCGGAAGGGCCCTTGAGCGATTTGCCGCCGACGATGGGGCACACCGCAATCACGTCCTTCTTGCGCGCCTGCAACGCCTCGCGCACGCCGCGCACCGCCAGGATCGGTCCGATGCTGATGAGAGGATTGCTGGGGCAGAGGATGATGCGGCTGGAGGCGCGAATCGCTTCGAGGACGCCGGGAGCGGGCGCGGCGGTTTCCACGTTTTCGAAACGGATTCCGCGCACGACCGGCTCGGCGCGGCGCTTCACCAGATATTCCTGAAAATGCAGCGGGCCTTCGCTGGACTCGATGATGGTCGGCACGGGCTGATTGCTCATCGGCAGGATGCGCGATTGCACTCCCAGCGCGAGCCGGATGGACTCCGCCGCGTCCGTGAGCGTCCTCCCTTCGGCCAGCAGGGCGCTGCGGTGCAGGTGCGTGGCCAGATCGAGGTCGCCGAGATTGAACCAGTTTTCGCGGCCATAGGCGCGCAGGCGCTCCAGCGTGCGAAACGTCTCTCCGCGAAAACCCCAGCCCTTCGCGGCGTCCACGACGCCGGCCAGCGTGTAGGTAACGATGTCGAGGTCGGGAGAGATGCGCAGGCCGTGCATCACGATGTCGTCGCCGGTGTTGACGATGATCTCCAGCTTCGCCGGGTCGCATTCCGCGTACAGCCCAAAGAGCAGCTTGGACGCGCCCACGCCTCCGGCCAGCGCGACGATGCGCTGCGAATAACGCGCTGCAGAACGCCGCCCCGTTTTTTTTCTCTTCGCCGGGCTCATGGCGCCGCCTGCACGGCCACGGCGTCCTCGCGCGCGTAACCCTTTTCATCGGCAAGCGGCAAGGCCCGCCGGCGCACGGCCGGAGCCAGAAATTCCGGGCGCGCGAGATATTCGGGATAAAGAGCCAGGCGCTCGCGCAGCACGAAGCCGCGCGCTTCCGTCTCCTTGCGCAGCAGCGCAATCTGCGGCCAGGCCGCCTCGGGATTGATGAAATCGCGCGTCACCGGCGAGATTCCGCCCCAGTCGTTGATTCCCGCTTCCAGCAGGCGCGGAAAATCCTCATAACTCAGATTGGGCGGCGCTTGCAGGTTCATCTCCCCGCCCAGCACCAGCCGGGCGATGGCCACGGTGCGCAGCATTTCCTCGAGCGTGGGGTCGGGATGCCCGGCCATGGGAATTTCCGGCTTGGCGCGGAAATTCTGCACAATCACTTCCTGCACGTGGCCGTAGCGCCGGTGCAGCTGGCGAATCGCCAGCAGCGAATCCACGCGCTCTTCCGGCGTTTCGCCGATACCGATGAGGATGCCGGTGGTGAAGGCCATGGAGAGTTTTCCCGCTGCCTCGATGGTGCGCAGGCGCAGCGCGGGAACTTTGTCCGGGGCCGCAGCGTGCGGCCCGCCGTCGCGCAGCAGCCGCGGGCTGACATTTTCGAGCATGAGGCCGACGCTGGCGTTGGATGCGCGGAAGCGTTCGAGGGCGGCGCGGTCCATCACGCCGGGATTGGCGTGCGGGAGCAGGCCGGTGCGCTCGAGCACCCGTTCGCACATGGCCGCGGCATAATCGAGCGTGCGGGAATAACCCAGCCGGCGTAAGAAGTCGCGCGCTTCCGGAAAAATCCGCTCCGGCTGGTCGCCCAGGCTGAACAGCGCCTCCTTGCAACCGGCCTGCCGCGCGGTTTCCGCCAGCGCCAGGACCTCTTCCGGGGTCATGAAGGATGCGCCGGGATCGCCGGGGTCCTTGCGGAACGTGCAATAGCTGCAATAGTCGCGGCACAGCGTGGTCAACGGAATAAAAACTTTTTTCGAATAACTGACGACGCTTCCCTTCCCCCGCGCGCGCACCTCGCCCGCCACGCGCAGCAGTTCATCCGTGGAAGCCTGCGCGTAGAGCAGCAGCGCGGCTTCACGCGCGATCCCCCGCCCCTCGGCCGCCTGGGCCAGCGCGGCGGCAAGCTCCGGGCTGTTTTTCTCCTGGGACTTCATCGTTTCGTTTTTCATCAGCGGAAAAGATCCTCGCGCGCCGGGCGGATGATTTTCGCCGCCGGCTCGTTCGCCGCGGCAAAGGCATGGCCGCGAATGATTACCACCGGCACGCCGTCAGCCTTGCCCATGCGCAGCCCGGCCGCCGCGGCCAGCTCATCAGCCACCGCCAGAATCGTAGCATGCAGGCGCTTGCCCGTGCGGTCGCGCGACCCGCGCAGATCCTTCAGGACCGGCAGTCCCGCCGCGCCAATGGCCACTTCCACCAGCCCCAGGCGCCAGGCCCGCCCAAACGTATCGCTGATGATCACCGCCACGCGCTTCCCCGTGCGTTTGCGCAAAGCCGCGCGCAGCCGCCTCGCCGAAGCGTCCGGGTCCTTGGGCAGCAGCGAAACCACGTCGCGTCCCGGCACGTTCGAGCGGTCCACCCCGGCATTGGCGCAGACCAGCCCGTGATGCGTCTCGACAATCAGCACGTGCGGACTCTCGCGCACGATGCGCCGCGTCTCGCTGAGCACCACCTGCACGAATCGCGCATCGTGGCCCATTTGCTTGCCCAGCGCCCGCGCCGCCGCCGAGGGACGCACGCGCGCTAAATGCACAATGCACCCTTCCGCCTTGGAAACGATTTTTTGCGCCACCACCACCACGTCGCCATCCGCCAGCGGCGTTCCCGCGCGGCGCGCCGCCGCATCCATCAACTTCGCCAGATCGCTCCCTGGGCGCACTTCGGGGAGTCCCGCAAGCGGCAGAATGCTGATTCCGCCCGCCGGTGCGGTTGCCGCCGCTGCTTTCTTCCGAACTTTCTTTCGGTTCGCCATGAGAGCGCCTGTAATGATAGTACGCGAGGTCGGGAATGGATTCACGCCGCAAACTCTAGCCCGCATTTCTCACGAGGAAAGGCAGGTAAGCGAGGATGGGAGGGAAAGGCCCGCCCTCTGAAGAGGGCGGCTATAGAGGTCGGGGGGAGTTTATTCGGCGGAAGATAAAATTACAGTGTGACGCTTGCGGCTGAACGGCAATTGTGCAGATAACGCAACGGGCGGAGCCCCGGCTGCGGTCCGGGGCAGGCAAGCTCCACCGCTACTCCGTGAGGCTTGTGAGAAATCCGGACTAGCCGCGCAAACAATTCGGGCGGAGCCCCGGCCGCCGGCAGGTCCTCCGCCCGATGAAACTTCCCTTCCCGGCTGTTGCGCTGCGTCCGGCAGCGCCGGAAGCCTGGCAGTCTGCGGAAAAAGTGAAATTTGTCATTCTGAGTCCCGGTGGTTTTTACCGGGGCGAAGAACCTCAACTTCATGTGCTTGCAGACACATACAGTTGAGATGCTGCGGCGAACCTCATCGGTTCGCCGCAGCATGACACCCGTAATTGAGTTTTCCGCGGCCTGCTAGTCCCTTTCCTTTTCCTTTTCCTTGTCCTTGGGCCGGGGCTGAGGATGAACCACCGGCGGTTTCGGCGCCGGAGGCTTTACCGTCTTCTCCGGCTTGGCTTCCTTCTCCGGCTTGGGCGGCTTCTCGACCGTTTCCGGAGCACGCCGCTCTTCCTGCTGCCTCTTTCGCAGCTCCTGTTCCTGCTGCTGGTGCTGGCGTTCCAGTTCCTCGAGGCGCTTTTGCTGCTGCTCCTGGATCTGCCGCTGTTTCGCCTCGTTGGCTTTCTGCTGCTCGATCTGCATCTGTTCGCGCACTTGCTGCTGCTCGATGCGCTGCCGTTCCAGGTCCTGCTGATGGCGCAGCTTTTCCATTTCTTCCTTATTCTGCTCATCGCGCGGCGTTACCGTGGGCGGCATCACCCGCGGCGCCACCACGGGACGATCCTGGCGCTCCTGCGGAATTACCGCGGGTCGCACTGGAGCAGGTTGCACGGCCGGCGGCGCAACGGGAATTACAGGCGCCGGCACCGGCGGCTGCACTCGTGGCATTGCCGGACGCTCGGGCCGATCCGGACGGTCCTGCGGCGTCACCGCAGGCCGCGCCGGAGCGGGTTGTGCGACAGGCGGCGCAACGGGAGTTACAGGCGGCTGCACCGCAGGCGTTCCCGTGGGCCGCGCTTGCCGGGCCCCCGCCCCTTCCGGAGAAACCGGCGCCATCGGCGCGACGGGAGTTGCAGGTGTTGCGGGAGTTGCCGGCGGACGCACGTCACCGGGACGGCCTTCCCGCCCGTCCTGCGGCGTGCGCGGCATGACCCGAGGCAGTATGCGCACCGGCGGCTGCATCACCGGCCGCTCAGGCTGCTCGTATCTGGGTTGCTGCTGGGGCTGCTGAGGCTCCGGCCTCTGCTGCGGAAGGGGCTGAGCGCCGCCTCGGCGCTCCTGCACTTCCTGCTGCTGGCGAAAGAACGGAACCACTTCGGGCGGAGCCGTCCTGGCCACAACGGGGCGGTTCTGGAACACCGCCGGAGGCCGCACGGTGGCCGCCGGTCCGGCGCCCATCACGCTCTTCATTTGCGGAACAAACTGCGGCGCCGCCGCGGTTTCCACCGGCCCGCGATTGGACTCCATCGGAATATACGACATGTTCTTGCCCACGGGCTGCGCCGAGGTAAAGACCGCCTGCGAAGTGCCGGTCATCGCACCGCGCGTGCCCTGGTGGATGTAGGTGACATTGTTCACCGTGTTGTTCTGCGTGTAGTTGTTGTAGACGTTGGTGATATTGACGTTGGTCACCGTGGTGTTGGTGATGTTCACCTGGTTCACGTACGTCTCGCTCACGCGATAGCTGGGCACATAGACTTCGCGCGGGGCCAGCGGCACCCATCCGATATCCATCGCCGGCTGGCTGCCGAAGTGAATGTAAATTCCCTTGTGGTGGACAGGAATCCAGGCCACCAGCGCCGGCGCGTACACCGGCCGCACATAGATGCGGTCTTCGCGCCGGGCCGGAGGCGGCACCCAGCCCCACACCCCGCGCACCACAACCCAGCGCCCGTAATGGAACGGAGCGAATCCCCACGGCTCATCGTCAATCCAGGTCCATCCCCAGGGCCAGACCCAGGCCCAGTGCCCGTAGCGATAAGGCGCCCAGCCGATGATGCTGGTGTGCGGAAACCAGACCTCCCCGTATGCGGAAACTTCCCGCCAGCCGCCGTGCCCATCCAGGTCTTCATAGCCGATCACGTCGCGCGAAACGTAGCGCGAGGACTCCGCCAAACGCTCGCGGCGGTCGCGCGCCCTGCACCAGTCCTCAAAGTCATCGGGGTCCGGGCTTTCCACAAAGTCCGAAATCACATCATCTTCATCCGCAGGCCGAAACACCGCGGTTTCTCCCCGGCGCATCCCGAACTCCTGGCCGCCTCCGGTAATGTCCGCGTGCCCGAGACGCACGGTGACATCGGTCTTGTCCCCATCATCGTCGACATGGACGCGGTAGACTCCCGGCTGGGTGATGCTCACCACAACGCTCGGCGTATCGATTTCAAAATCCTCGTCATCGTCAATCCGCCAGACGCGCACGTAGATCGTTCCCGCGCTCAGGCGCAATTGCGTCAACTGGTCGTTAAGACTCAGGAAGGCGAGTCCGGTACTGTCGTCAAGACGAATCACCGTCGAGCCCAGATGCAGCTCCGCTCGCGAGTCGCGGTCCGACCACAGCCTGTCCCCCGTGGTCAGCGGGCGGTTGAGGACGGCGTCAGTCCATTCGCCCGTCCCGGAGGGCTGAAAAACCACGCTGCCGCTGGCGTAACTCAGCCGGGCTACGCGGCCAGGAGGGTCATTGTGATCGGCCATGGCCCGCTGCGGCAGAAGGGACAGCGTAAAAAGCGCCAAACCCAACAGGACTGCCCATTTTGCCAGGATAGTTCTCATTTCGGACTCCTTGGAGTTCGGGACGATCTGAAGGCTGCCATCCCGGTCCGCTCATCGTTCGGTGTTCTCCATCGAATCTAGCACCAAGCCGCCACGGAGAATCCCGCAATTCGCAAGCGCGTCACGAAAGAGCCAGCCCTAGCTTGGACTCCTTCTCTCCGGGTTAAACCCGATGCGGCGGACGGAGTTTCGTGGGAGGGCAAAAAAGAATGTGCCGATTACAAAGGTCTTGCCGATGCGCCGCAATCTATCGCCATCTCAAAAAAAGAAGACCCCCAGCATCGGAGGCCTCCCTTTGAAAAATGCGTGCAATGCCGCGGTCAATGTTCCCGGCCGCGCGCGGTCCCGCCGTTGGAATGAGATGACCCTTTAGCCGGCTTATTTCCGCCCGAGTTGCCCCTCGGCGCGGAACGCGCCCCGGAGCCGCCCGAACTGCGCGCGGGAGCGGAAGTCCGCGGCGCGGAGGAAGACCTGGAAGGCGCCGAGTAGCGCGGGCCTTCCGAGGAACGAGGGGCGCCCCGATCATAAGAAGCTGGCGGCCGGGATGTCTCTCTCGGAGCATCATAGCTCCGGCTGGGCCGCTCGGTGGGACGATCCGCCGACCGGCCACTGGAACGTTCTCCAGAACGATCGACTGGACGCTCGACGGAGCGTTCCGCGGGGCGATCAGCGGGGCGATTTTCCGAGCCCCGTTGCGGCACGGATCGTTCCGAGCCGCGCTCTACATTCTCCACGGACCGCCGGGACTCTGCGCTTCCCCCCGAGCCGCCGCGCGCATAGGGTGGACGATCCGACTGCACACTGCGCCGCTCCGGCGCGCGCTCCAGTTCCGTTGGCCGCACGGCCGAACGCGGGTTCGCGCTCTCGACGCCACTCGGACGATCCGCACGCATATCCTCCCGCGAACTGGGACGAACGTCGCCGCGTCCTGGCATTCCCGCGGGGCCATTCATCCGCCCGCTCTCCGGACCACGCTCCGCGCCGCGCGGCGTCAGTTCCCTGCCGGGCTCCGCCGAACGAACCGGCAGATGGCGCGCCGCTTCCGCCGGCGCCGCCCGGGACATCACCTCCCGGCGTTCCACGGCCGACGGCGGCAGGGCCACGTGTTCGTGTCCGGCGGCCAAATCCATGCGGCTGCGCTCGTTCGGGGAGATTCCCTCGGCGCCGCGGATCACTTCCGCGTGGCGCAAATCTTCCGGCCGCAACCGCATCGAGGCGTGCTGCACGGCTTCTCCGTTGACGAACGCTCCGTGCGGCACGGCGGTCACGGCCCGGGTATCATGCTGATACGCATAGTTGTAATTGTTGATTGTCGTGTTGTTGATGATGTTGACGTTGGTGATCCTCGTGTTGGTGATGTTCACGTTGTTGATGTAGGTCCGGCTCGAACGATACGACGGGTAGTACGGCTCCCCATATCCCAGCGGAAACCATCCCACCGGTCCGCCGCCGATTCCCACGGAAACTCCCCAACGCGCTCCTCCCACGAACGCCACCAGCGCCGGCGCATAGATTGAGCGCGCACGAACCGGCCCCGGGCACCATCCCCACATCCCGCCGACATAGGCCCAGCGTCCATAGTGGAACGGCGCAAATCCCCAAGGCTCATAGTCCACCCAAGTCCATCCCCACGGCTCGATCCAGGCCCAGTGCCCGTAGCGATAAGGCGCCCAGCCAATGGCCACCGTCCGCGGATACCAGACATAACCGTAGCCGCTCGTATCGCGCCAAGTGCCGTAATCGTCCAGATCCTCGTACCCGATCACGTCGCGCGAGACGTAGCGCGAGGAAGAAGAATGCTCCGAGCGCAGATCGCGCTCCATGGCCCAGCGGTCAAATTTGTCCGCTCGCGGCGCCGTGGAAATGTTGTATTCCAGCTTGTCCGTGCCGCGGAATTCGGCGCGCTCGCCTTCCCGCACCTTGTAGCTGCGCCCGCCCGCAGTTACTTCGCCTTCCCCGCGAAAAACGCTCACTCCGGTGAAATCCCCCGCCTCGTTCACATCCACGCGAAAGGCTCCCGCGTGGATTACCGTAAACGCCAGATTGGGCGTATCCACCTCATAAAGCTCCCCTTCGCGCAGTTCCCGCACGCGGAAATTCATCGCCCCTTCGGCCATGCGCATCTGCACGGTGCGGTCATCAAGATTCAGGAAGGATAGTGCGGTCGAGGCGTTCAGGTGGACCATCGCGTCGCCGGCCTGCAATTCCGCCCGCGCTTTGGCGTCGGTCCAGAGGCGGTCACCCACGGTCACCGGCCGGTTGAGCACGGCGTTGCCCCACTCCCCGGCGCCACTGGCCTGGAAGGACACCGCACCGTGCAGGTAGCTGATGCGCGCGACGCGCGAAGGCGGATCCTGTTCCTCGGCGCGCGCCCCGGGCACGCTCAAGAGAACGCCCGTCAGGACTAAAAGCAGAGAGAGCAGACGGCCTGCTGCGGTTTTGCTCTTCATCACTACCCCCTTCTTCGTGGCCCCAACGGGGCTGCCACGGGAACCACTATGGGTTTCTATGATTGTAGAACACAGCAGGAGCCGGAAAGTTGCACCATGTCATAAAAGTTAAGGCCGACAGGGCGAAGCAGCCGTCCGCCTGGTGAGATATAAGACTTTCAGTATCTATAAGATGCGTGAGGAACAATAGGCCAATGTCGTCTCATGTTGAGACTGAAACTTGGCGTTAGGGGGGATCCGTTTGATTTACACGCGGGTAGCCGCCAGAGCGCCCTTGCAGAAGCTACTTGCGCCCGCCAATCTGGTAACCAACGCCGCGGACGGTGCGGATCAGCGGCTTGCTGAACCCCTCGTCCACCTTCCGGCGCACATAGTTGATATAGACGTCCACGACATTGGTAAGGGTCTCGCCCTTCATCTGCCAGACCTGCTCGACGATGGAGGCGCGGCTGACGGGCTGCCCGGCATGGCGCATTAGAAATTCCAAGAGGGCAAATTCCTTGGGCGTCAGAACGATGGATTTGCCCGCGCGCTTCACCGTCCGGTCAATACAGTTCAGCTCCAGATCTTCCACCTGAAACATCGCCTGCACGGGACGACTGCCGCGGCGCAGCAGCGCGCGCACCCGCGCGGCCAATTCGGCGAAGGAAAAGGGTTTGGCCAGATAATCGTCCGCGCCGGCATC
This sequence comes from Terriglobia bacterium, assembly GCA_041500985.1. Lineage (GTDB taxonomy): Bacteria > Acidobacteriota > Terriglobia > Acidiferrales > UBA7541 > Acidiferrum. Next base: position 16,741 of record JBGQNE010000030.1, on the reverse strand, counting down.
CAGCCCCTTCACCCGCGCATCCACTTGGGCGTTTCCCGTGATAATCAGCACGGGAAGCTCCGGCGTCTTTTCGCGAATGTGCTTGAGGACTTCCAGCCCGCCCTCGCCCGGCAGCCCCAGGTCCAGCATGATCAGGTCATAGGCGCCCTGGTCCACGCGCTGACGCGCTTCGCGGCCGTCGGACGCCACGTCCACCTTGAAGTGATCCTGTTGCAGGCGCTGGTTCAGGAACTCGGCCAGCGGTGCATCGTCTTCAACAACGAGAATCTTCATGGTTCCCTAAAGATACGCTCATTCTCATTAGAAACGCCAACGAAAATAAGTATCTCCCCAGGCATCTAATAAGTCAATCTACAGTTAATGGAATAGTTAGCTCCGTTTCACGCGAGAGGGGAGGGGGGCTTGGGGGAGCTGCCCCGGAGGCCACTACCAGGCCCCGAAAAACTCAATTACAGGTGTCCTGCCTAGGCGAACCGATGAGGCTCGCCGAAGCACCTCAACAGTAAGTGCATGCAACACATAAAGTTACGATACTTCCCGATCGGATCGGAATCTTCGACCGCCCATCCGATGTGGTCCAAGGCCTATCGCCAACCCGCTGATTCCCTATCCCCAGACAGGCATTGGCGAGCGCCAGTGATTGGTGACTGGTGATTTGTGGCTCTTGCAACGCTCCTGCTCGACGCCGGGGAGTGTGCGGTGGCGGAAGTTGCCGCTGCACGCCGGCCCGGCCGCGGCAATTTTCGTAACAAATGCCTGCGATTGATTCTTTGCGTTGGACCGGAAAACCGTGTTCTGGCATCCTGAACCCGTAGAAAACACGCTGCTGCGTAGCAGCGTGTCGCGTGAACCTCGAAGTTCCCGCCTTGCTGTAGTTCTCCTGGGCAACCCGCCTTGCCCGCGGACCTTGTGGTCCTGCACGGAAATAAAACGCGGTACCGGCGCTGCTGGCTGTGCCAGTGCGCCCAACTCACAAAACGATTCAGGAGAAAGAAAATGAAAACGTCACATAAAATATCACTGCGCATCCGCTCTATCGCGACGATGGCCCTGCTGGGTCTGGCGGCGCTCGCCTCCACGGCTCCGCCAGCTCCCGCTCAGGACATGGTCCGGGGCACGTTCACGCTCCCCGTCGAAGCCCGTCTGGGGAAAACCGTTCTGCCTGCTGGGGACTACAAGTTCACCGTCGAGTCCCTGGGCCTCACCCACTCGGTCGCCTCGATTCAATCGGGCCGCAGCCCCGTGCTCGTGGTCGTCAGCGGAATCGCCAAAGGAGAGCGGATTGCCAGCGTGATGGCCGTGGCCAGCAAATCCGCGCTCCTGCCCAACCCCCATGCGCCGGACATCCATGCGGATGCCACCGGAATGACGCTCCATTCGATGTGCCTGGAAAAACTCGATCTGGTCATCGAGTTCTATGACGAGGGCGCCAAGGGCCCCCTGCACGCCCGCGGCCCGCAACTGCTTCCGGGCGCGATAACCGCGAAAGCGGGCGCTTAGCGGCCGGCGCAGCGGAGCGAGGGCCGGTCCGCCGGCCCTCGCTCACCCCTTCCCTGCGCTACTCGAATTTTTTCGGACGCGAGCGGCACCAGAAAAAATGATGCCCAACACGAAAAAGTTGCGTTGGACGCCGGAGAAGAGTCCGGTTAGGGTGGAGCAATGAGCGCAACCAACGATGTTTTAGTGAACGAACACCGGGAAATGGATTTGCTGCATGAGATCGGCAGCCGCATTGCCGCGGCCGACCCTCTGCACGAGGTTTTGCACAGGGTGGTGCAGTTCGTCTCCGCCGTGGCCAAATTTGATTCCTGCCTCATCTACGTCCTGGAAGAAAACGAACTGGTGTTGCGCGCCTCCAAAAATCCCCATCCCGACGTCGTGGACCGCCTCAAGCTCCAGATCGGCCGGGGAATTACCGGCTGGGTGGCCGAACACAAAAAGCCCATGGCCGTCGGACGCAACGCCTACAAGGACCCGCGCTTTCAATCCTTCAAGGAATTGCCCGAAGACCGATTCGAGGCTTTTCTCTCCGTTCCCGTGCTCAGCCGCGACAAACTCGTTGGCGTCATCAACCTCCAGCACAAGAAGCCCCACGTGCACAGCCCCCAGGAAATTCGCCTGATCTCCACCATCGGCTTCCTCGTCGGCGCCGAGATCGAAATGGCCCGCCTCGAAGGCGAAAACATCCAGCTCTCCGAACAACTGGAATCGCGCAAGGCCGTCGAGCGCGCCAAGGGCATTTTGCAGCGTGATTTTCACCTCGGCGAAGAAGATGCCTATCTCATGCTGCAGACCCACAGCCGCCAAAGGCGCAAGTCCATGCGCGAAGTCGCCGAAGCCATCGTCCTCGGGGAAGAAATCAAGCGCAGCCAGGCCAAGCCCGAATCCGCCTAGCCCATCTCTTATTGATCATTGACCAGCCTGTCGGAAAAATGGCTTACCGCCCGGACCACTTCATCCGGGCCGTAAGTTCAATCGAAAAAAGAGAAACCGCCCGGTCAGGCGGCTACTCTCGCGGAAGTTCCGGCACCGCCTCCCCGTCCTTGCGCGGGTCCGAGGCTCCGTAGTTCACTCCCGTTTTGAAATCTCGCAGTACGGCCTGCCCGCCTCCGGTCACGGTCCCGGCAAAGGCGCCGCGCAGCTCGATCTTGTGCCCTTTGGCCGCCAGCGCCTCGCGCACTCCCGGCGTGAAACGGTTCTCCAGGGACACGTCACACCCATCAAACGTGTACTTGCAGAAGCGCGGCGCTTCCAATGCCGCCTGGATATTCATGCCGAAATCCGCGATGTTGGCCATGAACTGCGCGTGCGCCTGCGACTGGTTCCACCCGCCCATGATCCCGAACGCCATGCGCGTCTCGCCCTTTTGCGCGAACGCCGGAATGATCGTGTGCAGCGGACGTTTCCTCCCGGCCAGCGCATTCGGCGATTTCTCGTCCAGCGTAAAGAGCGCGCCCCGGTTTTGCAGCGCGAACCCCGTCCCCGGCGCCACGATGCCCGAGCCGAAATATTCGTAATTGCTCTGGATCAGCGACACCATGTTCCCCTTGCCGTCCACCACGCTCAGGTACGTCGTATCGCTTCCCTTGGGCATGGCCCCGGCCGCCACGTCGCAATTCGCGTGTTCCGCATCAATCTTTTTCGCCCGCTCCGCCGCCCACTCCTTCGAGAGCAGCGTGGCCACCGGCAGCTTCTGCCCGCGCGGCTCGCCGATGTAGCGCAGCAGGTCCGCGTAGGCCAGCTTCTTGGCCTCGATCATCGTGTGCAGCGCCTTCGCCGAGCCGAATCCGTACTCCCCCAGCGGAAATCTTTCCATGATGTTCAGCATATCCAGCGCCGCCAGCCCCTGCCCGTTCGGCGGCAGCTCGTACACCGTCCATCCGCGATAGCTCGTCGAAATCGGCTCCACCCATTCGCTGTCGTATTCCGCCAGGTCTTCGGCGGTCATCGTCCCGCCCATGCTCTTCATGGTCTCCAATATCTTTTTCGCGATCGCGCCCTTGTAGAACGCCGCGCTCCCCTGCTCGCCAATCTCCCGCAGCGATTTCGCCAGGTCCGCGTTGTGAAACACTTCCCCAAGATGCGGCGTGCGCCCTGCGATCAAATACGCCGCCGAGGCTCCTTCATCCTTCTTCAAAAGATCAGCCGTCTCCGCCCAATAGCCCGCCACCTGCTCCGTCACCGGATAGCCGTCCCGGGCCGTGCGAATCGCCGCCTCCAGATCCTCGCCCAGCTTTTTCCGGCCAAACCGGTCCGCCAGGTTCTGCCAGCCCTTCACCACCCCCGGCACGGTAATCGCCTGCACGCCGAACAGCGGCATCTCCTTCATTCCCTGCTTGCGCAGCAGTTCGATGCTCAGCCCCTTCGGCGACCACCCGCTGGCATTCAGCCCATAGAGCTTCCCCGTCTTCGCGTCGTAATAAATCACGAACAGGTCGCCGCCGATTCCGTTCATCATCGGCGCCACCACGCCCATCATCGCGTTCGCCGCGATGGCCGCGTCCACCGCGTTTCCGCCGCGCTCCAGCATGCGCACTCCCGCCTGCGCCGCCAGCGGCGATTCCGCCGCCACAATGCCGTGCTTGGTCATCACCATCGACCGTCCCTGCTCGCGATCCTGCCCCTTCGCCATTGGTGTCACCGCCATCCCCGCCGCCAGAATCAGCCCTGCCACGACTTTCGCCGTTTTCATCATGCGCGACTCGCTCCTCACGATTTCCGTTGAATGTCTCGCGTATTATAACCGCCTCATACAAGAAAATCCCTGTAGCGCGCTCATTCTCCGTATTTCCCATAACAAAAGAGCGCCGGAACCCTCGCGGGCCCCGGCGCTTTTCCGTCCCACCTATTTCTTTTTCCTTACTCCCGCGACAGCTCCACCCGCCGGTTCTTCGCCCGTCCTTCCATCGTATCGTTGGTGTCCGCCGGCGAAGAGACCCCGTAGCCTCCCGTGGTCAGGTGGCTGGCCGGAATGTGATACCCATCCACCAGCGCCTTCTTCACCGCCGCCGCGCGCTGCTCGGAGAGCGTCTGGTTCGATGCGTTTCCGCCCACGTTATCCGTGTGCCCGTCCACCCGCAGCACCCAGTCCGGATGCGCCTTCATCACTCCGGCGATTTCATCCAGCGTCGGCTTCGATTGCGGTCGAATCTTGGCGCTCGCAAAATCGAAGTAGATGCCGTAAATCTTCACCTTCTCCTTCTTCTCCAACTGCTGTTCCATTTGCTTGCCGGCGTCCGAATTCTCGTAGCGGATGCTCACCACCTGCAAGCGGTCCTCCTCTCCGATCTGCCAGGCCAGAGCCAGCGGATTGTCCGGATTGTCCAGGATGTAGAAATCCGCGTCCGGACTGTCCTCCGAGGTGCATTTCGCCCGCACCGCCGGCAGTTCCACGGACTGATCATCCAGCAGCACCGGAAACGCCGAGTCCTTGTCTCCCACGCGCTTCATCGTGCACTCCGTCTTCGACAGTTTCTCCATGTCCTTCTGCGCCTGTTCCATTCCCTCCTTGTCCTTGGCGCTGCCCATGCCTCTGGTCATGGCGCTGATGCCGCTCAGCATTCCTCCCAGCCCTCCCAGCAGCCCGGTTCGCTGGTAGGTGAACGATGTTTCCCCTTTGCTTTTCAATTCGTTCAGCACCGCCGCCGATACCCCGATGGCCGTGGACCCCGGAATCGTCAGCGGCGCCTGTGCGCCAAACAATTCCTGATACTCGTGGGCATTCTGCAAATCCTCGCGCAGAATTCGCCGCTTGGCATTCGTGGATTGCTTAGAGGCCTTCTTTCCGCCATTCTTATCCGCACCCCCAAAGGGATTCGGCCGCTCCGGAACATTATCCGCCGAATATTCCATCGTCACGCTGTCGCTGGTCATGTCCTTGATCTGCTTGATCGACTGGTAGTCTCCGCCCTCCTGCGCGATCGCCGTGATCACCGTCAGCCCCTTGCGCAGCGGCACCGGTCCTCCTCCGCCCCAATCGCTTCCCGCTCCCTTCGCGGCTCCTCCCGCCGCCCCGCCCGCCGAGCCGGCTCCGGCCACCGCTCCCGCCGAGGAAGGCGACCACTCCTTGAACTCCGGAAACGGTTTCTCCGACTTCTCCGCATCGTCCCCCTGCTTCTCTTTTCCGCCCAGCACTCTGGCCATCTTGTCAATGTCTTTCGTCTTCAGCGCGCTCTGCACCTCGTCCACTTTCTTCTTCGCGCGATAGCCGACGTAAACCACCCCTGCAATCACCACGACCGCGAGCAGCGCAAAAACTCCCAGGCCGATCATCAGCGCCAGCCCGCAGCCGCTCTTCTTCCCCCCGGCCGCCGCTCCGCCGCCGGACGAATTCGCCGCCGCCGCGGGCGCCGCCGCTTGCGCCGCTCCGCTTCCGGCCGCCGCCGCGCCCAGCGCGTTTCCGCACTTCAGGCAGAAGCGCACTCCCTCATCCGCCTTCGCTCCACATTTCTGACAAAACATGGGCACACCTCTCCATTGGAATCGCCGTTCGTGGCTACTATCTAAACATCTTCCCGCCGGCCGGTCCTACACTTCTCTCGCGCCCGCGTCCTAATCGTTACGCCCTCCGCAACTCTTCCGCCTTCTGCAATTCCCCCGCACCGCGGAACCTAGTACAATCTCTCTTTGCGCTTCGCACTCACGCGCATTTCGTCTTATCCTGACCTCAATGATGAGCCCGAAGCCCAAGCCCACGGAACCGGACGCGCAGATTGATGCGCTCCTTGCCGGCCGCAACGCCGACCCCTTCGCCCTGCTCGGCCCCCATCCCGCTCCTCATCTCGGTTCACAAACATGGACCGTGCGCTTTTTTCTTCCCTGGGCCGCCCACGCTTCCGTCCTCCTCGCCGGCTCCGGTCATCCCATCGCCGCCCGCCGCCTGCGTCCCGCGGGAGTCTTCGAGGCCGTCCTCCCCTCCGCTCCCCCTTCCGGCTTGACGCCTTCCTCCTACCGCATCCTGTATCAAACCACCAGCGGCGAGAACTGCGAGCTTCACGACCCCTACGCCTTTCCCGCGCTCCTCGGCGACCTCGACCTGCACCTCATCGGCGAAGGCCGCCACTACGACACCTACGAAAAACTCGGCGCTCATCTCCACACTCTCGACGGCGTCTCCGGCGTTCACTTCGCCGTATGGGCGCCCAGCGCCCGCCGCGTCAGCGTCGTCGGCGACTTTAACCGCTGGGACGGCCGCGTCCACCCCCTGCGTCCTCGCGGCGCCTCCGGCATCTGGGAACTCTTCGTCCCCGGCCTCGGCGAAGGCGCCATCTACAAATTTGAACTGATCTCCCCGCGGGACGAACTTCTACCCCTCAAGGCCGACCCCTACGCCTTCCGCTCCGAATTGCGCCCCCATTCCGGCTCCGTCGTCGCCCGCCTCGACACGCACTCCTGGTCCGACTGCGCCTGGCTGGCCCAGCGCTCCACCAAGAATTGGCTCGAGTCCCCCATCTCCATCTACGAAGTTCATCTCGGCTCCTGGCGCCACCTCTCCCGCGAACACAATCGCTGGCTCACCTACCGCGAACTCGCCGCCCAGCTCATTCCCTACGTCAAGGAAATGGGCTACACCCATATAGAACTTCTCCCCGTCATGGAGCATCCCTTCGACGCCTCCTGGGGCTATCAGACTCTCGGCTATTTCTCCGCCACCTCGCGCTACGGCTCTCCCTCCGATTTCATGTTCTTCGTCGACACCTGCCACTGCGCCGGCATCGGCGTCCTCCTCGACTGGACTCCCGCGCATTTCCCCCGCGACGATCACGGCCTGGCCCGCTTCGACGGCACCCATCTCTACGAGCACGAGGACCCCCGCAAGGGCGCCCATCCCGACTGGGGCACGCTCATCTACAATTACGGCCGCAACGAAGTTCAGAACTACCTCATCTCCAGCGCCCTCTTCTGGCTCGACAAGTACCACATCGACGGCCTGCGCGTGGACGCCGTCGCTTCCATGCTCTATCTCGACTATTCCCGCGGCGCCGGCGAATGGATTCCCAACGCCTTCGGCGGCCGCGAAAACCTCGAAGCCATCTCCTTTCTCAAGCACCTCAACGAAGTGGCCCACTCCCGCTTTCCCGGCGTTCTCACCATTGCCGAGGAGTCCACCTCCTTCCCCGGCGTCTCCCGCCCCACCTATCTCGGCGGCCTGGGCTTCAGCTTGAAATGGAACATGGGCTGGATGAACGACACGCTCGGCTATTTCTCCACCGATCCTGTCCATCGCAAGCATCATCACAACGAACTCACCTTCTCCCTCCTCTACGCCTTTTCCGAAAATTTTCTCCTGCCCTTCTCCCACGACGAAGTCGTCCACGGCAAACACTCGCTCCTCCACAAAATGCCCGGCGACATGTGGCAGCAGTTCGCCAACCTCCGCCTCCTTCTCGCCTTCCAGTTCGCCCACCCCGGGAAAAAACTCCTCTTCATGGGCGGCGAATTCGCCCAGCGCTCCGAATGGTCCGAAACCGCGCCCCTCGAATGGGATCTCCTTCGCCACCACAGCCATCTCGGCATGCAGAGCCTCGCCGCCGCCCTCAACCGCCTCTACGCCGCCGAGCCCGCGCTCCATCAGCTCGATTTCGATTGGACCGGCTTTCAGTGGATGGACTGTTCCGACGCCGATAACAGCCTCCTCTCCTTTCTCCGCCGCGGCCGCGACCCCCGCGACTTGATCCTCGTCATCCTCAACTGCACTCCCGTCGTCCGCCGCCATTACCGCGTCGGCGTTCCCCACGCCGGCTTCTACCGCGAACTCCTCAACACCGATTCCGCCCATTACGGCGGCTCCGACGTCGGCAACTCCGGCGGCCTCCACTCCGTCCCCGTCCCCTGGATGAATCAGCCCTTCTCCCTCGAACTCACCTTCCCGCCCCTCGCCGCCGTCTTCTTGAAATGGCAGCCCTGACCCGCGCCCTGTCCGCACACCCCTCGCGCCGGGTACCAGTCACACCAGCGCCCGCAGGCTCGTCTTCCGCTATTTAAAATGGATGGAGAACAATCGCGGCGAACGATCTCTTCCGTCGGGAATTTCCGCTATCTTTCCCGCTCAACCCTTCATCTTCAAATAGAACCCGTACAGCACCAGCCCCAGCCCCAGCAAAAACAGCCCCGGCACCAAATACTGGAACACCACCGGATCAATCTCCACCGGCAGCGTGATTCCGCTGTACCCGCCCGCGTAGTACTGCACTACTCCCGCCAGCAGCATATACAGCAGCCCGCGGCGGATCTTGGGCCCTCCCTCCGCCGGGATATGCACCGTCGCCCGCACGGCGTTCAAATCCGGCAGCGACTCCTTGCAATACATGCACTGCGTCGAGCGCACCGGAACATATTTGCCGCAATGAATGCATTGCCGCTTCGCGGCCGCGTCCTGTTTCGCCAATTCCCCCCCCTCATCCGAACTTCTTCCCCGGCCCCTCGATGCTTACCGTCACTTACCGTCCCGCCGCTCTCCCCAGGCCATCCACATGCGGCGTCCGGTTGATCTCCGGATAGAAATGCGCAAAGCACTCCCGGCACAGCCCCTGCAACACTCGCCCGGGGGGCGCGCTCAGATACTCCGGCACCCAGTCCCACACCGCTCTCCCCAAACCGGCGCACCGTGCGCGCCGGCAATGGCTGCACATCGTCAGCGTCCCGCTCTCCGCCACGTACAGCGACTTCACCGCGGGCATCGCCGGACGCTCCGCCCCGTGCGCCGCCTCCCGCTCCATCCGGCTCTCCAGAAGCACGTAGTCATCCGCCACGCGCTTCACCTTCATCCGGTACATCCTCAGTTTTTCCGCGGAAGACAACTCGTAGTCGTGCTCCCACTCCTTCCCCTGCTTCTTCACCTCGGAAATTCCCCGCGAATAAAACGGCCGCAGCGGCTCCGCCACCCGATCCAGGATCGCCGCGCCGATCAATTCCTCCCGGCTGGCCCCCGCGCCGCTCTTTTCCCGCTCTTGCCGCTTCCAGGCCTCGTTGCAATACACAATCCGCAAATCCGCATTCAGCAGGCAAATGCCCGCTTCGGTCTTCTCCGCATCCGCCAGCGCCCACCCCGCGCCCGCCAGCCTCGCTCCCACTTCCGCTCCATACGGGGGCATCCTGCTTCCTCCTGCCGCTCCGGGGAATTTTCCCCCGGCAATCCTCTTCCTGCTTTTTTTTCTCTCTCTCATCCTACCGGATTCCGTCTCGCCCGGCGGTTTCTCCGCGTCCACTCTTTTCCTTTTCGTTACGCCCCGCCTCCCTACTTCCTCGCTTCCTCCATCGCCGTCACCACTTCCGGAATGTCAATGCGGATCAGCGCTCCCTCTCCCGATCGGCTGCTGATGATCAGCTGGAAATCGGTTCCATAGAGCACCTGCAATCGCTCGCGCACGTTGCTCAGGCCGATTCCTCCCCCGTCCGCGCGGGAAATCTTCTCTTCGGAAAAGCCCACGCCGTTGTCTTCGATCTCGATATGCAGCCTTCCGTCTTTCTTCGCCGTGCGCAACTGGATCTTTCCCCCGTCCAGCTTGGGCGCCAGCCCGTGCTTCAGGCAGTTTTCCACGATGGGCTGCAAGAGCATGCTGGGCACGAACGCCTCCAGCGTGTCCTCGCCGAACTCCTTCACGATTTCCAGATTGTCCTGGCCGAACCGCGCCACTTCGATGTCCAGATAATCGTCAATAAACTGCAGCTCCTCGCGCAACGGCACGAACGTCTCGTGCTTGCGCAGCAGCCGCCGCAAAATGTTTCCCAGCTTCAGCACCACCACGCGGGCCATGTCCGGATCGAAGCGGATCAGGGCCGAGACCGTGTTCAGCGTGTTAAATAGGAAATGCGGATTGATTTGCCGCGAGAGCGCATCCATGCGCGCCTCCAGCAGCAGCTGCTGGTGCCTCTCCAGGTTCATCTCGATGCGCGTGTTGTTCCAGATCTTCAGCGGGATGGCCACCGCCATCAGCGTCGTCAGCACGTCCAGCCCCAGCGTCCATTCCTGGCTGTACCCGATCGCAAACAACCACGTCGGCTTGGTCGCCCGCACCAGCGCCACCCTCCCGATCTCCAGCAGCACGCAGCTGAACAGCGGCAGCATCTCCCAGGAAATCACCGCCTGCCGCAGCAGCCGCAGCGTCGCCCGCGGGATATTCAAAAACGTGAACGGCCCGAAGTTCCAGATATCTTCCTTATTCGGTATCGCCTGCCGGATCAGCCCCCCCAGCAGTCCCGCCGCCGAGGCCACTGGCATCGATAGCCATTCGTGGTTCATGAACGCCGGCAGGCTGATGATCGCCCCGCCGATCGGCCCCACCACGCGCCCGCCCAGCAACCCCAGCAGGAACGACCCTTCCAGCATCAGGTCCGCGAAACGATAGGGAAACCCCGTCAGCCGCAGCGCCACTCCGATCACCAGCGGCGGCGTGATGAAAAGCATCATCTTCAGTTTCTGGTCGGAATCGCGCTCTTCGGTGAAGAGCACCTTGCGGAACACCGTCCACCGCGCCAGCAGCGCCGCGAACGCCGAGGCCGTCCCCAGCTTCAGCAGCAGGATGAACAGCAGTTCTTTGATGGAGGAAAGTGTATCCATGTTGGCGGCCGGCCGCGCCTCTTCCCGTTTACGCTAGCCAATCCCCCGCGCGATGTAAAGCTCCCGCTCCGCCGCTGTTCCTTGCGCGCAAGCGCTCCCGCTTCTCCTTGCCCCTTTCCCGACCCTGCTATACTGGTTCTTTCCTATGCGCGCCAAATCACAATCCAAAAAACATTCCAAAAATCACGCCGCCCCCCGCCTGGTGGCCTCCGCCGCTCTCCCCACGCAATGGGGCCGCTTCACCATCTGCGGCTTTGCCGGCCGCGGCCCCCTCGAAGAGGCGGTCGCTCTCGTCCGCGGCAACCTGCGCTCCGGCCCCGCTCCGCTCGTGCGCATCCATTCCCAATGCTTCACCGGCGACGTGCTCAGCTCGCAGCGCTGCGATTGCCGCGCCCAACTCGAACTCTCCCTGCGCAAAATCGGCAAGGCCGCCAGCGGCATCCTCCTCTATCTCCCGCAGGAGGGCCGCGGCATCGGCCTGATGAACAAACTTCGCGCCTATCAATTGCAGGACAAGGGCCTGGACACCGTCGAAGCCAACGAATCCCTCGGCTTTGCCGCCGACGCCCGCGACTACCGCTTCTCCGCGGAAATCCTGAAAAAACTCGGCGCCCGCAAAATCCGCCTGCTCTCCAATAATCCCGAAAAAGTGAAGCAGATCGAAGCCGCCGGCGTCCGCGTCGTCGAGCGCGTCCCCTGCCAGCCCGCCGTTTCCAAAGGCTCCCGCTCCTACCTCAAAACCAAGAAAGCCAAAATGGGCCACCTGCTCGAAAACCTCTAACCGCTTGCTTTTGCTGTCATTCCGAGGAGCCGCAGGCGACGAGGAATCCGCTTTTTCTTCGTGATTCAGCAACCCGATTCAGACCCGCCTCTACCCGCCGCCCACGAACTGCACAATCTCGTAGCCATCCCCCGCCGCAATCTTCGTTCCCGCCCATTCCCCTCGCGGCAATATCTCCCGGTTGCGCTCGATGGCCACGCGCCCGCCTTCCAGCCCCAACTCCCGCAGCAGTTCCGCCACCGTGGCTCCCTCGCTCACCTGCCGCCCTTCCCCATTCACCGTGATGCTCAGCGCCGTGATCATCTTTTCTCTTCCCGCCCCGCTCAGGATTTCGCCTTCGACCGCAATAAAAACCGCCGCTGCGCCGTCCCCGCGCGTATCACCAGCGCCGCTTCTCCCGCTCCCAGCGCCGGCATCGGAAAATCAATCCCCGCCTGGCCGTCCAGGCCGGTCTTGGCGGAAGCCCGCGTGGCCACCGCCGCCCCCTCGATTTCCGCCCGTATCTCTACGCCGGCAACTGGCTCCTGTGATTCCTTCTCCAGCAGCCGCACCTCGAGATACGCGTGCCCCTTCGCCAGCCATCCCTGCGGATTCAGCAAATCCAGTTTCCATTCCGCCGCCGGCTTCGGCTCTTCCGCCGGCTTCACCGCCGGCCGGCCATCCAGTTGCACTTTCCCCGCACGCACCTCGTCCAGCACCCGGTGATGCTGCTCATCCACGCGCTTCTGCAACAGCGCCTCGTTCTCCGGCGTAATCGGGAGCATCTCCGCAAAGCCCACCGAGCGCCGGTGCAGCACCCGCCCCTTCAAAAAAACCAGCGAATCGATGAATGGGTGCCCCGATTTCCTGGCCTCCGTCTGCACGTGGTAAGTAACCCCTTCCCACACGGCATTACTGTTGTGTCCAGTAACCATCGCCAGGAAATGACCCTCCGCTCAACTCTCGGCCAACTTCGCCCGAATCGGCGATTTGACCCTCCGGCTTTCTGACGTTATTATACCTCTTCGCCATGGATACCTCGTACCTTCAAGCTTACGCGCCGTTGCTGCTCTTCTTCAGCTTGGTAGCCATTCTTGCCGGGGTTCTTCTTTCGCTCTCCAGCCTGGTCGGCTGGCGCCGCCCCAGCCGCGCCAAGCAGCAGCCCTACGAATGCGGCATGGAGCCCACCGGCGACGCCCGCGAGCCCTTCTCCGTCAAGTTCTACCTCGTCGCCATGGTCTTCATTTTGTTCGACGTAGAGGCCATCTTCCTCTACCCCTGGGCTTTCGTTTTTCGTGAATTGCAGTGGTTTGGCTTTGTGGAGATGGTCCTTTATATCGCCATCCTCCTCGTCGGTTACCTTTATCTCCGGAAGAAGGGCGCGCTCGACTGGCATCGCTAGCCGAAGCCCTCGGGACACTATAACGTGGCGGAAAACTCACAGCAGAGCACTGCGGTTGTCGCCGAACATCTCCGCGCTTGGAACCCCAAGGCCGTCGAGTCGGTCCTCGAATTCCACGGTGAAATCACCATCGTCGTCCCCCGCGAATTCCTTCGCGCCGCCGCCGAACGCCTGCGCGACGATGCCAACCTCCAGTTCAATCTCCTTTCCGACATGACCTGCGTGGACCGCTTCCCCGCCGAACCGCGCTTCGAGCTCAACTATCACCTCACCTCCATCTCCCGCCGCGAAAAAGTCCGCATGCGCGCCGCCGTCCCCGGCGACAATCCCGTCGCCGACTCCGTCACCTCCGTCTGGCCCGGCGCCGGATGGATGGAGCGCGAAGTGTTTGACCTCTTTGGCGTGCGTTTCAACGGGCACGCCGATCTGCGCCGCATTCTCCTTCCCGATGACTGGGAAGGCCACCCGCTGCGCAAGGATTTTCCCGTCGAAGGGCAGCGCTGAGCGCTGCGGCAGCCGCAAGAGAAGCGAAAGGGACCCAGTAGATGACAACGGTAGAAACCGCCACCGGCCCGGCCAAGACCATGGTCCTCAACATGGGACCGCAGCACCCCTCCACCCACGGCGTGCTGCGTATCCTCCTGGAACTCGACGGCGAAACCATCGTCAAGGCCATCCCCGACCTGGGCTACCTGCACACCGGCATCGAAAAGACCTGCGAGGCCAAAACCTACTCCCAGGCCATCACCCTCACCGACCGCATCGACTATCTCGCTCCTCTTTCCAACAATCTCGGCTACTGCCTGGCCGTCGAAAAGCTCCTCGGCCTGGAAGTCCCCAAGCGCGCTCAGTACATCCGCGTCCTCCTCGCCGAAATGACCCGCATCGCCTCCCATCTCGTCTGGCTCGGCACCCACGCCATCGACCTCGGCGCCATGTCCGTCTTCCTCTACTGCTTCCGCGAACGCGAGGAAATCCTTAAAATTTTCGAAATGGTCGCCGGCCAGCGCATGATGACCAGCTATTTCCGCATCGGCGGCCTGGCCCTCGACCCGCCCGCCGGCTGGCTCCGCGCCGTGGACCGTTTCGTGCGCATGATGCCCGGCCGCGTGGACGATTACGAAACCCTGCTCACCGAAAACCGCATCTGGATGGCCCGCACGCAGGGTGTCGGCCGCATCAATCTCGAAGACGCCATCGCCCTCAGCATGACCGGCCCGGCCCTCCGCGCCGCCGGCCTGGCCTACGACAATCGCAAGCTTTTCCCCTATTCCAGCTACGAGGAATTCGATTTCCAGGTTCCCGTGCGCACCGAATCCGATTGCTACGCCCGCTACATGATTCGCGTCGCGGAAATGCGCGAAAGCCTCAAAATTATCCGCCAGGCCATGGACAAGATCCCCGCCGAAGGCCCCATCCGCACCGAAGCCCCCGGCATCGTTCCTCCGGGCCGCGAAAAAATGAAGACGGAGATGGAAGCCCTCATCTACCACTTCAAAATTTTCACCGAGGGTTTTTCCCCCGCACCCGGCGAAGCCTACGTCACCATCGAGTCCCCCCGCGGCGAACTGGGCGTCTTCGTCGCCAGCGACGGCACTCCCAAGCCCCTGCGCGTGCATTTCCGCACGCCCTCTTTCGTGAATTTGCAGTCCCTTCCCAAAATGGTGGAAGGGCAAATGATTGCCGACGTCATCGCCTGCATCGGCACCATTGATATCGTTTTGGGCGAAGTCGACCGGTAGGTCGCTCGGAATTATCGGCCGCAAGGCCGCGCAGTAGCTGGGCAGTAGACGAGCAGCCGTTGCAAGAGTACGTAGCGGTGGAAATTAGCTGTCATTCTGAGCGGCCCGCGGGGGCCGCGAAGAATCTCAACTGTAACTGTCGCAGCTCCACTCAGTTGAGCTTCTTCACTCCGGCCCAAACCGCCGGAACCTCGGAAGCGCAGCCAGAACAGGAATCGAGACGCTGAACATGCAGCTTTCTCCACAACTCGCCAGGCGCTTTGAATCTCTCGAAAACCGCTATCCCGTCAAGCGCTCCGCGCTCATCCCCATGCTCATCTACGCCCAGGACGAATACGGCTACGTCAGCGACGACATGGTTGACGAAATCGCCCGCCGTCTCGGCCTCAATAACGTCCAGGTCGAAGAGACCCTCGCCTATTACTCCATGCTCCGCCGCAAGCCCATGGGCAAGCATCACGTGCAGGTCTGCACCAACGTCGCCTGCATGCTCCGCGGCGGCTACGACATTCTCGAACGCGCCAAGCGCCGCCTCGAAATCGGCCACAAGGAAACCACCAAGGACGGCGTCTTCTCCCTCGAAGAGGTCGAATGCATCGGCGCCTGCACCGGCGCTCCCGCCATGCAGGTCAACTACGACTACTACGAGGACCTCACTCCCTACAAGTTCGACCGCATCATCGAAGACCTCGACGCCGGCCGCAAATCCCCGCCCGTCCCGGTCATCACCGGCGCTCTCCACCCGCGCCATCCCCTCGAGACTCCGCTCATCAGCAAGCGCTGGGGCATCCCCAATTCCCGCAGCATTGACGTCTATCTGCAGCACGATGGCTACAAGGCCCTCGAAAAAGCCCTCCAGCAGATGACTCCGGAAACCATCATCGACGAAGTCAAAAAATCCAGCCTCCGCGGTCGCGGCGGCGCGGGCTTCCCCACCGGCATGAAGTGGAGCTTCGTCCCCAAGGACTCCCCCAAGCCCAAATACGTCATCTGCAATGCCGACGAAAGCGAACCCGGCACCTGCAAGGACCGCCCCCTTCTGGAGATGGACCCCCACCAACTCATCGAAGGCATGATCATCGCCGGGCGCGCCATCGGCTCCCACCGCGGCTTCATCTATATCCGCGGCGAATACCGCTACGTCCTCGATATCGTGGACGCCGCCATCGCCGAAGCCTATGACCGCGGCTATCTCGGCAAAAACATCCTCGGCTCCGGCTTCGATTACGACCTGCTCATTCACACCGGCGCGGGCGCCTACGAGTGCGGCGAGGAATCCGCCCTCATGGAATCGCTCGAAGGCAAGCGCGGCTATCCCCGCATCAAGCCTCCCTTCCCCGCCGTCGTCGGCCTCTACGGCTGCCCCACCGTCATCAACAACGTCGAAACTCTCAGCTCCGTTCCGCACATCATTCTCGAAGGCGGCGAATCCTACGCCAATCGCGGCACCCCCAAAAACGGCGGCACCCGCATGGTCTGCGTTTCCGGCCACGTCAATAAACCCGGCATCTACGAAGTTCCCCTCGGCTTCAACATGAAGCGCTTTATCGAAGAGATCGCCGGCGGCATTCCCGGCGGCAAAAAGCTCAAGGCCGTCATCCCCGGCGGCAGCTCCTGCCCGCTGCTCAAGCCCGAGGAAATCGATATTCCCATGGACTACGATTCCGTGGCCAAGGCCGGCTCCATGCTCGGCTCCGGCGGCATGGTCGTCATCGACGATTCCACCTGCATGGTGGATCTGGCCCGCCGCATCATGCAGTTCTACGCCCACGAATCCT
>JBGQNE010000029.1:0-45229 GCA_041500985.1 Terriglobia bacterium | reverse complement strand
GAACGATCCGCCGAAAAGTGATTCACCGCGAGAGATTCAGAGCTTCGGCCCTCCACCCCTCTGAACGTCATGCGGTGCTTCCGGGCATTGCGGAGAAGAAGTGTCTCTTGACAACGCCTTCGCTCTTATCGAGGGGCACCCCGATTTCTCTGTGTACTTTGTGTCCGGGCCATGGGGGCCATCCCTCTTAAAATACGTCTTGACAATAGTCGTGATAACGAGTAATATGGCTTTCATGAAGAAGGCGGGCCAATCGGAAAGCAAGGCGCGGCGGGCGGTTTGTGCCGATGCGCTGGGGGTGCAGCCGGGCGGCCCGTTTTTTTGTTTAGATAGTCGTTGTAACGATTGTTTGTATGACGCATCCAATGGGGTGTGACGCAGCAAAAATCAGAAAGGATTATAGATATGAGCGCACAAGCTATTCCGCAAATCGCAAGCACTACCTGGAACATCGACCCGGTTCACTCCGTGGCCGAGTTCAAGGTGAAACACATGATGATCTCGAACGTGAAGGGGCAATTCACGAGCGTCCAGGGCGTCCTGAGTCTGGACGAAAGCGATATCACCAACTCCCGCGTGCAGGCTTCCATCGAGGCGGCCTCCATCAATACGCGCGAAGCCCAGCGAGATGCGCATCTGAAAAGCGCCGATTTCTTCGACGTGGAAAAGTTTCCCACGTTGTCGTTCCAATCCACGCGCATCAGCCGCGCCGGCGACGGAGAGTTGTCCGTGGCGGGGGATCTTACGATTCACGGCATCACCCGCAGCGTGCAGTTTGCCGTTGAAGGCCCAACCGCGCCAGGGAAAGATCCCTGGGGCAATACCCGTGTGGGGCTTTCGGCAACCACGAAAATCAACCGCAAGGATTTCGGTTTGACCTGGAACGCCGCGCTGGAGACCGGCGGGATTCTCGTCGGGGAAGAGATAACCATCACGCTCGACGTGCAGTTCGTGAAGGCTTAAATTATCAGGGTTGCCCGGCACACGCCCGAGCCGCGTGATGCCGGGCGAGCGAAAGGGGAGCGCATGTCATTGCGAGGAATCAAGCAGATCATTCAAACAACGCCGACCATCGAGGGGGCTGGGGTGAAGTTGCAGCGGGCGTTCGGATTTGGGAAGACGAAGGAGTTCGATCCGTTTTTGCTGCTGGATGATTTCCGGAATGAAAATCCGGAAGATTACCGGGCGGGATTTCCGTGGCATCCGCACCGGGGGATCGAGACGATTACGTATGTTCTGGCCGGATCGGTGGAGCACGGGGACAGTCTTGGCAACCGAGGGGAAATGGGGGCGGGGGACGTGCAGTGGATGACCGCGGGGAGCGGAATCCTGCATCAGGAGATGCCCAAGGGGGACGCGCGGGGGCGGATGCATGGGTTTCAGCTGTGGGCCAACCTGCCTGCGTCGCTGAAGATGACCGATCCGCGGTATCAGGACATTCCGGCCAGCGCGATTCCGGAGATTACGGACGATGATGGGACGCGCGTGCGCGTCATTTGCGGGGAGTTCTGGGGCAAGAGGGGACCGGTGGAAGGCGTGGCCGCGGATCCGAATTACGTGGATATTTCGGTGGCGCCGGGCCAGCGGAAGCGGCTGAAAATCGAGACCACGCGCAATGCTTTTGCGTATGTGTTCGCGGGCGCGGGCAGGTTCCGCGACTCGTCGGCGCCGCGGGCGGTGCTGACGGAGCAGGCGGCTGAACCCGGGGCCGAGCCGGTGTATGACGTTGGCAATCACTCGCTGGTGCTCTTTGAGCGCGGCGACGAGATTGTGGTCCAGGCAGGAGATGAGGGGATTCGTTTTCTGCTGGTCTCGGGCAAGCCGATCGAAGAGCCGGTGGCGTGGTACGGGCCGATTGTGATGAACACGAAGGAAGAGCTGCGGCAGGCGATGGCGGAACTGCAAAGCGGGGCGTTTATCAAACGGCGGTGAAGAGGGGTCCGCGCCGAAAGCAGGGCGCGGGATCGGAGTGAGATCGTCCGCAACCTTTGCCTCTACGGAGGCGGGCGGCGAACAAACTGAATGGGAAAGATGGTTCAGCAGGTTGCTGAAAAAGTCTTCTTGCTGTCCTCTCGGGCACGGCGAGGGGTCTGCGGATTGTTGGAAAACCAAGAGAAAAGCAGATTCCTCGTCGCCTGCGGCTCCTCGGAATGACAGCCATGGGATTTTTCAGCAACCTGTTAGGGCGCCGCGTCCTTGAAATTGTCGAGGGCGCGGCGCTCGTTCTATTTCCTGGCAGGGTTTGTGGCGCAGGAAACAGGTTTGGCGTCTCGGCAGGTCAGGGGGCCAGGACGACGTAACCGTTTTGGGCGAGTTCGATGATGCGGTACATGGCGCCGGTGGTGACTTTGAACTGGGGGAGGAGGTCTTTGTTCACCCAGCCGTGGGCGGCCATGGAGTTGGCGCAGAATTCGAAGTCGACGCCGGCTTCGGCGAGTTTTTTGATTTGGTCCTTGTAGGGGTTGCCGGTGGTGACTTTTTTCTCGCGGTTGTAGGCCTCGTCGGTGAGGCCGATGACGCCCATATCGCGGTGGAAGATGGCCACGATTTTTCCGTTGGTGGCGTTGGCTTTGAAGTGGTCCACCAGGCGCTGCATTTGGACGAGGGCGATGATGTCCTTGCCATCCAGGGAAATGCGGCCCATGTTGAAGAGGACTTTGGCTTCTTTGAGTTTGACGGGGACGTCGATGGTGATGCCTGGAGCGGGAGACTGGGCGCGGGCTGGGGCGGAGGCCAGAAGCAAGGAGCAGAAGAGCAGGGTCAGGCCAATGGTTTTCGATAGGGATTGCATGGTTTCTCCTGTTTGAAGTGGATACGGTTGCGATTGTCGTTCACCAGGCGCGCGGCCGTCAACTGGATGAGGCTTATGAATATTTTTTCGTTTTTTTACGCAACGACCGCACAGCAATTCAGCAGTAGGGTAAACTCTCAAAGGCCAAATACAAAGGCGTGGCTGGGCACAAGATTGCCGCGAAGTGGGGAGGAAAACACGTGAAGATTGGGTTTGTGGGGCTGGGGGACATGGGGCAGGGGATTGTGCCGCGGTTGATGGCGGGGGGGCATGCGGTTACGGGGTGGAACCGGTCGAAGGGGAAGGCCGAGGGGTTGTTGAAGCTGGGGATGAAGTGGGCGGAGACGCCGCGGGAAGCGGCCAAGGGGGCGGATTTTGTTTTTTCGATTGTGACGGATGGGGCGGCGGTGAAGTCGGTGGCGCTGGGGGAGAATGGGATCATCGCGGGGTTGGGGAAGGACGCTGTTTATTTGGATATGAGCACGATTGATCCGGGAGTGAGCCGGGAGGTTGCCGCGGAATTTGCGCGGGCGTGATTGACGATGCTGGACGCGCCCGTTTCGGGGACGACGCTGACGCTCGGTCAGGGCAAAGCGTCGCTGATGGTGGGGGGCGACAAGGCGGCGTTCGAACGCGTGCAGCCGGTTTTGCTGGCCATCGGGCCGAAGGTGACGTACATCGGGGCGCAGGGATTGGCAGTGCAGTTGAAGGTGGCGCTGAACATGGCGCTGGTGATTCAGGTGATTGGGTTCTGCGAGGCGGTGGCGATTGCGGAGAAGGGTGGGGTGCCGCGGGAGGTGGCGGTGGACGCGATGCTGAAGAGCGTGATTGCCTCGCCGGTGCTGGCGTACCGGGGCCCGCTGATTTTGGAGGGGAAAATTTCGGATGCGACGTACGGGAGCGTGGATTTGCAGCAGAAGGACATGCTGCTGGCGCTGGATTTGGGGAGGAAGCAGGGAGTTCCGGTGCCGCTGGGAGCGGCGGCGAACGAAATGCTGAATGCGTGCCGGGGGCTGGGGCTGGTGGAGCACGACTTTGTGATTGTGTATGAAGTGTATCGCCGACTGGGAGGAATGACGCAATGAAGCGGTTCCGGACGAATCTAAAGGATATTCCGAAGGAGAAGGGGCTGAAGAAGGAAGAGGGCTGGGTGAATATGCAGGTGCAGTTCCTGATCAACCAGCAGAATGCGGGGTCGGACAAATTGCTGGTGGGGTATACGGTGCTGCCGGCGGGGGCCAGGCACGACAAGCACCGGCATCCGAATGTGGATGAGTTTCTGGTGATTTTGAAGGGGAGCGGATACGTGTACACGGACGGAGCGGACGAGCCGTCGGGGGCGGGGGACGTGATTTTTTCGCCGCGGGGGAGTTGGCACGGGTTCAATAATACGGGGACCGAGGACGTGGTGATTGTGTGGGGATGGAGCGGGGCGGGTTCGCTGGAGGCGGCGGGATATGAGATACCGCCGGAGGGATATTGATGTTTCCTGGAGAGGATGGGCGATGAGCGGCTACTGGGACGATCCACGGGTTGCGCGGGGGATGAAGGAGCAGTTGCGGCGGAGGCGCGAGCTGCTGGATGCGGGGCAGAAGGCGCTGGGGTGGAAGGTGGCGCTGGGTGCGCCGGCGGCGAAGGAGAAAACGGGGCTGGGCGGACCGCTGGTGGGATTTTTGATGGAACGGGCGCTGCTGTCTTCGGGGGTGACGGTTTCGCTGGGGGAATGGAAGAAGCCGATGCTGGAGCCGGAAGTGGCGGTGTATATGGCGGCGGATTTGGCGGGCGGTGCGGACCGGGCGGCGGCGCGAGCGGCGATCGGGAGCGTGGGGCCGGCGTTCGAGCTGGCCGATGCGGTGGATCCGGTGGAGGATTTGGAGAGGCTGCTGGCGGGGAACATCAATCAGCGCAACGTGATTTTGGGGGTGAAGGATTTTTCGCGCGCGGGATGCGTGATGGAGGGGCTGACGTGCCGGGTGGTGAAGAATGGAGAGGAAGCGGCGAGGACGGCGGATGTGCAGGCGAACACGGGGGAAGTGATTGACCTGGTGCGCAGCGTGGCGGATTTGCTGGAGGCGTTCGGGGAAAGGCTGTGCGCGGGGCAGGTGATTATCGGGGGGTCGATTGTGCCGCCGCTGTGGATTACGGGAGGCGAGGAAGTGGTGTTTCATCTGGACCCGGTGGGGAGCGTGGCGGTGGGGTTTGCGGGGAAGGCGGCGGGGTGAGGGGGGCGGGAGCGGGCACGGCATGCCGTGCCCCTACGGAAAATGGATGGCTGCGGTTGCGGTGTGTTAGAGTAGCGCGCGGATGAGCGACATAAAGAACAAAGCGGCGGAACTGCCTCGCGGGCTGGGACCGGAGAAGCTGAGGTGGAGGTGCGACCCGGCGCGGCTGCCGTTTGAAACGACATCGCAGGCGGAGCTGCGCGAGGGGTTCATCGGGCAGGAGCGTGCGCTGCGGGCGCTGAAGATGGGCGTGGAGCTGACGGCGCCGGGCTACAACGTGTTCGTGTGCGGGCTGGCGGGGACGAGCCGGGGCGGAACGATCGCGCAGATGATCCGCGAGGTGCATCCGGAGTCGAAGCCTTCGATGGACCGCTGTTACGTGCACAACTTCAAGCACGTGGACCGGCCGCGTCTGCTGGCGCTGGGGCGCGGGATGGCCAACGGGTACAAGAAGGACATGCAGGCGGGGATCGATTTTCTGCGGCGGCGGATACCGCAGGTGTTCGAAGGGGAACCGTTCCAGAGGCAGAAGGGGCGGATCATCGAGCGGTTCACGGTGCGGGAAAAAGAGCTGATGGACGACTTCACGCGGCGGATCGCGCGGGAGCAGTTTGCCCTGGGGCACATGCAGGTGGGGGCGGTGGCGCTGCCGGAGATTTTTCCCGTGCTGGACGGGCAGATGGTGCCGATCGAGGACATCGCCAAGATGGTGCACGAGGGAAAGATCGAAACGGGAGTGGCGGAGGGGATCGAGAGGAAATACGAGCAGTTCCGGCAGGAGTTCACGGTGGTGTACCGGAAGACGCTGACGCTATCGCGGGAGCTGGCCAGCGAGCTGAGTTATCTGGAGCAGGAAGCGGCATCGGTGCTGGTGGACGGAGTGATCGAGGAGCTGAAGGAAAAATATCCGGGCGAGGGAGTGACGGAATATCTGGAGGAAGTGCGGCATCACATTCTGGACAACCTGGACCCGTTCAAGGAGCGCGACGGAGAAGGGGAGCACGAGGAAGAGCCGCTGGAAGGCGGGGCCAAGCCGCCGGGGCCGGAGCGGGACCCGTTCCGGATCTACGGCGTGAACGTGATCCTGGCGCACAACGACGAGGCGGATTCGCCGGTGATCTTCGAGACGACGCCGACCTACGCGAATCTTTTCGGGACGATTCAGCGGGCCTATGACGCGCGGGGCGGGTGGAACAGCGACTTCATGGATTTGCGGGGCGGGTCGCTGCTGCGGGCGGACGGCGGATTCCTGATCATGTACGCGATCGAGGCGCTCTCGGAGACGGGAGTGTGGCGGGCGCTGAAGAGGACGCTGAATCACAACCGTTTGGAGATCCAGCCGATTGACATGTTTTTTCCGTTTGGCGGGTCGGCGCTGAAGCCGGAGCCGATCGAAATCAACGTGAAGGTGATCCTGATCGGGGACCGCAACCTGTACGAGCTGCTGTACGAGTACGAGGAGGATTTCCAGAAGATATTCAAGGTGCGCGTGGAGTTTAACGAAGAGATGCCCATGAGCGACGGGGTGATCGCGGAATACGCGGGGCGGCTGCGGGCGCTTTCGGAGAAGGAGGGGCTGCTGCCGTTCAACCGCGGGGCGTTCGCGTCGATATTGGAATTCGGGGTGAGGCAGGCGGGGAGGCGGAACAAGGTGACGGCGCGGTTCGTGGACATCGCGGACCTGGCGCGGGAGGCGTCCTACGCGGCGCGGGGTGCGGGAGCGACGGAGGTGAGCGCGGAGCAGGTGCGCAGAGCGTTCCAGGCGAAGATCGAGCGGCACAACCTGATCGAGACGCGCATCCGGGAGATGATTGACGAAGGGACGCTGCTGATCGAGGTGGACGGGGCGCGGGCGGGGCAGGTGAACGGGCTGAGCGTGCTGGAGATCGGGGGGTACTCGTTCGGGAAGCCGGTGCGGATTACGGCGAGCACGGCGCTGGGCAAGGCGGGGCTGATCAATATCGAGCGGGAAGCGAATCTGAGCGGGCGGTTCCACGACAAGGGGATGCAGATTATCGGGGGGTACATCCGGTCGAAATTCGCGCAGGACAAGCCGCTGTCGCTGGCGGCGAGCATCTGTTTCGAGCAGTCGTATTCGGGAGTGGACGGGGACAGCGCGAGCATCGCGGAAATTTACGCGCTGCTCTCGGCGCTTTCGGGGATCGCGCTGCGGCAGGACCTGGCGGTGACGGGGTCGGTGAACCAGCAGGGAGAGGTGCAGGCGATTGGGGGGGTGAACGACAAGATCGAGGGATTTTTCGACGTGTGCCGGATCAAGGGGCTGACGGGGAAACAGGGCGTGATCATCCCGGCGGGAAACATCGAGGACCTGATGCTGCGGGAGGACATTCTGGAGGCGGTGAGCGAGGGGAAGTTTCATGTTTATGCGGTGAAGCAGGTGGAGGAAGGGCTGGAGATCTTGACGGGAGTGGCGGCAGGGCAGAGGGCGGAGGGCGGGAAGTACGAAGCGGGAACGGTGTTTGGGCTGGCGAATGAGCGGCTGGGAGAGATGGCGAGAATTTTGAAGGAGTACGAGTAGGATTGCCGCGGGCTATTTTTCCCGGTGCTTGCGGCGGATGTCCGGCCAGAATTCTTTTCCGATAAAAGTAAGAGCGTCGTAGGTGAGCAGGGAACCCCAGAGGATCCCGGCGTTGCGCAGGTGTCTGTCCGTGGAGGGGTAGTAGGTGAAGGCGGAGACGCCGGAGGACAGCATGGCGCCGCAAAATTCGGAGCAATTGAACTGAGCGCGGCCGGAATCGCCGCGAGTGACGACGGTGCGGGAGACGGCGTAGCCGAGGCGGCGCCAGAAACCGCCCTTGCTCATTTGAAAATAGCGGGGGTCCTGGCGCAGGAGCGAGGGAAGGATGGCGGAAGTCCAATAGTATTCGGAGGTGCCGTCGGCCCAGGCGGCGCCATAGCGTTTGGCGTAACCGGCGGCGCCCTGGCCGTAGCCGGACTGGCTGTTCTGCGCCTGGCTGACGCCGGCGAGAGCGCCATACCAGGGAAACTGAACGGGGTCAAAAGAGGAACGGGCGACAACGGCGAATTTCTGCTTGGTGGTGAGGGGAGGGATTTTGTCCATGGACTCGACGGTGAGGAAATTGGGGAGGGTGTAGAGAAGACGGTCGTTGGAAGTGCCGGGGTGATCGGGCGGGGGATTGTTTTTTTCAGTTTGCGGAGATGGAGCAGAAGGAGAGGCTGGGGCTGAAGGTTGCTGAGCGGCGGATGGGAGGACCGGGGAAAGAAGGGAAATTGCGAGAAGGAGTTTGGAGAGAACCCTGGGAGTTGAGGCGGAAAAAGGAAATGCCCTGTCCCGCCTGGCATGAGCAGTGGGGGGACAGGGCATGAAATAGCCGGAGGGGCTAAATTGCGTCCTCAGGAGCCGGGTTTTTCGGCAGCCGCGGGAGTTGCCGCCGGAGCGGGAGCTTCGCGGGTGTCCTTGGGAGTGGCCAGGTAGCCGGAGGCCTGGTCCTTATTGATTTCGAAAACGACGATTTCATAAGGGAAGGTGCGGGCGGCGCCCTTGACGTAGAACTGGACGGGTTCGCCGACGGTGCGGTCCTTTTTCTCGACGGACTTGTCGTCGACCAGGACGGTCATGGTGTAGCGGCCCTTTTTGGCGTCGGCTTTGGAGAGAATGACTTGCACGGGGCCGACGCGCTGGGCGGATTTGGATTTGTGCAGGGTGAAATCGTAGTAGTTGCGGTCGCCCTTGCGGCGGAGTTGGTCGAGGTCCTCGCGGCTGCGAGCGATGAGGCCGCTCATGACGCCCATGTCGCCGAGGGCGCGCTCGAGCTTGGCCTTGGTGACTTCGAGGTCGGTGCGGGTGGCTTCGATGTCTTTCTTGGCGCCGCCGACTTCGGTGGCCACGGCGCCGATATGCTCCTCGCTGGCTTTGAGGCCGGCGGTGAGGCGCGCGTCGGCATCTTTTTGTTCCTTGCGGATGATCTCGGCGCGGGTTTTGGCCTGGGCGATGTCCGCGGCGGTCATGCCCAATTTCTGCTCGGTGGCTTCCACGTGGGCTTTGAGGTCGGCGACACGGGAATTGGCCTGTTCGAGCTGGGCGGACAGGATGCGGTTCTGCTCCTGGATCTGGCTATTGTCCTTTTCCGCGCGGGTGCGTGCAGAGAGATTGAGATAAATCAGGGCGCCCAAGCCGAGAAAAACGATGGCGAACAGCAGGGCGATCCAGCGCGGGGTGCCCGCGGCGGATTCATAATGATGGGATTCCTGTGCGTCAGGGACATTTGGGGACGTACTCATGCCTTGCTCCTCCTCCGGATTCGGGACTCAGTCATCTGCCCGGTTCTGACGATTATTACCGGATGGCGGGGAAGATGTCGAGAACTGTGTCAACGGGATTTTCCTGAACTGCGATAGGCCTGGCGGGGGGAGCGGGCGAGGATGGAGGTGGTCAGGCCGCCGCGGGGGGTGAACTCGCCGCGGACCTCGCACCAGAGGGGATGGATGGCGGCGACGATATCGCGGAGGATGCGATTGACGGCGTTTTCGTAGAAAATGCCGAGGCTGCGATAGGAAAGGAGGTACATTTTGAGGGATTTGAGTTCGAGGCAATGTTTGCGGGGCATGTATTCGATGGTGATCGTGCCATAATCGGGCAAACCGGTTTTGGGGCAGACGGAAGTATATTCGGGATAGCGAGTGGTGATCACGTAATGGGGAAACTGGTTGGGCCAGGTGTCCAGCGCGGGGAGTTTGGCGCGGATGCCGGCGCGGGCGTGTTCTGTTGTGTAATCGGGCATGGTGGCAATAGTCCTCCGAAAGAGTATTGTACCCTTTTCGCGGCGGGCGAATGAAGCGGCGAACGATGAAGGGAAAGGAAAGAGGCGTGAACTGTCCGGGGTGCAAGGGGAGCGAAGTGCGGCGATCGCGGAGGAGGTCGCTGCGGGACCATTTTCTGGGGATTTGGGGAGTGCTGCCGTGGAGGTGCCTGGGGTGCAAGCGGCGGTTTCATGAGCGCGCGGTGAGCTTGCGGGAAATGTTTCAGGCGCATTGCCCGGTGTGCGGAAACCGGGATTTGGAGGAGGCGCTGCCGTGGCGCTTTCACGGGCCGTGGGCGGGAGTGGCGAGAGGCCTGCGGTTGCGCGGGGTGCGCTGCGATTTGTGCCGGGAGAATTTTTTCACGATATTGCCGGCGCGCCGGGGCGGGGGAGCAAGGACGCGGCCGGAGAAGTAGGGTAGCGTGAGGCGGATTAGACCGTATTTCCCGCGAGGAAGGCAGGTCCGCGGGGGATGGCGGGGAAGGAGCACAGCCAGGAATGGCTGTGCCATCGAGATTCGGGATCGGCGCGGTTTCCATAAATTCCTTCAACAGTGCAAGCGGCGAAAGCTCCGGAGGAGTTGCGGAGCGCGGGGCGGGGTGTCACGTGTGATGGGCGTAACGGTCGGATGGGGTGGAAAGTGCAAAGGCGTGCGCTAGTGGCGGAAAGAAGTTACCAAAAGAAGAAAGATAGATAATTAGTAAAGCACGAATTGAAAATTTCTGGTATACAGGTTTACCCACTCAAGCCCGAACAGGGCAGGCAGCACCGGGAGCGCAGCCGCTTGCGCGAATTCATGGAAGGCGGATCCCTGCGCGGAAGCCGCAGGTGCGCGCAGGGGTGTGTCGCGGAATCAACCAAATAAAACCGAACGGGGAATACATGGAGAAAGCAATCATAGCAATGGTTCTCTTGGGGGCTCTATTGCCAATGACACGCGCCGATGAGCAGGCAGGAAGGAGGACGAGGCATGTAGCGGGAGGGTATGTCTATAACACGAAAGAGGATTACCACGGTTTTTGGATGGAAGGGGGCTTCCGGGTTTTCCGGGGGATGGAAGCGGGCATCACGTATTCCAAGTTTGCGGACCCTTTCCGCTACAACGAAGTGTCCTGCGTATTTCGCACGCAGGCAATCCGGATCAAGGGGCTGAAGGCCGGGCCGGAGGCGGGCTACGCGATCGGTTCTTATACGGATGAAACCGGGAACCAGTACAACGGGGGAGTGACGCGCACCTGGGTGGCGGGCATGACCGCGGAGTACCGTCTGCGGCCCGGTTGGAGCTGGATGACAAGGTTTAATCTGGTGAACCCGAACACGGGCGGTTGGAAGGCCGACCGGTTCCGGGTGCATTTCGGGGTCAAGTACTCGTTTTAGGATTGCGGCGGCCACGCAGAGAGCGGGCAAACCGGCGCAGGGCGCCGAAGAGACGGGCGCGCCGGGAACGAAGGGAGAGTTGTGCCCGTGCGGAGGCTGCGGAAACGATCGGGGATGAGTTCCCGTGCGAGGCTTGATCATGGACGATCGTCCGTGTCAGAATGAAAGAGGCGGTGCGCGTAGCGGCGCCATTATTTCGAAAGTTGTGGCGATATCGTCTAAGGGTTAGGACGTAGCCCTCTCAAGGCTAAAATCCGGGTTCGAATCCCGGTATCGCTACCAAGACTCCCCAATCGTCTTTGCAGAAGCGATCCACCCCCTGGCAGGGGTTTGCCCGCCTGCCGTCCCCTCCTGAATTTACGATTCGAAAAGCAAAAGGAACGGTGCTCGAAAGAGAAAAGAGCGCCGCGAGGAGGCTTCTGGAAAGGGTTGTTGGGAGGGGTGTGCGATGGGGAGTGAGAATGCGACTTTCGCAGAGTTGAGAAGAAAGGGGGGAGAAAGATGAGACGGTGAGACAAAAGGAGCGGGAAAGGGGGTGGAAGGAGGAGGAGGGAGAGAAAGTAGAGTGCAGAAAACAAAAGAGATAAGAATTGATTGAATGGGGTAGGGACGAACCAAGGATTGAAGATGGGCGGTGAGCGTAACAATAAGTCCTTACTATTCTATAGGATATTGCGTTTTTGGCGGGACGGAGAGCCTGGGCGGAATGAATTTGGGCAAAATCAGGCGGGGCCGGGGGAATCTTTGGCATGAGGAGTGCAATTCCTTTGCTGTCAAGCAATGCAGCTTAGTCTGTTTAAGGATGCGTGGAATCCATGGACGCCAAGATACTGCTCGTCGACGATTCGAGCACGACCCTCCTCATGGAGGAAATGCTCTTCAAGAAGTACACCAAGTACGAGATCCGCACCGCCCGCGATGGAGCGGAAGCGGTGCAGAAGGCGCTGGCGGAAAAGCCCAGCCTGATCCTGATGGACGTGGTGATGCCCAAGATGGACGGGTTCGAGGCTTGCCGGACGATGCGCAGGAAGGACCAACTGCGCGATGTGCCCATCATCCTGGTGACCAGCCGGGGCGAGCCGTACAACGTGGAGACGGGATTTGAGAGCGGCTGCAACGACTACCTGACCAAGCCGATCAACGGGCGGGAACTGCTGGAGATGGTGAACGGCTATCTGGCACCGCAGGGCGCCTGCTAAATGGACAACAAGGGGCAGGGCCGGACGACGCCGGTGGATAAGAACAGCGATCTGTCGCAGGTGCCGCTGGAGGATGTGCTGGAGAGCCGCGCGGAAGAATACCTGCAAATATGCTGGGAGATTCCCACGGAGAACGAGAAGCACGCGGTGGCCACGAAGCTGTACGCGGCGTGCCGGCGGCTGAGCGCGGCGGTGCGGGAACGGGATGCGGCGGCGGCGGTGCTGGAGATCGCCTCGAATCTGATGGCCTGCGAAGAGATGGCCATTCTGCAGATGAAGACGAATTCCAAGGAACTGTCGTTTATCGATTCGGTGGGATTGTCGGAGAAGCAGAGGCTCTCGCTGCAGGGCAGCGCCGCGCGGATCTCGGCGGAAATCGACCGCGGGCGGGTGTACATGGCGGGAGAAAACGGAAGCGGAGACGAGATGCTGAGGTCGCTGGGGATTCAGGCCTTCGTGCCCTTGTGGCAGAACCGCAAGACGAAGGGCGCGATCGTGTTCTTCAATCTGCTGCCGCAGCGGAACGGATTTGGGCCGGGGGACCGGGAATTGCTGGACCTGTTTTCGGTTTATGCGGGACCGTGTCTATTTAATGCCTGAGAGGGAAGAAGGAACGAGGAAGGCTGCTGGAATGAATCATACCGCAAAAATAGGAAAGAGCCGGACGAGGCATTCGAGCGAGACGAGCGGATCGGCCATCGCGGAAGTGGAAATCAGGGGTTCCGAGGAAATTTATCTGCATCCGGGGCAGACGTTCGCCTCGCCCGAACCGTCGAGCCTCTCCATGATTCTGGGTTCCTGCGTGGGGCTATTTCTGCATGACCGGAGACTGCACATCGGGGGAGCGACGCACTTCATGCTGCCGGTATGGGACGGCAAGGGGCAGGCCTCTTCGAGGTACGGAGACGTGGCCATGAAGACGCTGCTGGACTATCTGCAAAAGTACGGGAGCGAGACGAGGCACTTGCAGGCCAAGGTGTTCGGCGGGGCGTGCATGTTCACGGCCTTCCGGGACGGGCAGGGGATGCACATCGGGACGCGCAACGTGACGGCGACGCTGGAATTTCTGCGGGCCACGGGAATTGCGGTGATGTATCAGGATACCGGGGGAGAATCGGGGCG
This sequence comes from Terriglobia bacterium, assembly GCA_041500985.1. GTDB lineage: Bacteria > Acidobacteriota > Terriglobia > Acidiferrales > UBA7541 > Acidiferrum. The sequence continues at coordinate 31,737 of JBGQNE010000029.1, read as the reverse complement.
CAAGCTGCGGATTCGCACGGACACGGGCGACACCACGGTGAAAGCAGTGGGGCGCTGAAATGGAACTGGACAGGAATCTGATATTTCAAAGCTTCGTGGTGGAATCGGCGGAAGGACTGGCGCAGATGGAGAGCGCCGTCCTGGAGCTGGAATCGCATCCGGACGACCAGGAGCTGGTGCAGGGAATCTTCCGGGTGGTGCACACGGCCAAGGGCAATGCGGGGATTCTGGAGCTGCCGAATCTGCATGCCTTCGCGCACGCCTTCGAGGATCTGCTGGATGAAATCCGCAACCAGAAAATCGTAGTGACGCCGGAAGCGATCACCGTGCTGTTTTCCGCGCTGGATGTGCTGCGGGAAATGACCTCGGCGGACGGGGCGGCGCGGGACGAAATGAGCGCGGCGGCCAAGAAAGTGATCCAGATGTGCGCGGAGCTTTGCGAGGGCGGGCAGGAAAAAGGGAAGAAAGCAGGGAAGGTCCGGGGAAAAGAGTCCGCTGAAGCGGAGGAGGAGAGCGCACCGGAGGCCCAGGAGACGGCGGGGGGAGTCAAGGCGGAGCGCCATAAGAATTCCCTGCAGACGCTGCGGGTGGACGTGAGCAAGCTGGACCGGCTGCTGGACCTGACGGGGGAAATCGCGATCGCGCGGGGAAGAATCTCGCTGCTGCTGGAGCATCCAGAGAAGAGCACCTGGGATGAAATCCGGGAAGCGCACCGGCTGGCGGATACGCTGCATACGGATTTGCAGGAAACGGTGTTGAAATCGCGCATGGTGCCGGTGGGTCCGCTGTTCCGGCAATACGCGCGGATGGTGCGGGACATTTCGAAAGCGAACGGGAAGCTGGCGCGGCTGCAGGTGGAAGGCGAGGACGTGGAAGTGGACACGTCGGTGGTGGAGCACCTGAAGGATCCGCTGCTGCACATGATCCGGAATGCCATCGATCACGGGCTGGAGGTGCCCGCGGAGCGCAAGCGCAAGGGCAAGCCGCCGGTGGGAACGGTGACGGTGCGGGCGGCGCACGAGGGCGGAAGCATTATTTTGGAAGTGTCCGACGACGGCGAAGGGCTGAACCGGCAGAACATCATCGAGGTGGCGCAACAGCGCGGGCTGGCGTCCGAGCCGGAGAAAATGGCGGACCACGAACTGTTCCAGCTGATTTTTGAAGCGGGATTTTCGACGGCGAAAACGGTGAGCGATCTCTCCGGGCGCGGAGTGGGGATGGACGTGGTGCGGCGCAACGTGCAGGCGCTGCGCGGGAACGCCCTGATCAGCAGCCGCGAGGGAATGGGCACGACGGTGCACATCCGGCTGCCGCTGACGCTGGCGATCATCGAAGGGTTTGGAGTGGGAGTGGGGGAAGAGACGTTCGTGATCCCGATGGATCAGGTGGTGGAATGCGTGGAGCTGTCCGCGGAAGAAAACGACCACGGGCGGAATGAAGGGGTGATTCAACTGCGCAATGAGCCGCTGCCGTATCTGCATCTGCGCGAGCATTTTGGAGTGAAGGGAGCGCGGCCGGCGCGGCAGAACATCGTGGTGGTGCAGCATGACGCGAGCCGGGCGGGGCTTTCGGTGGACGTGCTGTACGGCTCGACGCAAACGGTGATCAAGCCGCTGCCCATGCTGTTCAAGGATGTGCCGGGAGTTTCCGGGTCGGCCATTCTGGGCAACGGGCGCGTGGCGCTGATCCTGGACGTGGGCGCGCTGCTGCGCAATTTTCAGGCGGAAGCGGCCAGAACGGAATAAGCCGGCGGAAGCGAAGCAGAGCAATTCGGCGGGAGGCGCGCGGAAACGCGAAACGAGGAGAGCGGCCGGGACGCAGGAGAGTCCGGAACAGCTCGGAAAGATGAGTTTGCCGGACAGGCGCCAGAGCCATGTTGAAAAGCCAGCGGGCAGGGGTCACCAAGAGGGAAAGAGGCGGGCAGGATCATGGGAGCATGTCCCTGGGGATCCAGAGGGACATTTACAGCAGCTTTTCGGAATCGGCGCCCAAGACGATCAGCGAGAAGGAATTCCTGAAGTTTCAGGAATTGATCTACAAGGAAGCGGGAATCTGGCTTTCGACGGTGAAGACGGCGCTGCTGGTGGGGCGCCTTTCGAAAAGATTACGCCAGCTGGACCTGAAGACCTTCGGGGAATATTACAATATCGTCGCGGCAGACGCCGAAGAGCGCACCAAGATGCTGGACGCGATCTCCACGAACGAGACGCATTTCTTCCGCGAGCCGGCGCATTTCGAACTCCTGCAGACAAAAATATTTCCAAGGTGGGAGCAGGAAGAGGCCGCGGGGCTGCGTTCGCGCAAGATCCGGGTGTGGAGCGCGGGATGTTCGACGGGGCAGGAGCCCTACTCGCTGGCCATGGTGCTGCTGGAGCGCTTTCCGGCCACGGCGGGGTGGGAAATCGAAATCGTGGCGACGGATCTTTCCACGCGGGTGCTGGAAATCGCGCGCAACGGGATATGGGATTTCGGCAAGGCCAGCGAAATACCGGACAAGTATCTGGAAGCGTTCATGCTGCGGGGGTTCGGGGAGCAGAAGGGCAAGATCAAGGCGGCGCCGGAAATTCGCCCGCTGATCCGCTTTCTACGGTTGAATCTGAACGAGGAGAGCTATCCGGTGCAGGGGCCGTTCGATCTGGTCTTCTGCCGCAACGTACTGATTTATTTCGATATGCCCACGCGGGAGAGGATTGTGCGCGGGCTGCTGCGGCATCTTTCTCCGGAAGGATATTTTTTCGTGGGGCACGCGGAGAGCCTGCATAACATGACCGATGTGATCCGCAGCGTGATTCCGACGGTGTACGTCACGGCGGCCAAGGCCAAGCGGGAAGGACATGCGCGAAGATAAGATGCATTCGCGGATCCAGGTGCTGGTGGTGGACGATTCCGCCGTGGTGCGCCAGGTGACCCAGGCACTGCTGTCGCAGGAGCCGGACATGGTGGTCACGGTGGCCGCGGACCCGCTGATCGCGCTGGACAAGATGAAGCACACGCGCCCGCACGTGATTCTCCTGGATTTGGAAATGCCGCGGATGGACGGGCTGACGTTTCTGCGCAAGGTGATGGCTGAAGATCCGATTCCCACGCTGGTGTGTTCGAGCGTGGCGGGGCGGGGCACGGAGACGGCCATGCGCGCGCTGGGGGAAGGCGCGGTGGGGATTGTCAGCAAGCCGAAAGTGGGCGTGCGGGAATTCCTGAATGAATCGGCGGTGATGCTGGTGGACATGGTGCGTTCGGCGGCGCAGGCCAAGGTGCGCCGGCGGCACGGCGGGCCGGTTGCACCGGTTCCGTATCCGATCAAGCGCAAGCCGGTGACGGGGAACGGGGCGAGGCCGGGGCAGCGGGCGGTGGGCGACAAGATCATTTTTATCGGGGCTTCGACGGGCGGAACCGAAGCGGTGGAAACGATTTTGACGGCCATGCCCATTGACGCGCCGGGAATCGTGGTGGTGCAGCACATGCCGGAACTGTTCACGGCGGCGTTCGCCAGCCGGCTGAATGACATTTGCCAGATCGAGGTCAAGGAAGCGGCGGATGGCGACCTGATTCTGCCGGGGCGGGCGTTTATCGCGCCGGGAAACCGGCACACGGCGATCCAGCGGCTGCGCGGGAATTTTGCGATTGAAATCCTGGATGGGCCGCTGGTTTCGCGGCACCGTCCGAGCGTGAACGTGCTGTTCCATTCGGCGGCGGCGAATGTGGGGCCGAACGCGGTGGGCGTGATGCTGACGGGAATGGGCAATGACGGCTCGGAGGGAATGCTGGAGATGAAGCGCGCGGGAGCGGTGAACATCGCGCAGAACGAGCAGACCTGCGTGGTCTTCGGCATGCCCAAGGAAGCGATCGCCATTGGAGCGGTGGATTACATCGTGCCGCTGCGGCAGATTGCCGGGCAGATGCTGCGCTACGGGCGGAGCGTGGAGGCGGATTCGCCGTTTGTGCGGACGCCGCGGTAGGGTGTCTGGAACTCACTGACAGGACGCGAGTTAATTGGTTGTTCCTCCTTTTTGCGGAATTTTATGCGCTCCTGAAAATTTGACCGTTTGTTCAAAAAATGCAGGGGGATCGGCGCAAGTGTGACGTCCAAACGTTCATCCGTGACTTGCGTCACAGCCTTGGAGGTCGCCGCTCCCTAAGCTTTGCACAGACAGGGAGGCTGCATGGCCATCCAGGCGATCGACTTCATGTATTACGTGGGGACCCGGGAGTTCATGGAAAAGTGGGACCGGGCCAAGGAAGGCGAGCTGACCTGCCGGATGGAGAAGGCCATCGGCGGGCTGCCGCGATACAACTCGATCGAGGAAATGATCGGGAAGATGGACGCGGCGGGAGTGGAGAAAGTTTTCATTTCGCAGTGCAAGATGTGGTCGTACTGGCGCAAGTGGATGTACATGGACACGCAGCTGGAGGAAGTGCTGCAGTACACGGAGAAATATCCGGACCGCTTCGAGGGACTGGCGGGATACAACCCGTTCCGGATCAAGGACAGCCTGCGGGAGATCGAAACGGCGGTCACCAAGCATCACTTCAAGGGCGTCTACGTTCATATCTACGGGTTCGACATTCCCATTGACGACAAGAAAATGTATCCGCTCTATGCCAAGTGCGAAGAGCTGGGCGTGCCGGTGTCGCTGCAGGTGGGGCACGTGCTCGAGGCCATGCCCAGCGAAGGGGCGCGGCCGATGATGCTGGACCGGGTGGCCTGTGACTTTCCAGAATTGAAGCTGATCGGGGCGCACACGGGCTGGCCGTGGGTGGATGAGCTGGTGTCGGTCTGCTACAAGTGGGAAAACATCTGGCTGGGCGTGGACGCCTGGATGCCGAAATATCTTCCTCCGCAGGTGATTCAGTTCATCAACAGCCGCATGGGACGCGACCGCTGCATCTGGGGGACGAACGGTCTGCCCTGGAAGGAAAATCTGGAGCAGTTGGAGCAGCTGGGGCTGAAGGAAGAGACCAAGGAAAAACTGCTGCGCAAGAACGCCATCGATCTATTCAAGCTGGACGAGAAGAAGATTGCCGCGCCGGCGGCAACCTTCCAGGCGGCGGAAGGGCGGCTGCGCTGAACGCCATGGCCAACCTTCAGGGCAAATCGGTGGTGATCACCGGCGCGGCGCGCGGGGTGGGCCGGGCGCTGGCGCAGGCGTTTGCCGCAGCCGGGGCGGACGTGGCCATCGGAGATTTGCGGGAAGCGGATGCGGCGGCCACGGCGAAAGAGATTGCGGCGAAGACGGGGCGGCGGGTGATCGCGGTGGGCGCGGACGTGACGCGGATCGAGGATGTGCGCAAGCTGCGGGATGCGGCCATCGCGCAACTGGGAAAAATTGATGTGCTGGTGAACAACGCGGGATGGGACAAGCTGAGCCTGTTTCTGAAGACGACGCCGGAGTTGTGGGACAAGGTGATCGGGATCAACTACCGGGGCGTGCTGAATACGACGTACGAGATTCTGCCGCATATGGTGGGGCGCAAGCAGGGCTGCATCGTGAACATCAGTTCGGATTCGGCGCGGGTGGGCTCGATGGGCGAAGCGGTGTATGCCGGGGCCAAGGCGGCGGTGATCGCGTTTTCGAAGACCATTGCGCGGGAGCACGCGCGGGACAACGTGCGCGTGAACGTGATCTGCCCGGGGCTGATTGACACGCCGCTGCTGGATGAGATCAAGGCGGAGGAGTTGGGCGGAAAGATTATCGGGGCGGTGGTCAACGCGATTCCGCTGAAGAGGCTGGGACGGCCGGAAGAGATCGCGCCGCTGGCGGTGTTTTTGGCTTCGGACGAGGCCGGGTATATCACGGGACAGGTCACCAGCGTGAATGGCGGGCTGACCATGGCAGGGTAGGGAAGAGCAGGAGGAGGGAACGATGGAAGTGCAGGCACCCAATATCGAACGAACGTTCGACCAATGCGCGGAACTCCTTCGCGATCTGACGTTTCCGACGGTGGCGGCCTGGAAGCAGGAGCATCCCGGAGCCAAGGTGATCGGCTATTTCCCGGTGTATGCGCCGAGCGAAATCATTCATGCCTGCGGGATGCTGCCCGTGGCGCTGCACGGAGCGGGCGACGGGCTGGAGCTGCAGCACGCCGACGCGCGCTTCGGGTCGTTCATCTGCTCGATCGTGAAGAGCACGCTGGAGCTGGCCATGACGGACCGGCTGGCGCAGATGGACGGGCTGCTGTTTTCGACGATCTGCGATTCGGCGCGGAATCTGGCATGGGTGATCAAACGCAACCAGCCGGGCATCTACGTGGACTTTCTGCACCTGCCGCACAATCCCAATGGGACGGCCAGCCACGTGTTTCTGGCGAGCGAATACCGGCGGCTGATCGGGCATCTGGAGGAGCTCTCCGGGAACCAGGTGACGGACGAAGCGCTGCGCAACTCCATCGCGATTTACAACGAGAACCGGCGGCTGCTGAGCCGGCTGTACGATTTCCGCATGGAGCATCCGGAGCGGCTGCGGACGTGGGAGCTGTACGTGCTGATGCGCGCGGGAAATTTCGTTCCGGTGGAGACGCACAACGAATGGCTGCGGGGAGTTCTGGAGGAACTGCCGGGGCGGACGGGAAAGAAGCGCGACGCGATTCGCGTGGTGGTGGAGGGGTCGTTCTGCGAGCAGCCGCCGCTGGACCTGATCAAGGTGATGGAAGAGGCGGGGTGCACGATCGCGGACGACGATTTCATTCTGGGGCGGCGGTGGTTCAACGCGGACATTCCGGTGGAAGGCGATCCGCTGATGAACATGGCGGAGAGTTATCAGGACCGCTCGGTATACTCGTCGGTGCGGCACGATTTCCGGAATCCGCGGCACAAGCAGCTGCTGGAGAAGGTGAAGCACGCGAAGGCGCAGGCGGTGGTGTTCCTGACGGCGAAATTCTGCGAGCCGGCGTGCTTCGATTACGTGCTGTTCAAGCGGGAATTGGAGGCGGCCAAGATTCCGCATCTGCCGCTGGAGTTCGAGGAGAAGGCGTACACGTTTGACCGGTTCCGGATGGAAGTGGAAACGTTTGTCGAATCTCTGCTGTTCGAGTAAGCGAGGGAGCCATGGCCACGAGCGAAAAGATGGAATATCGCGGGCAGATCCACCAGTTGCAGAAGGAGATGATGGTGGAGTGGTACCAGAAGCTCAATGAATCGGCGCTGACCGGGAAGCCTCCGGCGGTGTCGCTGATGATCTCCGGCAACTGCATCGAGCTGCTGGAGGCGTTTGACTTACTGCCGCTCTATCCGGAGGTGAACGCGCTGCAACTGGCCATCCGGCGGCAGTCACTCGAGCCGATATTGATTGCCGAGGAGATGGGCTACGCCACGGACAACTGCGCCTACGTGAAGGCGGATATCGGGGCGATGGTGAAGGGGATCACGCCGGCGGGAGGAAAGCTGCCGGTGGCTTCGCTGGCGCTGTGCAACTTCGTGGGATGCAACGTGTATACGAAGTGGTTCGAGCACATCGCGGAGTTTCAGAAGTCGCCGCTGTTCATGCTGGACGTGCCGTTCCTGCGCACGGATTCGCCGGGCAAGGACGACATCGCCTACGTGGTGCGGCAACTGCACGACCTGGTGAAGGAACTGGAGAAGATCAGCGGGAAGAAGTTCGACATGGACCGCTTCCGGGAAGCGGTGCGGAATTCGGCGAAGGTCGAGGACCTGTGGTCGCGCATCAAGCACCTTTCGAAGAAGAAGCCGTCGCCGTATGACGCGTATTTCGACGCGATTTCGCTGATGGGGCCGCTGTACGTGTACCGGGCCAATCCGCGCGGGGTGCATTTCTTCGAGGTGGCGCTGAAGGAATACGAGGAGATGGTGGCGCGGGGGCAGGGGCCGCTGGAGAAGGAGAAGTTCCGGGTGGTGCTGGAGGGGCCGCCGCCGTATCCGTTCTTCCGCACGTTCCGGGACATGTTCGCGAAGTGGGGAGCGTGCGCGGTGGCTTCCACGTATTCGACGGTGGGGGGCTTGTGGGAGTTCGGCTTCCGGCACGATCCGGCGGAGCCGTTCGAGGCCATTGCGCTGCACATGATCGAGAACAACGTGACCAACCGCAACTACTTGCAGCGCTACGACCAGATCCGCAAGTACGTCGAGGAATGGGAGGCCGACGGGCTGATTATTCACTTCGTGAAGAGCTGCCGGCTGTTTTCCGCGGGGCAGGGGGACATGCGCGATTACTTCACGAAGGAACTGGGGATTCCCACGCTGTATCTGGAGTCGGACATCGAGGATCCGCGGTATTTTTCCGAGGCGCAGATCAAAAACCGCATGGACGCGTTTTTCGAATCGCTGGGGCACGCTCCGGCGCGCACGGCGGCGCAACTGAGCGCGGGCCGGGCGGGCTCGGGGATTCCCATGGTGCCGGTGCAGAGTCCGAAGTTGCGGGTCTTGAATTGAGGAGCGAGGAGAAGACGATGCGCTACGCAGCGGGAGTGGACGTCGGATCGACGCAGACCAAAGCAGTGATCATGCAGGATGACGGGCATGAGAAGAAGATGATCGCGAAGGCTTTGGTGGATACCGGGGCGAACGTGCAGAAGGCCGGAGGCAACGGCTTTGCCGCGGCGTGCAAGGAGGCCGGAATTGCGCCGGAGCAGGTGGGCTACGTGGTGGGCACGGGCTACGGGCGGTACAAGATTCAGTTCGGCAACACGCAGATGACGGAGATCAGCTGCCACGCTCGCGGCGCGCATTTTCTCTTTCCCAATACGCGCACGGTGATCGACATGGGCGGGCAGGACAGCAAGGCCATCAGCATCGGCCCGGAAGGCAACGTGCTGGACTTCGTGATGAACGACAAATGCGCGGCGGGGACGGGGCGGTTCCTGGGCAACGCGGCGGACGTGCTGGCCATGTCGCTCGACGACATGGGACCATTTTCGCTGAAGGGCAAAAATCCGGTGAAGATCACGACGGTGTGCACGGTGTTCGTGGAGTCGGACATTCTGTCGTATCTGGCGCAGGGCAAGAAGGCGGAGGACGTGCTGAGCGGAGTGAACCTGGCGATTGCGCGGCGGACGGTCTCGCTGGCGCGGCGCGTGCCGGTGGAGCCGGCGATCACCATGACGGGCGGGGTGTCGCGCAACGTGGGAATGGTGAAGGCGCTGGAAGATGTGCTGGGAGTCAGCTTGCAGATCAGCCCGCTGGCGCATTTTGCGGGGGCCATCGGGGCGGCGATGTATGCGCTGGAAAAGGTGAATGAGGGAGCGGAAGCGGGAATGGGGGAGGGCGCGCATGCTGCGAATCGCGGGAATTGACGTCGGAACGGGATTCACCAAGGCGGTGGTGATCGGAGTGGCTTCGGCGGACGGGCAGACGCCCGCAGCCGAAGGCGCGCCGCAGATTCTGGGGCGGGCTTCGCTGCGCACCGGAGTGGAGATGGAAAAGGCGGCGCAGGCGGCGCTGGCCGCGGCGCTGGAGGCGGCGGGAGAGCCCGGAGCGGAGGTGCGCTACGTGGCGGCGACGGGGTTTGGAAGGCACGCGGTGTCCTTCCGCGACATCCAGATCACGGAGATCACCAGCAGCGCGCGCGGGGCGCGGTTTCTCTTTCCGGACGCGACGTGCCTGCTGGACATCGGCAGCCAGACAACGCGCGCGGTGACCATGACGGAGACGGGGCGGGTGAATCAGTTCAAGTCGAACGATAAATGCGCGGCGGGTTCGGGGAGCTTTATCGCGCGGGCGGTGAAGTATCTGGAGATTCCGCTGGAGGCGGCCGGGGAGAAGGCGCTCGATGCGGACAAGCCGCAGGCCATCAGCAGCATCTGCGCGGTGCTGGCGGAGAGCGAAATCATCAACCATGTGAGCGCGGGAGTGTCGCTCGAAAACATTCTGGCGGGGATTTACGAATCGCTGGCGGACCGCGCGGGGATGCTGCTGAAGCGCACGGGGATGGGCAAGGATCTGGTGTTTATCGGCGGAGTGGCGCGGCAGCGCGGGATGCTGCGGGCACTGGAGAACCGGCTGAAGGTGACGGTGCACGTGCCGGAGAACGCGGAATACGTTTGCGCGCTGGGCGCGGCGCTGCTGGGCTTGCAGCGCATGCGGATCACGGCGAAGCGGGAAGCCGCGGGGAGCGCGGCGGCCGTCGGCGTCTGAGAGCGAATTTCCCCCGTAAGACAAAGAACGGCCGCTGCCTGCGCTGGTGGCGGCCGTTTTTTCTTTTGATGCGGTGCCGATACTTTTAGTGGAGATCCTGAGTCCCGGTAAAAGGCACCGGGACTCAGGATGACAGATTTGGGTGAGTACTTGCGGGGAGGATGGGAGATCAGAGATTCCGAACCGGCCTAAAAGAATCTTGGTTTCATGTGGTGTCCTAATCTGACCAAGGCTTTCCTAGCTCGCTCTTGCATTGGTCATCAGTACAGTTATGCTTGGGACAAGCAGAAAGGAACATGTATATGCGCTCGCCCTCTTCACGAGGTTTTGTTGCCTCGAAACAAAACATCGTAATGTGTCCGGGTTGGCCGTCGTCGGGGCGGCTGAAGATGTCTCGATATGTTGCCCAGCCATAAAAGTAAAGACGCTGACGGCCATTCTTTATGTCTGCGATAGTTTGGGCATCGATATCACGAGGAGTCGAATTTTGGACGGCTTGGGAAGGGTAAAATGCGTTCGACCCCATGCGCTCAACTTGTTTCCCAGATTCGTCGTAATCAGGATAGTCGAAGTTCGCAGGGATATCTCCTCTATACGAATTGACCCATGACTTTGCGCCCACAGTCGGAGTGATGCCGTTGTTCTTCCATTGAGGAAAGAAGCTAACCTTAACAAGTTTCCCGCTTGGATTGTGAAATGAAAGGGTCTCGAACCCTTGAAAGGAAACAAAAGCTCGCTGAGCCATAATCGAAGCCGCGAGCTGGCCGGACATTACGCGCCACTGCTTTATTGCGTAACATGTGTAAATGACGCCCGCTAGGGCAATGAAAAACGTGAAAATAATCATTAACCCATCGCGAAGGCTGGTTCCGTTAGACGGAGGAGGCACGGTTGTATTGCTGGCAGCTTGGGCACGCTCTTGACCACGGTTGCGATCGCGATTCCCGGACATCCCATTTACCTCTTGAGATCCTACGGTGGACCTCGTCGGTTCGCCGTAGGATGACAGCTTTCGGGAAATGTGTCTAGCCGGTCAGGCGACGGTGACTTCGGGGCTGAGGTAGACGTCCTGGATGGAGTTGAGCAGGGCGACGCCTTCCTTCATGGGGCGTTGGAACGCTTTGCGGCCGGAGATGAGGCCCATGCCGCCGGCGCGCTTGTTGATGACGGCGGTGGTGACGGCTTCGGCGAAGTCGTTGGAGCCGGAAGCGCCGCCGCTGTTGATGAGGCCGGCGCGGCCCATGTAGCAGTTGGCGATCTGGTAGCGGCAGAGGTCGATGGGATGGTCGCTGCAGAGGTCGGTGTAGATGCGCTTATCGAATTTGCCGTAGCTGGAATCGCCCATGTTGAGGGCCTGGAAGCCGCCGTTATTTTCGGGGAGTTTTTGCTTGATGATGTCGGCCTGGATGGTGACGCCGAGATGATTGGCCTGGCCGGTGAGGTCGGCGGAGACGTGGTAGTCCTTGTCCTTTTTGAAGGCGCTGTTGCGCAGGTAGCACCACAGGACGGTGGCCATGCCCAGTTCGTGGGCGTGAGCGAAGGCCTGGCTGACCTCGACGATCTGGCGGGCGCTTTCCGCGGAGCCGAAATAGATGGTGGCGCCGACGGCGGCGGCGCCCATGTCATAGGCCTGGCGCACGGCGCCGAACATGATCTGGTCGAACTTGTTGGGGTAGGTCATCAGCTCGTTGTGATTGATTTTGACGATGAAGGGAATCTTGTGGGCGTATTTGCGGGCGATGGAGCCGAGCACGCCGTAGGTGGAAGCCACGGCGTTGCAGCCGCCTTCGATGGCCAGCTTGACGATATTTTCGGAGTCGAAGTAGTCGGGATTCTTGGCGAAGCTGGCGCCGCCGGAATGCTCGATGCCCTGGTCCACGGGCAGGATGGAGAAGTAGCCGGTGCCGGTGAGGCGGCCGGTCTTGTACATGCGGTGAAGATTGCCGAGGACGCGGTTGTTGCGGTCGGAAAGGGCCACGACGCGGTCGAGGAAATCGGGGCCGGGGAGGTGCAGGCGGTCTTTGGAAATTTTGGGGGAGTTGAATTCGAGATAGAACTTGGCTTTGTCGCCGAGGTATTGGGTGAGCTGGCTGCTGCTGAGGGTCATGGCGGTATCTCCGTGTGAGGTGGTGGTGGAAAATCCGGGGCGGGGCGACGGGCGCCCGCCGACAGAACATTGAATAATGTACCACTTTTTGGAGGGGGGAACCGAATGGGAAGAGGCAGCGCCGGTCGGTAGTGGGCGTTTCGGCTCAAAAGATGAATGCGGGTCAGGACAGCAACGCGGAGTTGAGGAGGGGAAGCGTGGAGGCGGGGTCGGGGCCGAGGTGGAGGCGGAGGACGCGGCGGCCGAGTTGGGAGAGGGCCTGGAAGTCGCCGAGGGCCTGGGCCTGGATGAGTTGGTTGAAAGTGAAGCCGGTCTTGGGAACGGGGAGATCGGTGCAGGGCGTGTCAATGAGTTGGAGGAAGAGGCCGGAGTCCGGGCCGCCCTTGTGGAGTTGTCCGGTGGAGTGCAGGAAGCGCGGGCCGAAGCCGACGGTGACGGCGAGGCGGGTGCGGTCGCGGAGGGATTTCTGGATGGCGGCGAGCGCGGCGATGGTGGAGGGAGTGGGGGCGAGATAGGCCTGGATGGAAATGTAGTCGGCGGAGCGTCCCGGGGGAGAGGTTTGGGCGAGCCAGGCGGAGACGGCCTGCGTTAGTTTCGCGGGGTCGTCGGCGAAGACGGGATCGGCGCCGGGAATTTCTGGCGCGCCGCCGGACATGGCTTTGCGGGCGAGCTGCTTGGCGGCTTCGACGTCGGGCTGGTCGAAGGGCTGAACGCCGAGAGCGGCGCCGGCGGCGGCGGTGGCCAGTTCCCAGCGGAAAAATTCCTGGCCGAGGTCGGCGGTGCTGGCGATGGAGATGCGCAGGACGGGATGGCCGGCGGCTTGGAGAGCGGCGAGGCGGGTGTCCTGCTCGATGGCCGAGGCGAGATCGGCGAGTTGGTCTTCGGCGTCGCGAAGAAGGACGAAGACGCGGTCGGGGCCGTAGACCTCCGGCGGGCCGAGGGGCTCGCCCACGACGGGGATGATGCCGCAGCCATGCTTGCCGGTGCTTTCGGCGACGAGCTGTTCGATCCAGGAGGGGAGGAGAGCAATCGAGCGGGAAGCGACGAAGGTGAGCTTGTCGCGTCCGGAGCGGGCGAATTCGGCGATGGCCGCGCCGAGCGCGAGCGCGGGATTTTCGGCCACGGGGACGGAGGCGGAGCAGGACTGGGCCATGCGCGCAGCGGATTCGAGGAACGCGGGCAGGGGCACGCCGATGAGCGCGGCGGGAACCAGACCGAAGTGCGTGAGGGCGGAATAGCGGCCGCCGACATCGGGAATGGTCTCGAAGATGCGGCGGAAGCCGCGGGACTTGGCGTCCTTGGCGAGAGGAGTGCCGGGGTCGGTGATGGCGATGAAATTTTTTTCGGGATTTTTCATTTCTTCGCCGAGCCGGTCCCAAAAATAGTTCATCAGGGAAAGCGGCTCGATGGTCGTGCCGGATTTGCTGGAGACGATGAAGAGCGTGCGGGTGAGATCAATGCCGCTTTCCAGGGTGAGCACGGCATCGGGATGCGTGCTGTCGAGCACATGAAGATTGCAGAAGCTCTTGCGGCGGGGAAAGGTGGCGGCGAAGACATCCGGAGCGAGACTCGATCCGCCCATGCCCAGGATGACGGCGTCCTCGTAACCGGCGGCGCGGATATCCTGAACGAAGCGGGCGATCGGCTTGGACAGGGGAAGCATGCTCTCGGGAAGAGAGAGCCAGCCCAGGCGGTTGGAGATTTCCGCGGGATTGGGGGACCACAGAGTGTAGTCGCGCGCCCAGAGGCGGTCCGCGAAGTTCTCCTCTTGCCAGGCGGCCAAGCGCTTTTGGACCGGGTCTTGCGCGGGCGCGGGAGGGGATGGGGGTTGCGGAGCGGGTTCAAGCTCGGGTTCTGGTTCGGGCGCCGCGGAAAGCGGTGGCGGCGGCTCGAAGGAAGTTTCCTGGGGCAAAATTTCCTGCGGCAAGGCTTGCTCCGGGAGTGGAACGGGGCTTTCCGCGGATTCGGCGGCGGCGGGCTGCGGTTCAGGCTCCGGTTCCGCTTGGGGTTGATATGGCTCCAGCGGGATATCCGGGGGCAGGATCTCCTGCGAAGAAGTTTCTTCGAGCGGAGCGGCGGTGGAATCGAGGTCGAACTGCTCGAAAGCGGGCAGGGTTTCAAGAACTTTCCTGCGCTTCTCATCGAGCGCCTGGAGGAGGCGGTTGTAGGAATCCTCCAACTGGCTGATGCTCTGCTGCTGAACGGTTTCGGTGACGAAATCGAAATCGATGCCGGTGCGGGCCAGCTTGGTGAGGATCTGGCGGGCGAAGACGCCGCGGCCGCGGAGGGTGCCGTCGCTCGCTCCGTGATCGCGATAGGCCTGGAGAGTGGCGGGGGAGAGACTGTTGATGGTGAAGGGGCCGACCAGTTCGTTGACGTAGACCACGTCGGAATAGAGCAGATTCTCGGTGGTCGTGGAGCTCCACAGGAGGCGCTGCATGCGCGCGCCGTTATCGGCCAGCTTCAGCCACCGCGGACTTTCCAGCAGCTCCTCGAAACGGCGGTAGATGACGCGGCAGTTGGCGACGGCGACTTTTCCGCGGAGGGAAAGGGAGTCATCGGTGCCGATGCGCTCGAGTTCCATATCCACGGCGGTATCGAGGCGGCTGACAGAGACGGAAGCGACGGAGGAGACGCCGGCGGGGCTGGGGTTCTTCTCGAGGCCGTGGAGCAAGGCCAGAAGAACGGCTTCGTAGTGCGATGGGGAAAGGATAAGCGTGGCGTTGACGTTGATGCCTTCGGCGATGAGCGCCTCGATGGCCAGGACGCCTTCGGCGGTAGCGGGGATGCTGATCATGACGTTGGTGCGTTCGATGGCGTCCCACAGGCGGTGAGCCTCGTCGATGGTGGTGTCGGTGTCGAAGGCGCGGTGGGGAGCCACGCCGAGAGAAGCCCAGCCGTCCTCGCCCCCCGAGGATTCGTGGATCCCGCGGAGGATATCGGCGGCCTTCTGGACGTCTTCGATGGCCAGGCGCTCGTAGAGGTCCACGGTGTCAATGCGGGTATCCACTTCGACGATGCGGCGCAGGGGCGCGTCATAGTCGCCGCTCGCGAGGGCTTTTTCGAAAAGGGCGGCGCTGGTGGTCAGGCCGCGCACGCCGCCGGATTGCACGAGGCGGAGAAATTCGCCGCTGGCGATCAGGCCGCGCCCGGCGGCATCGAGCCACAGGGACTGGCTGGCGGTGACGGGCTTGCGCGGAGCGCTTCCGCCTTCCTTAGGGCCGGCCATGGCGGGCCTCCAGGGCTTTGATCTTGTCGAGGCGGGCCTGGTGACGCGGCTCGCGGTCGAAGGAAGCGCCGAGGAAGGCGCGGACAAGTTCTTCGGCGAGCATGGGGCCGATGACGCGCCCGCCCAGGACGAGAACGTTCATGTCGTCGTGCTCGACGCCCTGGTGGGCGGAGTAAGTGTCATGGCAGAGGCCGGCGCGAATGCCGGGGAATTTATTGGCGGCGACGGAAGCGCCGACGCCGCTGCCGCAGACGAGAATGCCGCGGTCGGCGCGGTGATCGAGAATGGCCTGGCTGACGGCTGCGGCGAAATCGGGGTAGTCGGAGGGACGGTCATCGGGAGCGCCGAGATCGAGGACTTCATGTCGCTGGGCGCGGAGAAATTCCCACAAGGAAGCCTTGAGGAGGAATCCGGCGTGGTCGGAGCCGATGGCGATTTTCATGGCGTCGTAGTTTCCTGCCGAAACGTAGTCGCGAAAACAGTTACGCCGAAAAGATTCGAGACATGGTCAGCCGGTTTCATTCGGCCGTGCAAAGAGCGGCGAATCAACAGGATGACAGCGCGGGCCGGGATTTTCAAGGAATTGCGAGAACGTCCTTGACCGCGGAGATAACAGCTTCGGCGGTGAAACCAAAATGCTTCTGCAGGTCCTTGAGGGGGCCGGAAGCGCCGAAGGAGTTCATGGCCAGGACGCGGCCGCGCGGGCCGGTGTAGCGGTCCCAGCCGAGCGGCGAGCCCTGCTCGACGGCCACGCGCGCGGTGAGCGCGGGAGGCAGGACGGAGTCGCGGTACTCGCGGGGCTGGCGTTCGAAAAGTTCGAAGGAGGGCATGCTGACGACGCGCACGCGGATGGATTGCGCGGCGAGTTTTTCCGCGGCTTCGAGGCACAGCGGAACTTCGCTGCCGGTGCCGATGAGAATGGCCTGCGGCGCGCCGCCGGCGGGATCGGCGAGAACGTAGGCGCCCTTGGCGAGGCCGGAGGCGGGAGCGAATTTCGCGCGGTCGAGCGTGGGCAGGGCCTGGCGGGTGAGCGCGAGGACGGCCGGTTCGTGGCGCAATAGCAGGACGAAGCGGTAGGCCTCGGCGACTTCGTTGGCGTCGGCGGGGCGCAGGACGATGAGGCCGGGAGTGGCGCGCAGGCCGGCGAGCTGCTCGATGGGCTGGTGCGTGGGGCCGTCTTCGCCGACGCCGATGGAGTCGTGCGTAAAAATGTAGAAGACGGGAATCTCCATCAGGGCGGCCAGGCGAATGGCCGGGCGCATGTAATCGCAGAAGATGAGGAAGGTGCCGGCGTAGGGGCGCAGCTTGGAGAGAGCGAGGCCGTTCGAGATGGCGCCCATGGCGTGCTCGCGAATGCCGAAATGGAGATTGCGTCCGCCGGGCGCGGCGGCTTGCAGGTCGCCCGCGCCGTCGAAGGTCAGGCGGGTCTTGTTGGAGGGAGCGAGGTCGGCGGAGCCGCCCAGTAACCAGGGAACGCGCTTGGCGATGGCGTTAAGGACTTTGCCGGAGGAATCGCGCGTGGCCAGGCCTTTGGCGTCGGCGGGAAAGACGGGAATGTCGGCGTCCCATCCGGCGGGAAGCTGGCGCGTTTGCATTTGCTGGAGTTGCGCGGCGAGATCGGGAAATTGTTTGGAGTAGGCGGCGAGTTGAGTGTTCCACGCGGAGCGCGCCGCGGCGCCGCGCTGGCCGATGCCCGCGCGGAAGTGATCATAGACGCCGTCGGGAACGAGGAATTTGGCGTCTTCGGGCCAGCCGTAGTTGCGCTTGGCCAGGCGGATTTCTTCTTCGCCGAGGGGTTCGCCGTGCGCCCCGGCGGTGTCCTGCTTATGGGGCGCGCCGAAAGCGATGTGACTCTGCACGATGATGAGCGTGGGGCGGGCGCTGGTGGCGAGGAATTCATTCATGGCGCGGGAGAGCGCGGCGAGGTCGTTGGCGTCGGCGACGCGAATGACGTGCCAGCCGTACCCGGCGAAGCGCGCGGCGACGTCTTCGCTGAAGGCCAGATCGGTCGAGCCTTCGATGGTGATGCGGTTGCTGTCGTAGATCCAGCAGAGGTTGGCGAGCTTGTGGTGCCCGGCGAGGGAGGCGGCTTCCGCGCTGACGCCTTCCATCATGTCGCCGTCGCCGCACAGAGCGTAGACGCTGTAGTCGAAGAGCTCGCAGCCGGGGCGGTTGTAAGTCTGCGCGAGCCAGTTGCGCGCCAGGGCCATGCCCACGCTGGTGGCCACGCCCTGGCCCAGCGGGCCGGTGGTGGTTTCGACGCCGGAGGTGTGGCGGTATTCGGGATGGCCGGGGCATTTTCCGCCAAGCTGGCGGAAGCGCTTGATTTCATCGAGGGAGACGGCGGGCGCGTCGAGAATTTCGCAGGCGGGGCCGGCGGACTTCACCTGCGCGAGATGCAGCAGGGAATAAAGCAGCATGGAGGCGTGTCCGGCGGAAAGCACGAAGCGGTCGCGGTTGGGCCAGAGCGGGTCGGCGGGGTCGTAGCGCAGGAAATTCCGCCACAGCGTGTAGGCCACCGGAGCCATGCCCATGGGCGCGCCGGGATGGCCGGAATTGGCCTGCTGCACGGCGTCCATCGAGAGCGTGCGGATGGTGTTGATGCAGAGCTGGTCGATTTGCGGCTGGGTCACGTTCGCTCCCCCGGGGATGGAATGTGCGGCTCCTGAGGCCATGTGCTGCTGCTCCTGTGCGGCGAGCGGCAAAAGCGCCTGAAAAGGAACTCCAGTGTAGCCGAAAACGAGGGAGCTTGCGCGAGGGGACTGCGGAAAAAAACCGGCGGGCAAGAGCGGCCGCCTTCTTTAGCAGGTTGCGGAAAAACTCAATTCAGGGTGTCATGCCGAGGCGAACCGGTGAGGTTCGCCGAAGCATCTCAACCGTAAGTGTTGTAGCACGTGAAGTTGAGATTCTTCGCCCATCCTCATCGGATGGGCTCAGAATGACAAATTCCACTTTTTTCGCAACCCGTTACCGCAGGGCCGACAATTTTTCCAGCGGGGGATAGGACGCAGCTTCCACGAAGGTGCAATCGGGCGGCTGGATTTTTGTTTCGAGGGCATGCACCAGCATTTCCAGAATTCGAGTCATAGTGAGCGAAGTGACCACCGCGGCGGTCAGGATGCGCCCGTCCACCAGAGGTTTTACCTGGCTGGAAATGCCCATGCCGATGAAGGGCAGGCTCAGCCATTTGTTGCGCAATTGCGCATCGGAGATCGCCTGGAAAGCTTTCCTGGCCCCCAGCACAAGTTCGTGGGTGTGGCCGGCCACCAGATGGATTTTTTCCGGGCGGGAAGTCGCCAGCTTCAACCAGGCGGCCACGCTCCGATAAGCACTTTCCTCGCTCCATTTGCTGCGGAGCGCCGTCAGTTGCAGAGTCTGCGGCCTGGCGCTTTCCATGCCCTGGTGCCGCTGGACGGCCACGGCGCTGGTGCTGGGCCCCTGGATGTATAAGACCGATCCCCCGTTGGGCAAAAACACAGCCATCTGTTTGCCCATCAGCCGGCCAATATCCTGCTGCTTTTGGCTCACCGAGAAGACGGGAATCTGAGGGTTCTTGCGGAGATGATGGAGATAATCCACTTCGGTGTTGCTGATGACCCAGGCAATTTTCGCAGCCACTGCCGCTTCGGCGACGCGGCGCAGCCCCGTGTGGGTCACGGGTTCCACCACAAAGGCATCGGGAAGAGGTTCCGAACGGGACTGAATGATTTCCAGCAACTGCTGGCTTTGGGTGATGGCGTCATCGCCCGCTTCGAGAATCCGCAGGTCGAGTCCCAGGCGATCTCCGGCGGCCTTCGCGGCGACTCCCTGCTCGTGCTGATACGCATTGTCGTTGGGCAGCGCGACCACCACCCGTAGTTTTGCCATGTGCCGTTCCGCAAGAAACCTAGTAGGGACAGTATAGGGCGGCGCGCGGTATTCGCGGTGAATTCGAAATGTTTTCTTCGCGAACTAGTTAATGGGCACGCGAAGGAAAGAAGCGTGCAGCCTGGGGCGGGCGGTGAACGAAAAGAAAATGGCGGAAGAGTGACGGAACGGTACAAGGAAGGGCGGAGGATATGCTATGTTTTGAAGGCTGCCGATGCCCGGGTGGCGAAATGGCAGACGCTGAGGACTTAAAATCCTCCGGGGATTTTTCCTCATGTGGGTTCGACTCCCACCCCGGGCACCAGTTTTTTCATGGCCGGCATACTCCCACAAATGCAGAAAAACGAAGCGCGGCGATGTGGAAGAAGTGGCCGGGGCGTGGCAAGCGACGAGACAGGCGATCTCGTGATAAAGGCGGTGTGGGCACGGAGGAAGAAGAGAGATCCCTCCACCGCGGCCGGGATGACAGGCAAATAAACGGGGCGGCGCCAGCCCTTCCCGCTGATGCGCCGCCCCGTTTTCCTCCCGGGTGGAAATCGCTTATGAAAGGAAACCGGCGCCCGGGCGCCGGCCCATCTCTTGCCGGCCTCCGGTCATTGCTTGATGGTCAGAACCGGGCAGGCCGCTTCGCGAATCACGCGATACGTTTTTGCGAAGGGGTTGTGCGTGGCCAGCCCGCCTCCCGCGTGCGCGCCCATCACGATGAGATCGCTGTTCTTGTCGTGGGCTACGCGCAGAATCTCCTCCGCGGGAGAGCCGAAGCGCACCTCGAATTCCGGTTCGCACCACAGCGCCGTGGCGGTGGGAACCGCCTTCTCCAGGCGGGCCAGCAGTTCGGCGCGCAGCGCGGAGCCGTCGCGGCCGGTGGGCTCGCCGTGGCGGTCGAGGACATTCAGGATGGTCAGGTGCGACTGATATTCCTGGGCCAGCGAGAGGGCATAAGCCGCCGCGCGCTCGGGCGGGTGTTCCAGGTCGGTGGCGAAGAGGATGTTCTTCCACACCGCCGAACGCGCCATTTCACCGGAGAAACGCGGTCCCACGGTCATCACCGGGCATTCCGCCCGGCGGAAGATCTCTTCCGCGCCGGAGCCCAGGAAAAACTTCTCGACCTTTTTTGCGCCGTGCGTGCCCACCACCACCATGTCAATCTCGTACTTGCGCATCAGCTTCTCGATGGTGGGCCACAGGAAGCCTTCCTCGAGAATGACTTCGTGGGGAATGCCGCGCATGCGCCCGGAGATAAGAATCTCGGCGAGGCGCTCTTCGCTGGCCTGCCGCAAGGTTCCCTGTGTGGTCACGGCCGCGTCCGGGGGCACGAAAGCATAAGCATCGGGGGTGAGGACGTGGGCCAGATAAATGCGCGAGTCGTAGAGGCGGGCGATGGTCAGGGCATAGTCCAGGGCATTATCGGCGCTGGGCGAGAAATCGGTGGGGATTAGAATGTTCCCCAAGGTAACCCGTGCGATTTTCGGCGCCGTCTCGGCGGCGGATTCTTTCACGTTTTTCATTTAGGCCTCCCGAACGCACCGCGTAGGGATGCAGGAAGATGGCCGACGAAGAATGGGGAGCATGCGGCATGCCGTGAGGCAGGCGTTTTTTCGTTGAAAATAAAGCAGATGGGGCGAGGCCAAAAACGCCAGCCGCATGGTTTGCGCCAGTTCGCGCAACTTCTTGCGTCAACTTACTCACAATGGAGGGTTTGGAGAGAGGGTGCGCCAACCGGGGCGAAAGGCCGCCGAAAATGAGAAGGCAGCGGCTCGCGTCGGCATGAAGCCCGTGTCTCCGGGCCGGCGCATCATGATTACGATGCCCCTGCGTTCAGCCGTATGCGGCCGCTGCCTGACTTTGGAGCCGGAACCTCGTTCGGGGGATTTCCCTGCCCCCTGCGGTCCGCTCCGTTATCTCTTGGCCTGCGGTTCCTGTAGAAAGGGAGCAAGGCAAGGGCCATCGTGGGAACAAACGAGGATGAAATAAGCCGCGATTTCACCGCAGGTTAGCATGGGGCGGCCGAGTGGCAGCAGGGAATGCTCCTGGGGAATGAGGAATCTGACGCGCGCGCGGCGAGCCATCTGGCGCACTTCTTCCTTGACGCGGAGGAAAGCCGCAGGCTAGAAACTAAAGAGGGGCGGGGGCAGTTTCAGGCGCAGGCTGGCGGAAAGGGAAAAAGGGCTCGGGAATGGGATTCAACAGGAAGGAATTACTGGACCGTTTGCGCATGGAGATTCTGGTGCTGGAGCGCGGCGGATACCGGGTCTCCCCGCACCAGCCGCATGAGCGGCCGCGGCTGCTGCGGGACTCGGTGGGCTGCCTGAATTTTGCGCTGGACCAGAAGCAGGAGCCCTGCAGCCTGTGCGCGCTGATGGAGTTCGTGCCCGCGGAGTTGCGCAACAAGCCGGATCCCTGCCGGCTGATCCCCCTCAACGCGGCGGGCGATAGCATCACTTCGCTCGAAGCCCGCGGGCGGCACGAAGAAGCGGAAACGATGCTGCTGGAATGGCTGCGGCGCACCGTGGCGCACTTGGAGGCGGAGGAGCCGGGAGAAGAGTAGCAGCCTCCGGCTGTTATTGCTTCACGAGTTCGATGAAGTTTGCCCTGAACTTTTAGTGTAAGTTTCCCTGAACTTTTAGTGTAAACGAGGTCAAAAAAGATGGGCTCGCGCGGGTACTAGTACCTAACCTAAAAACAATTATGTAATTTTTGCATACATGGAGAGAGGAAGGGGATGGAGACGTGGACCATCCCCCTCATGCCGCCGAGCAGGCCGCTCCTAAAGGAGAAAACGAAAGAAGCGGCCTGCCAGGAAATCAATCTCATATCGCGCCTTCGTCCATCGCCCGGCGCAATTCTTTCACCCATGCCTTCATCCCATCGCGGCGCAGCCATTCGGCGAAGCTGCGCGCATCGAGTGCGTTTACGAACGGCCCGTGGAAGTGAATATCGCCGCCTGAACCTTTTCCGGCGTTCATCTGTTGGAGCTTCCCCTTACCAATCGCCTGCACCGCCTCCGGGCGCATCACGAATTCACCACCATGTAGAATCGCCGGAACCTCACCACCTCCCGCGAAATGCAAAAGCGGCCCTGCCGCTCTGGTGCGGAACGCCGCCATGTGGCCATCCACAAAACCGCCCTCACGGAACTGCGCCGGGCCAAACATCAGCGCTCCTCGCCGCTGCCGCTCCGCCTCGATCATGCGGATGTGCGTTTCCGTGTCGTCCACATGCCGGTTCACGCGCTGGTTGACGTCCCCGCCGACCTTCCGCTGCGCGTCCCCGTACTGCTGCCGCATCTGCTCAAGCTGATCCATCGCGCTGCTGTAATCGGTTTGGTGGTAATCGTAGGCGTCCTGAATCTGCTTCACCGCCCGCGTCAGGTCGTCTTCCAAGGCGCGTCTTTGCTTCCCCTTTTTTCCTATGCCGAAAAGACCGGCAATGCCTCCGATGATCCCGCCGATCAGCATTCCCAGCGGCCCGCCAATCTCTCCGATCATCATTCCCGCGCCCAGCCCGGAAATCGCTCCCCCGGCAACACTCAGCAATGCGCCTCCCACCGTGCCCATCCCCGCGCCTTTCGCGCCCAGCATCAACCCTCCCATGAGCGCGAGAGAGGAAAGCTGTCCCTTCATCGAACTGGCGGCCATCCCTCCGCCCGATCCGCCCTTGATCGGTCCAAGAAGCGCTTGCGTATCCACCCCGCCCATGCCGCCGAACAATCCTCCCAGGCTGCCCAGCCCCGCCGAGCCAAAGAAGGATCCAGGACCCGCCGAAGGCATCATCATCATTCCGCCGCCCGCGGAGAACCCGGCGGACAATGGAAATCCCGGCGGCACATTTTTCATGCTGGGATCTACGCCTCCCTCGCCACCGAAAAGCCCGCCCAGTCCCAGCGCGCCGAAGATCGCCCCGAGAATTCCCCCGCCGCCGCCCGAAGCCGCGCGCATCTGCGCCATCGCGACGATCCATGTCGCAACCATCTGAAACACCATCTTCTTGAACATTTTCAAAAACGTCTGCCCGATGTTCCCGCTAGTGATGTCGTCGAAGAGGCTTTCTAGCGTATTAGCTACCGAATAGCTCATCTCCGCGAATGCCTTCTTCCAGACCGCCGCGACCTGCCGCGCCCCTTTGAAATTCTCATCATTTTCCTCCAATGCATGGATCTCTTTGACGCGACGCTTAGCGTCTTCGATGATCTGTGCGTTCATGCGCAGCCAGGGCGGCAAAATGGCGATGCTCGCATCCCTTTCCATGTTTATATTTTCTACTGCATATTGGCGGAGACGGTCATTCAACTCTCGCTGCTGACGCCATCTTTCATCGGTGAACTGGTCTTCCATCGCCTCCTTCTTGGCGATTTCGTCTTCATAAACCTTGATTCGTTCCAGCGAGGCGGCGTGCTCGATGATAATCGTAGTCTTTGCAACCCTCTCATGGACGCCCTCGACCTCGCCGTAAACGTACTCGATATTTGCCAGATCTTCGAGGGCCTGCTTTTCCTTGGCGTTGATGGTGTCGATGGGGCCAAGCCCGGATGCTTCCGCCTGGCTGCGCATCGCCTCCATCTTATCGATCATCGACTGCAACGCCTGGTTGGTCTCTTTCAGCCCTTCCCTCTTTTCCTTTCCGAATGCGCTGCCAAGCTCTTTGCCGACGTTCTGCAATTCTTGTTTGAAAACATCGGCATTTGCCCTCGCCGAGGCGAGGCTGGCGGTCACCCCTTCGAGCTGCTCCTGGGCCAATTTCGCGGCTGCTGTTTGAGCAGGGGAAAACTGCGCGGCCGATCCGCGCGAAGCCGCGCGCGACATGATCAATTCTGTCTCGCGCGCCTGTTTGGAGAGGGCGGCCTGGCTGGCGGTGAGTTCCTTAACCCGCTTGTCCGCTTCTTCAAAATGCTTGATGGCAATTTTTTGCTGCTCCGAAACGAGCGGCAAACCCTCCAGTCCGATGAGCTGATATTGCTCTCGCAACTGCTTGATTTTCGCATGCGCCTCGATGATGACGTGGTTCAGTTCAACCTGGGCCTTCATCGTCCGTTCGGCCTCTTCGCGCCAATGCGTGAAGGATTCGACCAGGGCGGGGATTTGCTCCTGGGCAAGATTGATAGCCGCTCCGGCGAAAGCCGCAAATACGCTGGCGCTGAATATTTTGCTCAGAACCGGCCCGACCATGCTGCTTCTGGCGATTATTTTTTCGAGGGAGCGCGGCACTTCCACGCCCAGCGTGCGCGCCAGCAGATTCGTGGATTCGCGCGCGCGGACCTGCTCCTTGGCCATTCTCTGGAAGACTGGATTGCTCTTGACCCCGACTTTTTCGACCGCGCCGGTCACATTGTTGAGCGCCGACACGGCTCCCTTGTCGTCCATAACAATCGTAATGCTGGCGACGGCTGGCATTCAGTCTCTCCAGACTACTGCTTCTTGGCGTCTTTTCCGGCACTGACTGCCGCTGCGGCAAGCTTGGGCGCGACAACCGCGCCTCCCGTCGCCAATGCTTCCTCTACGCTCATCTCGACGGACGTGCCGGGCTCGTAGGTTTTGTTGTTGTATAGAAGCCTCGATTTCACGGTATAGATGGGCATTTTGTTTCCTCCCTTTCGGAATTCAACTGCCAGTTTCCCTGCGCGCTTCGCGGAGCGCTTCACCGAATTGAACGCCGGGGTTGTTTCGCTCGATTTCGAGCGCCCGCGCACAGAGCTTGACGGAGTTCGCATCCACCGGGGTACGGCTCCGCGATAAATTCTCCATCATGCCCTGGGGAAGGAAATCGGTCTGCTCAATTTCCACCCAGCGGTTGTCGAATTTGGACATTCACTCTCCGGCTGCTTCAGCGGTTCGGCGATGCCTTTATCGCGTCACCTGGTAAGTCATTTGAAAATCTTTGTTCCGCTGCGCGCTCTGCGCGTTGTACGAATTGAAATATTGCGCCTTCCGTTCCTCGTCCTGCTCGTGCCACTCGTGGTACAAGACGTCCTCCACGGTCCAGCTTTCTCTTTTCGCGGCCAAGGCAGCGACAGCCTCATAGGCTTCGACTGTCATAATGCTTGGCGGCGCGATTCTCCATGGCTTGTCCGGTGTCGGCGCGGGGCGATCCTCGCGGAGCAGTTCGCGCGCCTGGTCATCCGTCAGCTCGATAGTTTCGCCGAAGAAATAGACGCCGTGACTTGCCAGAGTCTCCGGGACTACCAGGCGCTCATCGCGCACGATGTAGGGCTTCAGGCCGCCGGTCCCCATGAACCAGCCCGCCCAGCGCTCGCTTGAAGCCGCCAGCTCGGCGGGCAGCGCGGCCCGCAGCGCATCGAAGCGGCGCGTGCCCAGCGCGTCGATATTGGGATCAATCGTGAATTCGAGCACGGAAGCGAGTGTGGTCATCTGCGCAGTCAACTCGCTGCGCTCCTGCAAGATTCCCCGCAACGCTTCGACCGCCTTATCCGCCTGGCGATCCTTTTCCAGCCGCGAAGCGATCAGTTGGGCGAATGCCTGTTGCTGTGGCTGCCGGGCTTGCAGCTCTTCCGAGGTCACCGTCACCAGATCATCGAGTGTGGATTGGAGAGCGGCGCGCTCCTCTTTATAGGCGCGGAGCGTCCGCGTTTGGTCCTCCAGCTCGCGGAGAGTTGATGCGAGAGAGTCATGCCTTTTGTCCCTCAGGTGGTATTTCTTAAACTCTTCGAGTTCGCCGATTTTCCTTTCGACGAAATGGATGGAACTATCGAACTTTGCGATTTCCGCCTGGACAATCCGCTGCTCCTCGAAGCTGCGCTGGCTTCGCGGGCTGAACTTCGCTTCTTTGGTTTTCATCGCTTGCTTTCCTCTCTTTGTTTCTTCTCCAGATACGCCATCACCGAGCCCCGGTAGATTCGCCACGTTCCCTCATGCCCTTCGATTCGCCCGGCGATTTCCTCTTTTTCGAGCAGCCGCAAAACCCGGCGCTCCGAAACCTTCAGAATCCGCGCGGCCTCTTGTTTTGAGATCGTGAGGCTGTGAGCTGGGCTCAATCGTTCTATTCCCTCGCGTGCATGCCTAACAATTATTCACAGGCAATCATTTCGCCGACTTGCCCTTCTTTTGCCGGGGATGCGATTCTCGATTTGAGCCGATCCACGCGACAACACTCCCTAGAATCAACCACTCATCGTCACCAGTAATTTCAACTGCGGACGCCTGGATCAGCTCATCGGGACTCCAAAGTTTTGAACGCAGGTTCGCCGGTGTTTTCTCAATAACCTCGCCGATCGCCGTCTGCAAATAGATGCCCACGTTGGGATCAGGAGACCAGATATTTCGGATGTGCAATCCAGCTCGCAATCCACAATCTTTATTACGCTTATTTGGCACGTAAAAAGCTGCCACGATCTCTGGATGATTGCGAGCCCAGAAACGAGCAGAGCGCTCGCCGCCCACAGCTAAACCCTGCGGCACGATCCCCCCCGGCAATGTGCCATCTATCGCGATGAAATCGCCTTTAGAAAAAATTGGGTACATTAGGTTGTCGGGTGCGCGCAAGCAGGCGGAGGCGTTGGGATGCGGCACAAAATCCGCAGGGAATACGACCACTTCTGTTCGGGGGGATATCTCCACCGCCAACCGGGCCGAAATATCGCGGATGCCTCCGCGAAGAATTTCCTCAGTGATTAACGGTAGATATAAGGTATCTCCGACTTCTACTTCGACCCGCCGCTGCTCATAATCAGATAGGAGTCTTTGGATTTCGGGAACGAGCGTGCGCAGAGCCCTTACATCAATTCCCGCCTGAGACAAGAACCGGAGCGCATACAAGCGCATCTTCGCTTCCTTAGGCTGCCTCAAGGCCAGTTTGGCTAAGCGAATGTAGGTCTCAGTGGAGGGTTGGGAAGCGCCTTTCTTCTTCTCCCAATTCAAGACTGCGAGGCGCGATACTCCAAGTTCTTCAGCAAATGGCTGCTGGTTCAACCCAAGGTCCTCTCTAAAGCCCTTGATCTGCTCAGCGGGGGATATGGGTTGGGTGGACATGAGTTCCGAAATACCTCTTGACATGTATAGTCACTATGCGTATATTTAGTTCCTGAACCCGGTATACGCACTGTCAGTATACCCGCAGTCGAAGAAATTGCAAGATGTTTTTGTTGGATTGTTCGAGATCACATGCGAGATTCGGAACTAACCCGGCCACGAACACCGCAAGAGCGCCTGCGGGTCATTCTTCCGCTGCTTAAATTCCGCGTGAAGAAGGCGGCAGGTCAGCAACCCACGATCATTCTGCCTTCTGGAAATGAGATTTCGACGTGGGAGAAACTGCTTTCCTACCGCGCCAGTCAGACAGGACTCAGCACTATGACTTTGCGGCGCTGGGTTGCGCGATTCGGGGAGTCTGGCCGCCAGGGCCTCATAGATTCTCCCCGGCGCGACAAGGGTATTTCTCAGCAGTTCCGTAATCGCACCTTGGCTGCGATTTTCGTGCTGAGCATGCATGTTGAGGGCAGTACACCTTCCGCCATCCACAAAGCGCTCGCACAGGAATGGCCGCGCCTTTACCGCGATGGCTCGCGCCCACCTTGCTATAACACCGTGCTCACTTTTATCAAATCGGCGTCTCCAGTCGTCAGTGGAAGCGCAAGAAAAAGCCGCAGGAAGCAGCCATGAACGCCCTGGCCAAACTCGGCACGGAAGCGCTCGTAGCGGTCTCGCGCCCGGCATCCTCGGAGGCCCGGCACCTGACGCCCGAACAGCAGGCATGCTTCAAGGAAAGACTTCGCCTGATCGAGCCAATGCTGTCCTTCCGTGATGGCCGTCTGGTGCCGCTCCAATTCGAGGATGGGTGCGAAGTGCGCAACCTGCACGATCTGTCGGAATGGATTGCTGTCAAAAATGGCTGCTCGAAACAAAAAGTTTGGTGGCTATACTGCGCTTATCTGCAAGGCGGCACTGCTGCTCTCGAACCGAAGTCCGATCCGCGCCGGGGCGTATCGCTCACGTTCGCCCGAAAGTCCAAACTCCGCGCCTTTGTCATGCAGGGATTGAAGGACGGGTTAAACGTCGCGCATCTCACCAATGAAATCGAGCGCGTATGGGGCAAGAGTTTGCTGCCCTATGTCGGCGAGCCTCCATCCTATAAAGTCGTTCGCGCATTCATCCAGTCCCAGCCCGGAGCGCTTCTGGATTACGCGCGATTGCCTCAGCGAAAGTGCGCGGCCAAACACGCGCCCTATTTGAAGACGGGACGCGGACAGCATACCCGCCCGAACGAAGTTTGGATTTGCGACCATCGCCTCTATGACGTGCTGGCGGCCAATGACTGTTTCCCGGAGGAGCCGGAAGGTCGCGCGATCCGCTTGTGGGAGACCTGTATTCAGGATATGCGCACGCGAGCGATTGTGGCTTCCGTATGGAGTGTAAATCCCAGCTCGCGGAGTATCGCGCAGGCGCTCCGCCAGGGAATCAGTCGCTTCGGCAAGCCGGAGATTTTCTATGTGGACAACGGGAAAGATTACTGCGCGATTGGGGCGGGCGCGCGGCGCGGCAGCTTGCTGGCGGTTTCGGAGAACGCGAAGCCGGAACAGAGCGATGTCATCCCGCGCGGACTGCTCGCCCGGCTCGATATCAGCGTTTCTTACTGCACGCCCTACCATCCACAGGCCAAACAGGTGGAAAGCTACTTCAATTTCGTGAGCCAGCGGTTCGATCAGATGTTTACCAGGAGCGGCTACACTGGGCGAACGTCGCAGGCACGCACCGATTTTTGTAGGGAGCAGGAGAAGCAGCACAAGGAATTTCTGGCAGGGAAGCGGCGGGCATCGCCGCTTTATCCGGCGAGCGAATTTATGAAATTGCATCGCGGATTCGTGGAGGAGTTCAACCGCGAGCACAAACACAGCGGCATCGGGATGAATGGGCGCACGCCGATGGAAGTGATGGACGAGCTACTGCCTCCGGCGCAGCGCATCATCCCGGACATGAGCGGCCTGGAGCCGTTCTTCTGGAGCATGGTTTTACGCAAGGTCGGGAATTGCAAAGTGCAGCTCAACGGGTCGAGTTACTCTCCCGACGCGCAGGATGCCGAGGGAATGCAAAAAATGTATCTGGCCAGCAACGCGCAAAACGGCGGCCAGGTGGCCGTGTACTTCGACCCCGCGGATCCGGCTTATGCCGTGGCGTTCGAGAACGTGCCCTGGGGGAAACGGCTCGCGCTTCTGTTTTCCGATGAGATCGCCGCGCGGCAACGCATGACCCCGGAGCGGGTACAGGAAATGTGCAGGGTCCGCGCCAAGCTTGAAAAGGCCACTCGGGAAGCCTGGGAGATTGGCGTCGCTGGCGTGCCTTCCGCCGTTGAACGATTGGCCGCGCGGCACGGCATGGAGCCGCCTGAGCATTACTCGCCAGCCGTGCTCCCCGCGCGCGGCGCGGTGATGCCGCGCACGGAATTGTTTGCTTGCGAAGTGAGCGATGAAGCCGCCGCATTGCTGGATCAGGTCGAGGTGGACGAATGAAACTCAAGGGCTCCTCCTATTCGGAAGAAGTTCGCGCGCGCCTGGCAGCGGTGCCCGCGCCGGATTATCCGCAGGCCGTTCTGGAAATCAACCGCTGGATGGTGCGCCGGGGGCTCCCGGCGGCGGCGCTGGCGGAGCTGGCTGGATTGGGCCGTTCGACGGTGAATCAATGGTGCCAGGGCCTCTATCCGAAATTCCACCAGGGCACAGACGTGAGCCTGCTCACTGCGCGGCTATGGGAAGCGATGCTCGCGCATCCTGCGCCCGCGCCTGCCGGGCCGCCCGAGCGCTTCCTGGCTACGCACAACGCGGAAGAGATTCGCCGGGCGCTCACCACCTGCTTGCGCCAGCACGCTTGCGCGGTAGTCCACGGAGCGCCCGCCGAGGAAAAGACGTTCTCCGTAAAATGCCTGGTTGCCGAGCACCAGGCGGCTGGCCGCGACGATCTTCTCTATGTGTACGCGCCCGCCGATCCTTCGCCGCTCGGGATGCTCCAGCGGATCTGCGCGGCGGCCGGCACGGCGCTGCGCTCCAACCTGAGATTCGCGCTCATACAATCGCTCATCGAAAACTTCCGCCAGCGCGAGCGCATGCCCACGCTTATCGTGGACGAGGCGCAACACTTGCTCCGCGCGCCTTTCGATGCGCTCGAAACGATCCGCGAGCTGCGCGATCTGACCGGAAATGACCTGGCGGAGCGCCGACAGGACTCCTACGGATGCGGGTTGCTGCTGATCGGCAGCCATGAGCTGTACGCGCAATTCGAGCGTAACAAATTTCTGCTCGGACAGTGGCGCGACCGCATCCAGATCAAGCGCCAGCTCACCGGAATGGATGAAACCGAGGCGCTGGAGATTGCCGCGCGCGAACTGGGCAACGGGCGGCCGGCGCGGCTGGGCGAGGAGTTGAAGCGGGAAATTCTCCGCGCGGCGCGTGAAGTGGACCCGCACACGCTGGCCTGCGGGAAGTGCCGCAAGGCGCTCAACGCGGGCGAAGCGTGTTCCTGCGGGGGCCAGGCCAAGCCCTGCGTCTTCCACTCGCCGCGCAAGCTCTCGATCTGGATTGACCGGGCGAGGGAAAAGCGTGCCGCGCAACGAGGTGCCGCATGAAGATCACGCCGAAACAGTTACGGACCCTGCAAACCCTCTTCGGTTTGTATGCCGGGAAATATCTGACGCTGCCCAGCGGGGAAGAGCGCGCCGCGCGGCTGGCCTGGGCTTCGCAACAAGTGGGCCATGAAGTGGCCAGCTTCAGCAATCTGCCCAGGACCGAGGCCGGGCAGTTGATTGACACCCTCAAGCTGGCTCTCGGGCAGCAGGCCAGCCCGCCGCGCCCACGCCTGAACCGCGAGGCGGCGATGGCGCGCGGCACGCATGGCCGCAGGGGCCGCAAGGTGCGCGTCGAAGTCATGGCCACGCCGGAAGCCCGGCAGGAGGTCGAGAGATTGCGCGAGCAGTTGGGTTGGCCGGCGGAGGGTTTCGAGCGCTGGCTCAGATCGCCTCGCTCGCCGCTGTGCGGGCGCACGGAGCCGAAGCTGCTCACCATCTCGGACTGCAACCGCGTGCGCTGGGCGCTCCTGGCGATACTACGGCGCTCAGGGAGCCACACCGAGCAGAGCGTGGCCAAGGCTTTGTAGAAAGGCGGGGCTCGGGACGGTTCGCGCCGTCCTGAGCCCCTAATCCCACAAGGAGGAGTAACTCCCCATGAGACTGACTCAAGAGAGTAAGGAAAAACAGAACGCGCCGCAAGACGGAAAGCTCGTTGTCCTGCGGACCAAAAGACCGAAACGCAAGCCGGAGGTCTCCCAGGCGTGGCTTAAGAAAATATTTCGTCTCGAACAGCGGCACGCCCTTTATCACGGCCTTCTTATGGCGCAACTCCAGGACGGCATAGAGATCGAACCGGGCCGCTTCTACCTGCATGGAAAGGTCTTCCACTGCGAGCGCTGCAATTGCACCTTTGCCGAGGAGAAGAGCCATTTTCTGGTCATGGAG
>JBGQNE010000028.1:0-47721 GCA_041500985.1 Terriglobia bacterium | reverse complement strand
CTCAGGGATGAACACAGCCAGTTTCGAATGAATGGTCATTCGTGACGAGCAGGCAGTCCTCTTAGTGGCCAATTTATTTATTCCTGCAAGATGGAAGCCATCCGCGAAGACCGCTGCCCCTGGCAGGCCATTTAAATCCAATAGTTTGGCCCATCCCGTGAGGCGGCGAGAGGGAATTCGCCCATTTTTCGCGGCAATTTACAACGCCTCTGCGTCAAACGGCTCACGACGCCGGAGAAAGTCCTGCTCTCGTCTGACGTGTCTTACACGGTCTCCCGCGTGCTGCCTCACTCCTTCTCCGGCTTCCGCTCCGCCTTGGCGAACTCCCGCGCCAGCTCCGCATGCTCCAGCACCACCGCCGCATCCCTCTGCACCGCCGCGTAATATTTCCTCTGCAGCGCATCGCCCGTTTCCGCCGGCGTGAACATCTTCGCCGCCATCGCCACGAACCCCCGGGCCTCCGCTTCCCCAAGAAAAACTTCGCCGTCCAGCAGTTCGTCAATGCGCACCACGAACTCCGAGATCCCGTGCAGCCAGTCGAACTGCTCGTGGTCCACCACCAGCCGGAACAGCTCCCCCGCGTTCACCCGCCCGTGCTCCTTCTCGTAATCCCGCCGCTCCAGCTCCAGCAGTGCATTGTGCACCCGCAGCAGCGCCTGCAGCAGCGCGATCAACTGCTCCCGCCCCGCACCGCCTGCTTTTCCGTCTCCCGCTGTCATCCTGGCCACCTCGCTCCCCGCTATTTTCCGCCACCCCGCTCCCCCATTTCCACTCCCCCCGCCCCCTCCTTCTCCGCGTGACGCCGCGCCCTTTTTCAGGCAAAATAGACTCTTCCGGAGCACATGCCCACTCCTGGGGAGTGGGTTTTTTCATTTGCCACGGACGAAAGGTTTTTCTTTCAGGGGAACAGGCCATGATTATCTCGATGAAGCTGCACGCCACCCGCGCGGAGATTGACGAAGTCCGCGGCCAGGTCGAGCATTTCGGCTACAAAGTCCATTCCATCGAAGGCGAAGAGCGCGTGGTCATCGGCGTCGTCGGCGTCGGCGATGTCACCGCGTGCTTCGAATCCGTCGAGGCCATGCCCCAGGTCGAAAACGTCGTGCGCATCTCCGCCCCCTACAAATTCGTCAGCAGGGAATTCCGCAAGGACCGCACCGTCATCCGCGTCAATGGCGCCGAAATCGGCGGCGCGGAATTCGCTGTCATAGCCGGGCCCTGCTCCGTCGAATCCGAGGACCAGATCATGCGCGCCGCCGAAGGCGTGGCCCGCGCCGGCGCCAAATTCCTCCGTGGCGGCGCCTTCAAGCCGCGCACCTCCCCCTACGATTTCCAGGGCATGGAAGAAGCCGGCCTGAAACTCCTGCAAAAAGCCAAAAAAGACACCGGCCTGGCCATCGTCACCGAAATTATGGGCGACCGCGAAGTGGGTCTCGTCGCTCAGTACGCCGACATCATGCAGGTCGGCGCGCGCAACATGCAGAACTTCGTCCTGCTCAAGGCCCTCGGCAAATGCGGCCGCCCCGTGCTCCTCAAGCGCGGCATGAGCAGCACCGTAAAAGAACTGCTCATGTCCGCCGAATACATCGTGGCCCACGGCAATTCCGAAGTTATCCTCTGCGAACGCGGCATCCGCACCTTCGAAACCGTCACCCGCAACACCTGCGACATCGCCGCCATCCCCGCCCTGCAGGAGCTCACCCACCTGCCCATCGTTCTCGATCCCAGCCACGCCACCGGCCGCCGCAGCCTGGTTCCCGCTCTCTCCCGCGCCGGCGTGGCCATCGGCGCCGACGGCCTCATCGTCGAGGTCCACCCCGCCCCGGAAAAAGCCGTCAGCGACGGCGCGCAATCTCTCGATATCCCCCAATTCCAGCAAATGATGCAGGACCTGCAACCCTACATCCAACTCTGGAACGACTCCCGCAAAAAGCAACTGACCGCCGCCGCGGCCCGCTGATCCTTTTGCGCTCGGAACTTCCGGCGGCTTTCCGGCGCCGCCTCACCGTTTTGTTGCAAGCTGCGGCACCACAGTAAATTCGCCCCTTTCCGGGCGAGAGAAGCCGGGTATCCCTGATCTCCATGCACGCCACCGCCGCGGCACCGCCGCCATCACAAAAAAAGCCCTTCTACGCCACCTTGTGGGTCCAGGTCGTGGTGGCCATTGTCCTGGCCGTCGCCCTCGGCTATTTCAGCCCCGCCAAAGCCATGGCCATGAAGCCCCTCGGCGACGCCTTCATCCGCCTCATCACCATGGTCATCACTCTGGTCATCTTCTGCACCGTCGTCTCCGGCATCGCCGGCATGCAGGACATGAAGAAAGTCGGCCGCGTCGGCGGCAAGGCTCTGCTCTATTTCGAAGTCGTCTCGACGCTGGCCCTCTTCATCGGTCTGCTCGTCGGCAATCTCGTGCGCCCCGGCGCGGGCTTCAACGCCAATCCCGCCTCGCTCGACGCCGGCGCCGTCTCCGCCTACGCCGGCCAGGCCAAATCCCATACCATCACCGAATTCCTCATGCACATCATTCCCACCACCGTGGTCAACGCCTTCGCCACTGGCGACATCCTCGAAGTCCTCCTCGTCTCCATCCTTTTCGGCGTCGCTCTCTCCGCCATCGGCCCGCGCTGCAAGCCCCTTCTCGCCGTCTTTGACGCCCTCGCTCACGCCGTTTTCGCCGTCGTCAATCTCCTCATGAAGTTCGCCCCCATCGGCGCTTTCGGCGCCATCGCCTTCACCGTCGGCAAATACGGCCTCGCGTCCATCGGACCTCTGCTCAAGATCATCGCCACCTTCTACATCACCTGCATCCTCTTCGTCCTTATCGTCCTCGGCGCCATCGCCCGCGCCGCCGGCTTCCGCATTCTCAAATTCCTCGCCTACATCAAGGAGGAAATCCTCATCGTCATCGGCGTCAACGCCTCCGAACCCGCTCTCCCTTCGCTCATGGCCAAGCTGGAAAGCCTGGGCTGCTCCAAATCCCTCGTCGGGCTCGTCGTCCCCGCCGGCTACACCTTCAACACCGACGGCAGCAGCCTGTACATGACCCTCGCCGCTCTCTTCGTCGCTCAAGCCACCAACACTCCGCTCACCCTGCTCCAGCAACTGACCATCCTCGCCGTCGCCACCCTCACCTCCAAGGGCGCCAGCGGCGTCCAGGGCGCTTCCTTCATCGCTCTCGTCGCCACCCTCACCGTCATTCCCACCATTCCCGTTGCCGGCATGGCTCTCCTTCTGGGCATCGACCGCTTCATGAGCACCGCCCGCGGCCTGGTCAATGTCATCGGCAATGGGGTCGCCACCCTCGTCGTGGCTCGCTGGGAAGGCGAATTCGACCGTAAATCCCTGCAACGTATCCTGGGCTGAATCTCTTTCTTCGCCTCCCTGGCCCCAAGGGCTAAACGGGCAAGCTCTCAAACTGGGCACAAACCCCTGTTCGCAATGTTGAACATTCATTCCACATTCTGTAACAATGGCATTGGAGGTTTTCTCCCGTGCCCGCCGCCAACCCCAGCCCCGCTACCGCCGTCGAACGCGCCCTCAGCATGCTCGAAGCCGCCGCCCAGCGCCGCGATGGCCTCACCAATTCCGAAATCAGCCGCCGCCTCAATATCCCCAAAAGCTCCGCCAGCTATATCCTCCGCGCTCTCGAACGCCGCGGCTATCTTCGCCGCGACCCCCAATCCGGCCGCTACCGCCTCGGCCTGAAAATCCTCAGCCTGGGCCGCGAGGCTCAGGCCAATTACGATATCGCAGGCATCGCTCTCCCCTTCATGCGCTCTCTGGTGGACCGCGTCCATCTCACCTGCCACCTCGCCGTCCTCGACCAGGGCGAAGCCGTCTACATCGAAAAGCTCGACGCCCCCGGCTTTTTCAAAGTGGACACCTGGGTTGGCCGCCGCATGTGCGTGCACTCCACCAGCGTCGGCAAGGCCCTGCTCTCCGCTCTTCCTCCGCAGGCCACCGAAGTCATCCTGCGCGAGAGCGGCCTCAAGAAGCGTACGCCGAAAACCATCGTTTCCCCCTCCCGGCTCCTCGCCGAACTCGAGTCCGTCCGCTCCCGCGGCTATGCCGTGGATGACGAGGAGAATAATCTCGGCGCCCGCTGCATGGCCGCGCCCATTTTCGACGCCCGCGGCGGCGTCACCGCCGCCCTCGGCGTCAGCGGCACCATCACCCAGGTCAGCCGCACCGAAATGCCGCGCATCGCCGAAGCCCTCAAGGACACCGCCCGGCGCATCTCCCGCCTGGTTTTGCGCGAAGCCAGCCCCGCCGCCTCCGAGCGCAAGTCCGGTTAGCTTCTCGCGGCAATATCAGCGGCGGCGCTGCTCCGCGGGCGGGCCTCTGCTAACATGGAAGGGCAGCGCGCGGCTTGGGGGCGATGTGCTTCAATCGGTATTGGAAAAGCCCGCGCTGCTTCGCGCGCGTCAGGAGAATGAATCGTAAGTGCTGATCATCGCCCATCGCGGAGCCTCGGGCCACGCGCCGGAAAACACCCTGGCCGCCTACCAGCGCGCCCTGCAGGACGGCGCCGGCTTCATCGAAACCGACCTGCACCTCACCCGCGACGCCCAGTTCGTCGCCATCCACGACGACGCCCTCGAACGCACCACCAACGGCAGCGGCCGCGTCCAGGACTGGAACCTCGCCGACCTGCGCAAGCTCGATGCCGGCTCCTGGTTCAGCCCCCAATTCGCCGGCGAACGTATTCCCACCCTCGAGGAAATTTTCGAATTTTCCCGCAGGCACGACATGGTGTTTTATCTCGAACTCAAGCAGAAAGGCTCCATCGGCATCGAGCATGCCCTGGTCAGCGCCCTGCGCGACTCCGGCGAAATCCGCCGCGTCGTGGTCCTCTCTTTCGACCCCCGCGTCCTCGAAACCATGGTTCGCAGCGAACCCATGCTCATGACCGGCTTCCTCTATGAAGGCATGCTCGAAAATCCCTTCGCCCGCGCCGTCTCCTCCGGCGTCCGCCAGATTGCCGCCCGCGAGGACCTCATCACTCCCGCCTTCCTCGCCCAGGCCCGCCAGCACGACCTCCAGGTCGTCGCCTGGACCGTCAACGACCCCGCCCGCATCCATTCGCTGCAGGAAATCGGCGTGGCCGGCATCATTAGCGATTTCCCCGACCGCCTCTTAGTCGAAACCCGCAACGCCGCCTCCAAGAAAAAAGTCGGCCGCTGAAAGGCTGCTGAAAAATTCCAGTGGCTGTCATTCCGAGGAGCCGTAGGCGACGAGGAATCTGCTTTCCTCTTGGTGTCTCAGCAATCAGCCGCCCCCAAAGCGAATGGCCGGGATAGAAAGGGGAAGAATTTTTTAGGGTGCCCCAGGTGCCGTCGTTGCACCTGGGGGTTTTCCCCCGCGTTTGCTACCATGTCCCAGTGCCGCGGCCAAGCCCAGCTTCACCACCCGCGCCACGAATCAAGCTCCACCCAATTTCCAAAATCGCTCCCCCGGAATCGCACCTTCCGATCCGGACACTCTTCACTCAGGAGACTCTCTCAACATGCCAGACCCCCAGCAACCACCCAAACTCGGCTGCATGGCCAGACTCGTCCTCTCCCTTGCCGGCCTCCTGATCGCGATCTTCCTCTCCTCCCCCTGGGCCTTGCACATGGGCGGACGCTGGACCCCGCTGCTCTCCTGGCACGGCGCCGGTAAATTGCATTCCTCCACCGGCGCCGACTACCCCCTCTTCCTCGACCTCAGCTTCTCCGTCCCCACTTCCGGCAATCTCCACCGCACCAGCAATCTCCGCGGCTCTGCCATCCTCTGCACCCCCAAGGGCCAAACCTTCCATTACAACCTCACCGGCACCGTCTACGCCTGGCTCAATACCGACGGCCAGAAAGTCATCCTCTATCTCCGCTCGCCCTCCGACGCCAAACCCAAACTCGATTTCAGCCTCCACGGCTCCTGGGACGGCCCCCAACTCATCCTCGAAGACCACGGCAGCATGGTGGCCTCCTTCAACCCCGACGGCTTTGCCCGCGGCTGGGGCGTCGGCGCCTTCGCCCCGAAAGAAAACGCCCAAGCCACCATCGAATTCGCCAATCAATCCACCTTCGAATCCTCCTGCCGCCTCGCCATAGCCCGGCCTCGTTGATACGCGGCCCCCGCCAAATCTCCTCCCGTTGGCAAATATTGGCTTGATTATAATCTTGACGAAAAGTAAGTCAATTCGCTACCATCCCCTTGAAGTCGGAAGGGGTGAGCTATGTCGGTTGCTCGGAACCTGGTTGGTTGGATATGGGAACACTGGGCAGACATCGTGACTTGGATCTTAATGCTCGGCGCTTTCATGCTGGCGGTTATCCCCTCTACGATTGCCGAACTTGAGAAGCGTCCACGGTGGGGGAGACTATGGAAATCAGGATTGCCACTACTTGTGATCTTGATTGGGTTTACTGGTTTTTTACAGAGTATGCGAAGTAATGATAAGCTAAAGGCGCAAGCACGTCAGGCTTACAGCGTATCTTTGATTTCTGCAACCAAAGATGACATTAAGTCTCTAACGGAACACCTGGATGAGGGATTTGAAAACGTAATAGCGGCGGTCAATGCACTCAGAACAGGGAAAATGCCCCCGCCTCTTATTAAGAAGCAGCCACAGCTGCCACCACCAGTTGTGGAACATATCCGATATACAGAAAGCCGAATAGCCTCAAGTGATCCAAGTGCACCCTACGGATTGCAAGCCATCATACAGACCGATACCCCTATCCAACCTGTCGGATTCAAGATCACATGTGATGGAGAAATAACAGACGGGAACTTTTTTGTAGTTGGTCAGTCAGTCATGATGGGAGTAGCAAAGGGTTTCTCGCAAGACAAGAAGAGCTTTCTTTTCAGCTTCCAATATCCTCCGGTTAAGCCCGAAACGCCAATAGTCGTGAAATTGCAGTCTCGCACAGATATTAGGGTTACGAAAATTGAGCAGGTTCCGCCGTTATTCTAAGCTGCTGTGTCATGGGCTGGCCCAGATTGAATGAAAGAGCAGGTTTGGGGTGCCCCATGTGCCGGTGGCGTTTACCCCGGCTCCTGCCGGGGCACGTGGGGCTCTTGAAGTTGTTTGTTACCGTGCGCACGGAATGACCGAACTTTATAGTCCTCCCCTCTAATTTAGACTGTCAGAGCCTCGTTTTTAAGTGCATCAGTGAAAACCGCAAATGCCTCGTCCGGGCAGCGTTTCCTATCTTCGCGATGCGGGCGATTGCTGCGCGGCTCGCGCGGGGCGTTAGCTACTAAAGGATCGCCGCCAAAGCAAGTCTCCGAACTTGCAGGATTGGCCTGAGAATCAGCAGATCGGCCCAGCCTTGTCGCCAAGGATTTAGGAACACCTCCTCCGGCCAAAGTCCGCCCACTTGTCCGAGTAACGCGCTTCTCGGAAAGTGGCTGCCAGATTCCTAGACGCCGACCCGCTGGGAAAAACCAAAGGGCGAACTGGAAGAGACTTCGCGTCCGCCGCTAGCAATGCCTAGACATCCTTCAGTTGCGCTTCGTCCATCCCGAAATAATGTCCCAGTTCGTGGAGGACTGTCTGTCTGACCTCGTGACGGATTTCGGCTTCATTGGAGCAGACCGCCTCGATGTTCTTCTGGTAGAGGACAATGCGGTCCGGCTCCGCCGATAGGTCAAACACACTCCTCTCGGTCGCTGGGACACCTTGATAGATCCCCAAGACCAGACCATCGCTCTTTGCGGAGCCGGCCTTTTGCTCGCTCCCGCGGGTTTTTCTCGGCAATCGTTGGGGTGGTTGGTCTTCGACTAGAACAGCGAGGTTCTGTATCCGCTTCCGAAACTCTGCCGGAAGCCCCTCCAGCACTTCCTCCACCAGCTTGATGAAGCCTTCCCGGTCCATCGTTGCTCTACTCCCCCTTCCCCCGCCTCTTCTCCAACTCCCCCTTCAACCTCTCAATCCTCTTCCGCACCTTCCCCGCATCCCCCGCATGCGGAAATATTTCCAGATAACTCTCATACGACTCCATCGCCGACCGATAAAATTTCCTCTTCTCCTGCGCCTCCCCCAGCAGCCGGTAGGGCAGCGCAAACGTCGGCCGCGCGTCAATCGCATCCTTGAACCGGTCAATCGCCGCGTCGTACTGATGAATCCGCATGTAATGCTGCCCCACCTCGACGTCTTTCTCCGCCCGCAGCGGGTCGTATTTCGGCTGCACCGCCGGCTTGGCCTCCCCCGGCGTGATCCGCGTCTCGCCCTCCTCCAGCGGCCTCTTCGACGACGACTCTCCCGGCTCCGCCATCGGCGCCTTCGCCGGCGCCGGTTTCTCCTCCGGCTTCTGCCCCCGCGCCTGCCCCGCGCTCAGCGCCAGCATCGTCACCACAATCCAGCCCATCCCTCGAATTGCTCTCATTTGCTACTCCCTCACTTCTATCGGATTCGCTTTAGTATGATAGAAGATGCCCGGCGCGAGAAGTCTGGCGCGAAAAGCCCGCCCGGCCCATCCCCATGGACCTCCCTCAACAAGCCGCCAGCCTCCCCGAAAGCCCCGGCGTCTATATCTTCAAGGACGCCGCCGGCGCCGTCCTCTATGTCGGCAAAGCCAACTCCCTGCGCAACCGCGTCCGTTCCTACTTCCTCGAATCCCGCTGGACCGACGCCAAAACCGGCACGCTCGTCCGCGAAATCGCCGTGCTCGAATCCATCGTCGTCGGCAACGAGCGCGAAGCCCTGGCCCTCGAAAACAATCTCATCAAGCAGTACCGCCCCAAATTCAACGTCCTCCTCCGCGACGACAAGACCTACCCCTACATCAAATTCACCGCCGCCGAAAAATTTCCCCGCGTCTATTTCACGCGCAAAGTTCGCAAGGACGGCGCCGCCTATTTCGGCCCTTATTTTCCCTCCAGCCTGGCCCGCCGCGTCCTCCATTTCGTCCACAAAAGTTTTCAAATTCCTTCCTGCACCGTGGACCTCACCCGTCCCCACCCGCGCCCCTGCCTGCAATTTCACATCAAGCGCTGCCTGGGCCCCTGCGTCCCCGGACTCGTCGCCGACGCCGCCTACGCCCAAGCCGCCGAAAGCGCCCGCCTGTTTCTAGCTGGCCGCCGCGACGAATTGATCAAAAATCTGCAACTCAGCATGGCCGCCGCCTCCGCCGAGCAGCGTTTCGAACAAGCCGCCGGGATCCGCGACCTCCTGCGCACTCTTGGGGAAATCGAAGAGCGCCAGCGCATTGCCTCCGCCCAGGGCGACGACACCGACGTCCTGGCCTTCTACGCCGAGCCGCCCCTCGTCGCCGCCAATCTTTTCCATCTTCGCGGCGGCCGTGTCGTCGACCGCCGCGAATTCTACTGGGAAGATCTTTCTGAATTCGACCCCGCCGAATTCGTTCCCTCGCTCCTCAAGCAGCTCTATCTCGAAGCCGAACATCTTCCCCGCGCCATTCATGTTCCCGCCGATTTCGAAGACCGCGCCCTGCTCGAAGACGCCCTCAGCGACCGCGCCGGACGCAAACTGGAAATTTCCTTCCCCCAGCGCGGCCCCAAGCGCGCCTTCTTCGACCTCGTGCAAAAAAACGCCGAGCACTCTTTCGCCCAGCGTTTCCGCGTGCTAAAACCCACCTCCCGCGCCATCTCCGAAGCTCTCCAGAGCGCGCTCAACATCTCCGAACTTCCCGAGCGCATCGAGTGCTTCGACATTTCCCACATCCAGGGCACCGACGTCGTCGCCTCCATGGTCGTCTGGGAAAAAGGCCGCATGAAGAAATCCGACTACCGCAAATTCATCATTCAGGGCGCCCCCGGCGATGGTCCTTCCCGCAACGACGACTTCGCCGCCATCCGCGAAGCCGTCACCCGCCGCTACCGCCGCCTTCTCGATGAAAAGAAAAAATTCCCCGGCCTCATCCTCATCGACGGCGGCATCGGCCAGCTGCACGCCGCCGCGCAAGCCCTGGAAACCCTGCAAGTCCTCAATCAACCGCTCGCCAGCATCGCCAAAAAAGA
Organism: Terriglobia bacterium; assembly: GCA_041500985.1. Classification (GTDB taxonomy): domain Bacteria; phylum Acidobacteriota; class Terriglobia; order Acidiferrales; family UBA7541; genus Acidiferrum. Next base: position 37,755 of record JBGQNE010000028.1, on the reverse strand, counting down.
AGAAACTCTTTACGTTCTCGGGCAGGAAAACGAACCCATCTCGCTCGACCGCCACTCGCCCGTCCTCCATCTCGTTCAACAAGTGCGCGACGAATGTCACCGCTTCGCCGTCACCTTCCATCGCCAGCGCCGCGCCCAGCGCCAGACGCACACTGTGCTCCACGACATTCCCGGGGTCGGCCCGCGCACCGCCCAGATCCTCCTTCGCGAATTTGGCAGCGTCGCCAACCTCCGCCGCGCCGATCTCGACCAACTTTCGAAATTTGTCCCCCGCGCCCGCGCCTCCAAAATCCTCGCCCATCTCCAGGATCTTTCGAATCCCCATAACCGTCCCAGTTGACTCCTGCGGTTAGCCCGCCTTGTGCCCGTCTTTCCCTTGTGCTAGGTTGATTCTCGGAGGCTCCCATGGCAGACAATGTTGGTTCGAAAGTCACTTATTTTCTCGTCGGTCTCGGCGTCGGAGCTTTGGTGGGAATTCTCTTTGCTCCCAAGTCCGGGGAAGAGACCCGCGAATATCTGGCCAAGCGCGCTGACGAAGGCAAGGATTTCGCGCAGCGCAAAGCAAAAGAATTGCGCGAGCGCGCCGAGGACCTGATCGAGCGCGGCAAGGAAGCGGTCGGGCGGCAAAAAGAATCGCTCAGCGCCGCGGTGGATGCGGGGCGCGAAGCGTACCAGCGCGAAAAAGGAAAGTCGTCCTAGAAGAAAGCGGGACGCGTGCGGTGCAATGCGCGGTAAGCAGGTCCGGCAGGGAGCGGGCCTGGCGGGGTGCAAATGCAGAACTGGCTAGCTGTGTTCATCGTGGCGACGGCCGTCGCCGTTCTTCTCCAGACCGTCATTCTGGCGGCTCTGTATTTTCAATTGCGCCAGCGCCTCGATGAGACCCATCGCTTGTTCGCGGATCTGCATAACCGCGTGGGTCCCATCCTGACCCGCGTGCAGATTCTGCTGGAAGACACGCAGCCGCGCATTTCCGAAATGGTAGCGGACGCCGCGCACACCGTTTATCTGGCGCGCGCGCAGGCGCAGAAGATGGATCGGATTTTTACCGAAGCGACGGACCGTCTGCGCGGACAACTGCATCATGCCGACCGCATTCTGACCGGGACGCTGGAAGCCGTCGAGGAAGCCGGTTCGCAATTCAACCGCAATTTTTTGAGGCCCGTGCAGAAAGTGGCCGCGGTGGTGCAGGGAATCAAGGTGGGGCTGGATTTTTTCCGCTCCAAGCGCAGCGGCGCTCCCGCCGCGGCGGAGCCGGCCGCGGCCGATCCGGAAGATCTGTTTATCTAAACAAGTTTTTTCCAGGCACATTTTCTTCACCGGTGCGGCGCGGAAAATCATTTTTCCCGCGCAATCCAGCCGCCGCCCAGCACGACTTCTCCCGAATAAAATACGGCCGCCTGACCCGGCGTGATGGCGCGTTGCGGCGCGTCGAAGGTGACGCGCGCGCACGTGGCGTCGAGGGCTTCCACGGTGGCCGCGGCGGCTTCGTGCTTGTGGCGGATTTTCACTTCCGCGCGCACGGGGGTTTGCGGAGCGGCGCAGGCGATCCAGTTGACGCGCTCGACTTCGCAAACGGTCTGGCGCAGGGCGGCGTCTTCGCCGACGGTAACGCGATTGGCGGCGGGGTCGATGGAAATGACGTAGAGCGGTTCTCCGGTGGAAACGCCGAGGCCCTTGCGCTGGCCGACGGTGAACTGGTGCAGGCCGGCGTGGCGGGCGAGGACTTCGCCGTTCTGGCGGGCGATTTCGCCGCCGGCGGCGGGAAGCGGCGCGCCTTGATCGCGCTGGTAGGCTTCGATGAACTGCGCGTAGTTGCCGTTGGGCACGAAGCAGAGTTCCATACTTTCGGGCTTGTCGGCGACGGCCAGGCCGGCGGAGCGGGCCAGTTCGCGGGCCTCTTCTTTGGTGAGATCGCCGAGGGGGAAATCGGTGCGGGCGAGCTGTTCCTGCGTGAGGCCGAAGAGGAAATAAGTTTGATCTTTCGATTCGTCGCGGGCGCGGAGGAGTTCGAAGCGATTGGTGGCGGGATTGTGGCGGACGCGGGCGTAGTGGCCGGTGGCCAGGCGCTCGACTCCTGCCTGGCGGGCCATGAGGAGCAGCGGCTCGAACTTTACGCCGGTGTTGCAGTTGGCGCAGGCGATGGGGGTGCGGCCGGCGAGATATTCGGCGACGAAGGGGCGGACGACGCGCTCTTCGAACTGCGCTTCGAAGTTCACCACGTAGTGCGAAAAACCAAGATGCTGGGCCACGCGCTTGGCGTCGTAGACATCGTCGAGCGAGCAGCAGCGGCCGTGCGCGGGCGTTTCGCCCATGAGTTCGGGGAGGCGGCGCTGGTTCCAGAGTTGCATGGTCAGGCCGACGACTTCGCGGCCCTGGCGCAAGAGCAGTGCGGCCACGGCGGAGCTGTCCACGCCGCCGCTCATGGCCACGGCGATGAGGCCGCCCGGTTTGCTGGAGGGCTGCGGCGTCATTTCGTTTTGTGAGGCAACGCTCATGGCGCGCCCGCTCCTTTGCGGTAGGTGGGGGAGAGTTCGCGCAGTTGGGCGACGGCTGCGGGGACTATTTCCAGGGCAAACTCAATGTCGGCTTCGGTGGTGTGGCGGCCGAGGCTGAAGCGCAGGCTGGCGCGGGCTTCTTCGGGGGGCAGGCCGATGGCGGTGAGGACGTGGGAAGGCTCGACCGCGCCGGAAGAGCAGGCGGCGCCGGTGGAGCAGGCCAGACCCTTGAGATCGAGGGCGATGACCAGGGCTTCGCCTTCGAGGCCGGGGAAAAGGATATTGGCGGTGTTGGGAGTGCGCGGCGCGGCGGCGGCGTTGACGCGGGCTTGCGGGACGCGTTCGATCAGGCCGCGTTCCAGGCGGTTGCGCAAAGCTTCGACGTGGCTGGCGGTTTCCGCGAGCGATTTTTTGGCGATGTCGGCGGCTTTGCCGAGACCGGCGATGCCCGGAACGTTTTCCGTGCCGGGGCGGAAGCCGCGCTGGTGATGGCCGCCGTAAAGGAGTTGACGCAGGCGCGTGCCGGAGCGGATGTAAAGCGCGCCGACGCCCTTGGGGGCGTAGAACTTGTGGCCGGAAAGCGAGAGCAGGTCCACGCCGAGTTGCTCGACGTGGACGGGAATTTTTCCGACGCTCTGCACGGCGTCGGTGTGGAAATAGACGCCGGCTTGCTCCGCGATTTTGCCGATCTCTTCGAGCGGCTGGATCGTGCCGAGTTCGTTGTTGGCGTGCATGACGGTGATGAGGACGGTTTCGGGGCGCAGCGCGCGGCGGACGGCTTCGGGGTCCACGAGGCCGGCGGAGTCTACGGGAAGATAGGTGATGGCGAGGCCGGATTTTTCGAGAGCCTGGCAGGTGTTGAGGACGGCTTCATGCTCGATGGCGGTGGTGATGATGTGCGCTGGGCCGGTTGCGGCGCCGACAATCCCAAAGATGGCGTGATTGTCCGACTCGGTGCCGCCGCTGGTGAAGATGATTTCCTGGGGGCGCGCACCGAGAAGAGCGGCGACGGAGTCGCGGGCGGACTCGACGGCGGCGCGGGCCTTCTGGCCGAAGCTGTGGATGGAGGCGGCGTTGCCGTAGTCGGCGGAGAGGAAGGGAAGCATGGCGTCGAGCACCGCGGGGTCGACCGGGGTGGTGGCGTTGTGGTCCATGTAGACGCGGTTCATGGGCGTGAGTTCAGGATAGCAGGGGCGGAGGGGAAGAGGCGAGGGGGGAGTGGAGGATGCGGGATTGCGGGTTGCGCGTGTCATGGAATATCGCGGGGTTGCAGGTCCGTGCTAGAGTTTGTGTTTCCGGGTGAGGTATGTTTTCGAGGAATGAATTGGGCGCCTGGGAAAAGGCTAGGCAAAACCCCCACGCGTAAAAGCGACGCATGGGGCACCCGGCTGTAGGGGCACGGCATGCCGTGCCCCTACGGGTTGTGAAGAAGAGGGATTTGGGGAGGATGACGTGGCGTACCGGGATTTGCGGGAGTTTGTGAAGAGGCTGGAGAAGGAAGGGGAGTTGAAGAGGATCGGGGTGGAGGTGGACCCGGTGCTGGAGATCACGGAGGTGACGGACCGGGTGACGCGGGCAGGTGGGCCGGCGCTGCTCTTTGAGAAGCCGCGGGGGTCGAAGTTTCCGTTGCTGATCAATGCGTTTGGGAGCGAGCGGCGGATGAACCTGGCGTTCGGGGTGGATTCGCTGGAAGAGATTGCCGAGCGGATACGCGGGTTTCTGGATGTGCAATCGCCGCAGGGATTTTTCGATAAGTTGAAGATGCTGCCGAAACTGGCGGAGCTGGGGTCGTTCTTCCCGAAGAACGTGAAGACGGGGCCGTGCAAGGAGGTCATTAAGCACGGGAAGGACGTGAACCTGGATGAGTTTCCGATATTAAAATGCTGGCCGCAGGATGGCGGGCGGTTTATCACGTTTCCTTTGGTATTTACGAAGAATCCTGAGAATGGGAAGAGGAATGTGGGGATGTACCGGATGCAGGTGTTTGACCAGCGGACGACGGGAATGCACTGGCAGACGCAGAAGCATGGGGCGGAGCATTACCGGCGGGCGCAGGCGGAAAACCCACAAGGGCGAATTCCGGTTGTGGTGGCGATAGGGGCGGACCCGGCGACGGCCCTGGCGGGGATGCTGCCGGTGCCGCCGGACATGGACGAGATGATGTTCGCGGGGTTTTTGCGCCGGGAGCCGGTGGAGATGGTGGCGTGCGAGACGTGCGACCTGGAGGTTCCGGCGAACGCGGAGATTGTGCTGGAAGGGACCGTGGCGTTGAACGAAATGCGGGTGGAAGGGCCGTTTGGCGACCATACGGGGTTTTACTCGCTGGAGGGGGATTTCCCCGTGTTTCACGTGGAATGCGTGACGCATCGCAAGGATGCGATTTATTTGACGACGATTGTGGGGCCGCCGCCGCAGGAGGATTACTGGATGGGGCATGCGGTGGAGCGGATTTTTCTGCCGGTGATGAAGATGCAGTATCCGGAGATTGTGGATATAGCCATGCCGGCGGAGGGGGTGTTCCACAATCTGATGATTGTGGCGATCAAGAAGGCCTATCCGGGGCAGGCGCGCAAGATTATGAATGCGATTTGGTCGCTGGGGCAGGCCATGTTCACGAAGGTGATTGTGGTGGTGGACCACGACGTGAACGTGCATGACGCGCGGGAAGTGACCTGGAAGGCGCTGTGCGCGCTGGATCCGCAGCGGGATATCGAGTTTGTGATGGGGCCGGTGGATACGCTGGACCATGCGGCGCGGATGCAGGACTACGGATCGAAGATGGGAATTGACGCGACGAGGAAATGGGCGACGGAGGGATTCGCGCGGCCGTGGCCGGATGAAATCAAGATGGATGCGGTGATTAAGGCGCGGATTGACGCGATTTGGGGGAAGCTTGCCCTCAAATAGTAACTGCCCCGGAGGCCAGTGGAAAAACGGGGTATAACCACAATGTATAGTGGTACCAGGACTATTTAGACGCTATATTTGCAAGGCGCTGCCCGGGAACTGCCCGGAACTACCGACAATACCCGCTATTTCTAGGACAACTACCCCCACGAATCCCTTGACGGCTGCTTCTTGCGGATGTGATAAGGGAGTCACGGCCTGCACCCGTCGGGGGAACGCAGCAGTGACGGGGGCGCGTCAGCGGAACGAGTTCCGCGAAATTCGGGCGAAGAGCAAGAGCGCCAAGGGGTGGCGTTCCCTGTGAATGAATCGCGAGAAGTGATGAACGTAAGGCAGGCGTCGCAGTATCTGGGGGTTTCTCCGGACACGCTGTACCGCTACATCACCGAGGGAGATATTCCCGCGTTCAAGCTGGGGAACCGCTGGAAGCTAAGAAAGACGATTTTGGACCGGTGGATGGAACGGAAGATGAGTCAGTCGCACGCGAGGCGCAGGTAGCCGGGCGGAATTGAAACGAGGGAAGAGGCCGCGATATGTTCGGCAAAAAGAGCAAGCAACTGGTGGGATTGGATATCGGGTCCACGTCGATCAAGGCGGTGGAGCTGAAGTCGACCAAGGCCGGCTACGAGCTGGTGAGCTTCGGCATGGAAGCGCTGGCGCCGGACACGGTGGTGGACGGGGCCATCATGGACGCGCCGCAGGTGGCCAACACCATCAGCAAGATTTTCGACACGCAGAAGATCAAGACGAAGAACGTGTCCACGTCGGTTTCGGGACATTCGGTGATCGTGAAGAGGGTGCCGCTGCCGCTGATGAGCGAGGAAGAGCTCTACGACCGGATACCGGCGGAAGCGGCGCAGCACATCCCGTTCGACATCGCGGACGTGAACCTGAGCTACCAGCTGCTGGAGTCGATGGATTCGCAGATGGACGTGCTGCTGGTGGCGGTGAAGAAGGACAAGATTCTGAATCACACCAACGTGCTGGCGCAGGCGGGGAAGACGCCGGTGGTGGTGGATATCGACGCGTTCGCGCTGCAGAACTGTTTTGAAGTGAATTACGAGCCGGACGCGGGGCAGACGGTGGCGCTGCTGAACATGGGCGCGAGCGTGATGAACATCAACATCGTGCGCGGGGGGATTCCGCTGTTTACGCGCGACGTCTCGGTGGGCGGGAACCAGTACACGGACGCGCTGCAGAAGGAATTGGATCTGAGCTTCGACGACGCGGAGCGGCTGAAGCGCGGCGACCAGATCGCCAGCGTGACCGACGAGCAGAAGCACCAGATTCTGCGCAGCGTTTCGGACATTTTGACGCTGGAAATTCAGAAGACGTTCGATTTCTTCCGGGCCACGGCGAGCGGGGAAAATATCCAGCGGATTCTGGTGGCCGGGGGCACGGCGCGGGTGCCGGGGCTGGTGGATCTGCTGCGGGAAGAATTCGCGATGTCGGTGGAAGAGCTCAATCCATTTCGGAAGATACTGGTGAATCCAGCGAAACATTCGGATGATCAAATCCGGGAGCTGTCTCCGCGGCTGGCGATTGCCGTGGGGCTGGCGCTGAGGAGTTTTGACTAGCCATGATTCGCATAAACTTACTGGGGCAAGCGCGGCCGAAAGCCGGCCGCAAGGCGGTGGATCTGGGATCGGCCCTGCCGGCCGCGCTGATGGGCGCGGGGATCCTTTTCGGGGGCGCGGTGCTGGCGTTTTATTACACGACGCTGCAGAAGGATTTGAACAAGGCCCAGGATGACGTGAAGAGGCTGAAGGCGGAAAAGACGAACCTGGAGCGGATCAAGCAGGAAGTGGAAAGCTTCGAGGCCCAGCAAAAGGTATTGCAGCAGCGGGTATCGATCATCGAGCAGCTGCAGAGGGACCGCACGGGCGGGCAGGAATTAATGGACGCCATGGCCAATACGGTGTCGCGAACCGAGAATTTGTGGCTGACGACCATGACCAAGAAGGGCAAGACGCTGACGATGAACGGGGTGGCGGCTTCGCTGAATTCGGTGGCGAATTTCATCACGCAACTGAAGCGGTCGGGATATTTCGATAAGGTCGAGATCAAGCAATCGACTCAAGACGACAAGGCCACGGGGATCGAGACGTTTATCTTCGAGTTGAGCGCGGAGATTGCACCGCCGGCGGCAGCGGCGACGGCCAAGCCGGTGAATGCGCCGCAGGCTGCGCCGGCGAAAAAAGCCGCCAGGCCGGCGAAGAAAGGATAGGGGGGCGCCGTGGCGAATCCGTTTCGGGACATGTCGGTGTTCATGCAGGCGCTGGTGGCGGTGGCCATCGCGGTGGTGATTGTTTTGCTGGGTCTGTACGTGCCGTTCTCGCCGGTCTATACGGCGCGCGAAGATCTGGACCGGGCGGTGGCGGAGCGCACCACGCTGACCACGGAGGTGTCGCAGTTGCAGGTGTACCGGCAGCGCTACAGCGAATTGAAGCAGCAGATGGATGCGCTGGCGAAACAACTGGAGACGCTGCGGACGATCGTGCCGGAAGACAAGGAAGCGGACGAATTTATCCGGCTGTTGCAGGGAGCGGCGGCGGCGGCCACGGTGCAAGTGCGGCGAATCACGTCGCTGCCGGTGGTGCCCAAGCAGATCCATTACGAAATGCCCTTTGAAGTGCAGGTGGATGGCAGCTACTTCAATGTGCTGGATTTCTTCACCAGGCTGAGCCGTCTTTCGAGAATTATCAACGTGGGGGACTTGACGTTTACGGACACGGAGAAGAGGGGGAAGTACGCTTTTCGTCCGGGAACGACGATACAGGGAACGCTGACGGTGACGACATTTTTCGCAAAACCAACCGAGGCGGGGCCGTCGGGCGGAGCGGCCGGCAAGCCTGCGGGAAAGCCGTAAGAGGGGTCAGGCGAACAATTATGATGCGTGCAGCGCAGAGATTCATGGTGGGGATGGCGGTCATGCTGGCGGGGAGTTGTGTGCATGGGCAAGAAAGCCCGTCCGCGCAGAAACCCGCGGCAACGGCGCCGGCAACGAAGCCGGCAGCGCCGACGGCGGCGGCCACGGGCAAGAAGGTCGAGACCAAGAAAGCGGATGAGAAGAAGGTTGTAAAGAAGAAAGCCGGGACGGCGAAGGCTGCGGCCGGAACGAAGCCAGCGCAGGGCGCGGGGCAGACGGGAAGCGCGGCCGGCAAGGCCGCGGCGCCAGCCAGCAAGCCTGCCGGGGCGGCGAGCAAGGCAGCGGCACCGTCCGGAAAGAAGGCAGCGCCGGCAGCAAAACCGATTGTACCCGCGAGCAAGCCGGTGGTTCCGGCGGCTAAGCCAGCAGTAAAAGCGATTGTGCCGGCCGGGAAGGCGGCGGGAAAGCCCCAGGCCGGGAAGCCGAAACCGCCGGCCAAGAAAAAGAAGCCGGAGAAGGCAGCGCCGAAACCGGAGGTGGCAAAGCCCGCGATGGATATCGGGAAGGCGGCGCCGTCAGGGGCCAAGCCGGAAGCCATGGGAACGCCAGCGGCAGTGGAACCAGCGGAAGGGAAAGTGATCCGCCGGGATCCATTCCGGGCGCTGATCGGGGAGGATAAGACGGGGTCCACCGGACATAATCTGCCGCCGGGGATAGCAGGGTTGCAGGTAAACGGGCTGCGCCTGGATGGAGTGGTGAGGGCGCCCAACGGGATGATCGCGGTGGTCTCGAACGATCAGGCGCGGACGTATTTCCTGCGCGAAGGGGACCAGTTGTACGACGGCCGAGTGGAGAAGATCATGATGGACAGCGTTTCGTTCCACGAAGTCAGCAAGGATGCGTTTGGAAGAGCAGTGGAACGGCAAGTGATTAAGAGGATTTACTCCAGACCAGGAGAAAAGCAATGAAGACGAATGGGGCAGCCGGAAGGCTGGGCTGCAGTTTGCTGGTGATATTCGCGCTGATGGCCGGCGGGTGGAGCGCCAGGGCGCAGGAGCACGGGCTCCCGGCGAAGGGCGGCGCGGTGATCTCGAGCGTGGCCATCACGCAGGCGGGGGAGCGCGCGAGCGTGCGCGTGGAAGGCGAAGGACTGCAGGAAGCGCGGGCCATGCGCATGGAGAATCCCAACCGGTTGGTGCTGGATTTTGCCGGGACGAGGATGGCGGTGGAGAAGACGGAGATTCCCGGGGTGTCGGCTCCCGTGCTGGGAGTGCGCCTGGGGCAGTACAAGCCCACGGTAGCGCGGGTGGTGATTGATCTGGCGACCCAGGCGGAGTACGAAATGACCCGCGATGGCGGGGGCGTGGTGATCCTGATCAAGGGCGGAGCTGCTCTTCCCGCGGCAAAAGAGGACCTGGCGGCAGCGCGAACCGGGAATAGCGGGACGCAGAAGATTCCGATGCACTTTGGGGTGGCCGTACCGAGGATACAAGCAAGCGCCGCGAGAAGGAATGGGAAGGCGGGACGCTTTGGAGCGCCCAGCCTGAAATATGCGCTGCCCAAAGAGCTGACGCAGCCGCTGCAAGCACTGGCGATTCCTGCCGCAAGGCCCGCTCGGCCGGCGCAGGAACCACAGCCGCAGCCGCAGGCTCCGGTGGTGCCCGCAGCGCCGGCGGCAACGCAGCAGGTGGCGGCGCCGAGTGCGCCCGCGGCAACGCAGCAGGCCGCGACGGGACCGGTCACCATGGCCTCGATCACGCAGGGCGGAAAGTACACGGGCGAGCCGATCTCGGTGAATTTGAAGGACGTGGACTTGAAGGACTTCTTCCGGCTGATTCATGAAATCAGCGGATTGAACGTGATTCTGGACCCCGCGGTGAAGGGGACGCTGACCATCGTTCTGGACGAGGTGCCGTGGGATCAGGCGCTGGATCTGGTGCTGCTGAACAACGGACTGGACAAGCAAGTGAGCGGAAACGTGCTGCGGATCGCCACCCGGGAAACCTTCACGAAAGAAGCGAAAGTCCAGCAGGAGATGCAAAAAGCGCAGCAAGAAGTGGTGGAGCCGGTGACGGTGACGCGGGTGCTGAGCTATGCGAAGGCCAAGGATCTGGAGACGACGCTGAAGAAGTTCCTGAGCGCGCGGGGAGACATTTTCTCCGACGCGCGGTCGAACCAGCTGATTATCCGGGATATCCCGTCGACGATCCCCGTGATCGATAATCTTCTGCGGCAACTGGACCGGAAATCGCAGCAGGTGGAGATCGAGGCGCGCGTGGTATCGGCTTCGCGGTCGTTCGCGCGGGATTTGGGCGTGCAACTGGCATTCGCGGGAACCACGACGAACGGGCGCAACGTGTTCGGCGGAAACCAGGCCGTGGGGACGAGCACATTGACGAGCGGGGTGGGCGTTCCAGCGCCCCCGCTGGTTGCTGGCACGGGAAGCACGATGCCGCTGATCTACAACCTGGCGGCGGCAGGACCGACGAGCGGCATGGTATTCGGGCACCGCTCGCCGAACGCGGCGGTGGATTTGTTCATCAGCGCGGCGGAAGCGAAGGGCGTGGGGAAACTCCTGTCGAGGCCGAAGATCATCACGCAGAACAACGAAAAGGCCACGGTGAAACAGGGTACGAAAATTCCCGTACAGACCACGGTGAACAACACCGTATCCATTCAGCTGATTGACGCGGTGCTGAAACTGGAAGTGACGCCGCAGATCACCGCGGACGGCACGGTGTACATGGAAGTAATGGTGGAAAACACCCAGATTGACAACGGAATTGCGCGAGTTCAGGGCGTTCCGGCGTTGAACACGCAATCGGCGGAAACCAAGATTACCGTTCCGGATGGGCAGACCGTGGTGCTGGGCGGAATCATCGTTTCGCAGCAGCGCGTGGATATCAACCAGGTGCCTCTGCTGGGCAGCATGCCGGTCATCGGGCATCTGTTCCGGCGCCAGGCGGTGAGCAACTCGTCGCAGGAGCTATTCTTCTTCCTGACCCCGCGGGTTATCCCCGGGTAAGCAACGGTTCGAACCGAGGGAAATCAATGGAGGAGATTCCGGTCTCCTCCATTTTCTTTATGAGGGATTCCTTTTCAATTCGAGGCAAAGAACTGCGCAAGCTGCTGCAGCGGGCTGGGCTGGACGCCTGGGTGGTGGCCGAGCCGGCGAACTGCTACTACCTGACGGGTTTCACCGGGGAAGCGGGAATGCTGGTGGTATCGCAGCGGGAGAGCGCGCTGGTGACGGATGGGCGCTTTACGGGCCAGGCGCGGGAGGAATGCCGCGGGCTGAGGGTGGTGGAACAGAAGGGGCCGCTGGGCGAAGCCGTGGGAAAGTATTTGCTGTCCAGGAGGCTCAAGTGGATTGGCTACGACCCCGGGCGGATGAGCGTGGAGCAACTGGGGAGGCTGCGTAAGGGCGCGGGGAAGAACAAGGAGTGGAAGAGACGGAAGGGGCTGGTCGAGGGGCTGAGGATGGTGAAGGAGCCCGGAGAACTGGCGCAGATGCGCAAAGCAGCGGCGCTGGCGGATGCGGTCCTGAGCGGGGTGCTGAAGCTGCTGAAGCCCGGGGTGAGGGAATTGGAGATCGCGGCGGAGATTGAGTACCAGATGCGCCGAAACGGGGCCAGCGGGGCGGCCTTTGAGAGCATTGTGGCCTTTGGGGAGAGGTCGGCGCTGCCGCATGCCCGGCCCACGGAGCGGAAGCTACGGAAAAATGAATTGGTCGTCCTGGACCTGGGTGCTATACTCGGCCATTATTGCAGCGACATCACCCGTACGGTCTATGTGGGGCGCGCGCCGAAGCGCATCCGCGGATGGTATCAGGCGGTTCGGGAGGCCCAGGAAGCGGCCATAGGGGCTATGGGGGCCGGTGTGGAATGCGGAAAAGTGGATGAAGCCGCCAGGAAAGTGCTGGCGGGGCATGGATTGGAAGGGCGATTCATCCACAGCACGGGGCATGGGCTGGGATTGGAAGTACACGAGGAGCCCAGGCTGGCCCGGGGCCAGAAAAGCAGGCTGGCGGCCGGAAACGTGGTTACCGTGGAACCAGGGATTTATGTGCCGGGGGTAGGGGGCATCCGCATCGAGGATGATGTGGCGGTGCATGAGGGCGGAATAGAAGTGCTCACCCGCAGCAAGCGGGAATTCACCGAGATCTAAAAGGGTATGAAACCGAAAAAGGAAAAAAAAGGAACAGGCGCGTTCTTCGAGGGGCCGGATGTGCGGCAGGTCGAGGAAGTGCTGCGGGTGATGAAGGAGAATAACCTCGAGGAGTTCGAGTATTCGCGGGGGGACGTAAAGATCCGGTTGAAGAAGGCCGGGAGCGGCGCGCCGGGAGTGGTGCGGCATGGGGCGCCGGAAATCATCGTAGCCAGCGGACCCACGGAGGAACCGGCGAGGCCGGCCGCGCCGGGAGGCGGGGGAGAGGGCCGGGCGACGGAGGATCTGCACATCGTGAAATCGCCGATCGTGGGGACGTTTTACGCGTCTCCGAGCCCGGGAGCGGCGCCGTTCGTGAAGGTGGGGTCACACGTGGAAAACGGGCAGACGCTGTGCATCGTGGAAGCGATGAAGCTGATGAATGAGATCGAATCGGATGCGGGCGGGGAGATTATCCGCGTATTCGCAGAAAACGGGCAGCCGGTGGAATACGGCCAGCCCTTGTTCGGGATCCGGCCCAGCCGGAAGAAGTAGCCATCAAGAGACCATGTTCCAGAAAATTCTTGTAGCCAACCGCGGGGAAATCGCCCTGCGGGTGATTTGCGCCTGTAAAGAACTGGGAATCGCGACGGTCGCGGTGTATTCGGAGGCGGACCGCAATGCGCTGCACGTGCGCTTCGCGGACGAGGCCGTGTGCATCGGGCCGCCGCGCAGCAGCGAAAGCTACCTGAACATCCCGCAGGTGATCAGCGCGGCGGAGATCACCAACGTGGACGCCATCCATCCGGGATACGGATTTCTTTCCGAAAACGCCAACTTCGCCAAGGTGTGCCAGGCGTCGAAGATCACCTTCATCGGGCCACGGCCGGAAATGCTGGAAATGATGGGGGAGAAGGACCGCGCGCGGCGGGAGATGAAAGCGGCGGGAGTGCCGACGGTGCCGGGCAGCGACGGGGTGATCGGCGACGAAGCGCAACTGGTGAAGGAGGCGGAGAAGATCGGCTATCCGCTGATCCTGAAGGCGTCGGCGGGCGGAGGCGGGCGGGGAATGCGCATCGTGCGCAACCTGGCGGAACTGGTGCCGGCCTATCAGACGGCGCGGAATGAGGCGCAGCAGGCATTTGGAACTCCGGATATGTACGCGGAGAAGTTTTTGGAGAGGCCGCGGCACATTGAATTCCAGGTGCTGGGAGACGAGCACGGCAAGGTAATCCATCTGGGCGAGCGGGAATGCAGCATCCAGAGGAGGCACCAGAAGCTGGTGGAGGAGTCGCCCTCGCCGGCGATTGACGCGCAGAAGCGGGAAGAACTGGGCGCGGTGGTGGTCAAGGCGCTGGAGAAGGTGGGCTACACCAACGCGGGAACGGTCGAGTTTCTGATGGACGAGGACGGTTCCATCTATTTCATCGAGATGAATACGCGCATTCAGGTGGAGCACCCGGTGACGGAGCGAGTGACGGGAGTGGACCTGATCAAGGCGCAGATCAAGATCTCGGCGGGCGAGCCACTGGAAACCGCCGCGGGGCAGGTGCATTTCAACGGGCACGCGATTGAATGCCGCATCAATGCGGAGGATCCGGAGACGTTCGTGCCCTGCGCGGGGCGGATCACGGCGTACCAGCCGCCGGGAGGAACGGGCGTGCGGGTGGATTCAGCGGCGTATACGGGGGCGTATATTCCGCCGTACTACGATTCGCTGATCGCCAAGCTGATCACCCACGGGCGGGACCGCGCGGAGGCCATTGCGCGGATGCGGCGGGCGCTGGAGATGTTCGTGATCGAGGGGATCAAGACGTCCATTCCGCTGCAGCGGAGAATTCTGGCGGACCCGGAGTTCGCCGCGGGGAATCTCGATACGCACTTCCTGGAACGGATGTTCGCCGCCGGGGGGAAATAGCTCACGATGCGACTTGTGCTGCCGCGGCTCTATGTCATACTCGACGCCGCGCTGACGGGCGCAAGGATGGCGGAAGACGCCCGGATGCTCACGGAGGAGGGAGTCAGGTTGATCCAATACCGGAGCAAGACGGCAACCGCGCGTGAACAGCTTGCCGTTTGCCGCCAACTGGCGGAGATTTTTCAATCTACACAGACAACTTTTATCGTGAACGACCGCCCGGACGTGGCCGTGCTGTGCGGAGCCGGAGGCGTGCACGTGGGGCAGGACGATTTGAGCGTGGAGGACGCGCGGAGCGTGGCGGGGGACCAGTTGTGGGTGGGAGTGTCCACGCACAATCTGGAGCAGGTGCGGCGCGCGGCCGAGAGTTCGGCGGATTACGTGGCGGTGGGGCCGATTTATGCGACGGAGACAAAGGCCAATCCCGATCCGGTGGTGGGGACGGAATTGATCCGGCAGGCGCGGCGGGAGACGGAGAAGCCGCTGGTGGCGATCGGCGGGATCACGCTTGAACGGGCCGGGGAAGTGATGGAAGCCGGAGCGGACGCGGTGGTGGTGATTGCGGATATCTGGAAGGCTCCCGAGGCGCGGGAGCGGGTGCGGCAATACCAGAAACTGCTGGGCCGGAACTGAGCGGCGGCAGCGCGAGGGAAACGATGGCGGATAACGCGGCAGGCACGGTGCAGGCAGCGGCGGGGCCGGACGGAGGGTTCGTCCGGGCCATCGGGCTGTTTGACGGGACCATGATCGTGGTGGGTTCGATGATCGGGTCGGGGATCTTCATCGTGTCCGCGGATATTGCGCGGCAGACGGGGTCGGCGGGTGGGCTGCTGCTGACGTGGATCATTACGGGGCTGCTGACGGTGGCGGCGGCGCTGTCGTATGGGGAATTGGCGGCGCTGTATCCGCATGCGGGCGGGCAGTACGTCTATTTGCGGGAGGCGTTTTCGCCGCTGCTGGGATTTTTGTACGGGTGGACGCTGTTCCTGGTGATTCAGACGGGGACGATCGCGGCGGTGGCGGTGGGATTCGCGCGGTACCTGGGAGCGCTGGTGCCGGGGATTTCTCCGAGCACGTGGATTGTGCCGCCGCTGGCGATTACGGCGAAGTATGCGGTGAGCCTGTCGGTGCAGCAGTTGGTGGCGATTGCGATGGTGCTGGCGATCACGTTTTTGAATACGCTGGGGGTGCGGCTGGGCAAGCTGATCCAGAATATTTTTACCAGCGCGAAGACGCTGGCGCTGGTGGGGCTGATTCTGCTGGGCGTCTTCGTGGGGCGGAACGCGGCGGCTCTGAGCGATAACTTCCGGCACTTGTGGGCGGTGCGGGGAGCGGTGGGGATCGAGCCGGGGGCGGATTTTCTGCGCGGGTGGGGGCTGCCGTCGGTGACGGCGGCGAGCGGATTTTTCGGATTGTTCGTGGCGTTTTCGGTGGCCCAGGTGGGGTCGCTGTTTTCCGCGGACGCCTGGAACAACATCGGGTTCACGGCGGCGGAGGTGAAGAATCCCAAGCGGGACGTGGCGCTCTCCATGGCCTTCGGGACGCTGATCGTGATTACGCTGTATGTGCTGGCCAACGTGGCGTACCTGATGGTGCTGCCGCTGGGGGGAATTCAGGGGGCGCCGGAGGACCGCGTGGCGACGGCGGCGCTGAGCGCGATTTTCGGAGGGACCGGCGCGGCGATCATGGCGGTGGCCATCGTGATTTCGACGTTCGGTTGCAACAACGGGCTGATTCTGGCGGGAGCGCGGGTGTACTACACGATGGCTAGGGACGGGCTGTTCTTCCGGGCCACGGGAAAGCTGAACGGCAAGCACGTTCCGGGGAATGCGCTGGTGTATCAGGGGATCTGGACGAGCATTTTGATATTGCTGCGGACGAGGCACGTGAGCGGGGCGGGCGTGGTGAGTTACGGGAATCTGTACAACGACCTGCTGGATTATCTGGTGTTCGCGGTGCTGCTGTTTTATGTGGTGACGATTGCGGGGCTCTTCGTGCTGCGCAGGAAGAGGCCGGAGGCGGAACGTCCGTATAAAGCATTTGGGTATCCGGTGGTTCCGATGATGTATATTGTGGCGGCTGCGGGCATACTGTTCGCGCTGCTGCTCTACCGGACGCAGACGGCGTGGCCGGGGCTGGTGATCGTGATGATGGGCGTGCCGGTGTATTTGCTGTGGTCGCGGAAGAGCGCGGGCGGAACGGCATAAGCGGGAAAATCGGAGCACACGAAGTCAGGAGGCGAAGCGGATGGGCAATCCACTTTTTGCAACGAAATCGATGGAACGGCTGCTGAGCGAGGCCGGAGAAACGGGCGAGCACAGCCTGAAGAGGACGCTGGGGCCGTTCCAACTGACGGCGCTGGGAGTCGGCGCGATCATCGGGGCGGGAATTTTCGTGCTCTCGGGATTGGGTGCGCACTACGCGGGGCCGGGGCTGATGCTGTCGTTCGTGATCTCCGGGCTGGGCTGCGCGTTCGCGGGGCTGTGCTACGCGGAGTTCGCGGCGATGATTCCGCTGGCGGGCAGCGCGTACACCTATGCGTATGCGACGCTGGGCGAGCTGTTTGCGTGGATTATCGGGTGGGACCTGACGCTGGAATACGCCATGGGTGCGAGCACGGTGTCGTCGGGCTGGTCGAACCACTTCATCGAGCTGCTGAACATTTTCCATATCAAGATGCCGCTGTGGCTGGCCTATGACCACTGGACGGGGCTGCGCACGGCGGAGAACATCGTGGCGCGGCAGATGGCACACACGGCGGACCCCTCGCTGGTGCCGGGGACGCAGGCATATCTGGCCAAGGTGGGAGCCGTTCTGGCGGCGCATTCGCCGGAGCTGGCGCAGCGGGCGCACGACATGCTGAACGCGCCGTCGGTCTTCGGAGTGGAGATCGGATTCAACCTGCCGGCGTTCGTGATTGCGCTGGTGATCACGGCGATTCTGGTGATTGGCATCCGGGAAAGCGCGCGGTTCAACGCCACCATCGTGGTGATCAAGGTGTCCGTGGTGCTGTTCGTGATCGCCCTGGGGTCCAAATACATCAACGGAGTGAACTGGGGAAGCGACTGGCATTCGTTCGCGCCCTACGGAATGAGTGGGATTGGGGCAGGCGCGGCGTACATCTTCTTCGCCTACATCGGTTTCGATGCGGTTTCCACGACGGCCCAGGAAGCCAAGAATCCGCAGCGGGACCTGCCCATCGGGATTATCGCTTCGCTGGTGATCTGCACGGTGCTGTACATCGCGGTAGCGGCGGTGCTGACGGGGATGATGCCGTGGCAGGAAGTGAACATCGAGGCGCCGATTGCGCATGCGTTCATGGATCGCGGGCTGGTCACGGCGTCGCATGTGATTACGCTGGGGGCGCTGGCGGGATTGACCAGCGTGATGCTGGTGATGCTGCTGGGGCAGACGCGGGTGCTGTACTCGATGGCCAACGACGGGCTGCTGCCCAAGAAGTTTTTCGCGGCGATCCATCCCAAGTGGCGGACGCCGTGGAAAAACACGATGCTGGTGGGGATGCTGGCGGCCATCGTGGGCAGCGTGACGCCAATTGACGACATCGGAAAAATGGTGAACATCGGGACGCTGCTGGCGTTCGTGATCGTGTGCGTGGCGGTGATGATCCTGCGGCGAACGAATCCGGGGCAGGCGCGGCCGTTCCGCACGCCGTGGGTGCCGCTGGTGCCGATTCTGGGCATCGGCTTCAACGGGTACATGATGTACAAGCTGGGGTGGATCAACTGGGCCCGGCTGATCATCTGGCTGATCATCGGGCTGGTGATCTACTTCACCTATAGCGTGAAGCACAGCAAGGTGCGCGGGCACAGCTGAGCGGACGAAAACTAGATAAGGAAGGAAATGCGGCGCGGGAGCGAAGAGCTTCCGCGCCGCGTCTGTTTTTGGCGCGGCGGGAAGCGCTCTCTTCCTGCTTGCCTATCGCTTCGAGTGGAGTAAGAATCGCAGCGTGCGCCCATGAACAGGCTGGCGGCAAGAGCGTGGGAAATCGGGAAGCGGATGACGCGGCTGGACGCGGCGGCGCTGGGGTTTGTACTGCTGGGCGCGGTTGCGCTGGCGGCGGAGTGGGGGACGCTGGGCGGGATTTTGAAGTTCGCGGGAGTGCTGGCGGCGGGCTACCTGGCGGTGCGGCTGGCGAAGTGGTCGCGGGAGCGTGTGCTGTGGAGCCTGCGCAGCCGGCTGATTGTCGCCTATCTGTTTATTGCCGTGGTGCCCGTGCTGCTGCTGATGTTGCTGGCCGTCCTGGCCGGGCAGATTCTCTATTCACAACTGGGAGCGTATCTGCTCTATGAGGATGTGCAAAGCCGTCTGGAACTAATGCAGAGCGCGGCGGAGAGCCTGGCGGGAGGGTCCGCGACGGGGGTGGCAGCAAGGACGTACTTGCCCGGCTTACGCATTGATTACAAAGAAGATACGGAGTATTTGCAGCAGTTGGCGGGGGAGCGGGCCAAATCCTTTGCCGGGATTGTGCAGACCGGCGGGCAATTGCGGCTGACGGTGCTGAGGCGCCTCGAGGGGGGCCAAGGGGCCAAGGTAGTGGAGCTGAGCGTGCCGGTGACGGCAGAGTTTTTGGAGACGCTGGCGCCGGAGCTGGGGCCGGTGCAAGTGACGGTGGCACAGCGGGTGGAGGCGGGCAAGAAGACCAACAGCGTGAGAATCGGCGAGGCGAACTACCGTGCGGTGGCGAGGGTGGCCACGCGGCGGCGGACGCTGCAAGCGGCGGAGTATTGGATCGACCCGGTGATCGAGGGCTTTTCCAGGTTGGAGGCGACGTATGTGGCGGGCGGGGAAAGGGCGGAAGGGGGGTATCCGGTCTTTGCCTTTTTCACGGCGCGGCCGTCGCAGTTGAACCGCAGGATATTTTCCTCGCTGGGGGAGTTGAGCCGGGGAAAGCTGCTGTATTTCCAGATGGCCACGGTGTTTCTGCTGCTGATCGAAGTGGGGGCGCTGGCGACGGGGATCATCCTGACGCGGGCGATCACCGGGGCGGTGGACGAACTCTACCGGGCGACGCAGCATGTGCAGGCGGGGAATCTAACGTACCGGGTGAAGGTGGAGCGGCGGGACCAACTGGGCGTGCTGGGGGACTCGTTCAACAAGATGACGCATTCGATCAGCCAGCTGATTGCGGAGCAGAGGCAACTGCAGAATCTGGAAAACGAGATCTCCATCGCGCGGGAGGTGCAGGCCCAGCTGTTTCCGAGGAAAATGCCGGCATTGCCGGGCGTGGAACTGGAAGCGGCCTGCCGCGCGGCGCGGGTGGTCAGCGGGGACTATTACGATTTCATTCAGCTGGGGCCGGCGCAGGTGGCCCTGGTGGTGGCGGACATCTCCGGGAAGGGAATCTCGGCGGCGTTGCTGATGGCCAGCCTGCAGGCGGCGCTGCGCAGCCAGGCGCTGCTGGAGGGAAGCGGGAGCCTGAGCACGGCGGAAGTGGTTTCCCGGCTGAACCGGCATCTGGTAAGGAATACGAGCGACGACCGCTTTGCCACGCTGTTTCTGGCGGTGTACGACAGCACGACGCGGCGGCTGCGCTACACCAATGCGGGGCACCTGCCGGCGGTGTGCATCGCGGGAGGGGTGGTGCGGCGGTTGACGGCCGGAGGGATGGTGCTGGGCGTCGTGGAAGATTACCGGTATGAAGAGGGGGAACTGGAAGCGCCGCCGGGGACGCTGCTGATCGGGTACAGCGATGGATTGGTGGAACCGGAGAATGAGTACGGCGAGGAGTTCGGGGTGTTCCGGCTGGAGGCGGAAGCGCTTCGCAAGCAGGGGGCGAGGCCGCGGGAGATCGCCGAGGCCCTGATGAACGCGGTGGACGAATGGGCGGGTGCGGGGGAGCAGGCCGACGATATGACGGTAATTGTGGCGCGGTTGGGGTGAGAAAAAAGAGCAAGAAGGCGTATAGAAGAAGAGGCGAGGCTGGGCTATACTGAAAAACTTAGCGGCGAAACTTATGGCGATACGAAACCGAGTGGTGTTGATAACAGGGGGCAGCCGGGGAATCGGGCGCGGGATCGCGCTGCGCTTCGCGCAGGAAGGCGCGCGGGTGGCGCTGGCTTACCGGTCGAATAAGGCGGCGGCGCAGCAGACGCTGCGGCAGATCCAGACGGTGGGAGCGGACTGCGTGGCGGTGGAGACGGACATCACCGTGCCGGCGCGCGCGGAGCAGCTGGTGCAGACGGTGGTGGACCGCTTCGGGCGGGTGGATATCCTGGTAAACAACGTGGGGGATTTCCGCTGGGGGATGCTGGCGGATTCTTCGGTGGAGGAGTGGAGCCAGGTCTTTTCGTCGAACCTGCTGAGCGTTTTCTATATGTGCCGGGCGGTGCTGCCGCACATGCGCAAGGGGCGCTGGGGCCGCATTATCAATATGGGAGCGGTGGGAGCGGAGCGGGCCTTCGGGCAGGCCAAGATTTCGGCGTATGCGGCGGCCAAGGCGGCGGTGGTGGCGCTGTCGAGGTCGCTGGCGCTGGAAGAGGCCAAGAATGGGATCACCGTGAACGTGGTCAACCCGTCGAACATTGACGAGAAAGAACTGACGCTGAACGAAGCGCGGCGCATGAAGGACGCGCGCTTTCCCATCGGGCGTCCGCCGACGGCGGAGGACGTGGCCGCGGCGGCGCTGTTTTTTGCGTCGGAGGAATCGGAGTACGTGACCGGGCAGGTGGTGAACGTAAGCGGCGGGTGGATGTTGTAGGAGGCCGCCGCCGTTTTGTAGCGTGAACCTTTCATGAAAGCACTCACCGCGGCGGAAATGCGCGAAGTGGATCGCCTGAGCAGCGCGCGATTCGCAATCCCCTCGAAACAATTGATGGAAGAAGCCGGAAGGCGCGTGGCGGAGCTTGTGCACGAGAGCGTGCCGGGGCTGCCCGTGCGCGTGGCGGTGCTGTGCGGGAAGGGCAACAACGGAGGGGACGGGCTGGTGGCGGCGCGCTACCTGAAGAGCGCGGGTTACGGGATGCGCGTGCTGCTCTTCGGGCGGGCGGCGGAGATGCGCGGAGACGCGGCGGAGAATCTGGCGCGGTGGAGGGAGGGTGGAGAAGGGGTCACGGAGATTGCGGATACGGCGGGATGGGAAGCGGCGTGGACGGAGGTGGCGGGCGCGGACGTGATTGTGGATGCCCTGCTGGGGACGGGTTTGCGGGGAGCGGCGGAAGTGGCGGTGGCGCAGGCGATTGCGGATGTGAACCGCTTGTCCGGGAACGCGACGAGCAGCCGGCCGAAACTGATTGTGGCAGTGGACATGCCCTCGGGGCTGCCCTCGGACGGTGGGGCGGCCGAAGGAGAGGTTTTGCAGGCGCACGCGACGGTGACGTTCACGGCGGCGAAGGTGGGGCAACTGGTTTCGCGGGATGCCGCGGCGGTGGGGACGCTGCGGGTGCGGCAGATTGGAACACCCGCGGCGCTGGTCGAGGAGGTGGGGCAGGGGCGGGTGCGCTGGAGCGAGCCGGGGGAGTTTGCCGGGCTGCCGCTGGTGCGGGCGGCGGGAACACACAAGGGATCGTATGGACACGTGCTGCTGGTGTGCGGCTCGGTGGGGAAGAGTGGGGCGGCGGTGCTGGCGGGGCGGGGAGCGCTGCGGGCCGGAGCGGGGCTGGTGACGGTGGCGGTGCCGGGGGCGGTGCGCGCGGAGGTGGCCGCAGGGCAGCCGGAATATATGACCGAAGGGCTGGATACGACGGAGGAAGGGACGGCGGACCTGAGTAGTTTTGGGTATGGGCGGATGGCGCGGATATTGGCTGGGAAAAGCGTAATGGGCTTGGGGCCGGGGCTGGGAACGCACGCGGCCACGCAGCAGTTTATCCGGGAAGTGGTGGGCGGGGCGGAGATACCGGTGATCCTGGATGCCGATGGGCTGAATGCGTTTGCGGGGCAAGCGGAGAAGCTGAAGGGGAGCAAGGGGAGGCCGCTGACGGTGACGCCGCACGCGGGGGAGATGGCGCGGCTGATGGGAAGCACAAGCGCGGCGGTGCAGGCGGAGCGGTTGGGTATGGCGGTGGAGGCAGCGCGGCGGTGGAACGCGTGCGTGGTGCTGAAGGGGTTTCATACGGTGGTGGCGGGCCCGGAGGGAAACGTATTTGTGAATACGAGCGGAAACGCGGGGCTGGCCAAGGGAGGGTCGGGAGACGTGCTGACGGGGGTTCTGGCGGGGCTGGAGGCGCAATGGGGGAGTGCGGATAGGACAAGGTTGGCGGCGCTGGGTGTGTACCTGCATGGAGTGGCGGCGGAGCGCGCTACGCGGGGAAGGGATTGTGCGGGGCTGCTGGCCAGCGAAGTGGCGGAGGCCATACCGGCGGCGCGGCGGGAACTGCTGGGAGAGTTGCAGAAGCGTGGTTAAGGAGCGCATTACAAACACGGCGGAAGAGACGATCAGGCTGGGGCGGGAGATCGCCGCGGAGCTGAAGGCGCCGGTTCTGGTGCTGCTCTACGGAGAGCTGGGAAGCGGGAAGACGACGCTGGCCAAGGGGATTGTAAGCGGGCTGGGAGCGGCGGAAGAAGATGAGGTGACCAGCCCGACGTTTACGCTGGTGCATGTGTATGGGAAGGGCGCGAAGGTGTATCACGCGGACCTGTACCGCATCGAGAGCGCGGCGGATTTTGAGTCGCTGGGGATGGAGGATATTTTCGCGGAGCCGGGGGTGGTGATTCTGGAGTGGCCGGAGAAGGTGCCGGTGCCGGGGGAGTGGCCGCAGGTGCGCATACGGCTGGAGCATCGGGGAGGAGAGCGGAGAAGGATCCGGGTGATGGGCGGGGATGATGAATAGGGCACAAAATAGGCTTACCCGTTAACCTCCCGTGAACGCTCCCAGGATGTGTTCTTGCCCCTCATGGGCGGGGTTGTTACGGTAAAGAATACCCGTTGGGGCGGGTGGCATGCCGACTGAACTATTTTCTGCGGACCCGGGAGAACCGGGCCGGATCGAATTAACGCCATATAGCGCGGTGATCCCGTTGGGGTCGATCGCCATGGGCGTTGACAACATCCATTACGACGTCTACCTGAGCCCCAAGTTCGTCCAAGCCTCGCGCGAATACCTCTTTGAACTGATCCGGCAGACGGTGAGCCACACGTATCTGGCCGGGATCGAGGTGCGGCCGGCGAAGAGCATTGATAACAGCGGCTACCGCAAGCTGCTGAATGAAATGCTGCATGGCGCGCTGACGCAGGCCAAACACCACAAAAACATCGAGATCGACCATCTGTTCCGCGTGGCCCTGGTGAAGTTCCTGACGCAAGAGCTGGGCAATCAGTTCGGCAACCTGCTGCTGGAGGGGAAGGCCTGGATCCGCCAGCGGGGCGAATATTTCGAGCGCAGCCAGAGTGCCCACGTATTGAAGGCGCGGCTTTCGGAGCTGCAGGCGGCGCGGCGCAACGTGCTGCGGGGGCCGGGGCAGCAGATCCAGCAGATGCTGATTGACCTCGAGGAAAATGTGATCAGCAAGGCGCGGAAGGCGCTGTTCGGGGAGGATTACGCGCCGGTCTATGAACTGCTGAAGAACCGCATCGTGTTTCTGGACGGGGGCAAGGACGAGATATTTTTTCTGGAAAATTACGTGCTGCTGGGGAGCTATGCGCGGGACCCGGACCGCTTCGAGGAGATGGACGCGCTGTTTCAGGAGTTCGTGCGGGAGGCGGGGATCGAGCTGTCGCTGGAGTCCGAGCAGGGGGAAGCGGGGAAGAATTACGGCGCGCTGCTGGAGCAGGTGCACACGGTGAGGAAGGACATCGCCGCGCTGGAGGAGCAGCGGGAGGGGCTGCTGCGCAAGCAGGAGGGCGGAGGCGGAGGCCTGCTATCGCGCTTCATGGGCGGGGCGGAACCCAGCGATGTCCGCGCTTCGCTGCATGACGTGGAGATGCGCCTGAATCATCAGCAGGTGCGGCTCGAGGAACTGGGGCCGCAAATGGATGAGGCGCGCCAGAAGATGGATTTTTATCAGAAGCAGAACGCCGGGCGGCTGGGAGACTACCTGAACGAGCCGGAGAATGCCCGGCGGATGTTTGACGTGTGGTCGGCGGAGGGCGAAGAGGCGGGCAAGCGAGGGAAGCTGCTGGGGCGGCTGATCGACCGGCTGGAAGAGCGGGAAATGCTGCTGCATGTGCTGGCCAGTTACGAGGTGCGGCCGGTGCGGCACGAATACTGCCCGCCGGTGCATTTGCAGCAGTTGCGGAAGGCGCTGGTCTCCAAGGAGGAATTGAAGCGGGTGGAGGAGGTGCTGAAGCAGGTGCCGGCGCGGCAATTGTCCCTGAAGCCGCTGGAGGAACTGGCCAGGAGGATCCGGAAATATTCGAGGAGCGAGAAGGAGCCGCTGGTGCTGAAATTTGCCACGGATTTTCTGCGGCTGCGGAGGGACCTGCGGGACGCGGAGCATCTGGCGGCGTGCATGGAGCGCGTGAGCCTGGTGACCACGGAGCAGATGCGCGATCTTTCGCGGATGAACAACCGGCTCTACGAGTGCGTGCTGCAAGGGGAGGCGCGCGCGGCGGAAGAGCGGGTGATCTCGCACGTGATCATCAAGACGGACGTGCGCGGGTCCACGGGGATGACTCAGGACCTGCTGGCGCGGGGGCTGAATCCGGCTTCGCATTTCAGCATGAATCTGCACGAGCCGGTGAAGAAGCTGCTGGACCGCTACGACGCGAAGAAAGTGTTCATCGAAGGGGACGCGATCATTCTGGCGATCTTCGAGACGGACGTGAACCAGGCGTATGCGCGGGTGGTGGCCAAGGCCTGCGTGCTGGCGCGGCAGATCCGCGCGGTTTCCAATACGTACAACGACAAGGCGTCGGCGGGAGAGCTGCCGCGGCTGGAGATCGGCAGCGGCATCGCGTTTCAGGGAGACGCGCCGGCGTATTGGACCGACGGGGATTCCAAGATCATGATCTCGAAGGCCCTGAACCTCTCGGATCGCTTGTCGGGGTGCGCCAAGCTGGCGCGGCGGCTGCTGGCGGGGCAGAGGACGCACTTCAGCGTGTTCCAGTTTCTCTCGGTGGTGGAAGGAGCGTCGGCGGAAGAGGCCGATGAGTTTCTGGTGCGCTACAACATGAACGGGATCGAGCTGAACGAGGACGGATTCCAGAAATTGTCGGAAGAGATCTCCATGGACCGGATCGAGACGGCGCTGGAAATGCCCTGGGGCAGGGACCAGGTGACGCTGTGCTACGGGGAAGTGCCGCTGGGAGACTCGGTGGAGCTGATCGTGCTGCGCAAGGGATACGCGCGGGAACTGCTGCCGGACGGGCGGATGGGCAAGGCCACGGAACATAGCTACTACGAAGTGTGCACGGCGCCGGCGCTGCACCAACTGGTGGCGGCGCTGGCGCGGGCACAGGCGGCGCAGAGCGGCGCGACGCGGCAGTAGAGCGGCGGAATGGCAGTCTGCCGGCGGGCGGCGCATTGGCGCGCGGAGCCGGGAATCCCTATAATTGCAGCGGGGGCGAAAGGGGTCCGGTGACTCTCCCGGCCTTCAAAGCCGGCGATCCCTGCCATCGAGGCAGGAATGGTGGATTCGACTTCCACACGCCTCCGCCAGATCCGGTTTTTTCTTATCCTGAAATACGAAGTTGCGGTGGACCGATGGACGAGCGGATTGCCGAGCGGACGATGAAGATACTGCTGGTGGCGAGCGAGGGAGTGCCCTACGCGAAGACGGGCGGGCTGGCCGACGTGGTCGGCGGGCTTTCCAAGGCGCTGGCGGAGGCCGGGCACGAGGTGGCGGTGGTGCTGCCGCGCTACCGGGGAATCAAGTCCGGGCCGGTGGTGAAGGCCAGCGTCACGATTGCGCAGGGCGGGGCGCTGCGCTTTCCGGCGATTACCGGCGGGCGGCGCGTGAAGGGCGTGCGCTATTTTTTTGTGGAGGACGCCGAGTATTTCGACCGCGAGGGAATTTACGGCGGCCGCAACGGCGATTATGCGGACAATGCCGAGCGCTATGGCGAATTCTGCCGCGCGGCCATTGAAATCGTAAAGCAGGTGTGGCCGGCGGAGGTAATTCACTGCCACGACTGGCAGGCCGGGCTGCTGCCGGTGCTGCTGCGCTCGGAATTCGCCAACGATCCGGCGGTGAACAAGATTCCGGTGGTGTTCACGATTCACAATATGGGCTATCACGGGCTGTTCGAGAAGGAGGCGCTCGGGCGCGCCGGCATTCCGGAGAGCGAATATCATCCGGGTGGCCTGGAATTTTTCGACAGCGTGAACCTCTTAAAGGGTGGCCTGGTTTACGCGGATTATCTGACCACGGTGAGCCGGAAATACGCCGAGGAGATTCAGACTCCCGAGTTTGGCCACGGCCTCGACGGCGTGGTGCGCCAGCGGCGCGAGCGGCTGCGCGGAATTTTGAACGGGGTGGATTACGGAGTGTGGAATCCGGAAACCGACCGCAAGATTGCGGCGCATTATTCGGCGGCGGAGTTGCTGGGGAAGAAAAAATGCCGCGCGGACCTGCTGGAATCGTTTCATCTGGAGAAAGACGGGGAAGGGCGCGCGGTGGTGGGGATGGTGTCGCGCTTCGCGGGGCAGAAGGGATTCGATCTGATCGAGGAGCAGGCCGAAGCGCTGCTGAAAGAAGACCTTCTGCTGGTGGCGCTGGGCAAGGGCGATGAGCGCTATGAAAAAATGTTCAAGCAGCTGGCGGCAAAGCATGCGGGGCGCGCGGGCGTGAAGATCGCCTACAACGACGCTCTGGCGCACAAGATCGTGGCCGGAGCGGATATTTTCCTGATGCCCTCGCGCTACGAGCCCTGCGGCCTGAGTCAGATCTACAGCCTGAAATATGGCACGGTGCCGGTGGTGCGGGCCACGGGCGGTTTGGATGATACGATTGAGGCGGTGGACCCGGCGAAGGGAACCGGGACCGGCTTCAAGTTCGCGGCCTATACCGGCGCGGCCATGATGGGGGCGTTGCGCGAGGCCCTGGCATGTTATAAGGATGCGGCGCTGTGGCGCGGGATTCAGGCTGCCGGGATGGGGCGCGATTTTTCCTGGAAGGCATCCGCCGCCGAATACGGTAAGCTATATGAGGAAGCGCTGGCGGGACGAAACCAAATGCGCGGAGCGGCATCTAAAGTTTGATCGCCGGAATGGGCAGGATTTGGCAGGGCAGGGAATTCAATGTCGGGGCGGCCCGCGGGACGCCCACAGGGGAAACGAAAATGGCAGAGAACGTATTGGCGGTGAATGACGCAAATTTCGAGGCCGAAGTGATCACGGCCAGCCAGACCCAGCCGGTGGTGGTGGACTTCTGGGCGGAATGGTGCCGCCCGTGCCACATGCTGGCGCCCACGGTAGCCGAAGTGGCCCAGGACTACGCCGGCAAGGTGAAAGTGACCAAGCTGAACGTGGACGAAGCCATGAATTCGGCCGGGCGCTTCAACATCCGCGGCATTCCCACGCTGCTGGTCTTCAAGGGAGGGCAGGTCGTCGGACAGATCGTCGGCGCCGTTCCCAAGGAACACATCACCAAGGAACTCGACAAGCACCTGGGATAATTTCCCAGCAAGCGGCGGGGCAGCGAACGCGCGCGCACGAGTCTGTCTGGAGACCGAATCATGGAAGCAGCCGAGACGACCTCACGGAAGATCAAGCCGGCTTCGCACCCGCCCATGCTGGCGGGCGAGCGCGGGCCGCAGGCCATGTCCCGGCCGGGTCTGCACGATACGGTGATGAAAATCCTGCAGCCGCTGCCGCGCGGAAGAATTCTGGATTGTCCGGCAGGGGAAGGCGCTTTGGCCGAGCGCATGCTGGCCGCGGGATTCGATGTGCGCTGCAGCGACCTCTACGCGGAACTGTTCCGGCTGGACGGCGTGGAGATCAAGCAGGGAGATCTGTCCGGCACGCTGCCCTACGCCTCGGAGTCCTTCGACTACATCACCTCGCTCGACGGGCTCGAGCACATCGATTCGCCGCCGCAGGCCTTCCGCGAATACCGCCGCTTGCTCAAGCCGCGCGGCCACCTGATCATCAGCGTGCCCAACATCATGAACATCGAGGAGCGCCTGAAGTGGCTGCTCTTCGGCTACACCTCGCACTTCAAGCCGCTCTCCGACCAGTCCAAGACGAAAATCCGTTACGACTACGCCGGCAAGGACGAAATCGCGGTGCACGCCAATCCCATCGGCTACAACGAACTGCGCTATTACCTGGAAAAAAACGGCTTCGCCATTCAGGGCGTCTATCGCGACCGCAAGAAAGCCAACCAGTGGCTCTATTGGCCGCTGGTGGCCCTCATTCGCCTGCTGGCCCGGCTGACCCCGGAAGGGCGCCGCAAGGACCGCTGGACGGAAGATCTGGCCTCCGACCCGGTGCTGCTCGGCGGCAACACCATCATCATTCACTCCATCAAGCAGTAGGACTTCGGCGGTGACCATGCCAGCTGTCGCATCCATTGAAATGCCCCGCTGCGCCTGGGCCGGAAATGCGCTGAACATCCCCTATCACGATGCGGAATGGGGCGTGCCGGTGCATGACGACTGGACGATTTTCGAATTCCTGATTCTGGAAGGCGCACAGGCGGGATTGAGCTGGGACACGATTCTGCGCAAGCGCCAGCGTTATCGCGAGGTCTTCGACGGCTTCGACCCCGCGCGCGTGGCGCGTTACGACCAGCGCAAGATTCAGGCGCTGCTGATGGATGCGGGAATCGTGCGCAACCGCTTGAAGATTGCATCGGCCATTTCCAATGCGCGGGCGTTCCTCAAGGTGCAGGAGGAGTTCGGGACGTTTGACGCCTACATCTGGCGATTCGTCGGAGGCGTGCCGAAGCAGAACGCCTGGAAGTTTCACCGGCAAGTGCCCGCGCGCACGGCGGAATCGGACGCGCTCAGTAAAGATTTAAAAACGCGCGGGTTCGGGTTCGTGGGCTCGACGATCTGCTACGCGCACATGCAGGCCACGGGGATGGTGAACGATCATCTAATGAGTTGTTTTCGCTACCAAAAACTTTTCCGCTAGCAGGAGATCTGGGCCATGCAGCCTCCGCCTTGCGTTGAAAGCGAGGCGGGCGTACGATGATTTGTCTGTTCGTAGGTGTGAATTCCCGCCTAAAAATTCCTTCGCGCGGTAACGGTGAAGGGCCGGGTGCGGGCGGTTTGAGAGGCGCAGGATGAAATCGGTCGTGGTGGTGGGCGCGCAATGGGGCGACGAGGGCAAGGGCAAGGTCGTGGACTACATGGCCGGCTCGTTTGATTACATTGCGCGGTGCGCGGGCGGGAACAACGCCGGGCACACGGTGATCTTCGATGGGAAGAAGTTTGTCTTGCAGCTGATTCCGTGCGGGATTCTGCGGCCCCAGCAGCAGGCGGTGATCGGCACGGGGGTGGTGGTGGACCCGGCGGCGCTGGTGAGCGAGATCGAGATGCTGGCCAAGGCCGGAATCAACGTGAACGGGCGGCTGCACGTGAGCAACCGCGCGCACCTGATTTTCCCCTACCACCGCGAACTGGACAAGGCCGCGGAAACGGCGCGCGGCGAAAACAAGATCGGCACGACCTCGCGCGGCATCGGCCCGGCCTACGAAGATAAGATGGCGCGGCGCGGCTTGCGCGTGTGCGACCTGCTGGACCCGCAGAGCTTCCGGGAAAAGGCGCAGCGGGTGATCGCGGAGAAGACGGCCATCGCCAGGGGCACCTACGGCGCGTCCGTGGATTTTTCCGGGGCCATTGACGAGACGCTGCGGCTGGGAGAAAAGATTCGCGGCTATATTGGGGATGCTTCCGAACTGCTCAATGGCGCGCTGGATCAGGGCAAGTCCGTGCTCTTCGAAGGCGCGCAGGGCACCATGCTGGACATCGACCACGGAACGTATCCGTATGTGACATCATCGAGCGCGATTGCCGGCGGAGCGACGACGGGGCTGGGAGTGGCGCCGACGCGGATCAAGGGCGTGCTCAACGTTTCGAAAGCCTACACCACGCGGGTGGGCGGCGGGCCGTTTCCCACGGAGATGCCCGAACTGGAAGCGCGGGAAGTGCGCGACCGCGGCAAGGAGTACGGCGCGGTGACGGGGCGTCCGCGGCGCTGCGGCTGGCTGGACTTGGTGGTGCTGCGCTACGCCAAGATGATCAACGGGATGGATTCGCTGGTGATCACCAAGCTGGACGTGTTCGATACGCAGAAGGAAATTCAGGTGTGCACCGGCTACAAGTACAAGGGTTCCATCATCCGGGAGATGCCGCCTTCGGCGGAGGAACTGGCCAAGGTCACGCCGGACTATAAAACTCTGCCGGGCTGGTGCGCTTCGACGTATGGCGCGAAGGATGCCAAGAGCCTGCCCAAGGCGGCGGTCGAGTATCTGAAGTTCATCGAGGAGTTTCTCCAGGTGGAGATCGGGATGATTTCGACGGGGCCGGAGCGGGACGCCACGATTATTCCGGCGGGAACGTTGTTTTCCTCCTGGCTGTAGGACGGAACAAGCAATGGTGCGGTAGGGGCACGGCATGCCGTGCCCCTACGAGGATTGGGCAGAAGCCGTAGTATCTTTAACATCTTATGTTTTCCTACCAAGAGGCGCGCCAGGCCGTCATCCGGGAAGTGACCGCGCTCGGAAAGACCACGGGCGTGGGGCAGGCCGCGCTGCGCGAGGCGCTGGGGTTTGTGCTGGCGGGAGAAGTTCTCGCCGACCGCGACTATCCTCCTTTTCATCGCTCGACGCGCGACGGCTATGCCGTGCGCGCGCCGGAGGCGCAGGCGGGCGCGGCGCTGCCGTGCGTGGGGGAGTGGAAGGCCGGGGACGCCTCGACCACGCCGCTGGCCGCGGGAACGTGCGTGCAGATCATGACCGGGGCGGGCGCGCCGCCGGGCGCGGACGCGGTGGTGATGATCGAGCACACCGAACGCGAGGGCGAACGAGTTAAGTTTTTGCGCAGCGCGGTAGCGAGGCAGAATATCGTGTCCCAGGGCAGCGAAGCGCGCGCGGGGCAGGCGCTGCTGCGGCCCGGGCAGCGCCTGGGCTTCGCGGAGATTGGCCTCGCGGCGCAGGTGGGGGCGGTGCAGGTGGCGGTGCATGCGAAACCGCGCGTGGCCATTCTTTCCACGGGCGACGAGATTGTTTCCGCGGAAAAAACTCCCGGTCCCTTCCAGATTCGCAATAGCAACAATTTTTCGCTGGGGGCGCAGGTGCACACGGCGGGCGGCGTGGAAGTTTCCCTGGGCAATGCGGCGGACCGCATGGAGGCGATTCGCGCGAAAATCGAGGAAGGTTTGCGCTGCGATGCGCTGGTGATTTCCGGCGGCGTCTCCATGGGCAAATACGATCTGGTGGAGCCCGCGCTGCGGGAACTGGGCGCGCAATTTCATTTCGATGCGGTGGCCATTCGCCCGGGCAAGCCAGCGGTGTTTGCCACCTGCCAGGGCAAGCCGGTGTTTGGCCTGCCGGGCAATCCCGTTTCGACGATGGTGACGTTCGAGCTGTTTGCGGCGCCCGCGCTGGATATTCTGAGCGGCGCCCCGGCGCGGCCTCTGCCGCTGCTGCGGGCGCGGCTGGCGGAAACGGTGCGGCAGAGTGCCGGGCTGACGCATTTTACTCCGGCGCGAATCGCGTGGGTCGAGGGAGAACCAGTGGTGCGGGAACTGCGCTGGCGCGGGTCGGGAGACATCGCTGCGCTGGGGCAGGCGAATTGTTTTCTGGTGATGGATGGGGATAAGGGGGAGATGGCGGCGGGGGAGTGGGCCATGGTGCTGCCGCGGCGGGATGTGCTGTGAGGGGCAAAGGCGAGATGACGAAACTGTCGCATTACGGGAAGAGCGGGGAAGTGCGCATGGTGGACGTGACCGAGAAAGCGGTGACGGCGCGGACGGCGGTGGCGCGGGGATTTGTGAAGATGCCGGCGAAGGTGGTGCGGGCGGTGCGGCGGCTGAAGAATCCCAAGGGAAACCCGCTGGAAGTGGCGCGGATCGCGGGGATTGCCGCGGCCAAGAGGACTTCGGAGTGGATACCTCTTTGTCATCCGCTGCCGCTCACGCGTATTGATGTGACCGCGCGGCTATGCCAAACTGGCGTGGAAGTGCAAGCGACGGTTACGGCCACGGCCCGGACGGGCGTGGAAATGGAAGCGCTCGTGGCGGTCTCCGCGGCGGCTCTGACGGTCTACGACATGTGCAAAGCTCTCGATAAAGGCATCGAAATCCGGGAAATTCACCTCCTGGAGAAGAGCGGGGGGAAGAGCGGGCACTATGTGCGCGCGGCGGGCGGGCGCGGGCGAGGGAAGGGCGGGAAGCGATGAGCGGCGCGGGAGGAACGGCGGTCCGGCTGCTGCTCGCGGAAGATAATCCGCTGGTGCGGGAACTGATCGTGAAGGGGATGGAGCCGTATTGCGAAGTGACCACGGCGAACGACGGGACCGACGCGCTGATGAAGGCCATGGACAATCCCCCGGACGTGATTCTGTGCGATTACAAAATGCCGGGAGTGGACGGGCGGCAGCTTTTCGAGAAATTGCGCGGGCGCGAGGCCACCAGGAGCGTTCCCTTCCTGATCATGGCCAGCCGGGGGGACATCGAGGAGCGGCTGCGGCCGCTGCTCGAGGGCGTCGAGGAGTACATCACCAAGCCGTTTTTCATCAAGGATCTGGTGAGCGCGGCGAAGAAGGTGGTGGACCGGCTGCACCTGGAGAAAATGCAGAAGCGGGCTTCGCGGCCGGGGGTGATTCAGGGGCGGCTGGAGGAGATGAGCATCATTGATTTGATGCAATCGCTCGAAATGGGCGCGAAATCGTGCAAGCTGACGGTGCGCCACGAGAAGGAAACCGGGGAGATGTTTTTCGCCAATGGGCAATGCAACGACGCCAAGTTGGGAGCGGTGGAAGGCGACGACGCGGCTTACAAGGTGATCTGCTGGACGACGGGCGAGTTCGAGATTGATTTTAACGCGGCCAACGCTTCCACCCGCACCACCACGACGAAAAACACGACCGGGCTGCTGATGGAAGCGATGCGGCTGATGGACGAAGCCAGCCGCGACGCCGTGGACGCCTAGAGAAAGTTATCCTATGCGAGTGGCCATCCTGACAGTGAGCGATTCGGTGAGCCGGGGGGAGTACGAGGACAGCTCCGGCCCGGCGGTGGAAGAGTTCTGCGGCGCGCGGCAGTGGAGCGCGGTGGCCAGCGCGGTCGTTCCCGACGAACGCGAAAAAATTGAAGGCCAATTGCGCAGCTGGGCCGATGCGGGCGAAGTGGACCTGATTCTGACCACCGGAGGAACGGGAATCGGCCCGCGGGACGTGACCCCGGAAGCGACGGCTTCCTTGTGCCAGCGGCTGATCCCCGGATTGGCCGAAGAGATGCGGCGCGTGGGAGTGGCCAAAACGCCGCGTGCGGTGCTCTCGCGGTCGGTCGCGGGAGTCCGCGGGACCGTGCTGATCGTGAATCTGCCGGGAAGTCCCAAGGGCGCGATCGAGTCCCTCGCCGCCATCGCCGATCTCCTGCCGCATTGCGCCAAAATCGTGCGCGGCGCGCGCCACGATTAGCCTTCGTATCTTCATGTCTGTAGCCGCCCTCTTCAGTCGCAAGACTCCGGGCAGCAGCCGGAGAGGGCGGGCCTTTCCGCTCCGTCAACACAGACCTGTCTTTCCTTGCGGAAAAAATCCGGAACCCCAAAAAATCGCCGATTGACGCAAACGGCGGGGTCGTTAAGAATGGAAGCATCATGGGCAAGAAACTTAGCGGTCAAAAACTAGCGGTGCTGGGCGCGGGCAAACTGGGCGGGATCTTACTCCGCGCGTATTTGAAGCAGGGGCTCTTTGCGGCCAAGCGCGTGACGGCCACGGTGCGCCACGCGGAAAAGGCCGCAGCGCAGAGCAAGGAACTGGGCGTGCGCGTGACCACGGAGAACCGAGAGGCGGTGCGCGGGGCGGACATCGTGCTGCTGGGAGTGAAGCCGCAGGTGGTGGGCGAGGTGCTCAAGGAGATTCGTCCCCAGCTGGGACCCAAGACGCTGGTGATCAGCGTGGCCGCTTCGGTGCCGACCAGTTATATCGAGCAGCACGTGGGCGGGAAAATTCCCGTGGTGCGGGCCATGCCCAATACCTGCTCGGCGGTGGGCTGCGGCATGACCGGCATCTGCCGCGGCACGCACGCTACCGAAGCGGACCTGGAGACGGCGCGGGCCATGTTCGACGCCGTGGGGCGCACGGTAGTGGTGGACGAAAAGCACATGGACGCGGTGACCGGGCTGTCGGCCAGCGGGCCGGCCTTTGCCTACATTATTCTGGAATCATTCGCGGAGGCGGGCGTAAAAGTGGGTCTGCCGCGGGACATCTCGACTCTGCTGGCGGCGCAGATGATGAAGGGCGCGGCCAGCGTGGTGCTGGAGACGGGCGAGCATCCTGCGCAACTGAAGGATTCGGTGACCACGCCGGCGGGCTGCACGATTGACGGAATCATGGAGCTGGAAGAGGGCAAGCTGCGCGTGACGCTGATCAAGGCGGTGGTGAAGGCCACGCACCGCGCGGGGGAACTGCTGTTCGAAAAGTAGGCGGAAAAGCCGAAGCGGTCCTTCGATTTGGAATGGCCCGAGCAGGGCAGGAATGGCGATTCAGGCCCGCGGGCGGAATTCTGTCCGTGCCGCCGTTGTGGTAGGATTTGATTCGACGGGAGAAGAACTCATGCCCAGCGCATACATTCCGGTGCTGATCTTCGCGGTGCTGGTGGCCTCCTTTCCCGCCGTCACGCTCCTTCTCTTCAAATTCATCCGCCCCGCTTCCCGTCCCGTGGGCGACAAGCTCAAGCCCTATGAGTGCGGCGTCCTCCCCGAGGGCGGTTCGCGCGGGCGCTATTCCGTGCGCTATTACATCATCGCCATGCTCTTCGTGATTTTCGACGTGGAAACCATTTACCTGTATCCGTGGGCGATTCAATTCAAAGCGCTGAAAATGCTCGGGCTGGTTTCCATGTTTGTTTTTCTGGGCATTCTGCTGGTCGGCTATGTTTGGCTCTATAAAAAGGGCGCGCTCGACTGGGTGTAAGGCCCGCCCTCTCCGGCTGCTGCCCGGAGTCTTGCGACTGAAGAGGGCGGCTACAGAAAACTGCTCAGTATTGGAAATGGCGCCGGCGCTCAAGGGAGCGCCGGTGTCCCCCGTTACAGCCAGCACTCCCTGCCTGTGCTATGCTTTTTTCGCCGCAGTTGGCTGTCTCTGCCGCTGGATGTCCGGGAGGTTCTCATGAAGAAAATTCTGCTGATTGGCGCGATTGGTCTGGGAGTGTTGCTGGTCGTGCTGGCCATTCTCCCCTTTGTGATTCCCGTGGACCGTTTTCGCCCGATGGTCGAGGAGCAGATTTCCGGCGCGCTGGGCCGCGACGTAAAGCTGGGCAAGCTCAGCCTCTCGGTGTGGACGGGTTCGCTGGCCGCGGAAAATCTCTCCATTGCGGATGACCCCAAGTTTAGTGCGGCTCCGTTTTTGAAAGCGCGGGAGATCAAGGTGGGCGTGGAATGGAAGCCGCTGATTTTTGACCGCGCCGTGCGCGTGACCGGGCTGACCATCGTAAAGCCGGAGGTGCTGCTGTTGCAGGATGCCGCGGGCCGCTGGAATTTTTCCTCGATCGGCGGCGAGCGCCCGAAAAAATCAAACAGCAAGAGCAAGGCGGACGCGCCGGACCTCGTCGTGCAAAAACTGACCCTCTCCGGAGGACGGCTGACGCTGGGCAAGAAGGGCGTGGCCAGAAAATCCGTTTACGACAACGTGGACCTGGAAGCCTCGGGCGTTTCCTACGCCGCGGCGTTTCCCGTGAAGGTCAGCACCGGCCTGCCGGGCGGCGGCAGTTTTCATCTGGAGGGCCGCGTGGGCCCGGTGAACCAGAGCGACGCCTCGCTTACTCCGGTGGACGCAAAAATCGTGATTCGCGGATTCGACCTGGGCGCTTCCGGCGTGCTGGACGCCTCCTCCGGCTTCGGCGGAAAAATGGACCTGGACGCGCAGGTGAAATCGCAGTACGGCGAAGCGCAGACGCGCGGCACCATGAAGCTGAATAAGCTGTTGCTCGTGGCCGGGGGCTCGCCTTCGGCCATTCCCGCCCAGGCGGAGTTTTCCACGCGCTCGGACCTGCGCCGGAACACCGGCGTGTTGAATCCCTCGGCCATCAGGATCGGCAAGGCCGAAGCGCATATCGGCGGAACGTATGACTCGCGCGGCGAAGACACGGTGGTCAACATGAAATTCGACGCGCAGGACATGCCCGCGAAGGATCTGGCGGCGTTTCTTCCGGCGCTGGCGGTGAACCTGCCCAAGGGAGCAGCGCTGGAATCCGGGCTGCTCAGCGGCAATCTTGAAATCAAAGGCCCCACCGACCGCCTGCTTACCTCCGGCACGGTGAATCTGGTGAACGCCAAGATCACCGGGTTCGACCTCGGCTCGAAGCTGGCCGTCATTTCCGCGCTCACCGGAATCAAGACCGGCTCGGACATCACCATCGAAAAAATGACCACCGGGATACAGATGAATCCGGCCGGAATTCGCGCGGAAAATTTCAATATGATCGTCACCGGACTGGGCACGCTAACCGGCGCGGGCACCGTGGACGCCAAAAATAATCTGAATTTCAAGATGCTGGCCACTCTGGCGGGCAAGCCCGCGGCCGGCGCGGCGGCGGGGACAACTGCTCCGGCTCCCGCCACGGGCGGTGCGGGCGCAGCGCAACCCACGGACTCGGGCGGTCTGGGCGGCTTGCTGGGCGGTTTGTTGGGGCAGGGAAGCCAGCCGAGCGCCGCAGGCCAGCCGGGCCAGGCCAGAGGCAGTTCCGAGCGCCGCATCCCGTTCCTCATCCAGGGCACGGCTTCCGATCCTAAATTCCTCCCCGACGTCGGGGCCATGGGTTCCGAACTCCTCAAGACCGCGCTCGGCGGGATCAATAAGCCGTCGGACAGCAAAAAAGACGCGACCGCACAGCCCGATCAGCAGCAGAATCAGAACCCGCTCGGAGGCCTGGGCGATCTCTTCAAGAAAAAGAAAAAACCGTAAGCATTGGCCCGGCGCAGCCCCTTATCCGCAAGCCTCCCGCGGGGGTGCCGGACCCTTTGTTTTTCAAGGGTCCGGGTTTAGGGAACCTCTGAATAAGTCCTCTGATTTTTCCTGAGTTACGGATAAAGTGTTCGGAGCAGGCGGAGGAAGCAGGAAAAAATGAAGCAGAGGACACTGGCGATGGCGAACGGATTCGAGCGGTACAGCAAGAAGACGCGGCGGGCGGCATTTCTGGAGGAGATGGAGCAGGTGGTGCCGTGGGCGGAACTGTGCGCGCTGATCGAGCCGGTATATCCGAAGGCAGGCAACGGGCGGCAGCCGATGGGGGTGGAGCGGATGCTGCGGATTTATTTCTTGCAGCAGTGGTTCAACCTGTCGGACCCGGCGGTGGAGGAGGCGCTGTACGACTCGGCGGTGATGCGCCAGTTTGCGGGCATTGACTTGGGGAACG
>JBGQNE010000027.1:0-48811 GCA_041500985.1 Terriglobia bacterium | reverse complement strand
TGAGCAGCCCGTTCTCCCCGACGATGTCCTCCGGCTTCTTATAGTTGCTCAGTAGTTCGTCGATCAGCTTCGTGTTGATAGCCATGGTCCCTCATCCTCCTCTTCCCATAGCCGTTTACACAGTTCTTTTTACACCCTCCGCAGCTTTGCTGCCGACATTCCCAACCCCAATAGCTACACATTCTTTTCCTTTCCCATTACCAACCCCAATACCAATACTTACGGCTTGACCCGGTTCCGGTACGGTTCCGGTACCTACCCGCCCCGGTTTCATTTGTTCATCCCCGATTTCATCCATCGAAGAAACGTTCTCCAAGTCCGTTTCGCTCGTTGCCTCTGGCAAATCCACCACTCCCGGAGGGGCAGGATATTGAGACTTCACCTTGAGTTCCTTTGGGCTGATGTACTGATGCTTCCGCCATGACGGGATATACCCATATTGCTTCCCGTCCACCTCATACTTGCGGACCGAGTCGGTCTCAACCAGAGCCTCCAATACCTTGTTGAAGTCGATCTCATCGTAAGGGAGCGCCTTGAGTTTCAACTGACGGGGCTTCCATTCAAATCTTCCGTGCTTGTCGCAGCAGGTCCAGAGTCCGATGAATCCCAAGCGGACCGGAATCCCGGCCTTGATCTCCGCATCATAGATTCCTTCATGCGAGAAGAACTGAGGCTTCACGTTGCGAATGCGCTGAAACTCCATCACGAGTTCTTTGTTATTCTTGTCGTTCATGTTAGCTCACCCGCTTCAGCTTGAACGCCGGGCTGCCCAATCCGCGCTTCCGCCTAAGTTTGCGAGCTACCACGATGTTTTGGACATATGTGTAGCCGACTCCGAACAACTGGGCGATCTCCCGATAGGTCAGGTCTTGCCGTTTCAGCACTGTCCCGGCGATCTCGTCGTCCAATGCTCTTATCATTTCTTGCTTGTTCATCAGAACTTCCTCCTGCTGAGGAAGGTCGAAGTTTAAAAACAGTCTAAACAAGCGATTTTAAAAACCGCTGGTCAGCGCAATCGTTAACGAAATAAGTTTTGTAATTCCCGGCCAATTACATGGGGCGGCAGCGTTGCTAGGGACTGCATTTGTTTTCTGGGTCATTTGTTTTGCGGATTGCCGGGAGTCGTCCCAGCCGATTTAGGCGAGCACTTCTATCGCTGAAAAGGTTCGGGTGCCACATCAGACCACGGCCACAGCGCCACAATGGCTGCAACGGCAGACACCTCTAGCCCACAGCTAGAAAGGACGCCGCCGATACTTGTGGGTATTGGAGCACCCGAATTCAATTTTGTTTGATTGCGAGTTCGCTGCGCGGTATGCGCCTTAGTCGTACCCTACCCACGCGTCATACTCTAGATTCCGAGGGAAGGTTAATCAGCGCCCATGAACTGGAAATGATACGGCTCCAATGTTTGGGAGATTTAACCCGTTACAGGACTTCTCCTTAGTCCATTCCTTTGCAGCCGCATTCCATTCCACGTAGCAAATGTTCCCGAGGCGATTGATGCGGGTGACTCTTGCCTCTCGGGTTCCGTTGATAAATCGAACACGGAATGTCATTCCCACTACACGCTCATCAAACCCGTCCCAATTCATTTTCATTTCCTCCTATTTTTCAGAACTCATCAGGCGGCTATGCCGCGACCGCGCTTGCACGACGCGGTTTCGTTCTGGTATGCGTAACAATTTGTTACGGATGATTCGGGTCCGGCCTGTCCTCGTCCTCCGTCGCTGGCTCGTCCAGCCCTACCTGTTCCGCAAAGGTCGGCCAGCGAGACGCCGAGAAGAACACGCCGCTGTTCCGCTCACCTGTGAACGGAAGCACGCCGTGGATTACCTCAGGATGGAAAAGGAGAAGGTCTCCGGGTTGAAGATTTATGCAAACCCCGTACTGAGGCAGCACCAGCCCACCTCCCGTGTAGTCGCCCGTGGTGAACAGCGCGGACAAGCCGCCACTCAGGTTGTTCGGATCGCGGTGATAGGCAGACCGGACCATATTATTCCCGTAGCAGGAGGAGAACGCTGACTCGTCGCCCACCCTGCCGTACCAGTTGTAGACATCGTCCGTCGGGTATGCTTCCGTCTGCCAAGCGTACTCACCGGGATAGGCGTCGCGGAACAGCGCGTCAATTGCCCACAGGACTGGAATAAGCGATTGCCGCGCTTGCGGGTGACCCTTGGTGTATCTGGTCAGCCGTCCGTGCGGGAACAGCGCAGACGGTCCCAGGTATCCGATAGTGTCGGAGAATCCCACCAGCTTGCGTGCGGCGGGCGGAACTTCCCTGAATTTGGAAACGGTTCCGTCCGCATCTATGCGCGGGAGCATGGAGTCGGGTGCGACGACGTTTCCGCGCCGCGTAATGGGAGTCTTGATGGACCTGATTAGTTTATGCGCCGGTGCGAGGACGTCGTCGTCCAGCGCACCACTGAATAGCCTACCGATAAGGCTGCCGTCCGGCGTGACCAGCTCAACGTCATCCTCGTAGGCGCGTCCGTAATGGGTGTGGTTGGCGTAGTCGCCGAGGAGGGACTTGGCGTAGTCCCTCCGGTCGGCGGTGACAACGATCCTACGCGGCTTCATCGGACTCGTCCTCCTCGGTGGCGTCTTCGCCACGAATATATCCGGACAGGTCGTCGTCAGACGCGACGTAGGGTTTGGGGGCAGGCAGCACAGGCAGCTTCGCTGCCGGCTGGATAGGGTCGGGGTTGACGATGCCGTACTGAACAACCATATGGTCAATCGTTGCGATGATGGCCATCTGCGCACCAGTCCAATTCGGACCCTTGCGCAGTGCGTCCAGATTATCCTTCTGCTCTGCCGTCAGCCACAGGGGTAGCTTGTAGCTCCCGTCCCCCCGAATATCCGGCTTGCGCGGAGCCTTGGCGACCTTTTCCTTGTGCTCCTTGATCGCCTTCGCAATTTTCTCCGGAAGCGGATTAGGTTCGTCCGGCTCATTTACTTCGTCACTGAGCGGCGGGAGGTTGTAATGCTCAGTCGCAGCGGTAATCCACCGCCACGCTGTCTGGCGATGGAGGTCTTCGCACTTGTCGCGCAGGAATTCCTGCCACTTGCGCGAAGGGACGAGCGGCTTGTACTTGTACAGGAGCAACCCGCACTCAAGCCGCCATTCCTTTCCGCGATTGAGGCAAGCGACGATTTCCACTTCCAGCGCCGCTGTCAGCTTATCTTTTTCTTCCTGAGTGAGGACATTAGGCGCAGAAGTAGCTGGCGCGGGCTGTTCCTCAACAGTTTTTTTCTTTTGGGATTTTTGTTCCACAGATTCAACCACGAACGCATAAATTTCACGAAAGACTGTGAGAGCGTTCTGGTTGAATCGGCTGTTTCCAGCAATCTCAGTCCGAAAGATACTGAGGACGAATCAGGCTTCTCACGTCTGCGCGTTTCGGTGAATCTCTACAACGTGAGCGCAGTATAGCGGGCGTGACCAGCGTCGTCAAATTTTATTTTTGGGCAATAAAAAACCGCCAGCGGCTTGGAGGAAATCATTGAGGGGACATCTCCCGCTGGCGGTGACTATAGTAACGACCCGGTTCTTGAAGCATGACCACCGGACGGAAGAGGAAGAATCACGGGCATCGAGGGGAGGGGGATAGCCTAGCTCGCCCTGCCGGCGGGAGCGGCGCTCCCGGCCCGGCCCCGGCTTGAGGCTGTATCGCTGGCGGGAGGAGTTACTCATTTCCCTGTATGCCGATCCAACCAGTATTTCAGAGCCTCGGCGGGGTCAATCCGCCACTGGTTGCCGAGCTTAAAAGCCGGGAGCCGCTTGGCCCGAATCCACTGGCAGACCGTGAAAGTGCTATACCCCCACAGTGCGCCGAGTTCTTCCGGCGTCACAGCCCTGCTGTATGCCTCAAGTTTTTCCGCAATGGTTGTCATAATGTGAACTCTGATTTGTGTTTCTATTCTACTTGGTAAATACTACGGCGAAGGCACGATGGGCACTTATCGGGGCGGGCGAGAAT
Organism: Terriglobia bacterium; assembly: GCA_041500985.1. GTDB lineage: Bacteria > Acidobacteriota > Terriglobia > Acidiferrales > UBA7541 > Acidiferrum. Next base: position 44,828 of record JBGQNE010000027.1, on the reverse strand, counting down.
TTTTAATTTAAAAAGTCTGTTTGCTTTTCTCGCGATAGGTATATATTCCGTAACCGGGGTTACGTTTTTTTCCGTAACCCTGCTGGAAAAAGCCCTATTTTGAGCAGTATTGGGGAACATGCAGCAATGTTCTCAAGTAGCTGGAAATAGGGCTTGAAGCGGAGGAAATTAGCGATTTCCGTGGTTTTATTGGACTTTCAAACTGACAGCGATAGCCGCTCCCGTTAGCGCTACCATCCTTTTTTTGTTCCATCCACTCAGTTTCAATGGCACGCTTCGCGGAAGGGTCGACGGCTATTGGGGGATGGGTCGTGGTACCGTCGAACAGTCACAGGGAAGGTGGCCGAAAATGAGTTCGCAGAATGCACCAGGCAAGGGCGAGATGCCCGCGGCGGAAGCGGTTTCCCTGGCGGAGTTGGTGGCGTATCAGGAGGGAGCGGTGGTCAGCCGGACGCTCCTGAAGCGCGGCACGGGAACCGTGACGCTGTTTGCGTTCGACGAAGGGCAGGGGCTCAGCGAGCATACCACCCCGTTCGACGCGCTGGCGCATGTGCTGGAGGGCCAGGCGGAAATCGTGATTTCCGGCAAGCCGCTGACGGCGCGGGCGGGCGAGGCGGTGCTCATGCCCGCCAATCAGCCGCACTCGCTGAAGGCGCTTGCGCGGTTCAAGATGCTGCTGACGATGATTCGGTCGTAGCGCGGTGAGGCTAGGTTTTGCCTAACCTACTTGTCTAGGTTTAGGAGGGAAGCGCTATGCTACTAATCTTCAACGCAGGCTTGTGAAGTACGTCTCGATCCTCAAGTCCCCACATCCCGGACGCGCTGCGAATCTCATGGACTTTGCCAAGTCGCAGAGTAGATCCGCAGATTCCTTGGGGGATGCAGAGAGAACTTTTACCTGTGTGACCTCGCCCGCTTCATTGACAGGGATAACGACCTTGCCCTCGCCCTTATTGTGGAGCCGTTTGGCCTTTTCCCCGTCTGCTTCTGGTAGTTTCGGTTGAGATACGACCTTTGGTGACTTGCTGCAGCCCTTCTTGATCTCCTGGGCCGTGACCGTGGGTGTTAAGGCCGTAGCGGCCAGCAGGAGGAAAAGTAAAGAATAGTAGTGCAGTCCGTACTTCGTGGTGCAGCGAGGACTGAGGTTCATTTTCATCCTCCAGTGCATTTCATTAAGTCCTAATCATTCGCTGATTGGTGAGTTTTGCGATTGGCCATGACGGCGACGGCGTGGAAGATCGGCGCGGTAAGCCGCGCCTCGCCGTGCGTTTGCACGGAGGCGCGGGCTTCGGCGGGAAAACTGTTGGTGAAGAGGCGCCAGGCGAATTCCTGAGGAATCGTAACTTCAGCGACGGCGGGCGAAGAGGGCGCGGACTTGGTGAGGCGCCACGCGCCGGTGTGGCGGAGGAGGAACCATGTGCCGCCGGCTTCGCCGCTGATGGTGATTTTTACGGCGGCGCTATCGGGGGCGTCGGTCAGGGCGTAGGTTCGCGGGAGGGCGCGGAGGAAGGTGTCGAGCACGGGGTGATAAAGCTCGCGGGTCATGATCTCCGTGGCGGCGGGAGCGCCCGGTGGCGCGACGGCCAGGCGGATCTGCTGCTGATGGTGCCAGCGCTCGGTGTATTCGCGGGCGATGTCGAACCAGTTGAGCGATTCGGATTCGCCGGCCCAGGCGACGGGGAAGGGCGCTTTGGCGAAGGGATCGAGCGCGGCGAAGAATTCGCCGACCTCGAGGCTGGTGATTTCCATCCAGTCGGTGAGCGCGCGGGGGCTGATGCGGCGCGCGGCGCGCACCCAGTCGGCGTTGAGGCGGTCGAGAAAGCGCACCAGACCGTCGTAGGTGGCGGCGTCTTCCGGCGTCTCGCCGAAAAATCCGTCGCGGCACATCGAGAGGCGGCGCAGGTTGGTGTCCAGCAGGTGCGCGGCAATGTCCTTGACGCTCCAGCCGGGGCAGAGGGTCAGGCGCAGCCAGTCTTTGGGAGAGAGCGAGCGCAGCAGCTTGATGAGGCGCGATTCGATTTGCGGATAGAGGTGCGCGACGAGAATGGGTTCCGGTTGTGACACTTCCTCGGTTCCTCCGTGCGCCGCCGGCTAGCCCGTGGGCGGCCGCAGACAGTCTTGTCTCACGCGGCGGCGAGTGTCAACATAGTCTTTGCGCGGAGAGGGAGAAGGGCATGCCCGCAACCGACTGGAGCCTGCGGCCGCTCGATGACGAACTGGGCGAAGTGCTGCGCGCGGAGCTGCTGGGCTGGCCGGGAGTGACGGCCAAGCCGCTGATGGGCACGCTGGCGTTCTGGCACGGCAAGCGCATGCTGGGCTGCTACGTGAACCGCGATCTCTCCAAGAGCAAACCGGAATGGATGAACGCGCCGGGCGCGCCGACGTTCGTGTGCGTGCGGCTGCGCAAGCAGGACGCCGAGCGGGCGCTGCGGCGGGAGTGCGTGACGGAGCCGAGCTTCGGATTTCGCTCGTGGGTCGAGGTGTCACTGGTTTCGCGGCGGCATCTGGAGGAGGCGGTGCGCTGGCTGGGCGTGGCCTACGAGCATCCCGCGGCACAGCCGAAGAAGAAGGCGGCGCGGGAGAAGGCGAAAAAGTAATTGTGCGAGGCCCAGCGGGCCGGTTCGACCTAGTGCGTCAATGGGGGACGACATGCGAAGGGATAGGCTGCTGAAAAAATGTGATCTGTCATTCTGAACCCATCCGATAAGGATGGGTGAAGAATCTCAACAGCCTGCATTGCCGAAACTTTCCCTGAGATCCTTCGGCCCGATAAAAAGCATCGGGACCTCAGGATAGCAATGGTAAGAGGGTTGTTCGGCAGATTGTCGGGGAGCGAGCGCCTGTGAATTCACGCGGCAAGAAAAGGAACAAGAGCGGCGAGCCGGCGCTTTCGCAGCGGTTCATTGACGCGCTGGGCTACGCCGCGCGGATTCACGCGCGGCAGAAGCGCAAGGGCAAGGAGCATCCTTACGTGGGGCATCTGCTGGGAGTGGCCTCGCTGGTGATCCAGTATGGAGGCGGCGAGGACACGGTGATCGCGGCGCTGCTGCACGACGCGGTGGAAGACCAGGGAGGTCTTCCGCGGCTGGGGGAGATTCGCAGGATGTTCGGCCCGCGCGTGGCGCGCATCGTGGAAGGCTGCACGGACACGCATGAAAAAACGCCCAAGCTGCCGTGGCGAGCGCGCAAGGAGGCTTACATCGAGCGGGTGCGGCACGAATCGGCGGAGGTGCGGCTGGTTTCCGCCGCGGACAAGCTTTCCAATGTGCGCGAGATTCTGGCCGACCACCGCGTTTCGGACGATGCGGTCTTCGAGCGCTTCAGCGGAGCGAAGGACGGAACGCTGTGGTATTACCGCGCGCTGGTGAACGCATACCGCGAGGCGGCGACGAATGCGCTGGTCGAAGAGCTTGACCGCGTGGTTTCCGCACTGGAGCGGCGCGCGCGGGGGGCCTCCTGACGCGCCGCCGTGTCAAGCCATTGGGGAATGTAACCGTAGCTTGCGCCGCGGGCCTAAATTCGTCAGAATACGCGCTTCCATACATTGTTCGCCATGATAGACGGGCCGCAATCCGGAATTTTCACCATCGGGCATTCGAATCTCGAGCCCGAGCAACTGCTGCTCGCATTGAAGCTGCATTCCGTGGCGATTCTGGGCGATGTGCGCAGCCGTCCGGCCAGCGGGCGCTTTCCGCAGTTCAATCGCGAGCCGCTCGAATATCTCCTGCGCGAAGCGGGCCTCCGTTACGAATTTCTTGGCGAAGAGCTGGGCGGGCGGCCGGATGATCCTCGCGCGTACCGTTCCGACGGACTGGTGGACTACGTCAAGCGGCGCGAGTCCCGGCAATTTCAGAGCGGGATCGAGCGCGCCGTGGCGCTGGCGGAAAGCGAAAACATCGCCCTGATGTGCGCGGAGGAAGACCCCATCGAGTGCCACCGGTTTCTGCTGGTGAGTCCCGCGCTGATTGCCGCGGGAATCGCGCCGCGGCATATCCGCCGCCGGGGCGTGCTGGAATCGCAGAGCGAAGCCGAAGACCGTCTGCTCGATTTGCACGGGTTTGCCGACGTGAAGAGCGACGCCCTGTTTGCCTCCGGGCGCGACGCCGCGCTGGTGGATGCGCTGCGCTTGCAGTCCGAGAAGTTCGCGTTTCGCGTGGCGCCCGAAGCGCTGGAGTCGTTTTAATCGCCATGAACATCGTCTTGTGCACCATCGGCTTCGCGGGGAAAACGGCGGAGGAGTTTTTCGCGCTGTTGCAGTCCGCCGGAGTGAAGCACCTGATGGATATTCGCCAGCACCGCGGCGGACAGCTTTCCGGCTACGCCAAGCATCCCGACCTGGCCTATTTTCTGCAGCGCGTCGCGGGCATCTCGTATGAGCATCAGCCGCTGCTCGCGCCCACGCCGGAACTGCTGAAAAAATACCGCGCGGGCAAGGAATGGGAAGCGTATGAAAAGATATTTCTTTCCTTGCTAAAGGAGCGCGGCGTGCCCCAGTCGCTGTCCCTGCCGCTGCCGTCCGCGCCGCTGGCGCTGCTCTGCTCCGAGGCGGGGCCGGAGAAGTGCCACCGCCGTCTGGTTGCCGACCGGCTGGCGGAAGTTTGGCGCGGGCAGGGCCATTCGGTCGAAGTGCGCCACCTGGTCTCCGAAAAGTACAAGCCGCCGCGCAAGAAAAATCAGCCGCGGAAAAAATAGACATGACCAAACTCCTTATCACGGAAATTACCCGGATGAAGGAGGCATTTTGCGTTATCGGCCTCGAACGCGAAGCCGCCACGATTCATTCCATCCGGCCGCTGCCGAGATTCGGCATTGGCTGGCGGCATTTCCCCTACCGCCGCGGAGATATTCTGGAAAATAATTTTCTGCGGCTGCCCGCGCCGCGGCCGCACGTCGAGGACCGCACTTCGCTGCAAGAGTTCCGCAAAACAGGAGAGGTGCAAGAGGCGGAAATCGTGCCGTATCTGCGCCGGGCGGAAACGGCAGGCTGTCTGGCGGATTTGTTCGGCTGCCGCATCCGGGAAAACCGGCGCGGAGCGGGCGACTACGCCGAGCCGGGCGAGGCCCGGCGTTCCATTTGCGGCTGCGAGACTCAGAATCTGCTGATCGAGCTTTACGGCAATGAACTGCGCGCTTCGCTGGTACTGCCCTCGGGCGAGGCGCTTCGCGACCTGCCGATGGTGGACCGCGACTGGAATGATTTTATTGACGCCGCGCTCGCCGAAGGCCGCGGGGCCAACCGCCATGCGCGCCTCGAAGGCTTTCTGAAAGCCAAATTCCAGCACAAAGTGATTTCCTGCGCGCATCACTATGTTCGTTTGGGACTCACCCGTCCTTACAAGGAGCGTTGCTGGGTAATGTTGGATACACTATTCCCTTTGCCGGTTCGCGAATGGCTCGAGGAGTTTTGATGTTGGGACCCATGGGTAAGAGACGCGCTCGTCACCTCATTGAAATTTGTCTTCGCAAAGAATTGCCTCCAGGCGCCCCGCTGCCGGGCGAGACGGTGGATCTCGTGGAAGAGGGCGTGCTCGATTCCATGGCCTGGGTGAGTTTTCTCCGTGCGCTGGAGACGGCTGGCGGCGCGCCTGATCTGGGCTCGCTGCTGATGGGCCGGCCATCGAGCATCGCCAGCGTTCTCGCGGCGCTGGCCGGGCGACACGGGCAGGCGGCGCGCGAATCGCCGGCGAAAACGGAACGCGCAGGCAATGCAGGCGCTCGCGGCGCCTTCCTGTGCGGCTCGGCCGTTGTGCTGGGCGCGCGGATTGTTGCGTCGGAGGAAGTGGACCGCGAATTCGGCATGCCCGCGGGAAAATTGCGCAAGCGCGCGGGAATCGAATCGGTGGCGCGGGCGGGGCAAAGCGAGAGCGAAGTGACGCTGGGAGCGAGGGCGGCGCAGGCGGCGCTGCGCGCGGCAGGATGCGCGGCGGGAGAGGTGGACTGGGTCATCGCCACGAGCGAGACGCATCATTCCTACCCGTCGCTGGCCGCGCAGCTGCATTCGCTGCTGCTGGTGCGGGAGAACTGCGGAGCGCTGGATGCCGGAGGGGCGTGCCTCGGCGCGCTCAACGCCTTCGCGGTGGCGCAGGCCTTTCTGGTTTCCGGGCAGGCGCGCAATGTGCTGGTGGTCACCGCCGATGTGCACAGCCGCATGCTGATCCCGGGGCGCACGGCCGGAGAGTTCGGCGGACTCTTTGGGGACGGCGCGTGCGCGTTTTTGCTGCGCGCGCAGGCCGCCGGAGAAAAGTTCTGGCGCCTGGGAAAATTTCATTTTGGCTGCGCGGGGCAGTATGCGGGGGCCATCCGCGTGGGTTTGGCGAAGGACGGAGCGCAGGGAAACGCGCCCGGTCATGCGCTGGAGGTGAAGTTTGACGGCGAAGCGCTGTCGCGCGCGGCGGTCTCGCGCCTGGACAAGGTTTTGCGGGAAGTGGCGCTGCGCAGCGGACATGGGCTCGAGGACGCCGCGGGATTCGCCACGCACCAGCCGAATCCGCGCCTCGTGGAAATTTTGGCGCGGCAGTTGGGCGTGGCCGCGGAAAAATTTCCCCCGGTTGCGCGCGTCAGCGGCAATCTGGGTTCCAGCACCACGGCGGCGGCACTGCACGCGATTTTGACGGCGGAGGCCGCGCGGCCCGCGGCGGAACGCCAGCCGGTCTTTCTGGCGTCGCTCGGGCCGGGACTGCTTTTGGGGGGCGGCTGGATCGAGCCGTTTGCGGCGCGCGGCGAGTGAAGCCTAGCCCGCCACATCCGGCCGCGGGTTCTGAACCACGGCCGGCTAGAGAACCCGCAGCAGCAAGCCAGGCAATGGGATGGAGCGAAGGTGCGGCGCGCCCGCCGAAGGAAGCTCAGGCCGCGGCGGTGAGGCTGATGAGCGTGGCGGTGAGCGCGATGGTATCGCCCTGCTGGCAGCGGCGCAGTCCTGCGAAGACTTCGCGCATCACTTCCGGATTTTTCTCCGCGGGCAGCGCGGCAATCAGTTTCTTGAAAGGGGCGGCGCGCTCGCTGATGGATTCCCAGGCGTCTTCCACCGTGCCCTTCCAGGGCCAGGGCACGGTGTGTTTGGCTGTGGCCACCTCGCGAAAACCGGCGGCGGTGAAGAGGGCGGCGAGTTTGGCCGGGTCGGCGAAGCGGAACACGCCGGGAGCGTCCGGCGGGGGCGGGGGCAGCTGCACGTGCTTGAGGAACGGCCCCAGGGTGATGGAGAAGAGGGGATTTTCCTCGAGGGGACCCCAGACGAGAAAGGAGACGCGCCCGGCGGGTTTCAGCACGCGGTGAATTTCGCCGAGCGCCTTGTGCGGCTCGGGAAAGAACATGATGCCGAAGCGGCAGGTGACGCGGTCGAACTCGCCGTCGGCAAAGGGCAGATGCTCGGCGTCGGCCACGCGGAATTCCATCTGCGTCAGACCCTGCGCCAGGGCGTTTTCGCGCGCCCCTTCCAGCATCTCGGGAACCAGATCGGTGGCCACCACGCGGCCGGCGGGGCCCACGGCCCGCGCCAGGCTGAGCGAGGGTTCGCCCGTCCCGCTGGCCAGATCCAGCACCTGCATGCCGGGCTGCAGTCGGGCGTTTTTTACCACCAGCTCGGTGGCCGCCTGCGACTGCAGCTGCGATTTGTGGTTCCATTTTTTCCAGAGCGGCGCCGCTCCGGTCCAATCCTTGCGCACCAGTTCCTTCAGTTCCGCCGGGCTTTTGATGTCGCCGCTCATTCCAGTTCCTCCGCGCAGGAAAAGAGTATCGCAGATGGGGAGAACTCCCGGGAGGATTCTGTCTTCGCCGTGGCGAAAGAGAAAATTCTGCGGCGCGCCCCGCTCAGGGCGAGGAACGCAGGCGGGTGGTGAATTCGGTGTCCACCGGCGGGACCACGCAGGCCGCCGCGGAGGGCCAGCCGGCGTCGGTGGAAAGATTGCGGCAGAGTGAGGCTGTTGCATCGCTCACCGCGGAGGGGTCCACGGCCCCGTTCAATGGCTCGGCGTAGATCCTGTAGCTGGCGCCCACGGCCAGGCGCTCGAGGCGGTAGCTGCCGTCGAACTGCGCGGGGCCGGCGCCGCTGCAGTTCCATCCGCCCAGCACGCCGGCGATGATATCGCCCGTCGCGGCGTTCAGCGCCACCACGTGCGCTTCAAAGATGCCGCTGACGCCCGCGGGGACCACGGGAAGCGAAAGCGCGTTGGCGGGAAGGATGCGCCCGCTGATGCTTCCGGTGTGCACGGTATCGGAGGGGTCCGGATAGAGCGCGCGCAGGCCGGTGCGGTCGTCCTCGGCGAGCGGGGCGTCCGGCTGCAGAGTTGTCGGGCGCTGGCCGGTGAAGGTGCCCGGCGCGGGCGCGTAGGGGTCCATCATGGCGCGCCAAACGGCGGAATGACTGAAGCCGATGGCGTGGCCGAGTTCGTGGGTGAGCAGCGATTCCAGGTCGTAAGCCGCGGGATGGACGGCGAGCGTCTGCGGCGTGGCGAAGGCCAGGTTGGGATCGCCGGGATTGAAGTAGACGTCGGCGTCGAGAATCTGTCCGAGTTCCGTGGCGGCCGGGCCGTTGGCCAGTTGCGCGCCGAGATGGTCGGCGGTGATCACGCGGGTGAAGGCCAGAATGCCGGGGGTGAATCCGGCGTCGGGCTGATTGAAGCAGATGGAGTTCAGTCCGTCGGCGGCGCAGGCCGTGGGCGAGGAAATGCGCGCGAGCGGCGCGAGCGTGCCGGGCGACAGAGCCGAGCCGGAAACGCCGCTCCAGACGTCCAGCGACTGCTGGAGGGTTTGTTCGATTTCATTCAGCCGCCCCGCGGCGGTCTGGTCCTGCGTCAGGACGGTCAGCGGGCTCGTGCCGAGACTGGTGCTCCATTGCACGGAAAAACTTCCCGCGGCGGTCAGGCGGCGCGCGGGGACGGGACAGGCCGAGGTTCCGGCCACCGCGGAGGAGAGCCGCAGGTCGGCGACGATCATGTGCAAGGCGTAGCCGCTCGCGGTCTGCGCGGAAAAGAGCGAGAGGGCAAACGCCAGGACGGCCGCCACGGTTTTCTTGATCAATTCACTCATTTTCCAGTTCTCCTCTTTTTCCGCGCTTGAGGCGGCCGGCTCATGGCGCCGCCGCGAGGGCGTGCTGCACGCGGGCGCGAAACTCATCCAAAGTCACATTCCGCAATCCTTCGGCGCGGAACTCTTTGCGCTTGGGGTCGTAGACCGGCAAAGCCGCGGAGTCCTGCGTCAGGCGTTCGCGTCCGCCGCGCGGGCCGCGCGCGATGCGGAAAGTTCCCTGGGCCCAGCCGAGAACTCGGAAGGGTTCGCCTGGCGCTGCAACCAAAAAGAGAAAAACCTCTTCGCCCGGCCGGAAGCGCGGGACTCCGTCCACGTGCGCGGTCATCCCGGCGGCGCTCCCGCCCGGCGTGCGCGCGGTGACGGCCGCCGGAAGGTTTCCCTTGGCCGTTTCCAGCACGGCAAAACGCGTATCGGTCCAGATCTGCCCGTTTTCAACGAGACTTTCCGATGAGACGCAGCGCAGCCGCGCGACGGCCGCTGCCGTCCGCGTGAGCTGGGGAAAATCCAGCCGCAGAAACGTGGTGGCGTTGGCCGCGATGCCGATCAGCAGCAGCCCGGCAAGGAACAGGAGCAGGAGAAAACGGCGGCGTTGCGCGTAGCTCATCCTAACGAACCTCCAGCGCGCCGGTGGCGGCGGTTTTGTCGAGATTGGTGTTCTGAATGAAAATCGTGCGCGGGCCGGGCGCGGCGCTGGCGGGAATTTGCAGCGTGAGGTGAATAATGCCCAGTCCGGCGGACTGTTTTCCCGCGACGGTGACGTCGTCCGCGCCGGCCGGTCCCGTGACGGAGTAGGCCATGCTGGTGTCCAGGCCGCTCCAGGAGAACAGGCAGATGTCGAGGGAAACGCTGCCGCTCGATGGGCGCGCGGCGGCGAGGGCGTTGCCGCCCAGCGTGCAGGTGTTGGTGGCGGCGGAGAAAAGGCCCAGCGCGGCGACGTTGAGATCCAGGCTCGATCCGGAGAGGGAACCGCCCGCGCTGCTGGTCTCGACAACGACGATGTCCTTGCCGGTGGCGGCGGGGGAGGAGGCGGTGAGGGAAATCAGTTCATCGGCGCCCGGCGGCGCGAGAACCACGAGCGATACGGTATTGGACAGCGAGCCGCCGGGATTCTGGATCTGCACGGAAAAATTTCCCGCGACGGCGACGTCGGTGGAACTGACTGGCGCCATGCACTCCTGCGCCGAGAGGCAGGTGGTCAGGCGCGGCGTGCCGCCGATAAGCAGCGTCGAGCCGGGACCGGGGCTGCTGGGAACGAAGCCGCTGCCCTCGGCGAGCAGAGTGAAACCGGCCGCGCCTCCGGCGTAGACGCTCGCGGGCAGCAGTCCCAGAATCGCCGGCCCCGTGGAGAAATTGACGGCTGCGGAGCCGGATTGCGAAGTGTCCGCCGAACTGATGGCCCGCACGGTGACCGAGGCGGGCGAGGGAGCGCTGGGCGGGGCCGTGTAGATTCCGCTGGCGTCAATGGTGCCGCAGGCCGCGCCGGTGCAGCCCGCGCCGCTTACCTGCCAGACCACGTTCTGGTTGTCCGTGCCCAGAACGGTGGCGGCAAACTGCTGCTGCGCGGCGGGCGCGAGCGTAAGCGCTCCGGGAGAGACGCTGACCACCACGTGAGCGATGACGGTGACCTGCGCGGCGCCGCTGACCGTGGAGTCGGCCTGGCTCGTGGCGCGCACAGTGACGGGATTGGTCGTGGGAATCGCGGCGGGGGCGAGGTAGTCCACTTGCGCGGCGCTGGTTGCGGTGACCGTCTGGCAGGGATTCGACCCGGCCGCGCAGATTTGCCCCACCGTGGTGTTGCCACCGGCGATGCCGTTGACGCTCCAATTGAGCGTCGAGCCGGATGCCAGGCTCGAGGTGACGCCGAGCGCGAGCCGCTGGCCGGCCGCGCGGGTGGCCGAAGCGGGCGAGAGCGCGATGGTTCCGCCGCCGCTGCCAATGGCAATGGCCGCTTGCGCAGCGCGGCTGGTGTCCGCCGCGGGAGTGGCCGTGACGGTGACGGAAGCGGGACTGGGGGCAGTCGGGGGTGCCGTGTAGGAGATAGTGCTCACGGTTGCGCCGCCGGAAGCCAGCGACGAGCTGGCGCTGCCGAGCGTGCCGCAGGCCGAGCCGCTGCAGCCGGCGCCGGAGAGCGACCAGGAGATCGCCGTGTCGGGATTGGAGTTGGCGGCGGGCTGCAGCGTGGCGCTCAGCGTGGCCGTGGCGCCCGGGGCGACGCTGGCCGGGGCGGAGATAACCAGCGTGAACGTGCTGGTGATGGTGATCGCGGCGGAGGCTTTTTTCGAGGCGTCGGCGGCGGACTGCGCGACAAGCGTAAACGTGGCCGGAGAGGGAAACGTGCGCGGGGCGGTGTAGTTTCCCGCGGCGTCTACCGTCCCGCAGGAGGCCGGGCAGGGGATTCCCGTGAGGCTCCAGTTCACGGCCGTGTCCGGATGTCCGTTGCTGGTGACCACGGCGTGGAAGGCGAGCACCGCGCCCAGTTCGATCGAGGCTGCGCCGGGCGTGAGGCTGAGCGAGACGTCGCTGGCCACGGTGACGGCGGCCTCGGCGTATTTGGTGGCGTCGGCGTGGCTGGTGGCGCGCACGGTGACCGCCGCCGGGGATGGAAGGATGGCCGGAGCGGTGTAGACGCCGTCCGCGCTGATCGTGCCGGTGCTGGAATTTCCCCCGGCGACTCCGTTGACGGCCCAGTTCACGGCGCTGTCGGCCGTGCCGCTGACTGTCGCGGTAAAAGTCTGCGTGTTGCCCAGCAGCACCGTGGCGCTTCCCGGCGTGAGGTTTATGGTGACGGAAGAAGGGGGAGGCGCGGTCGGCGGGGGCGCTACAGGGCTTGCGCCTCCCCCGCCGCAGCCCAGCGTGCACGCACTCACCGAAAGGAGAACCAGAACGCAGCCGGCGCCGACGGGCTTCGGCCGCGATGAGAGAGGGGACATCATGTGGCAGTGCTAATGCAGAAGAAGGGCCAGAGGTTCGGGGCGGACGGTTTTTTGCCGCGCCCGTCATCCTGCAGGGATTGTTTTCAAGCGGTCAACGTCTTGAATTACAAGGTGTTATTGGACTTGGAAGAGTTCTTAATTTATACCCAGAAAAATATTTCCTGCGGCACAGCGCAGATTTTCACCGCCAGAAAAGTTCCAAGATGGAACTGAACCGAAATGAATTGCTCCCGTTTCGGGAACGGTCGGATTTGCCTTAACAGTCTGCGGAAAAACTCACTTTATGTGTCATTCCGAGGAGCGAAGCGACGAGGAATCTCTCTTTTGCTGGTCTTTTTCAAAGAGAGATTTCTCGCTGCGCTCGAGATGACAGAGCCAGGGGCTTTTTTCCGCAACCTGTTAAGTTTCGGGCCGTCGACAGTTCGCCCTGCAGAATCTTCCGACAATTGACAGAATCTTCTTCTGCGCGAATAATCCGCGCATGCCCCGCCCCGACGCCGCCCGCCGCGTGAAGTCATACTCTTCGGCCACCGGCTATGTTTTTCAATACTATTTTTTTGAAGTGGAGCGCGCCACGCGCGGGGGAAAGTCCGGGACCGAGTATCGCTACATGGTTTCCGCCGACCGTCAGTCGTCTTTTCCGCTCCAGATACTGGTCGAGTCCGCCGCCGTCGAGACCTGGAACCGGCGAATGGGAGGCGCCCTTAGCGGCACGGAAGAGTACGCCATCGCCAAACTGCGTCTTTTCCAGGCTTTCGATGAAGATGAATCGCTGGCCGCGCCGCCCGCGGGCCGCACGGCGCAGCTTTTTGTGGACGAAGCGAATCTGGGCGCCTTGCTGAAGCAACTGGACCCGGAGCGTTTTTTTACTCAGGATTGAGCACGGAGGCCAGCGCCGCGCCCAGTTCCGGATGGCGGAAGCGGTAGCCGGCATCGGCCAGCTTGAGCGGCAGCACGCGCTGGCTGGAGAGCAGCAACGCGCCGGCCATCTCGCCCAGCGCCAGCCTCAGGGCGAACGCTGGCACAGGGAAAATCGCCGGGCGATGCACGGCGCGGGCCAGAGCGCGCGTGAATTCGGCGTTGCGCACCGGCTGAGGGGCCACCGCGTTGATGGCGCCGCCGAGCGGCATGCGGCTGAGGTTGCTCCCCGCCGGGGCCTCTTCCAGCGCGAAGCGAAAAATCCCCACCAGATCCTCGAGTGTTATCCAGGACATCCACTGTTTTCCGGAGCCCAGCCGTCCGCCCGCGCCCAGCCGGAAGGGCAGCAGTATTTTCCCCAGCGCGCCGCCGTTGCGCGCCAGCACCATGCCGATGCGCAGGCGCACCACGCGAATCCCCAAAACCTCCGCCCGCTGCGCCTCTCCCTCCCACTCGCGGCAAATCTCCCCGAGCAGGCCCGCGCCCGGAGCGCTCTCCTCGGTGAGCGTCTCCTCGCCGCGGTCGCCGTAGTAGCCGGTGGCCGAAGCGGAGAGCAGTACGCGCGGCCGTGCGCTCATTTTCGCAAGCGCATTCACCAGCGCCCGCGTGGTGGCCGTGCGGCTGGCGCGTAACTCTTCTTTTCTCGCGGGCGTCCAGCGGCCTTCGGCAATGGGCGCTCCGGCCAGGTTGATCACCGCGTCCGCGCCCACACCCGCGCCGCCCAACTCGCCCGTCGCGGGATTCCACGGCACGTCGAATCCTTCTCCCGCGCCCGCCGCCTGGCTCCCCGGACGCACCAGCCGGCACACCGTATGCCCGTCGGCGGCCAGCGATGCGGCCAGCGCCGTGCCCACCAAGCCGCTCGAACCCGTCATCAGAATCTTCACCGTGGTCTCCCGTGGTCCTCTTCGCAACTTACGGCCCGCCCGCCGCCCAGGTCAAGCGCAAACCCGCGAATCCGGGGTAGAATCTTGAGGGGAATCTTAATGCAGGTAAAAGTCCTGTTCTTCGGCAGCTTGCGCGAGATTGTCGGGCGCGCGGAGGAGTCCGCCGAAATCGCTCCCGGCGCGCGCATCGAGGATCTTTTCGCGCACTTCCGCGAACGGCACCACGAACTGGCCCCCTTCCGCCCGTCCCTGGTGGCCTCGCGCAACCAGGAGTTCGCCCCCTGGAGCGAACCGCTGGCCGCCGGCGACGAAATCGCTTTTCTCCCTCCGGTTAGCGGAGGATGAAGCGTGAGGATGAGCAGCATCTCCCCATGAGCGCCCCCGCCGAAGACCTCGTCCAGATCGTTCGCCAGCCGATTGACCCGCTGGCCCTGATGAATCATGTGCGCGGACCGGGCGACGGCGCGGTGGCCAGCTTCGACGGTTGCGTGCGCGACAACTCCGCCGGGCGCGCCACTTTGTACCTCGAATACGAGGGCTACGAGCCCATGGCCCGCCTCAAGATGCTGGAAATCTGCGCGCGGATCCGCGAGCGCTTCGCCATCCATCGCGTGGCCATTGTGCATCGCCTGGGACGCCTGGAAATCGGCGAAACCAGCGTGTTTATCGCCGTCAGCGCCGCGCACCGCGGCCCGGCCTTCGAGGCCTGCCGCTACGCCATTGACACCCTCAAGCGCATCGTGCCCATCTGGAAGAAGGAGTTCTTCGCCGACGGCGCCGTCTGGGCCGACGGCGAAATTCCTCCCTCCGGCAACCCCGGAGCCCCGGCCGGAGTCTGATGGATAGATGAAACTCTTCGGCACGAAGTTCAAACTCTTCCTCCCTCTGGCGCTGCTGGCGGCCGGCGCCGTCTTGCTGCCAACTCTTGCCTCGCAGGACCGCGCCCGGTTGCGCTCGCAGGTGAATCTGGTCAACGTCCTGGTCAGCGTCACCGACGAGCATCACCGCCCCGTGGCCAATCTTACCCGGGAGCAGTTCGCGCTCGAGGAAGAGGGCCATCCGCAGAAGATTGAGATCTTCGAGCCGGAAACCCAATTGCCTCTCGATCTGGCGCTGATGATTGACGCCAGCCTGAGCACGCAGAAGGAGATGGAGACCGAACGAGCCGCCGCCTCGCGCTTCATCCGCCAGGTGCTGCGTCCCGGCGACGGGCTGGCCCTGTTCGAGTTCGACGAAACGGTGCGGCAATTGGCCCGTTTCAGCGACGACCCCGCGTACCTGCAGGAATCGCTCGCGCACGTGGCCCCCGGCGCGGGCACTTCGCTCTATGACGCCATTGTGCTGGGCTCCCGCAGTCTGGAAAACCGCGCGGGCGACCGCCGCCGGGTCATTCTTCTCGTCACCGACGCCGGCGAAACCACCAGCCACGCCGATTTCGACACCGCGCGCACCGCGGCCCTCGAGGCCGGAGCGCTGCTCTATACCATCGTCGTCCGCCCTTCGCCCGGCGAAAGCGGCCGCAACACCGCCGGCGAACACGCCCTCGAAGCCATCACCGACACCACCGGCGGAGCCATCTTTATTCCCGATACGCTGCAGGATCTTCCCGCCATCTTCAGCAACATTGACCGCGAACTGCGCACCCAGTACCGCCTGGCCTACTATCCCGCGCCGCGCGGCCGCGCCGGTGCCTTTCGCGCCATCGAGGTGAAAGTGCCGGAGAATTACGAAGCGCGCCACCGCAAAGGCTATTTCGCGGGGCCCGAATGAGGAAGCCATGAAGAAATCCGGGGAAAAAACCGCCCCCCGGCGCCGCCCGGGCCGCAAGAAAGAATCGCCACGCGACTATCTCGAAGCCGCCGTGGAGATCGCCCGCGCCGCGGGGAAAACGCTCCGCCAGGAGTTCGAACGCCCGCCGAAAATCGCCTACAAAACCGAGTTCGATCTGGTGACCCAGGCCGACCGGCGTTCGGAAGAACTGATCGTCGCGCGCCTGCGCAAGTATTTTCCCCTGCATTCGGTGGCCGCCGAGGAAGGCTCCGGCAGCGATACCGGCTCGCCCTTCCGCTGGCACGTGGACCCGCTCGACGGCACCACCAATTTCGCCCACGGCTATCCCTGCTTCGCCGTCTCCATCGCTCTGGCCCAGGACGACGCCCTGCTCGCCGCCGTCGTCTACAATCCCATCTATGACGAACTCTTCGCCGCCGCGCGCGGCACCGGAGCCACCTTCAACGGCCGGAAAATGCGCGTCTCCCAAAACGACACGCTGGCCCGCAGCCTGCTCTGCACCGGATTTCCCAACCACAAACGCGACGCTAATCCCAATATCCACTTCTACTGGGATTTCACACTGCGTTCGCACGGCGTTCGCCGCGACGGCTCCGCCGCGCTGGACCTGGCCTTCGTGGCCGCGGGGCGCTTTGACGGCTTCTGGGAGTTTGGCCTGAATCCCTGGGACACCGCCGCAGGCGTGCTCCTGGTGGAAGAAGCCGGAGGAAAAGTGAGCGACCTCGAAGGCCGGCCCTACCGCCTGGGGGGACGCTCGATCCTGGCCAGTAACGGCCACATCCACGCGGAGATGCAGCAGCTTGCCGCGGAAGTCACTGTGCAAAAAAACAAGCCCTGACTTTTTGCCGGAAAAGCGCCTGCTTCAGGGCTGCTGCGGGCGCATCAGCCCCAGACCGAACGAGCGTCCGCTGGGCGTGTTGATCATCAGCACGGAATCGTAGGTCTGCGAAACCATCTCTTCAATCTGCGCATCCCGCGCGTCCCGCCCTTCCAGGTACTCGATGCGGGCCCCTTCGAGCGAGATGCAGGCGTCAAAATAACCCGCGGGAGGATCAGGCACCTTGCCCGCGCGCACCGAGACCGACTTCGGCGAAACGTCGGCGATCCAGCCAATCACTTGAAACGTGGCGTCGGCCGAGCCGCACCAGCAATGAATCAGGCGCTTTTCGGCGTGCCACGCGGAAAGCAGGTGCAGCGCCTCTTCGGCGGTGGTGATCATTTCTCCATCCCGGGTCGCGAAGAATTTTTCTGCGTTGCGGCTCAGTGCTTGCCGTTATCGAGTTCCTCGTAGAGCTTGGCGATGGCCGGGCCGATGGTGAAGCCCCACGCGTAAATCGTCAGGCCCTTGAGCTTTTCCGGGACCACGTAGCGATGCTCCGCCTCCGCCCGGGGAACCCCGGCCTTGTGCAGTTTTTCGGCCTGCTCGGCCAGGTCGTCGAAGACTTCGCGCAGATTTCGCACGCCCTCCTGCCCGCAGATGGGCCCGTGGCCCGGCACGAACAGCGTGTCTTTGTCCCAGGAGGCCAAGGTTTTCAGCGTGGCGCGCCAGCCGCTCATCGTCGCCTGCGCGTCAAAGCAGACCGGATACACGGTGTTGAAGATCAGGTCGCCGGCATAGACCACGTTCTGCGCGGGAACGCGCACGATGATGTCCGTGCCGGAATGCCCGGGAAAATGTTCCAGGATGGCTTCCAATCCGCCCAGATCCACCTTCAGCGGCAGTTTTTCCGGGTCCAGCGGATGGTTGGGCATGGACAGCACGGTCGCGTTGACCAGATCATAGACCGCTCCCATCATTCCCAAATCGCCCTGCAAATGCTGGCGCACGGTCTCCGACGCCGTCTCTTTCGCCTGCTTCTCCACTGCTCCCATCATCGCCGCCCGGGGCAATCCCTGAATCGGCAAGTAGCTTTCCGCCATGCGGCTGGCGACCTTGGCGTGCGCCCACACAGGAATATCCTTGGCCCCGTAGACGGCGTTGCCCAGCGAATGGTCGAAGTGATAGTGGGTATTGAGCGCCGCCTTCACCGGCACTTGGCTGGCCAGGCGCAAGGCATCGTATTGGAACGCGGCGCCCGCCGTGGTGACGTAGCCCTCGATCAGCAGCGCGGCGTCCTTGCCGGCCAGGAACCCGCCGTTGCACATGGTCTGGATTCCCTTGGACTCGTCGGAAATCGTGGCGTAGAGCCCTTCGCCGATCTTGCGCACCGCCGCGAAGCCCTTGTCTACCAGCGGAGTCTGTGCTACCCGCGCGTCCGCGGCCAGCGCCGCCCGCAGCGGCATCATTCCCGAAAGCGCCACGGCCGCTCCCAGCGCGCCGCCCTTGACCAGAAATTCCCGCCGCGTCACTCCTTTTCCGTTGGGGGCCGCCGTGATGTTCATCATGATTTCTCCTTTTCCTTCGCTCCGGGAGCGCAGCGGCATTTTAGCATTTGGAGATGAAAAGGGAAGCCGCGCCGGAGGGCGGTTTTCCAGCCCGGAAAACCGCCCTTCCCGGCCGCTTTCGGCACTCGATTTCCGCAAGCGTTGACGCTCGCCCCGCTCAATGCTACTCTCCCCCAACGTTGCTTTCCTTTTTATGCGCGCCGTTGACCTGATCCGCAAGAAACGCGATTCCGGAGAACACTCCCGCGAGGAGATTGATTTCCTCATCGCCGGCTATACCCGCGGGGACATCCCCGATTACCAGATGTCCGCCTGGCTCATGGCCGCCTGGCTGCGCGGGCTCTCCCGCGCCGAAGCCGCCGCGCTCACCGAGGCCATGCTGCATTCCGGCGAAGTGGTGGACTTCTCCGAACTGCCCGCCAAAAAAGTGGACAAGCATTCGACCGGGGGCATCGGCGACAAGACTTCGCTCATTCTGGCCCCCATCGTCGCCGCCGGCGGCCTCTACGTTCCCATGATCAGCGGGCGCGGCCTGGGCCACACCGGCGGAACGCTGGACAAGCTCGAATCCATCCCCGGCTTCAACGTCAATCTCTCGCTCGCCGATTTCCGCCGCGTCCTCAAGGAGTGCGGCATGGCCCTGATCGGCCAGACCCGCGAGATCGCGCCGGCCGATAAAAAAATTTACGCCCTGCGCGACGTCACCGCCACCGTCGAAAATCTCGGCCTCATCTGCGGCTCGATCATGAGCAAAAAACTGGCCGAAGGCATTGACGCGCTGGTGCTCGACGTCAAGACCGGTTCGGGCGCCTTCATGAAGAAGGAAGAGGATTCCGAGCGCCTCGCCGAGTTGATGGTGGACACCGGGCGGCGCATGGGCAAGCGCGTCGTCGCGCTCATCACCGACATGAACCAGCCGCTGGGGCGCTGGGCGGGCCATTCCGTCGAGGTCTTCGAGTCCATCGAGGTGTTGAATGGCCGCGGCGCCGCCGACCTGCGCGTGCTGAGCATCGAGCTTTCCGCCTGGATGTTTTTGCTCGGCGAACGCACCGCCTCCGTGGAGGAGGGACGCCGCCTGGCCGAATCGCTGATTTCGAGCGGCAAGGCCCGCGACAAATTCCGCGATTGCATCCGCCTGCAGGGCGGCGACCCGCGCGTGGTGGACGAGCCGGACCGCCTGCCGCAGGCCAAGCTCCGCACGGAAATTACCAGCCCGGCGGCCGGCTATCTCGTTTCCACGCGCTGCGAGCAGTTCGGCACCGCCCTGGCCATACTGGGCGGCGGGCGCGAGAAAAAAGAAGATTCGATTGACCACGCCGTGGCGCTCGAATTCCACAAGCGCATCGGCGACCGCGTGGCGGCGGGCGAAACGCTGGTCACCGTCCATTACAATGACGAGAGCCGCCTGGCCGCGGCCCAGGCTTTGCTCGCGGAATGCTGCGAGATCGGCGCGCAGCCTCCCGCGGAAATTCCCAAGCTGGTAAAAAAGCGGATCGGCGAAAAATCGTAACAAAAGGGGAGTGCGATGGGACGATTTGTAGGATTGTTGGGCATGGCGGTAATCCTGGGGGCGGCCTGGCTCTTCTCGACGGACCGCAAGTCCATCCGGCTGAAGACCGTGGCCTGGGGCGTGGGCTTGCAGTTCACCTTCGCGGTGTTCGTGCTGAAATTCGAATACGGCCGGATGTTGTTTCAGCTGGCCGGCAGCGCGGTGAACAAGCTGCTGAGTTTTTCCTACGTGGGCACCAGTTTCGTGTTTGGGTCGCTGGGCGAGCGCGGCTCCTCCGCGGGTTTTATTTTCGCGTTTCAGGTCATGCCCACGATCATATTTATCGCGGCTTTTTTCGCGCTGCTCTACCACATCGGCGTGATGCAGTTGCTGATTCGCGCCGCCGCCTGGGTCATGTTCCGCGTCATGGGCGCGAGCGGCGCCGAATCGCTCAACGTGGCCGCCAGCATCTTCATGGGCCAGACCGAAGCCCCGCTGACGATCCGCCCCTTCCTCGAAAAGCTCACCAAATCCGAACTCATGTGCGTGATGACCAGCGGCATGGCCCACGTCTCCGGCGGCATCATGGCCGCCTATATCAGCTTCGGCGTCGAACCCAAGCATCTGCTCTCCGCCGTCATCATGACCGCTCCCGGCACGCTGCTGATGTCCAAGATGCTCGTGCCGGAGACGGAGACGGCGCTCACCTCCGGAAAAGTGCAAATGCCGGAAATGGAAAAAGAGCCCAATTTCCTCGGCGCGCTTTCCCGCGGCACCAGCGACGGCCTGCATCTGGCCATCAACGTCGCCGCCATGCTCATCTCCTTCCTGGCCATGCTCGCTCTGGTGAATTATCTTTTCGGCGGCGCGCACAGCTGGCTGGCCGCGCGCGGCATCGCCTGGTTTCCCACCAGCCTGCAGCAGATCTTCGGCTGGGTCTTTGCTCCCGTGGCCTGGATCATCGGCATTCCCTGGCATGACTGCACCAACATCGGCAATCTCCTGGGCATTCGCATGGTCATGAACGAGCTGGTGGCCTTCAAGGAACTCGGCGGCATGCACGCCGCGCTGGACCCGCGCTCCTTCACCATCGCCACCTTCGCCCTCTGCGGCTTCGCCAATTTCAGCTCCATCGGCATTCAGATCGGCGGCATCGGCGCTCTCGCTCCCGGCCAGCGCGGCCAGTTGGCCCGCTTCGGCGTGCGCGCCATGCTCGCCGGCACCATGGCCAATCTCCTCTCCGCCGCCATCGTGGGGATGCTGCTGTGAGCTTGAAACAATCCCCGCCGTCGGCCGAATTCCGCCGCGCCGAACGCGCCGCGAAATTCATCCTTTCGAAAACCAAGCTGCGCCCGAAAATCGCCCTGGTCCTCGGCTCCGGCCTGGGCGCTTTTGCCGATGATTTCCAGCGCCCGTTAAAAATTCCCTACGCGAAGATTCCTCATTTCCCGCGCTCCACCGCCATCGGCCACGCCGGAAAGCTTGTTCTCGGCACAGTGGACGGCGTCGCCGTCGCCGGTATGCAGGGCCGCGTGCATCTCTACGAAGGCTATTCGCCGCAGGAAGTTATTTTCCCCGTGCGCGTCTTTGCCCGCATGGGCATTCGCGCCGTCATCCTCACCAACGCCGCCGGCGGCGTGAACACCGGCTACGCGCAGGGCGCGCTGGTGGCCATCAAGGACCACGTCAACCTGCAGGGCGTCAATCCGCTGCTCGGCCCCAACGACGAGCGCTTCGGTCCGCGCTTTCCCGACGTCACCCACGCCTATGACCCGGAGTTCCGCCGCTTCGCCGCCGCCGAAGCGAAGCGTTTGAATATCACCCTCGATGAAGGCATTTATCTCGCGCTCTCCGGTCCCAACTACGAAACGCCCGCCGAGATTCGCGCCTTCCGCACGCTGGGAGCGGACCTCGTGGGCATGTCCACCGTCCCGGAAGTTCTCGTCGCGCGCCACTGCGGCATCCGTGTGC
Organism: Terriglobia bacterium; assembly: GCA_041500985.1. Taxonomy (GTDB): domain Bacteria; phylum Acidobacteriota; class Terriglobia; order Acidiferrales; family UBA7541; genus Acidiferrum. Next base: position 23,430 of record JBGQNE010000027.1, on the reverse strand, counting down.
TGGGGATTTCCTGCGTCACGAATATGGCCGCGGGCATTCTGGACCAGCCCATCAATCACATCGAAGTTCTGGAAACCGGCGAGCGCGTTCGCGGTCAATTCACCAGCCTGCTCCGCGCGCTGATTCCCAAAATCGTGGAGTCTGTAAAATGAGCGAATACGACTCTCTCATCGCCGCCGCGCGAGCCGCCCGCGAAAATGCCTATGCCCCCTACTCCAATTTTCGCGTGGGCGCCGCCCTGCGCTCCTCCTCCGGCCGCATCTTCGGCGGCTGCAACGTGGAAAACTCCACCTATGGCCTCACCCTCTGCGCCGAACGCGTGGCCATCTTCAAAGCCATCTCCGAAGGCGAACGCGGCTTCGAGGCCATCGCCATCATCACCGCCGCGGAAAAGCTCACTCCGCCCTGCGGCGCCTGCCGCCAGTTGATCTGGGAATTCTGCGGCGACGTGCCCGTGGTCATCGCCAACCTCGCGGGCGCCGTCGAGGTGCACCGCATGAGCGCGCTGTTTCCCAAGCCCTTCGACGCATCCAACTTGTAGCCCTCTGGAAGTTCATTTATTGTGGTGTGTATTGTGACGAGAGGGACGCCATGAGCAAATCTATTTCCGCGATTCTTGTTCTGATTCTGTGCGCTGCCGCCGCAAGCGCCCAGCAGCCGGCGCCGCATCCCTTCCCGCTGCCTCCGAGAAAACCAGCGGCGGCCACCCCCGCGCCCGCTCCGCGCAAAGAGCGCGTGGACCTCCTCATCTCCGGCGGAACCATCGTCACCATGGACGCGGGCCGCCGCCTGCTCGAAGACGGCGCGATGGCCGTGCGCGGCGATTCGATTGTGGCTATCGGCCCGCGCGCCGAAATCGAAGCGAAATATTTCACCGTGCACCGCCTGGACGCCCGCGGCAAACTCGTTCTGCCCGGCCTCATCAACGCCCACACCCACGTCCCCATGACCCTCCTGCGCGGCCTCAAGGACGACGTCACCCTGCAGGACTGGCTCACCCATTACATCTTTCCCGCTGAAGCCAAGAACGTGGACGAGCAATTCGTGCGCTGGGGCACGCGCCTGGCCATCATGGAAATGCTCCGCAGCGGCACCACCACCTTTGCCGACATGTACTATTTCGAGGACGCAATCGCCGAAGAGACCAAGGCCGCCGGCATGCGCGGCATGCTCGGAGAAACCTTCATCGATTTCCCCGCGCCGGATTTCAAGACTCATGCCGAAACGCTGGCCGGCGCCGAAGCCTTCCTCAAGCGCTGGCAGGGCGACCCGCTCATCCACGCCGCCGTGGCGCCTCACGCCATCTACACCAATTCAGAGCAATCTCTCCGCGATGCCGCCGCGCTGGCCCGCAAATACCATGCCCCCATCCTCATCCACGTCGCCGAAACGAAGAAGGAACTCGACGACAGCATCGAGAAAAACGGCGCGACTCCGGTTGCCTATCTCGAACGCATCGGCTTGCTCGGCCCGGACGTTCTCGCCGCGCACTGCATCTGGGTGGACGAAGCCGACCGCAAAATCCTCGCCGCGCACCAGGTGGGCTGCTCCCACAATCCCGGCAGCAACATGATGCTGGCCAGCGGCGTCTCCCCCGTGCCGGAAATGCGCGCCGCGGGCGTGCGCGTCGGCCTGGGCACCGACGGCCCCGCCGGCAGCAACAACGATTTCGACCTCATGGAAGAGATGGACCTCGCCGCCAAGCTCCAGAAAATTTCGAAAATGGACCCGCGCGCGCTCGGCGCCAAAGCCGCTCTCGAAATGGCCACCATCGAAGGCGCGCGCGCCCTGCACATGGAAAAGGAGATCGGCTCGCTCGAAGCCGGCAAGAAAGCCGATTTCGTCATTCTTGGCCTGGACTCCCCCAACGCCGTTCCGCTCTACGACGTCTACTCGCAGATCGTCTACGCGCTCAAGTCCAGCAACGTCGAAACCGTGGTCATCGCCGGCCGCGTCGTCCTGCAATACGGCCGCGTCCTTACGATCAAGGAGCGCGAGGTCATCGCCAAAGCCCGCGAATATGGCGTGAAAGTGGCCGCGTCCCTGAAGGAAGCAGGGAAGTAGGGAAGCGGCGCGACGAACAGGTTGCACGATGCGCCACGGCCAGGCAATTGCCCTGTCCGCCGGCGATTGGCGCTGTCGTATAGTGATGCGGGAGCGCGCCACGGCCATATGCCATCCGAAATTCCTTTTCGCAATCCCGCAGCACGATTTTTCCGGGCCATTGCCACCCTCTGCCCCTTGCTTTTGGCTCTGTCCTGGCCGTCTCTGGCCGGCCCTGAAATCCGCTGTTCCCCGGGACTCGATCTGCGCCTGAGCGCTCCGGAATCCACCCAGGGCAGCCTGCTGCTCGCCGAACTACGCGGCGCTCGGCCGCTGGCTAGGCTGGAGGGCGTGTGGGGCGGGCGCGCCGTAACTTTCTGGCGCGAGGATGGTCCGGCCGATGTGCGCCGCGCTCTGCTTGGTGTGGATCTCGAGAGGCCGCCGGGAACTTATGCCTTCACGCTCACCGCCCGAACGCAGTACGGCGCGGCGGCAAGCTGCCGTGTGCTTGTGCGGATAAAGGCCGGCCGCTTCGCCACCGAGCGCCTGACCATTGACAAGAAATTCACCGCGCCCAGCGCCGAGCAGATCAATCGCGCATTGAAAGAGCGCGATCGCCTGCGCGCCATTTTTGACGGCGTCACGCCCGAGCGCTTGTGGCAGGGCGGCTTTCGCATTCCTCTCGACGGCGTCACCACCGGCGGAAATTTCGGCCGCCGCCGCATCCTCAACGGCAATCCCGGCTCCCCGCACAGCGGCGTGGATTTCCCGGCCGCCAGCGGTACCCCCGTGCATGCCGCGCAGCGCGGCCGCGTGGTCCTCGCCGAAGAACTCTTCTTCTCCGGCAACACCGTCGTGCTCGATCATGGCTTGGGCGTTTATACGTTTTACGGCCACTTGGAAAGCATCGCCGTCGATCCCGGCGATCTCCTCGAAGCCGGCGCCGAACTCGGCAAAGTCGGCGCCACAGGCCGCGTCACCGGCCCGCATCTCCACTGGGGCCTGACCGTCGCACGCGCACGCGTGGACGGACTGCAGCTCGTCCACCTGCTTCCCCGCTGACTTCTCCGCCGCTTCCCGCCGATTGCTCTTCCGCCGCTTCCTCGCCCGCAATCTCCTCCGCCAGCCTCTCCACCGCATCCGCGTCCGGAGCGTTTTCCACTCCGCTCACCACTTCCGCTTCGTAGTCCTGCCCTTCTTCCACCAGTTCCACGACGCTTTCCGAGTTGGCCGATTGCACCCCGGACAGACCCTGGATGTCTCCGGACTGCCCCGCCGACCGCGGACCCATTCCCTGGGGCAGGACCTGGAAAATTTCCGCGGCGGCGCTTTTGCCCGTTGCCGCTTTCCGCTTGCGCCCCTGCTTCCGGCGCTGCGCACTCTTCTTCGGACTCTTCCGAACCGTCTTTTTTTTACGCATGATCGTACCCTGCGCCGGCAGGAGGGGAAGGCAGCGCCGGCTGGCTCAAGTCTAGCATTCTTTCTCGCGGATGGCTCTGCCGATGGGAATACCGCGCGGCGCAAGCCCGGGGTGAACAGAAACCCGCATCTCAGTTAGTCTCAAGGTGAGACGCCCGTATGTCTTTTTGTCCTAGATATGCGACGGAATTGGTTATTCGCGCGAGCAAAGCCTTCTTGAAGATAATACTAACTCGTTAGAATACAATACATTGAAGAAATTCGCGGCATGCGCCGCAGAGTTCTTCAGTTGGTATGCGGATTGCACTCATCCCCATTGGAAGTGTGGCGTCTTATCCGTTCTTCCGTTTTCTTGTAGCGTATTGATAGCGCATTCATCGCGCATCGCGGGCCAGGGAAAGCTGTTCGGTGCGCAGCATTTCATACGGGAAGGTTCATAGAATGGCCAAAAAGATTCTGCTCGTGGACGATTCCTCGACGGCTCGTCTCACCAGCCGCATGATTTTCAGCTCCAAGCCCAATTACACGCTGATCAGCGCCTGTGATGGCAAGGAAGGCGTGGATACGGCCACGCGGGAAAAGCCCGACCTGATTCTCATGGACGTCATCATGCCCCGCATGACCGGCATCGAAGCCTGCCGCATTCTCAAGCAGCAGCCGGAAACCAAGCGCATTCCCGTTATCCTGCTTACCTCTCGGGGCGAAAAGGACATCGCCGACGAAGGCCGCGCCGCCGGCTGCACCGACTTCCTGACCAAGCCCGTGGACGACGAAAAACTCGTGACCCTGCTGAAGAAACACCTCGGCGAATAACCCGTAGCAGTCTTTGCAGTCCACGGACGAAACAGGGAGGGGCGCGGCACGCGAGCGGCGTCCCTCTGTTTTCGCTTACGAACCTTTTTGCGTGGGATAGTTTTTATCGATCCAGTCGGTGGCCAAATCGTTGGGCAGAATCAGCACGCGCAGCCGCGTAAAACCCATCTCCCGCAGCGCGGCCGCCGCCGGGCGGATGTTGGGGCAGCGCGAAAGCGGGCAGCAGCCGCAGTAAATCACCAGATTCGCCGAACGCGGCTGCTTCTCCGCCCACTTCTTGATCTCCGCCAGGCCCTGTTCCGAGCGAGCTTCGCCGAAATACAGCGCTCCGGGAATGTGTCCGCCCTGATAGAGCGCGTGGAAGCCCACACACAGAATCGTGGGGTGATCCGCTTCTTTGCCGCCGCTCAGCTCGCGCGCCAGCGCCGCCGGTTCCAGCGCCTGCGCGGCGCTCCACGGGTCGGCGGGCGCAACCTGCGGAGCGCCGCTGCCGGAAGAAGGGAAGAAAGCCAGTGCCACTGCGCCGAGCGCAAGCAGCGCCGCGGCAAGGAACAATTCCCGATGAACTGCCGTTCTTGATGGGTTCATGATGGCCGTCCGTTGGTCTGGATTTTGCGCGTGCTCAATCGCCACCCGACGCGCTCCGGCGCTGGCGAATCATCTTGAGCGCCGTGCTGCGCAGCGTCTCCGGAACGTTCTTGTTGGTGGTCAGCATCTTGAGGTCCATGGGATTGAGCATCGGCAGCATGTGCATGGTGACGTCCAGCGGAGTCTTGGGATTGTTCACCAGGCTCTTGATCACCCCATAGTTCTTGCGGAACGTGCGGTTATTGGCGATCAGCCGCAGAATCTCATCGGTCAGGCTGGTCATGGCGGAAAAGGATTCCACCTCGCGGTCGGTCAGCCGCGGCGACTGCAAGACCGCGCGCTGCACCACCTTGTTGGAATCCCGGATCAGCGTGCGCCGCTCGCCCGCTCCGCCCTTCAAGGCCAATTGCACGCGCTGCGACACGGTCATCTTCGACAGCCGCTCCAGCAGCGTCTTCTGTTTGTGTTTGTCCGGCTCGACCGCGGCCACTCCTTCGAGCAGCGCCGCCTCGTCCACTCCGGTCCCGCGCATCTCCTCCAGCAGGCGCTTCTGCTCGAGCGTCGCCACGGGCGAATGTTCCAGGACGTTGGCCAGCGTGTGCGAGGCGCTTACCCGGTCCAGTTCATCCATCAGAAATTTCACGCCGGCGGCGGAAAGATGCGGGACGACGGGAATAAGCTCTTCCGCGGGACAATTCTTGTTGCGGGCCAGGGCGTCGGCGATGCCCGGCTTGTCGGCATAGTTCCGGGCGGAGTAGTGCAGCAGCGTCACCGGCGTATTTTCCTTCTGGATGGCCTGCAGAAACGATTCCGCCGGCTCGCTGATCAGGGCCTGCTGCGCGTGCTCGGCGATCATGGTGTCTTCATCGGCGGAAAACGCCAGCAGGATCACGGCGCGGTCGGCCGGCTCCAAGTGCAGCGAACCGCTGCAGATGGCCAGTTTTCGTTCCCGGGTGCCCAGCCCCCGCCGCAACTGCTCGAGTAGTTCAGCGCTGAGAGGTTCCATGGGATGTCCGCCTGAGATTCTTCCTGCCTAGCTTGATTGTACCCGAGGAGCCGGGCGCGCCGATGGGCGGCATGGCCTGGCCGTTCAAATCCAGCAACACCGCGCTGGAGTCCTGCGCGCTCACCACAAATTCGGTTTTCGCCGTGAAGCTCAGGTTTTCTCCCGCGGGCATCCGCGCGTCGAATTTTACGTTGCCGTCCGCCGTGATGCGCACGCGCGTCGCCGCGCTCGTGGATACGGTCAGTTTCAGCGGCTCTTGCGCCTCGGCGAAGTCGGGCTGATCCTTCTGCGCCGCCGCTGGTATTGCGGCGGCCGGCCGGGCTGTAGGCGTGCTCTCCGGCGGCGCTGCGGTGGTCGTCGTCGCTGCCGGTGCGGGCGTGGCCGCCGGGGAACTTTGCACGGAACTTTGTACGGAATTAGGCGCGGAACTGCCTGGCGGGGGCTCGCTGGCCGCCGGTTCCGGCGAGCGCACCACGGCCGCTACCGCGTTCACCGGCGTCTTATGGCGCACATAAATCCGCATCCAGCCGTAGATCAGGCCCGCCACCAGCAGCAGAAAAATGATCGCTCCGGCCACCGGCGGCACCCAGCGCGGCGGCTGCCACGGCAGCGGCTCGAACGGCGGCGGGGCCATGCGCTCGGGCATCCGGCTGCGCGCCAGGTCGTAATCTCCCAGCAGGCTTTCCTCGTCCAGCCCCAGGTAGCGCCCGATGCTGCGCACAAACCCGCGCGTGAATACTCCTCCGGGCAGCTTGCTCCACTCCTCGTTCTCCAGCGCGTTCAGGTAGCGCCCGGAAATCTTCGTGGCCACGGAAATCTCATCGAGAGAGACCTCGCGCAGCTCTCGTTCCCGCCGCAACCGCTCGCCGAAATTTCCCTTGGCCATCTCTGGAATCCGCCGGGAGCCGGCCGCGCTCACTCGCGCAGCGCTGCTTTATGGCCCCGCGATTGCACTATAGGCGGGCGCAAACATCGTGTCAAACCCGGAGCGGGGAGAACAACAATACCCCCCTGAAGTTACCCACCTCGCGGGCACGGACCTGGAAATTACTTCTTCTCGGAAAAAATGCGGCTGGCGCGCCCGGAGAGACTCGAACTCCCAACCCTCTGGTTCGAAGCCAGATGCTCTATCCAATTGAGCTACGGGCGCGCGAAGTCATTATACAACTCCCGGTAAGTCGAATGGCCGAACCAGCGGACCATCCGTGCTGCCCCCCCCCGCCTACTTGTGCCGTATATTTATCGGCGCGCGCGTCCGGTCCAGCGCAGACACTTGCAACTGCCATTTCACCGGGACCGACGCGGGCAGATAGCAGATGCTCTTGTCGCAGGCCTGATACTCCAGCTTCCCCGCAATCGTGAATACTTTTCCGTCTTTCCCCAGCGAACCCCAGAATTCCGAAGAGGAGCTGACTCGTACGTCCATGCTGATGCGGAACGTCCCCTCGAAGACCGGCACGCTCTCCTTGATCGCCGGCAAATAGATCGTCCTGGACGCCGGATAAACCGCCGGCTTCAGCTCCAGTTGCGGGACCGCTTCCATCACCAGTTGTACGGGCTTGTACCCGTGCACCCCCGGCGCATAGACGTGCACGTCCGCGGGCAGCCGCACCACGGCGGAGAACGTAACGCGCGTGCCGGGAACGCCGGTGCGGTCGGATTGTTCGAGAGCCACTTGCAGATGCGGCGCTTCCACCGTATCGGTCACTTCCTGCCCCAATTCCGGAAATAGCTTCGCAATAATGCTGTTCCCGGTCAGCCGCTCCCGGTATCGCGCCTCGAAGAACTTTTCCCGGATGATCCCGTTGCGGTCAATAAAATAATACCCCGGCCGGGCAAAGCCCTTCTGCATTCCCGTGGCTTCGTGATTGTAGACTCCATACGCACGGATGGTTTTCGATCCGGCGTCGGCCAGCATGGGGTATTCGATCTTGTGGCGGTCGGTGAAAAATTTCAGGATCTCTTCCGAGTCATAACTGATCGCCGCCAGCTTGACCCCTTGCTTTTCGAATCGTGCTGTTGCGCTCTGCAGCTGGACCAGCTGCCCTTTGCAGAACGGTCACCAGTCCGCCGAACGGAAAAACAGCAGCACCGTGCCGTTCGCTCCCTGCAAACTCTCCAGCGTCTGCTCCCGTCCGAACTGGTCGCGCAGGGAAAACGCCGGCGCCTTCTCTCCTATCGCCAGCCCGATGGACATCGGCCCGATGGAAGTCAGCTGAATCGTCGCATCGTCATCGATCGTTCCGTGCACCGTCACCGTGTCGCCCAGATGCGCCGCCACTTTATCCTGCGGCTCCAGCCCGTACATCACCCGGTTGGTGTCGTCATAGAGCGCCAGCTTCGCTCCCGGCACATCCTTCATGCACTCGGGCGACTCCGCGAACGCTTCGTCCGGGTTGCAGCCGCTGGACACCAGGATGCCCGACCACGTTCCCGGTTTGCTGGCAGCGCTCTGTCCCGCCGCCGCGAGAGCGGCGATGAAAAAAGATGTTCCCAGGCAAGAGACCGCTCGTTTTGCCACGGAATCGATTCCGGCCGTCAGCCTCAAGACGAGACCTCCTTTTTGCTTTCTCTTCCGGCAGTACTCTACGCCGGGCGCTCCCGCTGCACAAGGTCTTCCCGCCTGTTTTGACTTGTTTTTTCCGCAAAATGGCCAAATTGCGGAAGGCCATGCTGGTCAGGCAACATAGTACGATGTGTTCATTGCGCCGGGACTGCTGGCCTGCCTATACTGGCCAAAGAAAGCGCAGGTTCCGGCCGGCATTACGGCCGAAGAGCGTGGTGTAGCCGCGCGGCTTCAAATTCAACGGGGACAGGTTCTGGACGACGTGGAAGAAGTAAAACAGCAGTTTCCGGATGTCGAGCGCCGCCGCAATCCCTCGGCCACGCCGGAGAAGCGCGAAGCCGGCCAGGTCGCCATTTTCCAGGAGTTGGGCAAGGCCCTCACCTCCTCCCTCCAGCTCGACCAGGTTCTCAGCACCATCATGGAAAAAATTGACCAGTTTCTCCGCCCGGACAACTGGTCCCTGCTGCTCCTCGACGAAGCCAAGCAGGAACTCTATTTCGAGCTGGCCATCGGCAAGGCTTCCCAGTCCCTCAAGGACGTGCGCGTCAAAATGGGCCAGGGCATTGCCGGTTGGGTCGCTCAGCACGGCGAAGCCGTGATCGTCCCCGACGTTTCCAAGGACACCCGCTTCTTCGCCCAAGTCGACGAAAAAACCAAGATGGAAACTCGCTCCATCGTCGCCGTCCCGGTCAAGTTCCGCGACACCTGCCTCGGCGTCATCGAGCTCATCAACTGCTTCGAGGGCGAAGGCTTCCAGGACCGCGACCTCAAGCTCCTCGAAGCTCTGGCCGACTTCGCCGCCATCGCCATCGAGAACGCCCGCCACGTCAAGCGCATCCACGAACTCACCATCACCGACGACTGCACCAGCCTCTACAACGCCCGGCACATGGCCGTCATCCTGGAAACCGAAATCTACCGCTCCCGCCGTTACAACTACGAATTTTCTCTCGTCTTCCTCGACCTCGATCACTTCAAGCAGGTCAACGACACTCACGGCCACCTCACCGGCTCCAAGCTCCTCGGCGAAATCGGCGACGCCCTCAAGAATCACTGCCGCCTCATTGACTTCGCCTTCCGCTACGGCGGCGATGAGTTCGTCATCCTCCTCCCGCAAACCTCCAAGGACAACGCCCTGCACGTGGCCCAGCGTCTGCACAAGCTGATCCGCGAAACCTCCTGGCTCACCAAGGACGACAAGAACATCAAAATCACCGCCAGCATCGGCGTGGCCGCCTATCCCCAGGATTCCCGCACCAAGGAAGGCGTCATGCATCTCGCCGACGAAGCCATGTATCTGGTCAAGAACACCAACCGCGACAGCGTCGCCGCCGCCCACATGGGCATCGTCAAGCCTCTTTAGCTCCCGCTCCCGCCCGCCTCCGCTTCCACTTCCTCCAGCCGCAGTCTCTTCGGTTCCACTCCGAACGCCAGCACCACCACGATCTGCACGATCAGGAGCCCGATCATCAGGCTGGTGACTCCCCCGACCCCGTAGGCCCGGAACAGCGCGACCACTAGAAACGGCGTCAGAATCGTCGCGCCCCTCCCGAACGTGTTACAGATTCCCACCGCCCGCATGCGCACATCCGTGGGGAACAGCTCCGGGATGTAAATTGCAAAGAGCAGCGTCACCTGCACATAAATGGCGATGATCAATAAAAATCCCGTGAACAGCAGCGGGACCGGTTCCCGGATGAACGGATAGATTGCGCTGAGCAGGATAGTCGCCAGCGAAGCCCCGGTGATCATCGGCTTGCGGCCCCAACGGTCCGCGGTCAGCGCCCCAATCGCCGAACCGACCGGAGCGCCCACGGACATCAGGAAGGAATAGCCGAACGACCGCGCGATGCTTCGCCCTTCCTGCACAAAAAAGGTCGGCAGCCAGGTGACCAGACCGTAGATCAGCGTGTTGGCCACGATCAGCGCAACCGCCCCCACCATCATGCGCGGCAACAGCAGCGGGCTCAGCAGGGCCGCGGCGCTGCGCGTGGGCGGCGCCGGCCGGAAAGGCGCCGGTGGCGGAAGGGAAGCGGGATCGAGCGCGGCCTCCCGCTCGATCCGCTGCATCGCGGCTTCCGCTTCCTCCGCCTTCCCGATCGATTCCAGCCAGCGCGGCGATTCCGGCAGGGCCTTGCGCACATACCAGACCAGCAGCGCACCCGCTCCGCCGATCACGAACATGGTCCGCCAGCCGAAGCGCGGAATGATCAGCGTACTCAGCAGCGCGGCAATAGGCAGGCTGGACACCACGAGGACCGAAAGCGTCCCTGTCCACCGCCCGCGCACGCGCGGCGGGACAAATTCCGCCATCATCGTGTACCCGGCCACCAGCTCCGCCCCCAGCCCCACTCCCATCAGCCCGCGCAGCACGATCAGCACGGTCATCGTCGGCGCGAAGGCCGAGGCTATCGAGGTCACTCCAAATACCGCCAGATTCGCCTGGTAGGTGAACCGCCTCCCGTAGCGGTCTCCCAGAAAACCCGTCAGAACCGATCCCAGCATCATTCCCGCGAAAGTCACCGAGACAAACTGCGCGTTCTGTCCCAGCGTCGAAAATCCGCTCCGCAGCGTCGCCCCCAGAACGGTGGCCGCCACGTACACGTCGAAGCCGTCGAAAAACATTCCCAGCCCGATCAGCATCAGGATGCGCCGGTGGAAGGGGCCAACGGGCAGCCGGTCCAGCCGGGCCCCTGCGTTGACCGTCAAGAGCCGCTCATTTCGGCCTGCCCAGCACGGCCAAGCTGCCCGCCGTCAGCGCTTCCACGGCCCGCTGGCAGTTTTGCTCGAACGAATTCTGCTGCGCGCTCAGGAAAAATTCCTTGCATTTCCGGCAAGCCCCCGCATCCAGCCGCAGAATGCGCTCCACCAGCGCGTCCGCCTCGGCCGCCAGCCGCCCCGCCGCGCACACCTGCGAAATCAGCCCGAACTGCATGGCCCGCTGCGGCCCGATGGGATCGCCGAATAAAACCAGCGGAAACGCGAACCGCGGCAGCGCGTATTCCCCCAGATAAGCCATGATCGCCGCCGGCGCCAGCCCCGAACGCATCTCCGGAAATCCCAGCGAAGCCTCCTCCGCCACCAGCACGAAATCGCACACAATCGCCAGCCCAAATCCAAATCCGAACGCGTCCCCCTGCACCTCCGCCACGCTGATCAGCGGCGAAACCCGCAACGCCCTCTTGAATTCGACGAGCCGCGCCGATTCGCTGCGAATCGCCTCCGCATCGCGCCCCGCCCGTTCCCGCCCCGTGCAGAATACCTTGCCCCGCGCCCGGATGCGCAGCACCCGCGCCCGCGGCTCCGCCGCTTCTGCGCGCAGCTCCGCCAGCATGGCCTCGAACATCCTCCCCGTCACCTCGTTGCCCCTCTCGGCATTGTCCAAAGTAAACGTCAGGACGTCCCCAGCCCGCTCGATCGCCACTCCCTCCCCGGCGGAAGCGCCGGCGAAGGTTTTTTCATTCTCAATGTGCATGCGCGCTACGCTATACAAGCTTCACGGCGCTGTCAATCCGCGCCGCCGGCCTTTTCTCCTTTGCGAAATGTATTTCCGCTGCGAGGGCAAAGAAAAAGCGTGCCGGGTGTAAAAAGTCCCGGCACGCTCGCTCGATCTTGCTGCGTCCAACGCCTCTGCTGCGCCTAGGGCTGAGCGTCGGCGAGTTTCCATGTGGGATCGGGGTCGTATTCCGTCAGGCTTGCGGCGATCTTTGCAGTATCCGCTCCAAGATTTTTCTGATACACGCGGCCCTGCTGGTTGATCAGGAAGGTCATCACCCCGGCATTGCCCCACTTGTCCGGATAAGCAACCAGCGCGTAGCCCGCAATCATGTTGCCGTTGATGACGTAGCTGTATTTCCCTCCGGGCGCGTGCGGCCCCTGGCCCTTCAGAATCTTGAAGTAATAGCCGCGGAAGGGAACGCGTGGGTGCGCCGGAGCTTCCTTATCCGCGGCAGGCCGGATGGTCTTGCCCGTTTTTGGCCCATACCCCTCCTCGCGCGCGGCCGCCACCAGTTTCCCGAGCGGGCTCGGCTTTTCTCCTTCGCCCGTTTCCCAATACAGTCCATTGTGTTCCCCCGGCGTGCTGATCATCTTCAGCGCGTATTCCGCCACGCCGTCCTGGTCCCAATCGCCTTCGGTAAAGTACTCCCACTGCGCTATGGCATAGGCGCGGCACGTATTGATCGCGGAAAGCTCGTTTTCTCCGATGCGCCGGTTGAGAACTTCGTCCAGGCCAGCCTTCGTGTCGAAGACCCACTTGCCGTCCTTTTGCACGACGGGAATCGGCATCGGGTAATTCTTATGGCCAACGACCACCGTGTATTTCGCCTCGTTCACCTTCAGCAACTCCGCCGATTCGCTCACCGCTTCGGCGAATTCATCTAGATCGTTGCTGTCCTCGACCTCGTCTCCCGAGAGCAATTGTTCGTGCTCGGGACCGAAGAGTGCCCCGAGTGCGGCGCGATCTTTGGCTTTGACCGCCGCGACGAGCGCCTGCATCGCTTCGCCGGGCGTGGCGAAAGCCGGCTGCGTCACCGTCTGCCCATACGCCGGCGGTGCGCCTGCAGCGAGACTCACGGCAAGGCACGCAGTGAGCGTCAGGAGGATAGCCAGCGGAAGCCTCGGAGTCGTTACGCTCATCGTTTTGCCTCTTTCCGCATTTTGTCCGGCTCTTGCCCTTGTCCGCCTCATGGCTTCCTCCTTCCGCCCGCTGCGGGTGCGGGCTTGCTTTGCGCTCGCGGTGCCGGCGCCGCTCGGGGGGTGGACCGCGGCTGGCTCATCTGTTGCCGGCTGCTCTGGCCCCGCTGGCTGGACGCTCGCGGATCGAAATTTCCTTCGCCTCGGCCAAAGACGCGCGGTGCGGGCCGCGGCGTGGGAGCCGGGGCAGGCCGCGCCGCTGGCGGTGGAGGCGCCGGCCGTGCCGGTTGGGGTTGCGCTCGCGGTTGCGGCGCTGGCGCAGGCCGTTCTGGCCGTTTGGCGCCTTCGTGGCCGCGGTACTGATCCAGCCGCGGATTGGTCGTGTCAATATTGCGATTGATCATCCGGTTGTTCACCGGCGGACGGGCCGGCTGCTCCGCCGGCCGCACATGGTTCCGGCGATTGATGCGCTCATTGTTGGCGCGAATGTTGTTGTAATTCACGTCCCGGTGAACGGAGTCGTAGCGATTGATGTTTCCCAAAATCACATGCCGGTCCACGATTCGCCGGTTGACCTCCACGTTTTCGTAGCGCCGGTTCACGTAGATTGCGCTGAGGTGCACGTGCGGCCGCGAACGCTCCACCCATCCCCTCCCTTGCCATCCGTGATAGTAGATGCGGTGATGATGCCAGTCGCAATCGCGATTTAGCCAGGCGCCGATGAGGAACCCAATGCTGAACGTGATCGCCAATCCCCACGCCGGCCGCCGGTAATAGCAGATGTAGGGGTCGTATACCGGGACATAGAGATACGCCGGATCATACGGCACGATGCTGATATAGTTCTCTTCGATGAGCACCTGCTGTTGCGGCGTGGTGAAGAGATTGCCCGCGTTGTGCGCCATGCGCCGCAGACGTTGAATGGAAATCATCACTTCCGTGGACTGGTTGACGTAGGCCTGCCCCACCGAGGTCGTCCAGTCAATCCTGTCCGCCATCCTTCCGATCACCGATGGATAGTGCGCCACGGCCCTCACGCTCACGTCCCACGGCTGCTCGTCGATCCCGCGCACTCCGTTTGCGCGTACCCATCTCGCCGCTTCGTCCACGTCATCCACGAACGTCGCGGCCACCAGCACTTGCGAAAGCAGCGGGTCGGGATACAGGGCAATCGGCGCCAGCAGATTGTCCAGTTGTTCCGCGGAAAACGCCTCGTACGAGTAGTTTTCCTCCTGGGCCATGGGCCTCGCCGCCGATGGCCCCGAAGCCGCCTCCAGCAGCGGAAGATTCGCAACACAAAAAACCAGCAGGCATGCCAGTGCTTTACGCATGTGTGGAATGTCTCCTTTCAGGCGGGCGCATACCTCACGACAAGCACGTTCCACTGCAAGGAACAACAAATACCAGCCTCTCGCGCAATCGCGCTGCTGTCCTGGTCTGTATTTTAGATTGTTCCCCCGGCAGGGATGTGCCGCACGTCACTCTTCCCGGTGATGTTCATCATGCCGCCGGCAGCGGCTCCGCTATGGGTTGGTGTCCATTCGGAAGGAATCAGCTGTCCAAAATCGCCCGCAGTTTTTTCAGCAGCTCGATGTTAGTGAAGGGTTTTTGCAGGAATGTTTTCTCGGATTCGAATTGCCCGTAGGGGTGCAGATGGTCCCCGGTATAGCCGGACATGCACAGCACGCGCGTTCCCGGCCGCAGTTCCTGCATGCGCTTGCAGAGTTCCACTCCGCTCATCCCCGGCATGATCACGTCGGTGAGCAGCAAATCGATCGCTTCCTTGTTGTCCTGGACCAGCGCCAGCGCGACGGCGCCGCTTTCCGCCAGGAGCACCTTGTAACCGCCTTCCTCCAGCAGCGCCGCGACCAATCCCCGCAGGTGCGCTTCGTCTTCCACCAGCAGCACGGTCTCCGTCCCGCGCCGGATCGCGGCGGCTTCCCTGGACGGCTGGACCGTCTCCGCGCCTTCCTCCTTCGGAAAATAGATGCGGAAGATCGTTCCCTGGTCCGGCTCGCTATAGGCCTGGATGTGCCCGTGATTCTGCTTGACGATTCCGTAGACCGTCGCCAGCCCCAGCCCCGTCCCTTTTCCCGTCTCCTTCGTCGTAAAAAAAGGCTCGAAGATCAGCGGCAGATTTTCCGCCGCGATGCCCCCTCCGGTATCCGCGAACGAAAGCATCACGTACGCGCCGGGATTCATCGGGGCATGCTGCGAGACGTAATGTTCATCCGCGGTGACGTTGGCCGTTTCCATCACAATGCGCCCGCCCTGGGGCATGGCGTCCCGGGCATTCACCGTCAGGTTCATCAGGATCTGTTCGATTTGTCCCGGGTCCACCTTGACCAGCCACAGGTTTTCCCCTGGCTTGAACGACGTGGCGATATCTTCGCCAATCAGCCGCTTGAGCATGTCCGCGGAACTGCTCACCACCTTATTCAGATCCAGAATTCGCGGATGCACCATCTGCCGCCGGCTGAAGGCCAGCAACTGCTTTGTCAAGCTGGCCCCGCGCTCGGCCGCCCGCCGGATCTGCGCAACTTTGTCCGCCACCGCGACCGTCTTTCCCGAAGCGATCAATCCCTCGGCCAGGTCCGTGTATCCCATGATCACGCTGAGCAGGTTATTGAAATCATGCGCCACGCCTCCCGCCAGGCGCCCCACCGCTTCCATTTTCTGCGCCTGCTTGAATTGCGCTTCCAGCCGCTTGTTCTCGGTGACGTCCTGCACCGTCCCGGCCATTCGCACGGCCTTCCCGTTGCCATCCCGGAAAATATTTCCCTGCGAGTGCACCGTGCGCGTTTCTCCGTCGGGCCGCGTCACCCGGTGCTCGATGTCGTACGAACCCTTTCCCTGGAAGGCTTCGTGCACCGAGCGATCCACGAACTCCCGGTCCTCCGCATGCACGTAGCTGAGAAACGCCTCGTAAGTCGCTCCGAACTGCTGCGGCTGCACCCCGAAGATCCGGTAGATTTCATCCGACCAGTACAACACATTCGTCACTATGTCCCAGTTCCAGTTCCCCATCCGCGCGATCCGTTGCGCATCCGAGAGCCGCTTCTCGCTCTCCCGCAGCGCATCAGTCGCCCTTTTCTGTTCGGTGATGTCCTGGTCCGTTCCCTCGTAGTAGAGCGTCTTGCCCTGGGCGTTGCGCACGGCCCGCGCATTCACCAGCACCCACCCCCGGCTCCCATCCTTGCGATGAAACTCGTGCTCGAAATCGCGCACCACTCCGTGTTCCTCGATCTGCCTCTTGAATTCCTCACGCCGCTCCGGATCGGCGTATTCCTGCTGGCTGATATTGCTGACCGCTCCGATCATTTCCTTCGGCGCCCCGTACCCCTGGATGCGCGACATGGCTTGGTTCACGCTCAGGTAGCGCCCCTCCGGCGTGCTTTGGAAAATGCCCACGATGGCATGGTCGAAGATTTCCCGGTACTTTTCTTCCGCCTGCCGCAGCGCTTCTTCGGCCTGCCGTCGTTCCGTTATATCCACCACCGCGCCTACCGTGCGCACCGCGCGCCGCGCGCTCCCTTCTCCTTCGAAATAAGTCTGCGCCCGGACGGCCACCCAGCGAATGTTCCCGTCGGGTCGCGCCACACGGTATTCCATGTCATGCGCGCCGCTCCCCTCGGGGGCATGCGCGGCCTCTATGATCTTCAGAATTCTTTCCCGGTCTTCATCGTGTATGCGGCTGAAAATCAGCGGCAGGGAGAAATGTTCATCCGGGCCCAAATTGAAGGTCTGGCGGCATTCCAAGGAGCAGTAGACGGAGTCCGTCTGGTGGTCGTGGTCAAAAACGCCCAGTTGGGAAACCTGCACCGCCTGCCGCAACTGTTCTTCGCGCTGCCGCAGCGCCTCTTCGGCCTGCCGCCGCCCGGTGATGTCCGCCACGGCTCCAATCGTTCGCACCGCCCGCCGCGCGCTCTTTTTCCCCTCAAAAAATGTTTGCGCACGGGTGGTCAGCCAGCGAATGCTGCCGTCCGGACGAACCATCCGGTGTTCCACCTCATACAGCCCGTCTCCCGCGGGGTCATGCGCGCGCTCAATGGCCCTGCTGACAAGTTCTCGGTCGCCCGCGTATATGCGGCTGAGCAGCAAAGAGACATTGAATGTATCATCCGGACCCACCCCATAAATCCGCTGGTGTTCCTCCGAGGCGTAGATCCTGCCGGTCAGATGATCGTGGTCGAAAATACCCAGTTTGGAGAGCTTCACCGCCTGCCTCAATTGCTCCTCGCGCCGCTGAATCGCGGCCTCGGCTCTCTGCCTCCCGCGCAAGTTCATAATTCCAAAGCAGAGCACTTCCGCCAGATTCGTCAGCAACTGTATTTCCTGCTCGCCGAAGGCTCCCGCTTGCCCGGAAGTGATGCTCAGCGCCCCGAACGCCGTCTCTCCGTCCATCAGCGGCAATGCGCAGGTCGACCGATAGCCGCGTTTGCTGGCTTCGCTGAGCCAGATGGAAAACTCCTCGGCCTCTCTTATGTCGGGAATCACAACTGCTCTCCCGGTTCGGATGGCCGTGCCCGTCGGGCCCCTTCCGTGCGGTGAATCACTCCAGGAAATCCTGATTGTCGAGAGATATCCGTCCTCGTGCCCGGCCCAGGCCGTCGGGCGCACTGTCTTTTCCTCGTCGTTCTCCGCCTCGCCCACCCAGCTGAAGCGGTATCCCACATCCACAATAATCCGGCAAGCCTCTTCCAGCAGGCTCTTCTCGTCCGTCGAGCGCAGCACCGCCTGCACGATCAGCGTCGTGGCCGCCAGCGCGATTTGAACCGTGTTCATCTCCGCCGTTTTCTTCCGCCGTTTTTTCCGCTGCGGCGCAAAAGCCATTCTCGTCCCTCCCTCCCGGGCGAGCCTCTCCTTGCTCGTCTCCAGGGTGTGGCATTCCCAGGCAGGGTCTAACGCAATCTACCGCGCCTTTCCTCCGCACGGCGTTTTTCCATTTCCAGGCGCTTGTATCGGGTATTGAAGACCTTTATATATGGCGTACACGTAAAAAAGCCCTGCGCGGACATCCTCCAGCCGCCCCCCTGGGAACGCCATTCTCCCGAATGGCGTCTCTCTCTCCCCCGCCAATCAGGAGATTGGCGTTCCCGGATTTCCCATAACCAAACGACCCCCCAGAAAAAAGAACTCCCAGCGGCAACCCTCATCGTGTATCCCCGTTTGTCCCCCGCCAACGACATCGCCTATACTCGGCATCGAACCATCGAGCCTCGCGCTCCAGGAGCACCATGAATCGGCAGCAAGCCGCGCGTTACGCGCGCTGGTCGGCAGGCCTGGCCATCCTCCTGGTGGCCATCACCGCCGGCGTCTATCTCGAACGCAGTTGGCTGGCCCTCCGCGAGCGCCGCAAAGCTCCCCCGCCGGTTCCTTCCAGCGTCGAACGCCAGATCTCCGCGCTCACCTTCTCCAAGGTCCAGCAGGACCGCACCCTCTTCACCGTGCAGGCCTCCAAATCCACGGAATTCAAAGGCAGCCTCGAGGACCTCCTCGAAGACGTGCAGATCACTATCTTCGGCCCGCGCGGCCTCCGCCACGACACCATTCATACCAGCCGCTGCCGCTATTCCAAGGATCGTGGCAGTATCGCCTGCGCGGGCGATGTCAGCATTGATCTCCTCAGCGCCGAAGACGCCGTGCGCATCGCCCAGGGCGATGCCACCGCCGCCGCCCGCCGCCTGCGCGTGGAAACCAGCGGCGTCAGCTTCGAACGCGAATCCGGCAAAGCCTCCACCACCCAGCCCGTTCATTTTATTTTTCCCGGCGGCGATGGCCAGGCCGTCGGCGTCGAATACGACACCAACGAAGAACGCCTCCGCCTCGGCCGCGACGTCCGCCTGCATCTCCCTGGCGCCACCCGGCCAGGCCCCGCGGGCGATCTGCGCTTGAGCGGCACGAGCCTCGAATACCGCAGCAAGAAAAGGGAAATGGCCCTCGCCGGCCCGGTTCGCGCCGATTCGCAGAACTGGTCGCTCGCCGCCGGAGAACTTCTCCTCGCTCTCGACGACCGGAACCGCGCCCGCCGCATGGACCTCGGCGCCGGCCCCGGCGGCTCCGCGCGCCCCGAAGTGCAATCCCGCCGCGCCGGAACTCCCGCCCGCCTCGCCGCCGACACCATGACCGCGCAACTCGACCCGCGCGGCGCGCTCTCCCGCCTCGCTGGCCGCGGCAACGTCGCCGCCCAACTCTCCGCCGCCGGCGCCGAAACAAACCTCACCGCCGCCGCCTTCGACCTCTCCTACTCTCCGGACACCCACGCCCCCCGGCAACTCGCCCTCACCGGCGCGGTCACCGTGAACTCCCGTTCGCCACTCACCAACAACTCCATCACCACCCGCCGCCTCCGCACCGACTCCCTCCGCCTCACCTTCGCCCGCTCCCGCACCGCCAACTCCTCCTCGCTCGAATCCGCCGAAACCTTCTCTCCGTCCACGCTCGAATGGGAAAACTCTTCCACCTCCTCGCCATCCATCACCCGCTCCACCCGCCTCCGTTCCGATAAGCTCCGCGTGAACTTCCAGCCCGCCGCTGCCGCTTCTGGTAAAAACTCCTCTCCCCGCATGGCCTCCGCCGAAGCCTCCGGCAACGTCCAGATGACCCGCACCTTGACGGGCAAGCCCGAGCAGACCGCCACCGCCAGGCAAGCCAGCGCCCGCTTCGATCCGCGCGGCGACTGGTCCGAAATCACCTTGAACGGCGACGTCCGCCTGCGCGAAGCCGCCCGCACCGCCCAGGCCGCCAAAGCCGTCTTCGACCGCGCCGCGCAATCCGCGCAACTCTCCGGCAAAGCCGTGGTCAGCGACGCCTCCACGCGCACCACCGCACGCACCATCACCTTCCTGCAGCCCAGCGGAGAACTCCGCGCCGAAGGCAGCGTGCAATCCAGCGACCTCGCCCCCGGCTCCGGCGCTGTTCAGCTCGCCCCCGCGCCCGCCAACCTCACCGCCGACCATCTCCTCGCCAATTTCGAAACCGCCCGCGCCCTCTATTCCGGCCACGCCCGCCTCTGGCAGGGCGCTTCCGTCCTCGATGCCGATTCCATCGAACTGCAAAAGAACCAGCGCCAGCTTCTCGCCACCGGCCATGTCCGCGCCGTCTTCCCCGAAGCCGCCTTCTCCCCCAATTCCGCCGCTTCCGCAAAGTTCCGCTCCCCCGTCTGGCGCGTGCAGGCCGGCTCTCTCTCCTACCAGGACGCCGAAGGCCGCGCCCACGCCGAAGGCCAGGTCCTCGCGCAGTCCGCGACGCAAAAAATCCAGTCCGCCGCGCTCGACCTCTTTTTCGCCCCTTCCGCCAATCGCTCCGCGCGCCAGGTGACCCGCGCGACCGCCACGGGCGGCGTCCTCATCGAGCAGGGAACTCGCCGCGGCTCCGCCGAGCGCGGCGAATACTCCGCCGCCGAGGGCAAATTCGTTCTCTCCGGCGGCAGCCCCTCCCTCTCCGACCCCCAATACGGCGTCACCACCGGCCGTCAATTGACCTTCTTTTTGGCCAGTGATACGATCATCGTGGAATCTGAAAAAGGTTCGCGCACTCTCACCAAACACCGAGTCGAGAAATGACGAGGTATGTTAAAGCTTCAGGCCGTTGAGATCAGCAAGACCTATCGCGGACGCAAGGTCGTTGACGATGTCAGGCTGGAGATCGGTCAGGGCGAAGTCGTTGGGCTGCTCGGTCCCAATGGCGCCGGCAAAACCACCACGTTCTCCATCCTCGTGGGTCTCGCCCGTCCCGATTTCGGCCATGTCCTCCTCAATGGCCAGGACATCACCGACCTTCCCATGTACCTCCGCGCCCGCGGCGGCATCAGCTATCTTCCCCAGGAGCCTTCCGTCTTCCGCCAGCTGACCTGCGAGGAAAACCTTCTCGCCGTCCTCGAAACTCTTCCCCTCACTCCCGAACAGCAGCGCGACCGCCTCGAGGAATTGCTCGCCCAGATGGGCCTGTCCACCGTCCGCCGCAACGGCGCCTACTCCCTCTCCGGCGGCGAACGCCGCCGCCTTGAAATCGCCCGTTCCCTTACTCTCCAGCCCTCCTTCATCCTTCTCGACGAGCCCTTTTCCGGCATCGATCCCCTCACCGTCAAGGATCTCCAGGAAATCATCCGCGGCTTGAGCCGCTCCGGCATCGGCGTCCTCATCACCGACCATAACGTTCGGGAAACTCTCAACGTCACCGATCGCGCTTATATCCTGAATCGTGGCAAAATCTTTAGGACGGGTACTCCCGAGGCCCTCAGCACCGACCCGGAAGTTCGCCGGGTTTATCTCGGGGATCAATTTCGCCTGAACTAGGAGCGGCGATTCGTTTATGGGCTGGCAAGGCCTCAAGCTCAATCTCAAGGTCACGCAGAAGCAGATTCTCACGCCCGGCCTCGTCCAGATGGTCAGCGTTCTCGCGCTCAACCGTCTCGAACTCCGCGAGATGCTCAATCAGGAGATGATCGCCAATCCCGTCCTCGAAGAACTCACCGACGAGCCCGCCGTCACCGACAACTACAGCGACGAAACCTTCCTCAAGGCCGAAACCGAAAAAATCCCCGAAAAGCCCGAAGCCAACCCCTTCGACGAATTCGATGTCGGCAGCTTCTTCAATAAATACCTCGATAGCGGCGGCGACGGCGGCAAATCCCAGGAGCACGAATTCTCCGAGCGCCCCTCGTTCGAAAAATTTCTTTCCTCTCCCGCCGGTTTGAGCGAGCACCTCACCTGGCAGCTCAGCGCCACCATCTGTTCCGACCCCGTCCGCGAAATCGCCGAAAGCATCATCGGCAACCTCGATGAAAACGGCTACCTCGCCGCCACCGCCGAAGAGCTCTCCCAGGACGGCCAATATTCCTCCGACGATATCGAAGACGCCATCGCCGTCGTCCAGGAGTTCGACCCCCTGGGCGTCGCCGCCCGCGACCTGCGCGAATGCCTCCTGCTGCAGCTCAAGGCCCTCGACCCGCAGAACGTCCTGGCCCAGCAGATTGTCGCCGAACATCTCAAATCCGTGCAGTCCAATCAGCTCAAGGAAATTGCCCGCATCCTCAACCGCCCCGTCGAAGTCGTCAAGCGCGCCGTGGACGTCATCAAGCGCTGCGATCCCCGCCCCGGCCTCCGCTACAATAAAACCGAGCCCCGCCTCGTCGAGCCCGACGTCTATTTCCGCAAGGTGGACGACCAGTGGCAGGTCTTCCTCAACGAAGACGACATGCCCCAGCTCCGCCTCAGCCCCACCTACCGCCGCCTCCTCGCACGCGACGCCGCCGACCGCGAAGTCCGCAACTACGTCAAGGAGCGCTTCACCGCCGCCATTCAGCTCCTGAAAAATATCGAGCAGCGCAAACACACCATTCTCCGCGTTTGCCAGTCCATCATCGCCCGCCAGGGCGATTACCTCGACCACGGCCCTGACGCCCTCAAGCCCATGATGATCAAGGAAGTCGCCGAGGAGGTTGGCGTTCATCCCTCCACCGTCAGCCGCGCCGTCGCCAGCAAATACGCCCACACCTCCCAGGGCGTCATCGAACTGCGCTCCTTCTTCTCCGAATCCGTCAACGGGCCCGAGGGCGGCGGCATGTCCCTGCTCACCCTCAAGCGTGTCGTCAAGAAAATGATCGAGGAAGAAGACTCCGCCAAACCTCTCACCGACGACCAGATCGCCAAAAAACTCGAGGACGCCGGCATCCGCGTCACCCGCCGCACCGTCGCCAAATACCGCGAAGATATGCGCATCCCCAGCACCCACCAGCGCCGCGTGAAGGCCTGACCCGCGCCGTGGCCAGGTCTCCCAGTCCCGCTACCCGCCAGTTGGTCATCCTCACCGGACTCTCCGGCAGCGGCAAGAGCACCGTCCTTCGCGCCTTCGAGGACCTCGGTTTCTACTGCGTGGACAATCTCCCCGTGGATCTCATTCCTTCCTTCGCCGAATTGCACGCCCAGAGCGGCGGCGATTTCACCCGCGCCGCTCTCCTCGTTGACGCCCGCGAAGGCGCACGCTTGGAAAAACTTCCCGAACTCTACCGCCGCTTGCGCGCCGATTTTCCCATCACGCTCGTCTATATCGAAGCCGGCGACGACGCCCTCCTCCGCCGCTACAGCGAAACCCGCCGCCCCCATCCCCTCGGCAAGGACTCCTCCGTCCGCGAAAGCCTCCTCCGCGAACGCGCCCTGATGAAGCCCATCCGCAAGCTCGCCGACGTGGTCATTGACACCACCCGCTTCAATGTTCACGAACTCCGCCATTTCATCACCAAGCGCTTTCAGAACCCCGGCCGCCATCCCATGCTCGTCTCCGTCGTCAGATTCGGCTACCGCTACGGCATTCCCACCGACGCCGACCTGGTCTTCGACGTTCGCTTTCTCCCCAATCC
>JBGQNE010000026.1:0-51447 GCA_041500985.1 Terriglobia bacterium | reverse complement strand
TTGGAGAAGGCAATCGGCGTTCTGGAGCGGGCGGGACACACGATACTCAGGGAGGGTGGGGAATGAAGTTTACAACGGTGCGCGGGTTGATTGTTTTGTTGGCGGTGCTGGCGGCTGTGGGGGCGGCGCGAGGGGATGAGGCGTATGCGCGGAGCCGGGATTATGATTTGCAGCATTCGAAGATTGTCTTTCGCTTCGAGGTGAGCGAGCGCAAGGTGTTGGGCGACGTGACGCATACGGTGGCGGTTTTGCGCGAAGGGACGGCGCGGGTGGCGTTTGATTCGGTGGGGCTGACGATCGAGAGCGTGAGGGTGAACGGGAAGGCGGCGAAATTCGAAACGGGGGCGGAGAAGCTGACGGTGACGCTTCCGGCGGCGGGGCATGCCGGAGAAAAATTCGAAATCGAGATTCGTTATGAGGGAAAGCCGAAGAGGGGGCTGTACTTCGTGCTGCCGGAGAAGAACTATCCGGCGCGGCCGGTGCAGATCTGGACGCAGGGGGAATCGGAGGACACGCGGTATTACATTCCGACGTACGACTATCCGAACGACCGGCTGACGACGGAGATGATTGTGACGGTGCCGGGGGCGTGGGTGACGGTTTCGAACGGGAAGCTTTTAAGCGTGACGGATGCGGGGAAGGGCGAGAAGACGTGGCATTGGAGCGAGACGCTGCCGAGTTCGACGTATCTGATGATGCTGGCGGCGGGAGAGTTCGACGAGGTGAAGGAGACGTGGCGGGGGAAGCCGGTGATGTACTATGCGCCGCGGGGGCGCGGGGAGCGGCTGGCGCCGACGTATGGACGGACGCCGGCGATGATGGAATTCTTCAGCAAAAAGCTGGGAGTGGATTATCCGTGGGAGAAGTACGCGCAGGTGATGGCCGACGATTTCGTGGCCGGGGGAATGGAAAATTCGAGCGCGACGATCAATACGAGTTCCTCGCTGACGCATCCGGCGCTGGTGGGGGAATATACGGTCAATGAGGACGGGCTGATTTCACACGAGCTGGCGCATCAATGGTTTGGCGACCTGGTGACATGCAAGGACTGGGGCGACGTGTGGCTGAACGAGGGTTTTGCCACGTTTTTCGAATCGGCGTGGACGGAGGAGCATTTCGGGAAGGACGAGGGGGATTACGAGAGGTGGTCGGCGACGCGGCACTGGTTCATGGAGCCCGATCTGTTTGAGAAACCCATCGTGCGCTTCAACTTCAACGATTCGAGCATATTTGACGGGAATTCGTACGGGAAGGGCGGATGGGTGCTGACCATGCTGCGGCGGGAACTGGGAGAGGATGCGTTCTACCGGGCGATGGGACATTACCTGGAAGCGAATCGCGGGCGCAACGTGGTGACGGCGGATTTCGCGCGGGCGGTGGAAGAGTCGACGCACGTGAACATTGATGC
The DNA here is from genome assembly GCA_041500985.1 of Terriglobia bacterium. Taxonomy (GTDB): domain Bacteria; phylum Acidobacteriota; class Terriglobia; order Acidiferrales; family UBA7541; genus Acidiferrum. The sequence continues at coordinate 50,039 of JBGQNE010000026.1, read as the reverse complement.
GTTTTTGGAGCAGTGGGTGTACGGGGCGGGAGCGCCGCGGTTCGAGGTGAGCACTGGGTATGACGCGGGAAAGAAGGAAGTGCGGCTGGCGGTGAAGCAGACGCAGAAGAGAGAAGGGCGAGTAGGGCTGTTCCGGGTTCCGGTGGAGGTGGAAATAACGACGGCGGGGGGAGCAAAAAGTTTTCCCATTACCGTGTCGAAGGAGGAGGAGACGTTCACGTTTCCGGCGAAGGAAGAGCCGCTGATGGTGCTGTACGATAAGGGCGGGCAGGTGTTGAAGAGCGCGGAGTTTCACAAGGAGACGAAGGAGTGGATCTATCAGTTGAAGAACGCGACGGAGCTTGGGGACCGGCTGGATGCGGCGCAGGCGCTGGGAAAAATCAAGAAGGATGAGGCGGCGATTGCGGCGCTGAGCGAGGCGCTGCGGGGAGACCGGGCGTGGAGGCTGCGGGCCGCGGCGGCGGATGGACTGGGGGAAATTGGCGGGTCCGAAGCGGCGCGGAGCGTGCTGGCGGCGCTGGATGTGGCGCGGGAGCCGTGGATGCGCGCGGCGCTGGCGACGGCGCTGGGGAAATTCAAGGAAGACGCGGAGGTGGCGGGAAAACTCGAAACGGTTGCGGCGAAGGACGCTTCGTTCCGGGCGCGGGAGGCGGCGCTGGGAGGGCTGGCGTGGCTGAAGACGGCGAAATCGTACGCGGCGCTGGAAACGGCGGCGGGGACGAATACGCCGGACGATATTGTGCGCAACGCGGCGCTGCGCGGGTTCGGAACGCTGGGCGATGACCGAGCTTTGGCGGCGCTGTTGGAATGGTCGGCGGCGGGGAAGACTTTCGAATCCAGGCAGGCGGCGATTGGGAGCCTGGGGGCATTGAGCAAGGGCGACCACGCGATCACGAAAACGCTGGCGGGTTATCTGGCGGAGCCATATTTTCCGATTCGCATGGCCGCGGTTTTCGCGCTGGGGGCGCGCGGGGATGCGGAGGCGATTGCGCCGCTGGAGACACTGCTGCACAGCGGGGACCTGAGCATCGCCTTTGCGCCGATGATCGAGCAGCAGATTGCGCGGCTGAAGAAACCGGAGGGGGAGAAGGAAGCGGGGAAGGATGCGGCGGGGGATATGCGGGAGATTCTGCGGAGGCTGGAGAAGATCGAGCGGGAGATGCGGGAATCGAATGAGAGGTTGAAGGCGATCGAGGGGAGATTGCCGGCGGGGAAGCCATAGTGGGACAGGGATAGAACGGATTCAGGAGGAAGCCGCGTTCCAAAGGAAAGTGGGTGCAATGGAGAAGTTGAGATTCTTCGTCCCGGTAAAAAGCACCGGGACTCAGAATGACAGTGTTCAATTCTTGGGTGGATGAATAAAAGTTAGCCGGCGGCGAGAAGGATGCGCAGGTCGCGCAGGTTGTTGCCGGTGGGACCGGTGAGGACGGAGTCGCCGAGGCGGGCGAAGAAGGTGTGGGCGTCGCTGCGGAGGAAATAGCCGGCGGGATCGAGTTGCGCGGCGCGGGCGCGGGAGAGGGTTTGGCCATCGGCGAGGGCGCCGGCGGCGGGACTGTTGCCGTCGATGCCGTCGGTGCCGGCGCTGAGGACGGCGGCTTGGCGTCCGGCGAGTTGTTCGACGCAGGCGAGAACGAAAGCGGCGTTGCGTCCGCCGAAGCCGGAGCCGGTGACGGGGCAGCTGACTTCGCCGTCGGCGATGAGGGCGACGAGCTGGCCGGGATACGCGGCGCGTAATTTTTCCAGTTGCTCGAGGAGATGCGCGGCGGCATCGCGCACGGGCCAGTCGTCGGTGGAGTTATCGCAGGCGACGACGCAGCCGGCGGATTCGGCGGCGTGGCGGGCCGCGGCAAATAGGTCTTCCATTCCCAATAAGAGTTGAAAGTGCGAGAGGGCGAAGACGGGGTCGCCGTCTTTGGGCGTTTCCGGAAGAGAATTGTGGGCGAGCCAAATGCGGAGGCGCGGGGGGAATTTTTCTTCGAGGGCGAACTGTTTTATCACGCGCGCGGCATCTTCGCGGGTGGTGGGGTCCGGGATGGAGGGGCCGGAGGCCAGGGCGGATTCTCGGCCGGGGGGAACATCGCTGACGCCGTAGGAGAGCTTCATGGAATGGGGAGCGGCGGCGGCGAGGCGTCCGCCTTTTACGGCGGAGAGATGTTTGCGGACGGCGTTCATGGAGTCGATGGGAGCGCCGCAGGTGACCAGGGCGCGGTGCAGGGATTGAATGTCATCAAGGGTGGAATCGGGGATGAGGAGTTGTTCGACCAGGGCGGAGCCGCCGCCGGACAGCAGGAAAAAAACAAGAGTGCGTTCATCGCAGGCGGAGAGGAGAGCGAGAATTTCGCGGGCGGCGGCGAGGCTGTCTTGGTTGGGCAGGGGATGGCCGCCGGTGAAATAGCGCATGCCGGGGAGCGGGCGGGGCGGAGGGACGGGAGCGGAGGCGACGCCGGTGAAAGGGAAGTGCGGGCCGAGGACGGAGGCGAGGCCATCGAGCATGGCGTGAGTGGCTTTGCCGTAGGCGATGACGCGCAGGGAATCGAATTCGCGGAGGTTGATGACGGAATCGGCGCAGCGGATGCGGGAATCTTCGCGGTGGAGTTTGCGGCGCATGGTGTCGGGGATGCTGATGCCGGCGAGGGTTTGGTCGAAGAGGGCGCGGGCGAGATGTTTCAGGTCGGGCATGGAGCTGGAGGGGTTCAACGCGTTTGCAGAACCTCGGGGTTGAGGAGATTGGGCGGGCGTTTGCCGGAGAGATGGGCGACGACGTTTTCGGCGGCCATGCAGGCCATTTTTGTGCGGGTTTCGAGGGAGGCGGAGGCCAGGTGCGGGGCCAGGACGGTATTGGGGCGGAGCAGGCCGGGATGAATTTGCGGCTCTTTTTCGTAGACGTCGAGGGCGGCGCCGGCGAGCTGGCGGGATTCGAGGGCGTGGACGAGAGCGGCTTCGTCGATAACGGGGCCGCGCGAAGTGTTGATGAGGAACGCGGAGGGCTTCATCAACGAAAATTGCGTGGCGCCGAGGAGACCCCTGGTTTCCGGGAGCAGCGGGACGTGCACGGAGAGGAAATCGCTGTGGGCGAGGACGGAGCGGAATTCGCGGAATTCGGCGTGGAGTTCGCGCTCGACGGCTTCGGGGGCGCGCAGGGCGTCGTGGTAGATGACTTTCATCTGGAAACCCGCGGCGCGGCGTGCGACGGCGCGGCCGATGCGGCCGAAGCCGAGCAGGCCGAGAGTTTTGCCGTGGATGTCGGCGCCGCAGAGTTGGTCGAGATCCCAGCCGGTCCACTGGCCGGAGCGGGCGAGCTGTTCGCCTTCGCCGATGCGGCGGGCGACAGCCATGAGCAGGGTCCAGGCGAAATCGGCGGTGGTTTCGTCGAGCACGCCGGGAGTATTGGTGGCGGCGACGGAGCGGCGGGTGCAGGCGGGGACGTCGATGTTGTCGAAGCCGACGGCGACGTTGGCGGCGATGCGCAGAGCGGGAGCGGCGGCGAGGAGGGCGTCGTCCACGCGCTCGGTGAGCAGGCAGACGAGAGCGTGCTTATCGGCGACGCGGCGGAGAAGCTCTTCGCGGGAGATGCGCTCGGGCGCGGACCAGTAGTCCACGTCGCAGAAGGCGTTGAGGATCTGGCGGGCGGATTCGAACAGCGGGCGGGTGGCGAGAACTTTGGGCCGGATCATGATCGTCCTTCGAGAAGAATTCGTGGGAGACGAGAATAGCACAGGTGCGCGGAAGAAATCAGGAGCGAGAGGGGGATTGATCGAGGACGCGCTGGTAATAGCGTTCGTAGGCGGGGATGACGTCGTTGGAGCAGAATTTTTTGCGGGCGTTGGCGCGGGCGGCCAGGCCCATGGAGCGGCCGCGGTCGGAGCGGGAGAGGATTTCGATGGCGTGGCGGGCGGCGTCGGCGACGTCGCCGGGGTCGATGAGATAGCCGTCCACGCCGTCCTCGATGACTTCGGGAATGCCGCCGACGTCGCTGGCGATGACCGGGACTTCGCAGGACATGGCTTCGAGGGCGGCGAGGCCGAAGGATTCAAGCTGGGAAGGAAGCAGGAAGAGGTCGGCGAGGCCTAGCTTTTCATAGACACGGTCCTGCTTGCCGAGGAAATGCACATCCTTCTGCAGACCCTTTTTGCGGATGAGGAATTCGGCGGCGCCGTGGTCCGGGCCGTCGCCGATAAGCACGAGCTTGGCGGGCATTTTTTCGCGGACCATGGCGAAGATTTCGACGACGTCGGTGAGGCGCTTGACGGGGCGGAAGTTGGAAAGGTGCATGAGGATGGGTTCGCCGTCCGGGGCCCATTGGGCGCGCAGGGCGGAGTCGGTGGAGCGATGGTAGAGGTCGCAGTTGACGAAGTTGGGGATGACTTCGATGGGGCGCTTGATGTCGAACTCTTTCAGGGTGGTCTGACGGAGGTAGTGGGAGATGGTGGTGACGCCGTCGCTCTGCTCGATGGAGTAGCGGGTGATGGGGAGGTAGCTGCGGTTGCTGCCGACGAGGGTGATGTCGGTGCCGTGGAGGGTGGTGATGAAGGGCAGGCGGCGCGGGGCGGCCATGGAGCGGGCCAGCAGGGCGCTGACGGAATGGGGAATGGCGTAATGGACGTGGAGGAGGTCGAGGGACTGGGATTCGAAAACTTCGAGCATTTTGGTGGCGAGGGCTAGGGTGTAGGGAGGGTGGTCGATGAGGGGGTAGGAGGCGACTTCGACTTCGTGGAAGTGGATGCGCTCGTTGCTCAGGTCCATGCGGATGGGCGGGGCGTAGCTGATGAAATGGATGTCGTGGCCGCGCGCGGCGAGCTCCATGCCGAGCTCGGTAGCGACGACGCCGGAGCCGCCGTAGGTGGGATAGCAGGTGATGCCGATGCGCATGGTGGTTTTCACAAATCGTCCGCAAAGTGCCCGGAAACAGTACCACGGCCGGTGGGCGGCTTGCGAGGGCGCGGGGCGGATGCTAGAGTCGCGCCACGGGACCTGCCGGCGTTCTTCTTTTAGACGCGGGAGAGGGAGAAAACGTGACACGACTGACAGGAAAAATCGCTCTGATTACCGGAGGAGGCACGGGAATCGGGCGCGCCTGCGCGCTGCTGTTTGCCCGGGAATGCGCACGGGTGGCCATCGCCGGGCGGCGGCGCGAGCCGTTGGAAGAGACGGCGGAGGAAATTCGCGCGGCGGGGGGCGAGGCGCTGGCGGTGCAGTGCGATGTGAGCAAAGCGGCGGATGCGGCGCGGGCCGTGGCGGAGACCGCGGCGCGCTTTGGCGGGCTGAACGTGCTGGTGAATAGCGCGGGGATCTTGAGTACCACCAGCGTGGAGGCGACGTCCGAGGAGGAGTGGGACCGGGTGATGGCAGCCAACCTGAAGGGGCCGTATCTGATGTCGCGCGCGGCCCTGGGGGAGTTGCGCAAGGCCGGAGGAGGATCCATCGTGAATATCGGATCCATCTTGGGGCTGGTGGCCTACCGGGATCGCGCGGCGTATTGCGCGTCGAAGGGCGGCGTGACCATGTTGACCAAGGCCATGGCCCTGGACCACGCCAGGGAGGGGATTCGCGTCAACTGCATTTGTCCGGCGATCGTGGAGACGGATATGGTGAAGGCCGTGATCGATAAGATGCCGGACCCGGCAGCCGTGCGGCGGGCGCGCACGGCCACGATTCCCTTGGGGCGGATGGGAAGGCCGGAGGACCCGGCGCACATGGCGGTGTATCTGGCGTCGGAGGAATCGTCGTGGGTGACCGGAGCGGCGTTTCCGCTGGATGGCGGGCTTTCCGCGTATTGAGGCGGCGGGAAAATTCGCGCGGGGATGGGCCGGAAAAGAAAAGGAGCGAGGAACTGTATGGCTTCCAAGTTGCTGGAACGGACGCGCTGGCTGGAAAGCCAGGTGCGCAAACGCATGAAGAAGAGCAGCGCGACGCAGCTGCTGGGGTTCACGCTGGAGGCGGTGGAGAAAGGGCGGGCGGTGCTGCGGATGAACGTGCGCGAGAGGCACCGGCAACTGCACGGGGTGGTGCACGGGGGAATTCTGGCGGCGCTGGCGGACAATGCCGCGGCGGTGGCGGCGTATACGATGATTCCGCGGGGCCGGGAGCTGGCCACGGTGGAGATGAAGATCAACTTCCTTTTGCCGGTGGGGGAGAGCCACGCGCTGGCGGAGGCCAAGGTGCTGCGGGCGGGGCGGAATTTTATCGTGGCGGAATGCGAAATCCGGACGCGCAAGGGCGAATTGGCGGCCAAGGCGCTGCTGACATTTGGGGCTGCCGGGAGATATTCGCTGAGAAAGTAGACAGTAGGCAGTTGTCAGTTAAACCTGGGATTCAAAGCTGAATCCGAAGCGAATAGCCGCGAAATTGTAATCGGAATAGTGAGGAGGAGGGCGGAGCGCGGGTTGGGAACGGGCGGAGCAAGCTCCGCCCCTACGAATATCCGGATCAAATGTTGCCGATTTTGTCTTCGTCGTTATCGCCCGTGTCCGCTGCTGCGCCGTCTTCGCCTACTTTATAAAGGTACTTGATGGCGCGTTTGAAGATGAGCAGGTTGGGGCTGCCGGTGCGGGTGAGCTTGATGCAGTCGCGGTCGTACCATTCGATGGCGCCATGGAGAGTTTCCCCGTCCATCAGGACGATGCACATGGGCAGATGGGACTGCATCTGCTTGACCCAGTAATAGTTTTCGGCGTGGGTGACTTCCGGAGGAGCGGGTTTCTTGCTTGGTATGGGACCGCCGTGAGAGGGGCGGCCGGGCATAGGCTCTTTGGGTTCGGGAAACCCTGGGCGAAACAGTCTGCGATTGACCATACGGAACACCTCGACCTCATGCGGGTTGGAAAAAATCTACTCTGCTCATTGTGACGTATGGACTTGCGGAATGGTTACAGCCGGGTGGAATTATTTTGGCCAGGGATGGAGATCCGCTTAGCGTTGCGGGGCAGGGCCGGAAGCGGGCGAGGAGGCGGCCAGTTCGGTGGTTAGGGCGTCCAAGCCGAGTTGGCGGTTGAGGTTGCGTTTGGTTCCGGCGGCCAGATCGTCCATGCCGCGAATGGCCTGCTCGACCCAGGGGGTGTTCACGGCGCGGCTGAGGGCTTCCAGTTCGCGCTTGAGCTGGGGGTTGCGCAACTGGGGCTGGGCGACGCCGGCGGTCAGTTCGAGCAGGTCGGTCAGCAGGGTGTAGAAGACGGCCAGCAACTGATCGAAGGGGGTTTCGCGGCCCTTGGCCAGCGCGGCGGTCTGCGTGAAAAGCTGGGAGAAGCCGCGGCCGCTGGCGGCGGTTTCCAGGATGCGCAGAGCGTCGCGGCGAAGCTGGGTTTCGACGTCCACGTCCATGGCCATGGCCAGGCCGGGGCTGCCCTCGGAAAGTAGCGCGGCGGTTTTCATGCCGGCGGGTTTTTGGCCGGGAGCCTGTTCGCGGAGCAGTGCTTCCACATCGGCAACATCCAGGGGCGCGAAATGGAACTGCATGCAGCGCGAGAGGATGGTCAGCGGCAGGGAGCCGGTCGATGGAGTGATGAGGATGATCGTGGAAGTGGCTGGGGGCTCCTCGAGAATCTTCAGGCAGACGTTGGCGACTTCCCAGCGCATGGTTTCCGCGCCGTCGAGGAGGAAGACGCGGCGGCGGCCCAGCGGGGCGAAATAGGCGGCGCGCTGCATGGCGCGGATCTGGCCCATGCGCAGAAGAGGGCGGGCCACCGGCGTGCGCAGACGCACGGGGTCGGGCAGCAGCGCCCATACGTCGGGATGAGTTTGCAGGATCAAGGGCATGCGCTCGACCATGGCGGCGTCGGCGCTTTCGCCGCGCTCGGTGAGACCCTGTTCGACGAGCGGCTGGGGATCGGCGAGGCGGGCGATGGCCAGGCAGGGCGGGCACTCGCCGCAGAAATCGTCGGTCATGCGTTCGCAGCAGGCGGCCTGGGCGAACATGCGCGCCAGGGTGAACTTGCCGACGCCGCGCGGGCCGGTGAAGAGCAGGGCGTGGGGCACGCGGGCGGTGCGCAGGGCGCCGCGGAGCGCGGTGACGATGGTGGGATTGCCGTGGAAATCGGAAAAGGGCATCGGTGAAAACCTATTTGTGAGGCGCGCCCGCCGCTGCGGCAGCCAGCACCGGCTCGACCGCAGCCAGCACTTCGCGGGCGATGTCGTCGGGCGAGCGCATTGCCGCTCCGGCCTCATCATAACATTCGATGCGCGTCCAGGCAGAGCGCTGGGCCAGTTCGTCGTAGACGGAGAGAGCGGCTTCCAGGTGGCGGATGCTGGCTTCCTGCAGATCGTGGCGCGCGGCGGTATAGGTACGCTCGGTTTTGCGGGTGATGAGTTCCTGGGCCTGGCGCGGAGGGACGCGCAGATAGAGCACGCGGGCTTCGTGGGGCAGGGCGTAAATCGTGTATTCGAGGTGTTCGATCCAGGCGATGAAGGCGGCGCGCTTCTCGCGCGGGGCGCGGGCGGTCTGGTGGGCGAGATTGGAGCCGATATAGCGGTCGGCGAGGACGATGGAGCCTTTGGCCAGCGCGGCCTCGATGACGGGCTTGGATTCGTAGCGGTCGCCGGCGTAGAGCAGGGCGGTGAAGTGCGGGTCCACGGTTTCGAGAGGGCCGAATTCGCCGTTGAGGAACTGGGCGACCATCTTTCCGAACCACGAAGAGTAGTTGGGAAAGCCGATGGAAGTGACCGCGTGGCCGCGGGCGGCCAGGGCCTGGGCGAGCAGTTCCACCTGGGTGCGCTTGCCGCTGCCGTCAATGCCTTCCACGGCGATGAGTTTTCCGAGCTGCATCAGGATTGGGCTCAGCGCCAGTCTAACCGCAGTTGCGGGCGGCTGCAACGCCGCGCATGGTAGGATTCACCTGGAGATGAGCGGCAACCGGATTTCCGAGAATGTGCGCGAGATCCAGGAGCGCATCGCGCGCGCGGCGGCACGCGCCGGGCGGCGCGCGGAGGAGATTACCCTGGTGGGGGTGTCCAAGACGTTTCCGGCGACGGCGATTGGCGAGGCGTTCGCGGCCGGCGTGCGGCACTTCGGCGAAAACCGGGTGCAGGAATGGGAAGGGAAGCGCGGCCAAGTGGGAGACCTGGCGGCGTGCTGGCACCTGATCGGGCATTTGCAGAGCAACAAGGCGACCCGCGCGGCGCGGCTCTTTGACAGCGTGGATTCGCTGGATGATTTGGCCCTGGCGCAGCGCCTGGACCGCGCGCGCGGGGAAGCGCCGGCGGGCAAAAAGCTGCGCGTGCTGATCGAAGTGCGCATCGCGCCGGAAGAGACCAAGAGCGGAGTGCAAGAGGCGCAGCTCGCGGCGCTGGCCGAAGGGGTGCAGGCGCTCGAGCATCTCGAACTGGCGGGGCTGATGTGCATCCCGCCATTTCTGGACGATGCAGAGCGGGTGCGGCCTTATTTCCGCCGGCTGCGCGAATTGCGCGGCGGGCTGGCCCGGCGGCTGGGGCGGGCCTTGCCGGTGCTGTCCATGGGCATGTCCCACGATTTCGAGGCGGCCATCGAAGAAGGAGCCACCGAGGTGCGCGTGGGCACGGCGCTCTTCGGCGGGCGCAGCGCTGCAAGAGAATGAATCTATGTTCACGGGGCCGATGATAAAGCTATTCGGTAGCATATTCATATTAATGAGTGTGGTAAATTAAATTAAGCATCCTAAGCTCTGCGGTGATATAAGAGATTAACTTGTTGTTGAGGCGTGCGTGTTTGTTATGACCGGAACAATGTCACAAGTCGAGCGGGTTGGTGGGCTCATACCACACTTCTTTTTTGATGCGATTGGGCGGATTGTTCCGGGCGGATTTCTTATCATTTCCTTCTTTGTTGAGAACGGTAAGCGGCCGATCTTCGACTTGCTGAAGGACTATCTGGATAAGTACAGTATTGCTGGTCCAGCGGTAGCCCTCGTGCTCTTCTTGATCGTAAGTTTCACTGTCGGTTTTTTACTGGGGTCGATCTCCTATTGGGTGGTGGAGGTGCCATGGAATTTCTTTGTGCCCTGGACATTAAAAGGAGTTCGGAAAAGATACGACGGTGATCCCGACAAAGAGACACGATTGGAAAAGCTCCTCATAAGTCAATTTGGGTTTAGCTTTCCAACTGGAGAGCAAGAACAACAAGGTGAAAAGATTCGGCAACTGAGTTGGCTCTGTGCCTACTTTGTGTGGGGGGCAAACACGGACCTTGGCGTCATGACAAGTAGATGGGACGCCGAGGCTCTGGCTGCCCGGTCACTATTGTTGGCAAGCATGTGTCTTGCTGTATATCAGTTTCTGAATTGTCATTGGTTTTCTTTTTGGTTTTTCGTGTGTTGTGTGATTGGGGCATTTTCAGCTTATGGCTTTCACCGAGAGAAACAAGTATTTGGGAGATTTGATCTTTTCCAGGCTTGCCATAAGCCCACTTCGTAAACGGATGAGGCGCCTTCTTGCATCCTGTCTAGCCAGGCCTCTGTGATCCAGATAAGTCAGCGCGAGGGCGGGGTGACCGTGGCGGTGCGGGTGCAGCCGCGGGCCAGCAAAGATGAGATTGCCGGCGAATGGAACGGCGCGCTGAAGATCCGGCTGCGGGCGCCGGCGATCGAGGACCGCGCCAACGAGGCGCTGTGCGAATATCTGGCGGGAGTTTTGAAAACACCCAAATCGGCTGTTAGAATTCTCAGCGGAGAGCGCAGCCGCACGAAGCGCGTGGAAATTCGCGGGGTGAGCGCGCAGCAGGTGCTGGCGCTTTTGGCGATCGAAGCGTAGAAGGGGACGAGGGAGGCACGAAGATTATGCCGGCAGATATCACCGCCATACAGAGCGACCTGCGCGCGGCCAAGCTGGATGGATGGCTGTTTTACGATTTTCGCGGGCGCGACCCCATCGCCCACCGCATTCTGCAATTGCCGCCGGGAATGCGCACGCGCCGCTGGTATTACTTCGTGCCGGCCAAGGGCGAGCCGCGCAAGCTGGTGCACCGCATCGAGCAGGCCTCGCTGGCGGCGGTGCCCGGTGAGACGCTGTACTACGCGGGCTTGGGCGAGCTGGAAAAGAACCTGCGCAAACTGCTGGGGCGGGCCAGGCGCGTGGCCATGCAGTATTCGCCGAAGAATGCGATTCCCTATGTTTCGATGGTGGACGCGGGCACGGTAGAAATGGTGCGCAGCCTGGGGGCAAAAGTCGTCAGCTCCGCCGACCTGGTGCAGAAATACGAGGCTTGCTGGAGCAAGGAACAGTTCGAGGGGCATCTGGCCGCCGGGCGCGAGGTGGACCGCATTGTGCGCGGGGCGTTTGCGCACGCGGCGCAATGCGTGCGCGAGAAAAAGGCGCTGACCGAATACGACTTGCAGCAATGGATTCTGGCGGAATTCAAGGCCGCGGGTTTGACGGCCGATGAAGGGCCGGACATCGCGGTAAATGCCAATGCCGGCGACCCGCACTATGCGCCCACCAAGGAGCGCACCGCGGCCATCCGCGAAGGCGACCTGCTGCTGCTGGACGTGTGGGCCAAGCAGCGAAAGCCCGGCGCGGTCTATTACGACATCACCTGGATGGGCTATCTGGGGGCCAAGGTGCCGGAGAAATACGCCAAGATATTCGGGATTGTGCGCGAGGCGCGCGACAAGGCGCTGGAGTTTATCGGCAGGCAACTGGCCGCGGGCAAGCCGCCCGCGGGCCGCCAGGTGGACAAGATTACGCGCGACGTGATCACCAAGGCGGGCTACGGAAAACATTTCTTTCACCGCACCGGGCACAGCATCGGGGAAACGGTGCACGGCAACGGCGCGAACATGGACGGACTGGAGACCAATGACGTGCGCCACCTGATCCCTAATACCTGCTTCTCCATCGAGCCGGGAATTTACCTGCCGGAATTCGGCGTGCGCACGGAAATCAACGTGTACGTGAACGAGCGCGAGGCGCGGGCCACCGGCGCGGTGCAGACGGAGATTCTGGCGTTACTGGCGGAAGGATGAGCGAAAACGCGGCAAACCCGGAGTTGTGCGAAACTCGGCGCAGGATGCTGGCGCTGCTGGCGGCGGTGGCCGGGTGGCTGGTACCGGGGCTGGGCCATGCGATGCAGCGGATGTGGGGGCGGGCGGCGGCCTGTTTTTTGTGCGTGGGGATGATGGTGGCGGTGGGAGCGGGGATGCGCGGGCGGATTTTCAGCCAGTATGGCAGCGACGCGTTTGACCGGCTGGGATTTTTCGCGGATGCCGGCTCGGGAAGCTTTTATTTTTTAATGCGTGCGATCGAGAAGGACGGCTCCGACGTGTCCAAAGCCGATGGGGATTACGGCACGCGTTTTCTGGCCACGGCAGGCGTGCTGAATCTGCTGGCGGCGCTGCACGCCTATGAAGTGGCCCGCGGGCGCAAGGCCTGAACGGATCCGATGACGCTCTCCCACCTGCAAGCCATGCTGCTTTTCGCCCTGGCCATCTCCGTGGCGTTCGGGTTTCTGGGACGGCGGAGGCCGGCGGAACGCGCGCGATTCATCGCGTGGTCGTTTCTGGTGTTTCTGGGAGTGGGGATCGCCGTGGGCTGGCTGATGTATCCGTTTTCGAAATGACGAAGCGGCGGGGCGAATTGACAGAATTTTTCGGCGGATGTTACAGTGAATGAAGAAGGCCGAGGTAGCTCAGTGGTAGAGCAGCCGATTCGTAATCGGCAGGTCGCGAGTTCAACTCTCGCCCTCGGCTCCAGAATTTTCCAGCTTCCTTCCTTATAATCAGGCCGGTTTCCCGTTTTCGGCGCCGCTGAAAACCCGGGAGTGCTTTGTTCCGCCAGGTTACCGAAAGGGAGCAAGGCGAGGCAATTGGCGGGGACTGCTGTAGACTGGGGGCTGGCGCGGGGGCCATTCCAGCTTTTGGGGCCTCGATACTTTCATGCGGACTTATATCACGTTGCCCGAACTCCATTCGGCTCGGCTGCTCGGCCGGTTTTCCCTGCAAGGACGACCTCCGGAAGTCCCATGAAAAAATAGGTTCGCTGCATGTCGCGGTCGTGTTTCCGTGATTGAGGGAGATGAGCGTGCGGCGGGGCGAAGCGGCGTCTGGGGGGAGTGAGAAGTGAAACGTTCGAAATCGCGTGCGCGGAAGAAGCCACGCGAGGATAGCGGCTGCGTGCTCTGGAAATCGGACGCGGAGAAGTTCGTCTGGCGTCAGGTCAGCAGGAACGTCAAGGAACTTACCGGCCGCTCCGCGGAATACTGGGTAAAGGGCGGACGTTCCTGGCTGAATGCGGTTCATGCGGAGGGCCGGGAGCAGGTGGAACGAAGCGTGCGGAGCGCGGTGCGGCGGAAAAAGGATTTTGAACTGAACTTTCGTGTAGCCGGCGCGAAGAAGAGCGCCGGCTGGGTACATTCGGATGTGCGCGTGGTCCGGGATGGCCGCGGGCAGGCGTCCAGCCTGGAGGGGCGGACGGTAAGGCTGGGCAGGCAGGCGGGACTAGAGCAGGAAGTGCGGATGCTGCGGAAGAAACTGGCTGCCGGGGAGCAGCGCTGGCAGGACCAGTTCAAGAATTCCCCCATCCCGGTCTCCTGCTGGCGGAAGAAGGGCCGGGATTTTGTGTTTACCCAGGTCAGCGACAGCTGGATGGAAATGACCGAGGGGAAAGCGGCGGAGCATTTGGGCATTGCCGCGAAGAAGGCCTATGCCAGCCATCCGGAGATTCCGGAAAATATGCGGCGGTGTTGCGAGGAGAAACGCATCATCCGGGATGAGTCCGAGTATGTGCTGTTTTCCCTGGGAAAAGTGATTGATGCGCTGGTCGCCTATGTTCCGATTTCCGCGGATACGGTGTTGGTCTATGTATTCGACCTGACCGAATATAAGAAAGCGCAGGAGGAAGTGAGCAAGCTTTCCAGCGCCGTGGAGCAGACCGAGGACTCCATCCTGATCACCAATCGCGAGTGGGTGATCGAGTATGTGAATCCCGCGTTTGAAAAATTGACGGGATATACCCTGGCCGAGGTGGTCGGGAAAAAGCCGAACATTTTGAAGTCCGGAATGATGGATCCGGCCGTTTATGACGATCTTTCCCGGACGCTCATGCAGGGGAACGCCTACCGCGGCGAATTTCTTAACAGAAAAAAGAGCGGGCAACTGTTTTACGAGGACAAGTCGATCTTTTCCTTGAAGGACGCCCGGGGGGAGATTACGCATTTTGTTTCGTCGGGGAGAGACCGCACCGAGCAGAGGGAAATGGTGGAGCATGAGCGCCAGCTTCAGGCGGCGCTGGAGAATGCCGCGCGGGAATGGAAGCTGACCGTGGATTCGGTGGAGATGGCCATCCTGATCATCGATGAGCAGGGAATTGTCCATCGGCTGAACCGCACCGCGCAGGAGATGCTGGAGCGCAGCTTTGATGAAATTGTCGGAAACCCCCTGGCGGGATTCGCCAGCGCCGAACCGTGGCCTACGGTGATTGGGGCCATCGAAGAAGTGCGCCATGCGCGCCATCCCGTATCCCTTCAGGTATACAGTCCGGAAAAGGAAGAGACCTGGCATCTGACGGTCAACCAGTTCCTGGACCCGTATTGGGAGCGGACCAACGTGATGGTCACGCTGCGGGACATCACGGCCACGGTTGAACTGGAAGAGACGGTGTTTCGCAACGAAACCATGGCTGCCATGGGCCGCCTGGTGGCCGGGGTGGCGCACGAGGTGCGCAATCCGCTTTTCAGCATTTCCGCGACATTGGATGCGATCGAGGCGCGCTATGAGTCCAGCGCGGAATATTCCGAATCCATGGAGATTCTGCGGCTGGAGATCAACCGGCTGAGCAAATTGATGCAGGAACTGCTGGAATACGGCAAGCCCGCGCGCCTGCAACTGGCGGAGAACAATATGGCCGCGATTATTCAGGAGGCCATTGCCGCGTGCCGGGTGCTGGCGCAAACGAGCAACGTCGAGATTGTTTCGCGGATTGACGTGGATCTGCCGCCCGTGAGCGTGGATAGCCGCCGGATGTCCGAAGTGTTCCGCAACATACTGGACAATGCCATTCAGCATTCGGGTGGAGGGGGAAAAGTGGAGATCGAAGCACGGGTCTTCGAGGATGGCCAGGGAAACTGGGTGGAGTGTTCCGTGCGGGACAGCGGCCCCGGCTTTGCGCCGGATGATATTCCCCGGCTGTTTGAACCGTTTTTTACCAAGCGGCAAGGGGGTACCGGGCTGGGGCTGGCCCTGGCGCAAAGGGCCATCGAACAGCATGGAGGCAGAATCATTGCGCGAAATGCGCCCGAAGGCGGCGCGGAAATGCTGATTCGGCTGCGGTATTGCTAAATTAAGAGCTGGGCGAGGGTGTGAATTTTGGCCAAGAACAGAATTATGCTGCTGGAGGACGAACGCGGAATCCGTTTGGCGGTCAGCGCCTTCCTGACGACCAAGGGTTTCGAGGTGTGCGAAGCGGAAAAATGCGCGCAGGCCGAAGAGCAGTTGCGGAAATGGCGGCCCAATGTGGTCATTAGCGACTATGTGCTCCCGGACGGGAACGCGCTGGACATGCTGCCGCGCCTGAAGGCCATTGACCCCAATGTCATGGTGGTGATCCTGACCGGGCATGGAAGCATCGAGCTGGCGGTGGATGCCATTAAGAAAGGGGCGGATCAATTTCTGACCAAGCCGGTGGAGATGGCCGCCCTGCACGTGATCGTGGAGCGGCTTTGCGAGCAGGGGCGCGCGCGGCAGCGGCAGATGGCGGCGCAGTCCCGGGAATCGCAGACGATTGTGGATCCCTTTGTGGGGCAGGACCCGGCGATCCTGAAACTGAAGGAAATGGTCGAGCGCGTGGCGGGGTCGGATAGCCCGCTGCTGATTCTGGGAGAGACGGGATCGGGCAAGAGCGTCCTGGCGAAGTGGATTCATGAGCATGGTCCGCGCGTGGAAGAAGCATTTGTGGACGTGAACTGCGCCGGGCTTTCCCCTGATTTTCTGGAAACGGAGCTGTTTGGCCACCAGAAGGGCGCCTTCACCAGCGCCGTGAACAGCAAGATGGGATTGCTGGAGGTGGCGCACCGCGGGACGATGTTTCTGGACGAAATCGGCGACGTGGACCCGCGGGTGCAGCCCAAACTCCTCAAGGTTGTGGAAGATAAGCGTTTCCGGAGGCTCGGGGACACGGTCGATTGCTCGGTGGATGTGCGGCTGATCGCGGCGACGCACCGCGACCTGAGTGAACGCGTGCGGCAAAATCTGTTCCGCGAGGATCTCTACTACCGGATCAGCGCCATCCCGCTTCGGGTGCCGCCACTGCGCGAACGGAGCGGAGATATTGCGGATCTGGCGGCGCACATTCTGGATGGCTTTGCGGTTCGTTATGGCCGGCCCGATTTGCGGCTGGACCCGGGCGCGCTTGCGGCGCTGGCCTCCTATGCCTGGCCGGGCAATATTCGGGAGTTGCGCAATGTGCTGGAGCGGGCGGTGCTGCTCACACGGGGGATGCTGATTACCTCCGCCGACTTGCAGTTCGAGCGCCGGTCCAGGAGCGCCGACACCGTGTTCAATCCCCTGCTGACGCTTGATCAGGTGGAAGAAAAATACATTGTGCAAATGCTGGCGTGGGCGGATGGGCAGGTGGATAAGGCCGCCGAAAAGCTGGGAATTTCGCGCAGCGCGCTGTACTACAAGATCAAACACTACGGGATCAAACTGTCCAAAATTCAAACTGTCGATCCAAAAATCGATAAAGTCATCTGAAGTTCTTCCCCTCCAATTTCTATCTCTTAGATAAATAAGGACTTGCCTTTCCGGTCCGCGTCTTCATCTCTGGCCTGCCAATTGCATATCCCTGAGGGATGCCATACAGGGCTCTTTTTGTTGATGATCAGGAAGTCATTCTTGTGGCCATGCGCAAGTTCTTTACTTTGCGCGGCTATGAGGTGGATTGCGCCACGGAGTTGGAACAGGCGCGCATGTTTCTTGACAGTCATAAATACGCGCTGGTCATCACGGATCTTCGGCTAACCAGCGCACAAGGAGCCGAGGGACTCGAAGTTGTTAAGAAAGTGCGCAGCGTTTCCCCGGAGGCGGGCGTGATCATGCTCACGGCGTACGGTTCTCCGGAGATGGTCATCGAGGCGGCGCGGCAAGGCGTGGATATCCTGCTGCATAAGCCGCAGCCCCTGAAGGAGATTGTGCGGGTCGCACAGGAATTGCTCGAAGCGCGGAAGAGCGAGCAAGGTGCCTGAGCGAGATGAGGGCTGCCAAAGCAGCAAGGAATGGGAAGGGAAGGCATGATTCGCAGGAACGCGGTGGCCAGGACGGAAGAGGGCGCAATGGGGTGCCGAAGGGCGCCTTGCGCCGGGCCACGCCGAACGCGTCCGGGGAAACACGGGCCGGAGAGAGTGAGCGTCAGGGCGCCGATGCATAAACCGGAAGAGGCCGTGCTGCAACTCGAGGAATACGGGATCGCTTATGGCGAGCGGGTGGTGCACTCCAGCCTGACGCTGGCAATTCCTTCACGAGGGATCACGGTGCTGCTAGGTCCTGCCGGGACGGGTAAATCCACGCTGCTGCGGACCCTGTCCGGATTGAATGCGTACCGCCCGGCGATGAGAACGTGGGGAAGCGCGTTTTTTGAGGGGCGCGCGCTTGCCGAGAACCATGCTCCGACGATGATCATCCAGGATTTGCGGCTGCTGATGTCCACGGTGCGCGAAAACGTGGTGACCGCGCTGCCCAACGGGCGGGGCATCACCGTAGGGGAACAGCGCAAGCTGGTCAAGAACATATTCGAAGAACTGGGGATGGAGTCGCTTGCCGAGCGGTTGGACGCCAGCGTGCTGGACCTCTCGATAAGCGAACAGCGCCGGATTGCCCTGGCGCGGGCCTACGCCCTGAACTCTTCGCTGATTTTTGTGGATGAGCCGGATGCCGGCCTGAATGATGCCGATGCCGAGCCGCTGCTGCAACTCATGCGCCTCATATCCCAGAACCGCGCGATTCTCTGGGTGACGCATAACCAGCGCCGCGCCAGGGAAAACAGTACGCATGCCGCTTTGCTCGCCGGAGGGCGCGTCCGCGAATTTGCTCCCTCCGAACACTTCTTCTCGGCCCCCGCGACCGAGGCCGGGCAGATCTACATCCGCACCGGTGGATCGGCGCTGCCCAGCCCCATGGCCAAGCCCGAGGATCTCAGCGAGGGAACGCCCGCTCCGCCGCCGCTGCCGGTGGCCGCCCGCAAAGCCATCCAGCTCGGGGTTCGCGGGCCCAGCGATTTCTTCTGGCTCTTGCCCGGAATTCTGGGCGGGTTGCCGCGCCCCGGAATCGTCAAGCAGGCCGAGGATGACCTCGATGGATTGCAGCGGCTGGGGATCACGGATTTGGTCACACTGGAAGAGAGCAAGGTGTTTAAGCCGGCGGATCTGGCGGGGTATGGCATTGCGCCGCATTTTTTCCCCATCAACGATATGAGCGTTCCGACGGCGGAGGCCGCGGTGCAGTTCTGCCGCCACGTCGAAACGATGATTGAGGCGGGGGGAACCGTCGCCGTGCATTGCCGCGCGGGCCTGGGCCGCACCGGCACCATGCTGGCCTGCCAGTTGATCTGGCGGGGCATGGGACCACTCGAGGCATTGGAAAAAGCGCGGAGCATCAATCCACGCTGGATCCAATCACAGCAGCAAGTTCAGTTTCTTACGGAGTTTTCGGAGGCCGCGGCCGGCTGCAAAGCCGCTCCGGCGCCGAAGGGCCATAAGAGTTTACGCACGGCAGTACTCAGCGGTCAGCAAGAAAAAATCTAGGAGGGAAAAGAAGATATGTCACTCGATACGGTTCTCAGCAAGGCGCAGTCGGAAGTGCCGGAATGCGTTGCTTCCGGGTACGTGGATATGAATACGGGCATGCTCCTGGGCGTGAAGACGCTGGATTCGCACCCGCAAGAGGTTCTGGACCTCGTGGCGGCGGCGACGGCGGACTTGTTCCAGGGGAAGAACGTGACGGCCATCGAACGCCTGTTCCGCAAATCGCGCGGCCAGGCCGAAGACGGCGGGCACTACTTCAACGAAATCATCGTGTTCAGCTCGAACCTGCTGCACGTTTTCCTTCGCGGGAAAAAGCATCCGGATCAGGCTGCGGTGGTCATCTGCCGGGGTGGAGCCAACATCGGCATGGTGCTTTCCAAGGCTCGTAACCTGATGGTGGAAATCGAAAACGCGGTGTAACTGTTCTTAGGCCCGAATAGCAAAAAATAGAAAAGGAGAAAGGGACTATGGCAAGCACAACGGAAGTCTGTAAGGCAATTCTCGAAAAAGTGGATGATTGCGTCGCCGTCGGCGTGGTGGACCTCAACAGCGGCATGCTGATGGGCGTTCATCATACCGTGCCGTATTTCACGCAGGCCTATCTGGATGCAGTGGCGGCCGCCGCGGTGGACCTCTTCCGCGGCAAGACCGTTCGCCGCGTCGAGGAACTCCTCAGCAAGCAGCGTGGAACCGAGATCAAGGATACCTTCGAGGAGATTTTCGTCTCGTCCACCACGGTGCTGCACTTCATGACCATCATCAAGGCCAAGAGCGCTGCGGTGATCATGGTCACCCGGAAAACAACCAACCAGGGCGCCGGCTGGTCCGCCCTGCGGAACAACGTGGCCTCCATCGCGGCGACCCTGCCGTAGCCATGTGGTTTCCAGTCCCGGAAGACCCCTCCGGCTTGAAGGTTTTAGGGTCGGAGGGACCGGCGGCGGGAGTCGAGTTACTCGAACTCCTCCGCCGGACGGATTGCGAGGACTGGCAGGACCGGGTGGGAAGCGCCGGGGCGTCGAATGCCTCGGCGAAGACCTCCGTACGGCTGCGGTGCTGCCAGGGGTGGGTGTTCAAGACCGATCTTGCGGTGCGGTCGGACAACCCCGCTTCGCTCCGCACGATGCTTGGCAAGAGCATTGCTCTGGCCCAGAGTTCCAGTCTCTGGCACCCCAGCAAGCAATGGTTCCTGATGCGCATCGGGGAGGTCTGGCATCCGCTGACCAAGTGCCGCAAGCTGCGCACGCTGCGGGAAATGGCGCCGCTGCGAAACCGGATTACGGCGTGGTCGCGGATGATCGAAAAGGCAGTCTCGTACAGCGTGCGCTACGGAATCGGGTTGGATGTCAACCCTTCGAATTTCGGAATTGATCCGGAGAGCGAAGAAAACGTGTACTACATCGACGATGAACTCTATCCCCCGCTGAGGGGTTTCGACGTGGCCCAGGTCGTGGCGTCACGGATTCCGGAGGAGCCCTCCGCCTCGAGCGACGACTGGCGCAGCTGGGGCAGTTCGCTGCAGCAAACCCTCGAGGGATTTCTCAGCACCCGCGACGAATGGCGCGAGTTTGTCGTGCATGTTTCCGATTATCCGCTCACCGACCGGTTCCAGGAGGGCCGCAACGCGCTGCTCGACGGCCTGCGCAAGGGCCATCCGCTGCTGGACCCCGCGGAGCGCAAGAAGAACCGTTTTCAGCACAAGCTCACGGCCATTATCGCCGACGTGCACGGCAATTTGCAGGCTCTCGACGCCACTCTTAAGGAAGCGCGCAGCAAGGGCGCGGACAGTTTTCTATTTTTGGGAGACGCGGTCGGCTACGGGCCGAATCCCCGGCAGTGCATCGAACGCCTTGCGGAACTGCCCCATGCAGTGCTGCTGCGCGGAAACCATGATCACGCGGTCGGCTCGGGTTCGTTCGAAAACGGAATGAACCGCATCGCCGTGCAGTGCGCCCGCTGGACCTACGATTCGCTGCGGGCCAACGAGAGGGAATGGCTTTCTTCGCTCTCGCTCGAGTTTCAGGCGCCGGACTGGCTGGCGGTACATGGCGCGCCGCGCGACCCGCATCGCATCTATGCCTATATCTACGAGCTGACCTACCGCGAGAATCTGGACTATCTGCACGAGAAGCAGATGGGAGTCTGTTTCTACGGGCACACGCACATTCAGTTTGTTCACGTGCGCACCGGCACCGGCGAAAAGCTCAAGCGCGGCGCGGTTCCGGTAAAGATTCTCGATCCCGATTGCGTGATGCTGATCAATCCCGGATCGGTGGGACAGCCGCGCGACGGTTATCCCACGGCCGCTTTCGCCCTGTGGGACCGCGCTACGAATCAAGTCGCCTTTCATCGCGCGGCTTACCCGATCGAGCAGGTGACCCGTTCGATTCGAAAGGAAGGACTGCCGGCGGACCTGATCTACCGCCTGGAGACGGGCCGCTAAACGACCGGCGGCCGTCCAAGAGGAAACGAAGAAATTATGGCCTTTCTCGACAAACAACGCGGGGTGATCGTGGCGCGCATCGTCTATGACGGCCCTCCCGAAGCCGGGAAGACGACCAACGTGCGGCAGATTTCCGCGGCCATTTCGAAGCACCGCCGGGGCGAAGTGCAAAGCCCCGGCAGCAGCGGATCGCGAACGGAATTCTTCGACTGGCTGGAAATTAAGGGCGGATACGTTCAGGGTTATACGTTGCAGTGCGAACTGGTGGCCGTTCCCGGACAGGCCTCGCTGCGCAATCGCCGTAAGTATCTGCTCGATTCCGCGGACAGCGTCGTCTTCGTGGCCGATTCCCGCCCCAGCGTGTTCAAGGAGAATGCCCGCACGCTGGCATCCTTGCGCAAAATTCTGGAGGCGAGGGAGCCGGGGCTGCCATCCATCGGTTTTCTGATCCAGGCCAATAAGCAGGATGCCCCGGAAGCGATTGCCCCCGCCGAATTGGGCCGCCAGCTCGAACTGGATCATGCCATCCCCGTTCTGGGAGCCACCGCCACCAGCACCGATGGGGTGATGCAGACGTTTGTGATCGCCATCCGCCTGGCGGTGGAGCGGGTTCAGCAGATTTTCAACAAGGGCGGGGAAGACGCCTTGGCGCAGCAGAATGAATCCGCCGAGCAGCTTTTCGCGTCGCTGAAGAAATTTGAAATACTTCCGGACCAGATGGAGATCGGGACGTCCCGCCCCATTTTTGTCGGCGGCGCGCCGGCGTCGGTGGACGTTTCTCCCGCTCCCGCGGAATCGGCTGTGCAGGAAGATAAGCCGCTGCCTCCGGCAAAGAATGAATCTCTGCGCATACCGGCGGCGAGCGAGGTTCCGGCCGGCTTTCTCTGGCCTCCGCTGAAAGCGCGCTCGATTCTTGCGGCCATCAACGGCGCGGCGGAAATTCATCGCAGCGAGCCCGCCGCGGCCTGGGCTCCTCCCGGCGCCATCGAATTGCATTCCGAAAACGGCTGGATTCTGCACACCGGCGAGGGCTGGTCCTTCGAGGACCAGTTGCAGGGCCGCAATCTTCTGATCCGCCTGGTCAAGCATTGCCTGGAGCACCCGGAATGGGTGCCCGAGAGCAGAACCTATCTCCTGGCGCAGGACGGCCTTCGCTGGAGATTGTGGATGGTCTCCGCGGACATTCCGGATTTGCAGCAGGTTCTGGAACGCGCCCTTCGCAGCGGCCATGCTCCGGACATCCTGGAAGCGCTGCGGTCGGCGCAGAATCTGGTGGAAGCGGTAGAGCGCTCGAACGGGGGCAGCGGACATTTCGATGTCGGCCGTCTGTGCAGCACGGCTGTGACCAACGGCTCCCCGGTTTGCCTGGCGGTTCCTTTGAACGGAACGGAGGAAGCGGGCAATTCGTGGAAGGAGCGGACGGCTGGGCGGTTGTGCGGGGAAGTTCAGGCATTGCTCACCCCGGTGGTCAATCACAATGCGAAGTTACAGGTCGCGATTGTGGAGGCGATCCGCAGGGGCAGTTTGAAGGGATTATTGGCGGAGGAAATTCAAAAAGCGATTCGTCAGCCGCAATAGGGAAGAGAACCGGCAAGGACAAGCATGGCGCAAGAAAATACAATTCGGCGGAAACTGAATCGCCTGACGGCGCTCATGGGCATTGTCGTACTTGCGTTCTGCTGGCTCCTGGGGCGATCCAGCCTTCAGCAGATCAAGTTGCTTCGTTCCGAGCAGGCGGCCATCGAAGCCTCCGGCCAGGTGCGGAATTTGGTGACGCACCTGAGCGAGCAGGGCGACGCCGAGGCCCGTTCCGCAACCGGCGATGCTTCCGCCAGGAACCAGCTGACGGACGTTTCCGCGCTGATCGAATCCGACCTGACGGCCATCGAAAACGGCTCGGAGCGCCGCGCGAAAACTCCGGCCGCAGCCGAACGCCTAGCCGCGCTGCGAAGCGAAGGGCAGAAGCTCCGGGAGAAGGGTGGCTCCGGTGCGGACAGCGAAGGAACGGAGGTCCGCGCAAAATTGTTCGGCCTTGCCGCGGAATATCTGGAATTTACCGGCGGGCAGGAGCAGGCGGAGGAGTTTGCGACCGGCGGCTCGTTCTCCGGAAAGCCGCTGCGGGAGATGGCCGGCGCCTATGCCGCGCTGGCCGGGCTGAGGGATTCGGGCCGGGCCGTCCTGGCGCGCAGGAAATTGAGCGAGGAGGAGCGCCTGCAGTTGGGGAAAAGCCATGCGGCTGCTTTGTACCGGGTGGAGCGCGTCAAAGGGGAGCTTGCGGCCAATTTCCAGCGCGACCCTGACCTCGCGGAAAAAGCCAATGCAACGTATGCGTCCGCAATCCAGTCCGCCGGCGGCTTCCTGCAGACCGTTAACGATCAAATTCTCCGCGCCCAGAATATTCTGATGGATCCGGCGGCATTTGCCTCCCAGGGTTCCGCGGCGCTATCGCCCATGTCCGGGCTTTTCGATTCCGTGCGCACCGTGCGCGAGGAGTCGCTGAAGGCGGGGATTGTGAGCCTGGAGTGGAAGGTGACGTCCTATTTGGGGTTCGCCGTTCTGGCGCTGTTTCTTTTCTTTGGAGTGGTTTCGCGCCTGGGCCAGTCCTGCACGGAGGAGATTCGCTCGATCACTTCGACGATGGATCGCATCGTCCGGGGCGATTATTCGGCGCGCGTCCGGAATGCCCAGGACGGTGAGTTCAGCGGCATTGCCGTGGGGCTGAATAAACTACTGGAGGAAACCACGGCGGCTCTGATCCAGTCGCAGGAAGAACGCGACAGAATCCAGCGCAGCATCGAGACGCTGGTCGAGGAAATGTCCGGCGTGGCCAACGCGGACCTGACCAAGGAAGCCGATGTCACCGCGGAGATTACCGGGGCCATCGCCGATTCGTTCAATTACATGATCTCGGAACTGCGCCAGATCATCAGCCGCGTTCAGGATACGACCATGTCGGTCAGTTTTTCCGCCACCGAGGTTTTGGCCACGGCCGATCATCTGGCGCAGGGCAGCGCCGCACAGGCCGAGCAGATCGGCAAGGCTTCGGCCGCCATCAGCGAAATGGCCGTTTCCATTCAGCGCGTTTCCGACAGCGCCAACGTGGCCGCGGAAATCGCCGAGCGCGCCAATATGAATTCGCGGGCGGGCGCCGAAGCGGTGCAGAAAACGCTCAAGGGCATGAACACCATCCGCGAACGCGTGCAGCAGACCTCCTCGCGCATGAAGGACCTTGCCGAGCAGTCGGATGAAATCGAGGAAATCGTGCAGCTGATCGGCGACCTTTCCGACCGCACCAGCATGATCTCGCTGAACGCCTCGATCCAGGCGCGTGTCGCCGGAGAAGCCGGAAAGAGCTTCGCGGTGGTGGTCGAGGAAATCGAGCGGCTCGCGGACCAGTCCAACGAAGCCTCCAAGAAGATCGGCACCCTGATGAAGGCCATTCAGGGCGATACCAAGGTAACCACCATGGCCATGGAGGAGACCCGCAAGGAAGTCTTGAGCGGGGCGGCCCTGGCCAAGGAAGCCAGCCAGAAACTGGCGGAGATCGAGACCGTTTCGAACGAGCTGTCGCGCATCATCCATTCCATCTCCCTGGCCACCACGCAGCAGGCCGGCGGGTCGGAATCGGTGACCCGCCTGATGAGCGAAATTTCCGGCGGCACGCAGCAGTCGGCCGAAGGCGCGCGCATCGCCGCCGTGTCCATCCGCCAGCTGGCCGAGCTGACCGATGACCTGCGCACGGCAATTGAGCGCTTTAAGCTGCCCGGGGTGAACGCATGAGGATAGCCGGTGCGAGCGGGAACCGGAAACAATGCCGTGCGCGGGCCGCGGCGCTGCTTGATGGCGTTTTGGATGCAGGCGGGAAGAACGAATATGGCTGCCCTTTTGCACGAATGATAAAATTCATGGAAAAGCGAATCAGCTTTCTTCCGATGGTCATTCGCAGGGCGGCCGGGATGCCATATTTACTTTTCCTTCCGGAGTGCATGTCCTACGTTACGGGGAATTTGTGACCGAGAATAAGCCATCAACGCCTCCCGCCCGGCCGGTCTTCCGGCTCTGCCTGCAGGCCTTGCTGCCGGAGGACGCCAAATTCGCGCAGCGGATCCTTTGCAATCCCGCGCGCACCTCCTGTATCTGGCAGTTTGTGCAGAAAGATTACGACGCTCTTCTGGTTGACCTTCGTCATCCCGAATCCACGCGGCTGCTGCGCGAACGGCCCATGGGTTCGCTGATTGTCCTGGCTCTTGCCGAAGACAAGAAAGGGCTCCCGGGGACGATGTCTCTCCGCCTTCCTTTCGATGAGGCTATTCTTCTGGATACCATGCGCCAAGCCTCGGAGTATCTGGTGCGCCGCTCGCCCATGTTTCAGAATCGCGCTTCTTCCCGCGATGCTCAAGCGGCTTCCGGCGAACAGGGCGGGGAGCCAATGCAAGCGTCCCGCAAGGTGAATTCACTGTTCGAACTTGCCGAAGACATTCGCAAGTCGCTGACGCGGGACAAGGAAGTGCACGTCACCATCGGGCAGCTCAAGTATCATCTGTTCCCGCAGCGGCGCGTCTACCTCTCCGCCTCTCCCGCCACCACGCTGAAGCATTACCAGGGGAAACTCGGCGAGCCCATTGAGATTTCCGGCGCCAATGGCGGAGAGCAGGTTTCCGCCACGGTCATTCCCAAGCGCCTGGATGATTTCCTGTGGAATCTGGGTTTTCACGCGGGAGGCGGGCGCCTTTTTCCCTGGCTCAATCCAAGCCAGAGCTACAAGATTTCCCGCTGGCCGCCCATGCTGGAATCTTCCAACCGCACGCAGGTCTTCCGCATGGTCGCCCGTCTGGGCAGGACGGCCGCCACTCCCAAGGAGATCGCCTTGTCCACGGGCACGTCCGAGGCCGAGGTTCATGACCTTTTGAATGCCTGCTCGCTGGTGGGGTGTTTGCAGTCCGACGCCGCGGGCGGAAGCGGAATCAAGCTCGTGCATTCGGCTCCTCCTCCTTCTCTGAAGCCGGCCCTGGTGGTGGATGCGTCGCGCCGCCCGGTCGTGACGCGGTCGCTGTTGTCCAAGATTCGCAATAAATTGGGGATATCCGCATGAGCTTCGGCGGCGGACAGAACGAATACAAGCTCCTCTTCACCGGCCCCATGGGCGCCGGCAAGACCACGGCCATTCGCGCCATCAGCGAAATCGAGCCCGTGCGCACCGAGGCGGCCAATACCACGGCCGGCGGGGGAGGCAAGGCCACCACCACCGTGGGCCTCGACTATGGCGAAATTTCCCTGGGCAATGGCGAACGCCTGCGCTTGTACGGCACTCCGGGGCAGGACCGTTTTTCGGCCCTCTGGGAAATTCTCACCACCGGAGCCATGGGCGTGGTCATTCTAGTGGATCACAGCGATCCGGAATCATACGAACGCATGGAGCATTTTCTGGACTCCTTCGCCGGATTGATCACCGAGACGGCCGGGGTGATCGGGCTGACGCATACCGAGGACGCTCCCGACCGGCCCATGGACCCCTACTACGAATCTCTGGCGCAGCGCTACATGATGCTTCCCGTGATGCCGGTGGACGCGCGCTCCAGCGAGGACATACGAGGGTTGCTGGACGCTTTGCTGAGCATCCTGGAATCGCGTCTGGCGGATTCGAGCGTGGATTCACTTTCAGGTGACTTATGAACAATGGTGCAACGACAATGACTCCTAGAAAATCAGCGGAAACAAATCGCGTCCTGGACCTTCCCGAGGCGGTCAAGAAGAGCTGCGTGACCAAGCTGAAGGAACTGCGCGAAGCCGTCGGCGGCATTTCCACGATCGGACTGGTCAGCCCGGACGGCTTTGAAGTGGCCTGGATTTCCACGGCGACTCTTCCCGTGAGCAAAATTTCCGCCCTGGCCAGCACTCTGGTTGCGGTCGCCCATTCCTATACCAAGGAAGTGGGGCTCAGCGAATGCCGGGAGCTGATCATCGACACGGACCTGGGGTGTTCCCTGCTGATGGATGTCACCGTGGATGGACGGACCTACGGTCTGCTTATCGCCGCGGAGGACACCGCTTTGCTTGGCCGCGTGCTCTCGAAGGCCCGCGCCTGCGCCAAGGAACTCAAGGACGTGATTGCCACCCGCTGACCAGCGGGCCGGATTCGTCCAAAATCCAAACCGAGAGTCCAAAAAGTGATGATCGTGGCTTGAGCAGTTCTTTTCCGTTCCCAAATAATTGAAAACACAGCGCTTGCGAGGGGCGAGCGAGCTCTTGATCTGGCCCCGAAAATGCTCTATCTCACTCTTGAAACGTCGCAATAACGCAATAAGAGGAGATTCAACCATGCTTCATCTGGCTTCTACGCTGGTCCTGATTCTGGTGGCCGCCGGCCTGTGGGTGCGCAAGGCCAATCCCCAGCTGCATCAGCGGTTCATGATCGCGGCCTTCACCAGCGATCTGTTGCTGGTGCTCTACATCGAATTTTCGCGTCACGCCGTCGAAAAGGTGGTCTCTCATGTGCATCCCATGATCTGGTTCCACGCGGCAGTTTCCCTTTCTGTCCTGTGCTGCTACGTGGTGATGATTATGCTGGGGCGTCCCATGCTGGCCGGAAAATTCCAGACGCGCTCGCTGCACCGCGCGCTGGGGATGACCTTCGTCGTTTTGCGCAGCCTGAACTACGTGACCAGCTACATGCTGACGTAATGGGGCGGCCGTAGTCCCCGCAATCTATTGAACAGTACAGCCGCGCTCATCCGCGGAAACTAGTCTCTTCGTTTCATGGAAGGGATTGTATTCCAGCGGCGCCGGCAATCTACCTGGGAGCATTTCGGGAATGGCGAAGGTTGTCTATGAAGGCCGCAAATATGTCTGCAACAAAGGCGAAACGATTCTGGACACTCTCCTGCGGCAAGGCGTCAGCCTTCCGTTTTCCTGCCGCAATGGCGCGTGCCTGGTCTGCCTGCAGCGCTGCGTAAAGGGAAAGCCCACGCGCAACTCGCAGAAAGCCATCCGCCCCAGCCTGCAGGAAGCCGGCTATTTTCTCCCCTGTGTTTGCGTCCCGGCGGAAAACATGGACCTGGCCCCGCCGCGCGAGGCCGATCTTTTCAGCTGGGCCGTGGTCAAGAAGAAAGACCTGCTGGCCAAGGACGTCTGCCGGCTGCGCCTCGATCCCTCCACGCCGCTCTACTATCATGCCGGCCAGTTCATCAACGTAAAGCGCCCCGATGGCCTGACGCGCAGCTATTCGCTGGCCGGGGTGCCCATGGAATCCGCCTATCTCGAACTGCACGTGAAGCGCGCTCCCGGCGGCCAGCTCAGCAACTGGATCTTCGACGAATTATCCGTGGGCGATCAGCTGGAATTTCATGGCCCGCACGGAAAGTGCTACTACGTGCACGGCTCTTCCGACCAGAATCTGCTGCTCGTCGGAAACGGCACCGGGGCCGCTCCCCTGATGGGCATTGTCCGGGACGCCCTCTTTTCGCGTCATAAGGGAAAAATCGTGCTCTTCCACGGCAGCCGCACGGCGGAAGGTTTGTATCTGCACAAGCAGTTCCTGAAGCTGGCGCAGCGCCACTCCAATTTCCAGTATTTTCCGTGCGTTTCCGGCGACGACGTTCCCCAGGGATACCATCGCGGCCGCGCCCGCAAAGTCGCTTTGGCCCGTTGTCACTCTCTCCGCAACTGGCACGTCTATGCTGCGGGCCATCCGCAGATGGTCGCCGAAGTGGAAACCGCCGCGCTGCGCGCCGGCGCGTCCCGTGCGGAAATTCACGCCGACCCCTATGAGATGCGCGATTCTTTCACGCTTCCCTCCGGCGGCGCGCCGGCCGGGAAGCAGCAGGCGCCGGAGGTAGTGCACGCCGGCTCGAACCAGGCCAAGAAGCGTTCCGCGCCATCCAAGGCCGATCTGGAAATGTGGGGGGCGCTCGGAGAAGGCAAGCTGCTGAATGAGATTCTCACGGATTTCTATACGCGCGTTTTCGAGGACCCCGTTCTGGCCCCGTATTTCCGCGGCGTCACCAAGGACCGCCTGATCGGCCAGGTCTTTTCCTTCATGCGCGACGCTTTTTCCGGGGAGAAGCAGTATTTCGGCGCGCGCCCGCGCACGGCGCATCACTGGATGGTGATCTCCGACGAAATCTTCGATCACCGCGAAAACCTCATGATGAAATGCCTCGAGAGCCACGGCCTTTCGAGGAAGCTGATCCATCGCTGGCGCAAATTCGAGGAGACTTTCCGCGGCGATATCGTGAAGGCCACTCCGTGGAAACTGGTGGTGGATGGCGTCGAAGTGCCCCTCGATGGGTTCGGCGAGATCGTGGTCACCGTGGGGTCCATGTGCGATGGTTGCAATCGCGCCATCAATACGGGCGAGAAAGTCCGCTACCATCTCCGCCTGGGCCTGACCTATTGTGTGGAATGTTCCTTCACCAATCCGGAGATCATCCAGGCCGGCCAGACGGCCTGATCGTTCTTAATTGTTCTGAAGTGCCCTCGTTACGTTCCAAACTGTTCGGTGTGCAGATTCTCCCCGCGGACGCCCAGCGGCTCCAGCAACAGCTTCACCTCGCGGACAAACGAACTGCGCCCGGCCACGAATACCGCGTCCCGCGCGCCGGCCAGCAGCGGCTGCAATTCCGCGGCGGCGAGAGCCCCGCGGATATGATAGTCGCGCCCCAATTCCTCGCCGGGCCGCGGTTCGCTGTAGGCGAAGCGCGCCTGCATTCTCTCCCGCGCCTCTCCGGCGATGGCCAGCAGTTCCTGGCGCAGCGGCTGTGCCCGGCCGTTGCGGACGGCATGCACGACGCAGGCGGGAATTTTTCCCGGCGTCCGTTTCCAATGGTGCAGCATGCTGATGATGGAAGCGATCCCGATCCCCTCGGCGATGAACAGCAAACCGGTGCAGTCGCCGGGGACTTCATCCAGCGTGAAGGCGCCGCGCGGCGCGGCCACCCGGATCTTGTCGCCCGGGCCCAGATTGCGGTAGAGCCGCGAGGAAACCAGCCCCTCGGGCAGCGCCGCGTCCGGCGCGGCTTTCATCTGCACGGTGATGCGGTAAGCGGACTGGTCCCAGGGGCTGCTGGAGATGGCGTAGGCGCGCCGGGCATCGTCTTCGACCGGCGAGGGCCGCAGCGCAATGGTCAGGTACTGTCCCGCGCGGAAAGGCGCCAGAGGCCGCCCGAAAGGGCAGCGCAGCTGGAAGGAAGCAACTCCTTCGCAGTCATCGATTCGCCGCTCCACTTCGAGTTCACGCAGTCCCAGCCAGCCCTCCGCCGTTTTCGCTCTTTGCAATTTCTCCTTCAGGATCACCCGCCAGGGTTCGAGCAGATGTTTGCTCTGCAGCAAAAATTCCAGGCCCTCGACGTCCCAGTAGTCAATCAGCGCGATGCGCACGAAATCATCCAGTGTTGGCGAGCCGCTATCCTGCTCCAGCACTTCCATGGCGTCCCCGGCGCTGACTTGGCCTGCTTCCAGCACCCGCAGGTAGTAGCCCACCCGGCGGCTGCGCAAAAATGTTCCTGCAAACCTCAAGCCCATGCGCACGTTCAGTTTGCGGCAGGGAATTCGCGGCTGGGTGACCTGCAGGACCGCCGTGCCGCAGCGCAGAACGTCGCCCAGGCGCACGTGGGACTCCAGCAGGCCCGTCGCCGTGAGATTCTCTCCAAACTGGCCGTAGGGAAACGGCTCGCGCCCGAGTTGCCGCTCCCAGACGGCATAGTGTTCGTACGGGTAGATGTGTATGGCATGGTTGGCCGCCCCGAAGCGGCGCGGTTCGATGCGCACGTCGCCCACCAGTCCGTTCAGCCCGATGTGCTGCGGCCCCTGCGTCGGCCGCTTGTCGATCCCGGTCTCGACGCTCCTTCCGGAAACCTCGATGATTCGCGGCACGGCGATGTTGACCGACAGTATCTGCATGGAACCTAGTTTTTCCTCCGCCCCGGCGCCGCTGAATCCCCATGATATTCTTCGCTAGCGCTGCTATTCAGGATACCACCGGTCGGGAGGAGACTTTCCGTGCCGATTCCGCGCAGGACGAAAAATGAAAAAACTGCTTGAAGCCGCGCTGGCTGGCGAGCCGTGGTCCCTCAGCGGACTGGTCTTCGGCCTGGACGACGTCCTGGACGAGGAAGGCCGGCCGCTTCACGAACGCCGCGCCCCCAGCGTCGCCAAGACCGGCGTTCCCATGGAGTTGCAGTCCTGCCCGTATCACGACGAACGCCGCGGCCTGCCCATGAACGTCTCCGCGCTCGAGCAGCTCACTCGTTATTTTCCCGCTGCCGCCGCCAGCGTCGCCGCCTTTCGCGGCATGACCGGAAAAATCGAACGGCCCTGGGAAGGCATGCTGCTCGCGCTCCTGGACCTGCTTTCCTCCCCCACGCTTCAGTTGCTTCAGGCGCGGGACCCTAACCGCCGCGTCTCCGGACTCGCCGCGGGGGGCTACAAACTGGCCGCGGGTTATTTCGACGCTCTCCGCCGCATCCTGGATCTCGATGCACGAGAGAAGAAGCATCCGGCAACGGCGGCTGGTTTTCTCGATTTTGTCCGCGAGCACCGGCTTCTGATTGGCCCCAGCGAAGCCTGCGCCGGTCCCTGGGAGCACATTACCGCGCTCTCCCGCATGTTCCTCGACGCCGCGCCCCCGCCGGTGCCTCCGGACCCGCTGCGGGTCGAGGTGGCCCGCACGCTGGCCGCGCAGGTGCGCCTGGGAATTGCCTGGAAGCTCGTGGATGAATCCGCGGAGTGGGCTTTGATCGCCGCGCCGGGCGCAGAAAAATTGTTGCGCCCGCGAAATCATGTCGTCGAGCAGCGCCTCGCCGACCGCAGGGCCGTGCTGGCCGCGGTACAGCCGGCGAATCCCGCCCAAATCAGCTCCGCTCTCCCGGAAAGTCCGGATGTGCACGGAGGTTCTTCCTTGCGCCAGGCGCTGGAAGCCTGGGCGGCCAAGGGAGCTGCCGGCGATGCGATGGTCAGCGCTCTCGATGAGCTGCTGGCGAATGGCGACGGCGGATTTGAAATTCCCGGGCCGGGCGAAAAGGCCGCCTGCGTTCGCAGTATTGCGGATTTCCTGGTTCTCTACCGCTGCTTCGTCGGCGCGCAATGGCGCCTGGAACGCTCCCTTCGCGAGCGCCTCGGCTTTCCACAAGAGGCCGGTGTGAAGTTCAGTTCGGCGGTGCTGCCATTTTCACACTGCCTGTCCTGGGTGGAAACGATTTCCGGCCATAAGCTGAATTGCGCGCCTGCGGCGCTTCCCGAAATCGCTCTGCACCATCATCGCCGCACGGTTCTGCTCATCCCCGCGGGTCAGTGAAAATTCCGGAAGCACAGGCCGGGCAACGGGAAGGGAAGTTGCTCCGCGTCTGGCAGGCTGCGGAAAAAGTGAAACTTGTCATTCTGAGTCCCGGTGCTTTTTAGCGGGACGAAGCATCGCAACTTCATGTGCTGCAGGCACTCACAGTTGAGATGCTTCGGCAAACCTCCTCGGTTGGCCTCCGCATGACACCCGTAATTGAGTTTATTCGCAGCCCGCCTAAAATCCCCTGGGCCGCTCCCGGCTCACCGCAAAACTTTTTTCCAGCGCCAGCCCCGCCTGCCCCAGCGTTCCTTCGTCGAACAAGCGGCCGATCAGCGTCACGCCATGCGGCACGCGGCGCGGCGGCGAGAATTTGGGCAGCGGATGCGCCGGGTCGGGCGCCCAATCGCTGCGCGCCTCGCCCACCTCCACGAATCCCGCGCGCAGCGTCAGCGAAGGGTGCCCCGTGAAATTGGTGATGGTCAGCATCTCGTCGCGCAGCGAGGGCACCAGCAGCAGGTCCACCTCCGCGAAAATCCGTCCCATCTCTTCGGCCACTTTCCGGCGCATGCGGTCGGCCTGCACGAAATCCACCGCCGACAAGAACCGCGCCTGGCGGAACAGATTCGGCCACGAGTCCGGCGTCTGCATCTTCAGTAGGTCCGCGCCGTGCGTCAGCGTCAGCTCTTCAAAGGCCGCCGCTGCCTCCGCGAAGAGAATGAGCTGCAGCGAATCGTAGGGCCAGTCCGGCAGCGTCACTTCCACGGGCGTCATGCCCAGTTTTTTCACCGTCTCCAGCGCCGCGCGGTCCACTTCCGTCGCCGGATTCTCCTTCATCCAGGCAGGGAAGTAGCCCACGCGCAAACCTCTCACGCTCGCGCTCGCATCGAAATCCAGTTTACCCGGCACGCTGTTCACGTCCCCCGCGTGCGGCCCGGAAATCGCCTGCAAGACCAGCAGCGCGTCTTCCACGCCGCGCGTCATGGGGCCCAGCTTGTCGAGCGACCAGCACAGCGTCATCGCTCCGGTGCGCGCCACGCGTCCGTAGGTGGGACGGAGTCCGGTGACGCCGCAGCGCATGCTGGGCGAGACGATGCTTCCGCCCGTCTCGCTGCCGATGGAAAAGCCCACCAGTCCCGCCGCCGTCGCCGCTCCCGGCCCCGCGCTGGAGCCCGAGGCGCCTTCCTCCAGCAGCCACGGATTCATGGTCTGCCCGCCGAACCAGATGTCATTGAGCGCCAGCGCGCCCAGGCTCAGCTTGGCCACCAGCACCGCTCCGCCTTCGTTCAGTTTCCGCACCACCGCAGCGTCCGTTTTCGGCACGCGATGGCGCAGCGGCTCTGCTCCATACGTCGTGGCAATCCCCGCCGTATCCAGCAAATCCTTCGCGCCCCAGGGAATGCCGTGCAGCGGCCCGCGATATTTCCCCGCGGCAATCTCCGCGTCCGCCTGTTTGGCCTGCGCGAGAGCGTGTTCGCGCGTCAGCGTGATCACGCAGCGCAATTGAGGAGTGAACTCTTCCAGGCGCTTCAAATAAATATTCGTCAGCCGTTCCGAACTCAGCTTCTTCGTTTCGACCCAGCGCGACAACTGCGCCACCGGGGCAAAGGCAATGTCCGCGTCGTTCCCCGGCAACAGCCCGGCCTCCGCGCCGCTGCGTACGAATCTCTCCCGCTCCGGCGCGGCTTTTTCCCCGGGCAGCACGGGATTCCACAGCGACCACGGCGCCAGCCCGTCCTGCAATTCCATCTTCCGCGGCCCCACGCGCCTTTCGTAGAGCGGCGCCATATTTACCCGCCAGCTCCGGGCCGCCTGGTCGCGGTCGCGCGGATTCAATTCCGCCTGCACCAGTTTTTCCGCCTCGGCGAACGTTTCCGCCGTCACTTCCGGCCCCGCCGCCGTCGCCGTTCCGAACGCGGGGGGCATTCCCGCGGGTGTTTGCGCCGCCGGTTCCTGGGTAGCCGTTGCGCCGGCTTGCGCCGCCGAGGCGGATTCCGCGGCCACCGCCGCGGCTACCAGCCCCATTCCCGTCTTCGTCAAAAATTCGCGCCTGGTTTTCATCTGCTCTCCTTCGAGGCACCAGTATATGCCATTCATAAACTTTTCTTTGCGAGGCATCGGCATGGTCATATCCGCAAACTGCGATAAGCTGGAAGTCTGCGCGACGCCTCCGGGCGCTGCCCGGCAATCAATATCATGGCGAGAGGGATCGAGACGATGCTGCATTTGGCTTCAACGCTGGTCCTGGTGCTGATCGCCGCTGGATTATGGGCGCGCAAGGTGAATCCTCGCTGGCACCGGGCGTTCATGGTCTCGGCGTTCGTCAGCGACCTGCTGCTGGTCCTTTATATCGAATTTACCCGCCACGCCGTCGAAAAAGTGGCCGCCCGCGTCCAGCCCATCCTGTGGTTCCATTCCGCGGTTTCCGTGGCCGTGCTGTGCTGCTACGTGGCCATGATTCGCCTGGGCCGTCCGATGCTGGCCGGCAATTACGAAAATCGCGCCACGCACCGCAAGCTGGGAATGATTTTTGTGGTCCTGAGAACGGTAAACTACGTGACCAGCTACATGCTGGCCTGAAGCCGCCGCCGGTTCTTGTGGATGCTTACGACTTCCCGCGCGGGTCCCAGCTGGCGTAGAAATCGTCGGAATTAATCGCCTTGCTGTTCAGGGCCAACTGCAGAATCTGCATGTCGCTGGCCCGGTCAAACACCTTGCCGGGAAAGAACCGCTTGGTCAGCAGCCGCACGCCTCCGAAGGCAATCCCGCAGATGAACGCCACCGAGATGAATACGCCCGTCCCAATGATGGTGTTGACGATGACCATAGGCCACGGCGGGTCGGTGGCCCGTGCCGCCGCTTCGTTCCAAGTGACATTGGTCTCATAGCGCACGCCGTCCAGCAGCGCCTTCTGCTCCGCGGCCGTCCCCGCCGGCGGCAGGACCACCGCCAGCAGCGAGCCCTTGCGCCGCACGGTGCTGGTTGTCCCTTTGGCGATTTCCGCCAGCGCCGATTCGATGTGCTTTTGGTGCTTGCCGGCCAATTGCGGCGTGGGGTATTCCAGCAGCAGCAGCGTTACCGTTTCCGCTCCGGTCCGATATCTCGCCGCCATGGCCTCCGCATCAGAGGCAAATCCCGTCTTCTCCCCCAGCGGCGCCAGTTGCGGCTGTCCCGCGGCTTCCATCGCCGCGCGAAATCCCGCCGGGCCGATCGCATAGCGCTCCGTCCCGGCAATCTTGCCCTTCAGCGGGAGGTAGTCTTCGATCTGCGGCAGCGGCGCGTGGTCCGCGGTGCGGTCCAGCAGTTCCACCAGCGCGCGCAAGTCCCCGCCGGCTGCGGCGTTGGTCCCCGTGGCGTCCACCACCGCGCGGCCCGAAAGCAGCAGCGCGCGATCCGGCCCCACGGCGGCGAAGGCCGCCAGGTCGGAGTCGGTCATCTGCGGCGCGCGCAGCCAAGTGTAGACGGCAAAGGCCCTGCTGGGGTCGCGCATCGTGTACAGCGTCAGCTTCAGTTCGCGGCCATTGCCGGCGTAGCTGCGGCTGACCGCTCCCACGAGGCCAGCCTCCTTCATAATCGCGCCGCTTCCCGGCAATTCCGCCGCGGGCGCGGCCTTCGTTGTCGCGCTCCAAGCGCCAAAGCGCTCGGGCAGCGCCTGCTGCGCCGGAAGCTTTGCAGCGCCGAGCAGCAGCCCCGCCAGCAGCGCGAGCAAACGAACACGGTTCATCCCCATACTGTTCTTAGACACCGGATAGCTATCGTTGGTTGTGCGTTTCTTCAATGGGGGTAAGGGAAGCCTCTCTGCCGGCGAGATTGTGGGTGATGCTGTTGAGGCTTTGCAGATAGCTGGAAACTCCCTGGTAGAGCCCGTCGGCGATGCGCTGCCGGTATTCCGGCTTTTTCAGCAGCTTTTCGTCCGAGGGATTGCTGAGAAACGAGATTTCCGTGAGGATCGAGGGCATATCCGCCCCGATGAGCACCACGAACGGCGCTTTGCGCACCCCGCGGTCTTTTTCCCTGCGGCTGGATTTCTGCACCCGCTGCGTCAGCGTATCCTGCACGTCCGCGGCAAACTCCCGCGACTCATCGACCTTTTCCGTTCGCGCGATCTTTTTCACCATGTCTTCCAGTTCGTGAATTCCTCCGCTGGCCGTGGCGTTCTCGCGTGCCGCCACGTCCATGGCCTCCGGCGAGCCTTTCAGGTTCAGGTAATAGGTTTCCACGCCCCGCGCCGAATGGTTGCGGCTGGAATTGGCATGAATCGAAATGAACAGGTCCGCCTTGGCCTCATTGGCGATCTCCGTGCGCCGCTCGAGCGGAATGAACACGTCATCGGAGCGCGTGTAGACCACGTTCGCGCCCGGCAGCCGCTGCTCGATGATGTTCCCCAGGCGCAGGGCCACGTCCAGGCACAGGTCCTTCTCCAGCAGTCCCGTGGGGCCGATCGTTCCGGTGTCATGCCCGCCGTGCCCCGCGTCAATCACGATGCGGCTGATCTTCAGCCCCAGCGCCCGCGTCAGCGTGGCCTGGCCGTCCCGCGTCGGCGCCGGGGCCTCCGGCCCTGCCGCGCCCATGCGGCCATGGATCAAGGATGTGTTGTTCACCGGCAGCGGGACATTGTCCGGAGCGGCTCTTCCCGCCGCGCGCAGCGTCGCGCCCGCCTGCGAACCGTAGAATTCCACGATCAGCCGCGCCGGATTGGTTTCCAGCGTCGCCGCGTAGTCCAGCACCCCGGCCACGTCAAACACGATGCGCACCACGCCGGCCTGGTTCTGCGCCACCCGCACCGCCTTCACGAAATCTCCGGCGACGTGGATGTCCCGGTTGGCCACCTCCGTGGAAAGCCGCGCCGGCTGCAAATCGAAATAGACCCGGTCGGGATTCTTGATCCGCGCCGAGGTGTAGGCCACCTTGTCCTCGAGGTCTATCACCACGCGCGTCGCCGTGCTCGTCGTCTTCGATGAGATTTTCTTCAGCCGCGGGATGTCCCCGCCCGATGGAGAGGACTCGCCCGCTCCCGCCGCCGCGGCGTTCGTATCTTTCGCGTTCTGCGCCTCTCTTGTTGCGCCCGCCGGCGCCTTCTCGACCAGGGCCATCTCGGCCAGTTCTTTTTTCACTTCCGCGCGCTGCTCCGACCGCCGGTAGCGCTTCAAAAACTCCTCGTAGGTTTTTTTCGCCAGCGCCGGATCATCCATCGGCCCTCGCTGCAGCCGCGCGGTTTTCAGCATGGCCTCCTGGCCGTAATGGCTGGCGGGGTATCCATGCAGCAGGAACTGGTAGGCGTCCACCGCCGCCTGGTAATAACGCTGCCCGAAGCGCCCGCCCATCTCCACGTTCAGTTCCGCCACCGCCATCAGCGCTTCCTGCACTTCCGCCGCGTGCGGCGTGATGAGATAGACCCGCCGGTAGGCCGTCACCGCGCGCTTGTAATCCGCCAGCGTGCGCTCTCCAGGAGGCTTGGCCGCCAGCGCCTCGCGCTGGCTCTGCGCCCGCTCATACTGCGCCTGCGCGGCTTGCTTTCGGTCGTTTCTGGATTGCGCTTCTGAGGCGGGAAGGAAGAGCAGGGAAGACAGGGCGGCCGCGGCCAAAGCCGTGGTCACCAGACGAATGGAACTTTTTCCCCCGAGCACGCCAGACATCTTTTACCGTCCGCTTCTATTGATTCGTGAAGACGGTGCGTCCCTGGGCGTCGGTCTCCTTGCGAATTCCTCGTGAACTGCTCCACGGACTCGCAAGCCGGCCAGAGCCAGGGCGAAAGTACTGATTCTGTACTTTCTGGACGTAGTCCCGTGTTTCCCGGAACGGGGGAACTCCTCCGTGGCGCGCCACGGCCCCCTCTCCCGCATTGTACGCTGCCAGGGCCAGATCCAGGTCTCCGTTGTAGCGATCCAGCAAGACCTTCAGATAGCGGGCCCCCGCATCCACGTTCTGCCGCGGGTTGAATACGTCGCTTACACCGAATCGTTGTGCCGTCACCGGTAACAATTGCATCAGCCCCGCTGCTCCCTTTCGCGATACTGCCGTCGGGTCCCAACCGGACTCGGTCTGAATCACCGCGCGGATCAATGCCTGATCCACGCGATGCCTGTCCGCGGCTTCCATTACGATGCGATCCGCTCCGTCCCGGTCCAGATTGATGGGCGGGTGGGGAGATACGCTCGCATTGGTTGTCGCGGGCGGGTTGATGGATTTCGGGCCGCTGCTTGCGGCGATTGCGGGCTTTGGCCGGGGCGCATTGCTGTTGATAAACACTTTGCGTCCCCCGACGTCCCGCACAACGGTAATTTGAGCTTGAGCGCCCTGGCTGCTTAGTACCAGGACTGCCAAACTCACCGCCGCCGCTATGCTCGTCCGTTTATCCATCTGACCTGGGGAAGGCTAGACGATTCGACTACCTTGACTCCATGGAAAAATCGCGTCCGGAGCAGGAAGCTGTCTCCTGCCAGACACGTTCTGGCGCTGATTGGATTATAGCAACTCTTCCAGGAGGGAGGGGAGCCCTTGCAAGGTGTTTTTTAGGGCGGTTGTGTCCTTTGCGCCAGCCTCGGCCAGGTCCGGCCGTCCGCCCCCGCTGCCGCCCATCTGTTTGGCCAGGACCTGCACCAGCTTGCCAGCCTGGATGCGTCCGGTCATATCCTTCGTAACCCCTGCAATTAGAGCAACTTTGCCGTCTTCCACGGTCGCCAGAACCACGATTCCGGACCCAATTTTCTGCCGCAAACTGTCCACCAGCTGCCGCAAGGCCTCCCGGCCCACGTTTTCCAGCTCCGCAGCCACCAGTTTGACCCCCTTGACCGTTTGGACACGAGCAATCAGCTCGTCCATCTGGCCCAGGGCCCCTTTGCGCTTTTGCGCTTCCAGTTCCTTCTCCAGGTGCCGGGAGGTCAGCGCCAGCTTCTCCACCGAGGCCAGCAGGGCCTCCTCGCCGACGTTCAGCTTGCCCGCCAGGCTGGCCAGCAGTGTCGCCGCCTGTTGGTAGTGGCTCAGCGCGCCCACGCCCGTGACGGCTTCGATG
Organism: Terriglobia bacterium; assembly: GCA_041500985.1. GTDB lineage: Bacteria > Acidobacteriota > Terriglobia > Acidiferrales > UBA7541 > Acidiferrum. The sequence goes on along the minus strand of JBGQNE010000026.1, from coordinate 10,621 downwards.
CGCCGCACGCCCGCCGCCACCGACTGCTCGGCCACGATCTTGATCAGCCCGATCTCTCCGGCGCGGTGCACGTGCGTGCCGCCGCACAGCTCCTTGCTGTAGAAGCCGCGCGGCGAGTGCACATCGAGAATCGTCACCACGCGCACGTTTTTCTCCGGGTATTTGTCCCCGAAAAAGGCCAGCGCGCCCGAGTTCAGCGCTTCCTCAATTGAAGTGACCGCCGTTTCGATCTCCGCGTTTCTGCGAATCTCCTCGTTCACCTGCTCTTCGATCTCCCGCAGCTCCTCCGCATCCACCGCCGCGAAATGCGAAAAATCGAATCGCAGCCGCTCCGGCGCGTTCAGCGAACCCGCCTGCTTCACGTGCGTTCCCAGAATATTGCGCAGCGCCGCATGGATCAGGTGCGTTCCCGTGTGATTGCGCTTGATCTGCTCGCGCCGCGCCGCATCCGCCACGATGGCCACGCGGTCGCCCGTCCGCAGAGTTTCTTTCGCCGTCACCTTGTGCGCGATCAGCCCGGAAACCGGATAGTACGCTCCCTTCACTTCCGCCAGCAGCAGCGATTCCGAATTGTCGTAGAACCCCCCGAGGTCGGAGACTTGCCCGCCCGATTCCGCGTAAATCACCGTGCGGTCCAGTACGATTTCGGCTGCCTCGCCCGGCTTCAGCTCGTTCACCAGCCCCTGCTTGGTGACGATGGCCTCGATGCGGCAGTCCCGCGTGTTCGTTCCCTGATAAAAATCCGGCTCCGTGCGGTAGGTCTCCGCCAGCTTGGCGTAGGCCGGATTGGCCGCTTCCTTGGCCCCGCCCTTCCATGACGCCCGCGCCCGCGTGCGCTGCTCGTGCATGGCCCGTTCGAATCCCTCTTCGTCGAAGCGGATGCCCAGGTCCCGCGCCGCATCCAGAATAAAATCCATCGGCAGGCCATAGGTGTCATACAGCTTGAACGCGCTATCGCCGGAATACATCGGCGGCGTGGCCGCCTTGTGCGCCGCCAGCGGCTTCAATTCCTCTTCCAGCTTGCGCAGGCCGATGTCCAGCGTGTGCCCGAAGCGCTTTTCCTCGCCCAGCACAATCTCCGGCACGCGCGCCGCCGCGGCTTCCCGCAATTCCGGATAGGCCCCGCCCATCAGGTCGCGCACCGCCTGCACCATTTCGAAAAGAAACGGCTGCGTCGCGCCCAGCAACTGCCCGTGGCGGATGGCCCGCCGCATGATCTTGCGCAGCACGTAGCCGCGCCCTTCGTTCGAAGGCAGCACGCCGTCCGTGATCAGGAACGTCGTCGCCCGCGCGTGGTCCGCGATGATCCGCAGCGATGCGTCCGAGCGCTCCCCAGCCCCGCGCTTCGCCCCGGTCAATTCCGCCGCTCGGGCAATCAGCGGCGTAAACAAATCCGTATCAAAATTGCTCAGCTTGCCTTGCAGCACCGCCGCCAGCCGCTCCAGCCCCATCCCGGTGTCGACTGACTGCTTGGGCAAAGGCGTGAAATTGCCGGAAGCGTCGCGATTCCATTGCATAAAAACGAGATTCCAGATTTCGACATAGCGGCCGCAATCACAAGGAAACTTACAATCGGCGTGGCCGTGGTCGGAAGCCGCCGGCCCCATGTCATAATGAATTTCACTGCACGAGCCGCACGGACCTGTATCGCCCATGCTCCAGAATAGTTCCTTGATTCCCGTATCTCCTGAAAGAGGAATGACCCGTTCAGTTGGCGCACCCATGCGCTTCCACGAATTCAGGGATAGGCTATCAAGTCCGATGTGAACGTCAGGTGCCATATCGGCTCCGCCAAACACCGTGAAGTACAGCTTGTCGACGGCGATGTTGAACCATTGAGGAGCAGTCAGAAGCTCCCAGGCGTAGGCGATGGCTTCTTCTTTGTAGTAGTCGCCAAAGGAAAAATTTCCCAGCATCTCGAAAAACGTGTGGTGCCGCTTGGTGAAGCCCACATTTTCCAGGTCGTTGTGCTTGCCCCCGGCCCGCACGCATTTCTGCGACGTGGTGGCCCGCTTGTAGTCGCGCTGCTCCGCCCCCAGAAACACGTCCTTGAACTGGTTCATCCCCGCGTTGGTGAAGAGCAGCGTGGCGTCGCCCATGGGCACGAGCGAGGAACTGCGCACCCGCCGGTGGCCCTTGCTTTCGAAATAGTTCAGAAACTTTTCGCGAATCTCGTTGCCGGTCACGGAACCCTCTAGGCCAATCTGCCCACGATGCATTATGGCAGAGGGGCAAGAGCCGCCGCAATTGCCTCCCGCCCCGCCGCGCGGCCCCGTAGGACTTAGGTCACAGCGGCGGGTGGCGAAGGGAACTATGCTTTCTGGCAAGCCGTGCAAGGGTGTGGAAAGCCTGCGCGGCGGGGAGACGAAAATGGCCAGCGTAATCGGAAGCGCCACCAGCAAGCCGCAGTGGCTCGACGCCAGCACCCAAGGCCTCATGGACCGCACCATCGCCCGCGAAAAAGCCCTCTCCGCGCTCTTGCTGACCTACATCCTCACCGGGCTGGTCTTCATGCTCCTGCCGGGAACCTTTCTCGGCGTCTGGAACCTCATCTCCATCAGCAAATTGCAGGCCGCACAGTCGGTCGCTCCCGGATGGATTCAGGCCCACGGACATGCGCAAATTTTCGGCTGGGTGGGCACATTCATCCTGGGCATCGGCTTCTATTCCATTCCCAAGCTGCGCAAATTGAAGCCCATTGCCCTCTGGCGCGCCTGGACCTGCTGGGGCATGTGGACCGTGGGCGTCCTGCTCCGCTGGGGCGTGGTCATTGTTCCCTGGCACTGGCGCGCGATCCTCCCGTTTTCCGCCGTGCTCGAGCTGGCCGCCTTCGCCCTGTTTTTCGTTACCGTCGGCCCCGCCCACGCCTCCATCAAAAACGAACAAATGGCCTGGCACACCTGGGTGTACGTGGTCATCGCGGGCACAACCGGCCTGCTGCTCACGCTAATTCTCCAGACGCTGGAATCTTTTTCGCTCGCGCTGAATGGCTCCTCTCCCGCTTTCCCGCATCTCTTCGACCAGCGCTATCTCGTCGTCGCCGCCTGGGGTTTCCTCGTTCCCATGGTCTGGGGCTTCAGTGCGCGCTGGGTGACCGTGTTTCTCGGCCTGCGTCCGCTGCGCCCTCGCCTGCTCATTCTGGCGCTCGGCCTCAATTCCGCGGGCGTCCTCGCCGCGCTGTTCGGCTTCTTCGTGCTGGCCTCTTACGCTCTTCTCGCCGGCGCCCTCTGTGCGGGCGCCGCGCTGCGCATTTTCGAAACGTCGGCAAAATTGCCCAAGGTGGCCGGCGTGCATCCCAGCTTTCCGTTCTTTGTTCGCGGCGCTTACGTCTGGCTGGTTCTCTCCGCCGTGCTGGGCCTCTGGGCCTCGCGCAATCTCCTGGCCAGCGCGGGAATTCTGGGCGCTTCGCGCCACGCCCTGACCGTCGGCTTCGTCGCCGCCATGATTTTCAGCGTGGGGCAGAGAATTCTGCCGTCCTTCTGCGGCATGCATGTGCTGGCCAGCCCGCGCCTGATGTTTGCCACGCTGGCCCTGCTGATGACCGGCTGCACCCTGCGCGTCGGTTCGGAAATCCTGGCCTATCAGAATTTCGCCGCCTGGGCCTGGAACGTCCTGCCCGTTTCCGCCGTCATTGAATTGACCGCCGTCACTCTCTTCACCATCAGTCTGGTCTGGACGTTCCTGCGCCCGCCGGTCGTCGTGCCCAGCCCGCTGACTCAATTTGTCGAATGAAATGGATTCGCTGAAAAACTGTTCGCTTATGCCGGCTCTTCCGAAGTGTCCGCAATTTCCAGAACCTCTTCCCGCGTCATCGCCCGAATCTCCCGGCGGATAATTTCCGAAGGAAAACCCAATCGCAGCAGGCTGCCGTAAAGCGAAGCGATTTTCCTCTGGTCAATCACCCCGCCCAGCGATTTCAGCTTGCGCTCGATGCGTTTGCGCACCAGTGCGGTCTCATCTTCCGGCGTGGTGGCCGCAGCCAGCGCCGCCTCGATATGCCGGTCGGGCACGCCGCGCGTACGCAGGTCCCGCGCAATTCGAAACTTTCCTTGCCGCCGTATCTGGATGCGCTGCCGCGTGAACTGCTGCGCGTAGCGCGCGTCATCGAGAAGATTCTGCCGCTTCAGCCGGTCCAGAACGCTCTTCACCATCTCCTTGCTTGCGGCGCGCCGCTCTAGCGACTTCCTCATCTCATGCACGGAATGCGCCCGGCGCATCAGCGCGCGAATCGCTGCATCGTAGAGTTCCGTTTCGCTTTCCAGTTTGCGGGGAGGGCGCACGCCAGCAGCATAGTGCGTGGCCGGAAGGGAATCAAGCGAAGCAAAAGACGATTAGCGTCAAAAAAAGCGGCAGGGAAACTCTCCCCTGCCGCTTCTTAAATCACGAGTCACCAGTCACGATGTTCTACCGCTTGGGACTGGAGGTGCGTTCGAAATCCGCCATCTGCTTTTCCATCTCCTCGCGCGCCGTGTCCGCGCTGGAGCGGATGCCTTGCAGCCGCAGCTTGAATTCGTCGGGGTTGGTCGAGCGCGTCAGCGCCTCGTCCATGGTGATGAGCTTCTGCGAGTAGAGATCGAAGAGCGACTGGTCGAAGGTTTGCATGCCGTACTGGCTGGTGCCCGCGGCGATGGCGTCGTGAATCATGCGCGTCTTGTCCGGGTTGATGATGCAATCCTTGATGTACGCCGTGGCGATCATCACTTCCACCGCCGGCACGCGCCCTTTCTCGTCGGCCCGGCGCACCAGCCGCTGGCTGACCACGGCCTTCAGCGTGGAGGCCAGTTGCAGGCGGATCTGCTTCTGTTCGGGAGGCGGAAAAACCGCGATGATGCGCTGAATCGTTTCCGTAGCGTCCAGCGTGTGCAGGGTGGAGAAAACCATGTGCCCGGTTTCCGCGGCCAGCAGCGCCGTCGAAATCGTTTCCAGGTCGCGCATTTCGCCCACCAGAATCACGTCGGGGTCCTGGCGCAAGGCGGCGCGCAAGGCCGTCGAAAAATTCGCCGTGTCCACTTCCACTTCGCGCTGATTGATGAAGCTGCGCTTGTCGCGGTGCAGAAATTCGATGGGGTCTTCGACGGTGATGATGTGGTCCGCGCGCGTCGCGTTGATGCGGTCGATCATGGACGCCAGCGTGGTCGATTTGCCCGACCCGGTCGTTCCCGTCACCAGCACCAGCCCGCGCTGCTCTTCGCAAATCTTGTTGATCACCGGCGGCAAATCCAGTTCTTCCGCCGTTCGAATCTTGGTGGGAATCACGCGCAGCACCATGCCCACGTTGCCGCGCTGCTGAAATACGTTCACGCGGAAGCGCCCCAGCCCGGCCACGCCGTAAGCCATGTCCAACTCGGCCGTTTCCTTGAACTTCTGCTTCTGCCGGTTGGTCATCATGCTGAACGCCATGGACAGCATTTCTTCCGGCGAAATGCGCGGTATATCCGTCATGGGCGTCAGTTGTCCGTCCACGCGCAGATAAGGGTGGTTGCCCACCTTCAGGTGCAAGTCGGAAGATCTGTTTTCCACTGCGCGTCGCAGCAAATCGTCAACGCTAAGCGCCATTTTGCGTTTATCCCCGTATGGACGGCGTCGGGCCGGTCCGCTTGCAAACGTAGCATCCGCCTACCCCGCGGGCAAGCGCCGCGCGGAGGCCGGTTCCCAGCCAGTTACCTGTACGTTTGTGTCCTTCGAAGGGCGGTCAGTCTTTCTTCAGGAAGAGCGAATCGTAGACCAGGCCGGCGGCGAATCCGCCCGCCAGCGGTCCCAGCCAGTAGACGCCCTGGTTGGCCCAGTGGCCCGCGGCCAGCGCGGGGCCGAAAAAACGCGCGGGGTTGAGCGCCGCGCCGGTCAGCGGCCAGGCCACCAGCGTTCCCACGGCGGCTGCCAGGCCCACGCCCAAGCCGGCAATTTTCACTCCGGCGGCTTTTTCATCCACGGTGGCGGCAAAAGCCGCCAGCACCAGGAAGAACGTCAGGATGGCTTCGAGGAGAATGGCATTCCACTTGGGCAAGTCTCGCGCGAGGTCGGGCGTGCCCAGGGCCACGGCCCTCCAGGCGTCTTCCGGGACCAGCGACTTGAGCAGGAAGGCGGCGGCCGCGGCTCCGGCGAGCTGCGCCAGCCAGTAGAGAATGGTGTCGCCGGTGTTGAAGCGCTTGATCACCCACAAGCCTGTGGTCACCGCGGGATTGAAGTGTCCGCCGGAGACGTGGCCGAGCGTGGAGACCATGAGGGCGTAGGAGAGTCCGGCGGCGAGGGCGATTCCCAGCAGGCCGGGGTTGCCCGCGCCGTGCAGGAAATGGTCCATGCAGATGGCGCCGGCCCCGAAGAAGACCAGCGCAAAGGTGCCGATGAATTCGGCGGAGAGCTTCTGCGGCGTGCTGTACACGGAAATTTCCTCCTTTATGTCTAGCGCGCCGCGCCCACGGGCGATCCGCAGGGCGTCAGCCACTTGTGGCGGTCGGGCTTGCTGCCGCTGGTGAGGGCGAGAAATTCATCCTGAAGGCGCCGGGTGATGTCGCCGGCGCGGCCCTTGCCCACCTGGATTTTGTCCACGGTGCGGATCGGAGTCACTTCCACGGCCGTTCCACAGAAAAACGCTTCGTCCACGATGTAGAGCATTTCGCGGGGGATGAGCTGCTCCTTCACGGGAATTCCCAGGTCCTCGCAGAGGGTCAGGATGGCGTCGCGAGTGATGCCGGGAAGAACGCTGGCGCCCAGCGGCGGCGTATAGACCGTTCCGTTCTGCACGACGAAGACGTTCATCCCCGAGCCTTCGCTCACGTAGCCGGAGGCGTCCAGCGCGATGCCTTCCAGGTATCCGTTGAGCACCGCTTCCATTTTGATGAGCTGCGAATTCATATAGTTGGCCGCGGCCTTGGACATCGCGGGGAGCGTGTTGGGAGCGATGCGCGTCCACGAACTGACGCAGACGTCCACGCCCTTTTCGAGAGCTTCCGGGCCGAGGTAGGCGCCCCAGCTCCAGCAGGCCATGTAGCATTCCACGGGGGAGTTCAGCGGATTGACGCCCACTTCGCCGTAACCGCGCATGGCCATGGGCTTCACGTAACAGGATTTCATTTTGTTCATGGGCACGAGTTCGACGGCGACTTTGCCGAATTGCTCGGCGGTGTAGGGCAGCTCCATACGGTAGATCTTGGCGGAATTGACCAGACGCTGCATGTGTTCGGGCAGGCGGAAGATGGCCGGACCCTGCTTGGTCTCGTAGCAGCGGATGCCTTCGAAGACCGCCGAGCCGTAGCTGACCACGTGGGAAAGGACGTGCAGTTGCGCGTCATCCCAGTTGATGAATTTTCCGTTGTGCCAGATTTTTTCCGTCTTTTGTATGGGCATTACCGCTCTCCTGGTTGAATCGCTTCGTGCTCCCTCGCGGGGACTTTCATTCTAGTCTATCGGCAGAATACGGCAGGGGCATGAGAGCGTCAATGCGCCGCGAGTCAAAAAAACCGCGGCGCCGCTGCCAATTTGGCGGGTATGTATTCATCGCGGCGCCTGCCGCGAGGGAACGGGCCGCGCCGCGGGTTCGGGTGCGTTCGCCGGCGCGGGCTCTCCCGCCGCGGTCGCCATGCGGTAGATCGAGCGGGACTGGGTCTGCACATTCCCGTATTTGATCTCCCAGGCGCCCAGGATCAGGAAGGGGAGGACGGTCGCCAAGGCCCATAGCTTGGCATTGCGGGTTACTTTTTCGCCGGGCTCCCAGCGGAAGAGTTGCGTGGAGATGAAAAAGGCGAGAATGGACCAGGCGGCCAGCACGAAGATTTCAGTCTTTAGCATCCAGGGATTCTGGGCCAGCAGCATGGCCTTTTGCAGGCCGGCTACCAGATAAGTCGCCGGCAAAAACACCGCCAGCCCTTGCACGAATTTGGGCAAGGTGGCCAGGGGAAAGGTGGCGCCGGAAAAAAACAGCAGGGCAAACCACACGATCTGGCAGATGATCTGCGTCTCCTGCATCGAGTTGGTGACGCTAGCCACGATCAGGCCGAGCGCGGCGAAGGAGATGGTGGCGACGCTCACCAGGATAATGATGGAAAGCGGATTTCCAAACTGCGTTACGTGGTAAACCCAGCGCGCCAGCAGCACCTCCAGCACGACCGTGGGAATCGTCAGGATGAAGTTGGCCGCCAGGCTCGAAGCCAGCATGTCCGCGGCAGTCAGCGGAGCGAGGCGGAAACGGCGCAAAATCCCCTGCTCGCGGTACATCACCAGACTCGCGCTCAAGCCCCAGAAGCTGCCCATCACCGTCAGGGCGATCACGGGGCCGAGCAGATAGGCCACCATGAGCGGCTCGCCCTTTCCGAAGACGCTGGCGAACAGGAAAAACATTCCCATGGGCATGAGCAGCGTGAAAAAAAGGAAGACGCGGTTGCGCATGGTCAGCGCAATGCGGTTACGCGTGAGCGTGACGAAGTGCTTCAATCTCGCAGCCTCCTTCCGGTCAGTTCGATGAAGACATCCTCGAGAGAAGGCGTGGAGATCTCCAGGCTGGTCAGCTCATTTCCTTCCGCCTCCAAATGCTTGACCAGCGCTACGATGGCCTGCGGCGGACGCGGACAGTGCAGCAGAAAGGCTCCATCCACCGCCTGGCAATCGGTTACGCCGTCGAGACCTTTCAGTGTTTCCACCGAGACGGGTTTGGCCAGGCGGACTTCAATGCGCGTGGTGTCCCCGGAGCGCTGCTTCAGTTCGCGCGGGGTGCCCTGGGCGATGACCTTGCCGTGGTCCACGATGGCCACGCGGTCGCACAGGCGCTCGGCTTCCTCGATATAGTGCGTGGTGATGACGATGGTCTTCTTCTCGCGGCGCAACTCTTCGATGATGTCGTAGATTTCGCGGCGCACCTGCGGGTCGAGGCCGGCGGTGGGTTCGTCGAAGAACAGCACGCGGGGGTCGTTGACCAGGGCCATGGCCAGCGCCAGGCGCTGTTTTTGTCCGCCGGAGAGTTTGCTATAGAAGGCGTTGCGCTTTTCTTCCAGGCCAAATCGTTTGAGCAGCTCTTCGGGATCGCGGCGGCGCTCGTAGAAGCTGGCAAAAAGCTTGAGCGCCTCGAAGACGCGCATGTTGTCCGGCAGGGAAGTGGCCTGCAGGGTCGCGCCGATTTCGCGCTTCAGCTTTTCCGGATCGCGCTGCGGATCGAGTCCGCACACCGATACGCGCCCGCTGTCCAGACGGCGCAAACCCTCCAGAATTTCAATGGTGCTGGTTTTTCCGGCGCCGTTGGGGCCCAGCAGTCCGAAGACTTCGCCTTCCTGGACCTCGAAGCTGACGCCGCGGATGGCTTCGACGGCGCCGTAGCTCTTGGTCAGGTTTTCGACTTGGAGGATGGGGTTGGACATGCGTTCGTTGATCGCCTTGTGGTGCTACACAGAAAACGAACTCCTAGCATACCGCAGAACAGGACCTGCGCCGCCATCTGGGGGAAGAGAAAAGAAGTCAACGCAGAGGTCGCAGAGAAGAGAAAGGGAGATGGTTCGGGAGTGCGCATCGCGGACTAGGGGAGGGTTCGGCGGGCAGATTCTACTTTGCGGGTGGAGCGGCGGGGCGGGGTCCAGAGGTGGCGCTTCAGGTCCACTCGGGATTCGATGAGGGAGACGCCTTCGGTTTCGAGGAGTTTGCGCTGGAGGCTGGCGTAGGGCTCGCGGATCAACAGGCGGCCCCGTTCACCGACGACGCGGTGCCAGGGGATGCCGCACCCTTGGGGCGTGGCGGCCATGGCGCGGCCGGCGGAGCGAGCGCCGCCGCGCAGGCGCAAGATTCGAGCGACCGCTCCATAGGTAAGAACCCTGCCGCGGGGAATTTGTTGCACGAGTTTGTAGACCGGCTCCCAGGTCATGGCGAATTAGCACGCTCTCATTGCGAAAACGTAATGCTAGGTGGGCTGGCGCGCGGGCGCAAGAAAAATCGGCGAGAGAAAAAATCGCGCGGCGGGTTTAATGCAGAAGGAGGGAGTGGGCGATAAGGGAAGTGCGGTGCAAACGGAGCGGAGAACGAGCGAAATGAGTACAGGTCAAGGACAGGTAACTGGTTTGAGGCAAGGCGGCGCGATTGGACGCCTCGTACCATTTACGGGCGCATCCGACAGTTCATACACTGGAGCCAGTTGCGGGCTCCGGGCAGGCCGTTCGATGTTGCGGGTTTGTTAGGAGGAACGATGCGCGCACCAATCATGCAACTCGATCCAGGCTTACGCAGTTACGAGACGCGGGATTTTGAGGCCTCGCTGCGGGTGAAGATCGTAGGGCAGGACGAAGGCGTGCAATCGCTGGTGGACCTGTACCAGGTGTTCTGCGCGGGATTGAACTCGCCGGGGCGTCCGGTGGGGAACCTGCTGTTCCTGGGGCCGACGGGGTCGGGAAAGACGCGCATCGTGGAAGCGGCGGCGGAGATCTTGTTTGGGGACCCGCGCGCGGTGATTAAGGTGGACTGCGCGGAGTTTCAGCACTCACACGAGATTGCCAAGCTGATTGGTTCGCCTCCGGGCTATCTGGGGCACCGCGAGACGCATCCCTTGATTACGCAGGAAGCGCTGGGGCAGCATCACACGGAGAAGCTGAAGCTGAGCTTTTTGCTTTTTGACGAGATCGAGAAGGCTTCGGATTCGCTGTGGCAACTG
>JBGQNE010000025.1:0-54805 GCA_041500985.1 Terriglobia bacterium | reverse complement strand
TGCAGGGCTTCCCTCGTGCGGTCGTTGGTTTCCGAGTGGGCGGGCGGGTCTGCTCGGCAGAGATTTTCGTACTGCTTGATGGCGTTGCGGGCTAGCTGGATTGCTTCGGTCAGGGTCATTCGGCGGTCTCCTCTCAGTTGGGTTTGCCTTCGTGGAACTTGAGGAGCTTGTAGTATTCGCGCAGCTGCTCCTCTTTCAGCGGGGCGAGGTAGCGCAGCGTGCTGGCCATGTCCTGGTGTCCGGCGAACTGCTGGCAGGCGCGGAGGTCTTTGCTTTCGCGGTACAGGTTGGTCAGCGTGGTGCGCCGCAGGTCATGTGGATTCACGTCGCTGATGCCCACCTGGTGGGTCAGCTTGCACCATGCCGAACGGATCGCGCCGGGGCTGCATCGCCCTCCTTTGAGGAGGGCGATGCAGGATTTGTCGGGGTCTCCTTCGAGCGTCGGCCCGAGGAGCGTTTCGATATCGGGCGTCGCTGGGAGCACGCGGTTCTTTCCGCCCTTGACCCTGATGGAGATGGTCCGCGTGGCTTTGTCGTAGGAGCGTGGAGACACGCGGTAGGCTTCCGAGAAGCGCAGCGCGGTTTGCCAGCACAGGAGAATGAACAGGCGTAGCCACGGCGGGGCGGCGGTGACTAGCTCGTGCATCTGCTCGGGCGTGGCGATGTTGGGCCGCGCCCGTGGGCCCGAGACGTGGGGCAGGGTGAGTTTCGGTGCGCCGTAGTCCTCCAAATGCTTCAGGAGGCGGCGCAGGATTCCGGTGTAGTTGTAGAGCGTGTTGTGCGCATAGACTTTCTTCCAGCCCGCCCAGATGCCGACGACGATTGCGGCGTTTAGCTGGCGCGGCTGGAGACCGCCCGCCGCTTCGTTGATTTGCGCGACGGCTTGGAGGTAGTTCTTGTGTGGGCGGCTTGCTACCCACGCTTCGGCGATGGCCCGGACTTCGCCGCGTGGCTGGCTTTTTTTGCGATGGCTCTCCGCATCTTGGCCTGGTGCTGCTTGGCGGCGGCTTTCGTGGGGAAGGCTTTCATGTGGCGCTTGCCGTGCTCATCGCGCCAGTCGGCATAATAGCTTCCGAACTTTGTTCGCATGGAGACCTCTGGGAGACAGTGTTGCTGCTTGGCGCATGGATGCTGGGGTTTCTTGCTGTGAACATTTATCGCGTGTATCCTTAAAAGGGTCCAGGGGGATCGGACATCAAGAACTCCGAACACGAAATGGGAATGGCCGACCAGCCGCCGCGCGCGGCCGTCCGCCCGCGACTTTCCGGAACGGAAAACACTATGCCGCAGAAAATACGCATCATTGGCGTACCGATGGACCTCGGGCAGAGCCGCCGGGGAGTGGACATGGGCCCCTCCGCCCTGCGCGTGGCGGGCTTGCAGGCGCGCATCAAGCAACTGGGGCACCAGGTCGAGGACATGGGCAATATCTCGGTGAAGCAGGCCGAGGAGCAGCCCTACGGCGAAAAGCGCGCGAAATACCTGACGGAGATTTCCGAGACGTGCCGGGAACTGGCCGAGACGGTCAAGAAAACCATCGAAGAGGGCCTGCTGCCGCTGGTGCTGGGCGGGGACCATTCCATCGCCGTGGGCACGCTCTCCGGCGTATCGGCCTTTTTCCAGAAGAAGGAAAAGAATATCGGCTATATCTGGCTGGACGCCCACGGCGACATGAACACGCCGGAATCCTCGCCCTCGGGCAACATACATGGCATGCCGCTGGCCTCGCTGATGGGCTATGGCCCGCCGGAGCTGGTGGAGCTGCTGGGGTTCAAGCCCAAGGTGCAGCCGCAGAACGTGGTGCTGGTGGGGATACGCGACCTGGACGCGCAGGAAAAGCGCCTGGTGAAAAAGTCCGGAGTGCACGTCTTCACCATGCGGGATATTGACGAGCGCGGCATGCGCGAAGTGATGAGCGACGCGCTGAAATTCGCCATGGACGACACCGACGGCATCGGCGTCAGCCTGGACATGGACTTTGTGGACCCCGCCGACGCCCCCGGTGTGGGCACGCCGGTGCGCGGCGGGGTGACTTACCGCGAAGCGCATCTGGCCATGGAGATGATCGCGGACACCGAAGCCATGGCTTCGCTGGAAATCGTGGAAATCAATCCGGTGATTGACGAGCATAACCGCACGGCCCTGCTGGGCGTCGAACTGCTTTGCTCCGGCCTGGGCAAGAAGATTTTGTAGTCCGCGGGAAGTGGCGCGGCGGGGCGCGCCATGCGAAACTCGAAATGCGAAATTCAGGCCGGTAGCAGGGACAAGGGCCCGCAGACTTGGGAGAACGCTCGAACGTGACCACGGAAAAGAAACGATTGCGCATCGGAGTATTGTTCGGAGGGCGCTCCGGCGAACACGAAGTCTCGCTGGCCTCGGCGGCCTCCGTGCTGCGCGGGCTGGACCCCGACAAGTACGAAGCGCTGCCCATCGGCATCTCCAAGGAAGGCCACTGGCTGATCGGCTCGACCGCGCAGAAAAGTTTGCAGGAAGTCCTGCGCAACGGGCAGCGCGTGGTGCTCAACGCGGACCCCACCGACTCCGCGCTGATTCCGCTCGATCGCAGCGGGGGCCAGCGCGTGGACGCCATATTCCCGGTGCTGCACGGAACCTTCGGCGAAGACGGCACCGTGCAGGGCCTGCTGGACCTGGCCGGGCTGCCCTACGTGGGCTCGGGTGTGCTGGGTTCGGCCCTGGCCATGGACAAGGACGTGGCCAAGCGGCTCTGCCGCGACGCCAAAATACCGGTGGTGGCCTGGATGACGGTGCAGCGCGCGGACTGGGAAAAGGACCGCGCGGCCGTGCAGACGGCCATCGAGGCCGAATTCAAGTATCCGCTCTTCGTGAAGCCCGCCACGCTGGGCTCCTCCGTGGGCATGAGCAAGGTGCATACGGCGGAGGAACTGCCCGCGGCGCTGGACCTGGCCGCGGAATTCGCCATGAAAATCATGGTCGAGCGAGCCGTGGTGGCCCGCGAGATCGAAGTTTCGGTTCTGGGCAACCTGGACGCCCAGGCCTCCATCCCCGGCGAAATCGTGCCGCACCGGGAATTTTACGATTACGCCTCGAAATATCTGGAGCGCGGCACCCAGCTGCTGATTCCGGCCGAACTCAAGCCCGCGCAGATCGAAAAGATTCAGGACCTGGCCGTGCGCGCTTTCCGCGCGCTCGAGCTTTCCGGAATGGCCCGCGTGGATTTCTTCCTGGAAAAGCCTTCCGGCAAAATCTATCTCAACGAGGCCAACACCATTCCCGGTTTTACTTCCATCAGCATGTATCCCAAGCTGTGGGAAGCCAGCGGCATTCCCTTCCGCGACCTGATCGACCGCCTGATCACCCTGGCCCTCGCGCAGCACCGCGAAAAAGCGCGCACCAAGTACGCCATCGAAGTGCCGGAGGGTTCCGGCGGAGCGCTGGAAGGGTGAAGGCAGGCGCGGGAGAAGCGTTCCTGAAGCGGCCATGAACGTCTCGAAATTTTTCGTCTTTCTCGGCGCGGTGTTCCTCGCCGCACTGCTGCTGTATCTGTTCTCGACTCCCCACGGAAACGAAATCTCCCTCACCGGCATCGTGGACGCCAATGAAGTGATCGTCAGCGCCAAGATCAGCGGGCGCCTGGACCAGCTGCTGGTGGACGAAGGACAGGACGTGAAATCCGGCGAGCTGATCGCCGTGCTGGACTCGGCGGAACTGCGCGCGCAGCGCGACTCCGCGGCCGCCGCCATCCGCAGCTTCGAAGCCCAGGTGCAGCAGGCCCAGAGCACTTCCGGGCTGACCGACCTGCAGACCTCGGCGCAAGTGGACCAGAGCGGAGCCACCCTGACCGCCCTGAAATCGCAACTGGAAGCTTCGCGCTCCGATTTGACGCGCATCGAAGCGGACCAGAAGCGCATGCAATCGTTGTACGAAAGCGGCGTCACCACCGCGCAGGACAGGGACCACGCCGACGCCGCTCTGCGCAGCGCGCAGGCGCAGACGCGCGCGCTCGAAGAGCAAGTGAAAGCCCAGGAAGCCTCCGTCGAGATCGCCCGCGCGGGCCGCAAACAGGTGAATGTCCAGGAGAGTGTGCTGGCCGCGATGCAGGCGCAACTGGCCCAGGCGCGCGCGGCCAAAGCCGAAGCGGAAACGCGCCTGGGCTACGCCAGGATTTTTTCCCCGCTGGACGGAGTCGTCGCCGTGCGCGTGGCCCGCCAGGGCGAAGTCGTTCAGCCCGGCTCGCCCATCGTCACCATCGTGGACATCGACCACCTATGGGTGCGCGCCAGCATCGAGGAAAGCCAGGTGGATTCCATTCAGATGGGGCAGAAGCTGCGCGTGCGCATGCCCTCGGGAAAAATTCTGGACGGCACGGTCACCTTCAAGGGCGTCGAAAGCGAGTTCGCCACGCAGCGCGACGTCAGCCGCACCAAGCGCGACATCAAGACCTTTGCCATCAAGGTGGCCATCCCCAATCCCGGCCGCCGTTTCTTTTCCGGCATGACCGCCTACGTGCTGCTGCCTCCGCCCGCAAAAAACAAGAACTCTTCCGCGGACTCGGCTGCGGATTCGCCGGGCCAATGAGAAGAATCATGAAGACGACCGCTCTCCGTCCGGCCCTCCGCCCATGAACGCTATCGAAGTCCGCCAG
The DNA here is from genome assembly GCA_041500985.1 of Terriglobia bacterium. Classification (GTDB taxonomy): domain Bacteria; phylum Acidobacteriota; class Terriglobia; order Acidiferrales; family UBA7541; genus Acidiferrum. Next base: position 50,181 of record JBGQNE010000025.1, on the reverse strand, counting down.
CTCACCAAGCGCTTCGGCGATTTCACCGCCGTGGATGAAGTCTCCTTCACCGTGCCGGAAGGCGAAATCTTCGGATTGCTGGGCCCCAACGGCGCGGGCAAGACCACGCTCATCCGCATGCTCACCACGCTCACGCCGCCGACCTCGGGTACGGCCATGGTCGGAGGCTTCGACATTCAAAGTGACGCCGACGGCGTGCGCAACACCATCGGCGTCATCCCGCAGGCGCTGACTTCCGACCCCGACCTCACCGCCTGGGAAAATCTTTCCATTCACGCGAAACTCTACGGCGTTCCGGCCGCGGGCCGCAAGCAACTCACCAGCGACCTCCTCTCCGCCGTGGACCTGCTGGAATTTCGCGACCGCCTCGTGCGCAACTTTTCCGGCGGCATGCGCCGCCGCCTGGAGATTGCCCGCGGCTTGGTGCATTCGCCGCGCATCCTGTTTCTGGACGAGCCCACCACCGGGCTCGATCCCGTCTCGCGCACCAACGTCTGGGAAATGATCGAGCGCTTGAAGAAGCGCTCCGGTCTCACCATTCTTCTCACCACCCACTACATGGACGAAGCCGACAAGCTCTGCGAACGCATCGCCATCGTGGACCATGGCAAGCTGGCCGCTCTCGATTCGCCCGCGCGCCTCAAGGACAGCGTTCCCGGCGCCGACGTGGTGGAAGCGGAGTTCGCCGGCCTGCCCGCCGCCGGATGCACCGCGCAGGAGTGGATGGAGCAGTTGCGCCGCCTGCCGCAGGTGATTGAAGTGCTCGAACAGGGCGGCGCGGTGCATATCACTTCGCACAGCGGGCCGGACACCGTGGCCGGGCTGATGGACCGCGCGCGGGCCCAGGGCGTCACCGTCAAGCGCGTCACCGTGCAGGGCACCACGCTGGACGACGTTTTTCTGCATTACACGGGGCGGCAGTTGCGCGACACGGTGCAGGCCTCCACGCCCCTGGACATCACCCATCTCTACAAGTGATCGTGAAAAGTGAGCGTGCATGAAGCGATGGATTAATTTCGAACGGATGGGCGCCATCATCGAGCGGGACATGCGGAAATTTTTCCGCAGTCCGGCGCTGATGGTCACCTCCATGGTCTTTCCGCTGATGCAGCTCATCGTGCTGGGCTACGCCTTCGGCGGAAAAGTAAAGGACATTCCCGTGGCCCTGGTGAATGAAGACCGCGCGGCCGAATCCCGCCTGATTCTCGAACGGCTCAACTCCATCGAGACCGGCCCGCGCACCTTCCGCATCGCCGAGTACTCCTCCGTTCCCGCCGCGCTGCTGGATCTCCGCGCCGGCTTTGTCCGCGCCATCATCCACATCCCCCACGATTATTCGCGGCGGGTCCTGCAGCATGACCGCCCGCGCATCGCCTTCATCGAGGACAATACCGACAGCTTCGTCACCTCCCAGCTCTTTGAGCGCGTCCAGCAGCTGACCGATTCGCTCAACGCGCCGGGCTTTCCATCCCGCCTGACCCCGGCGATCGATCTGCAAGTCGTGGAAATCTATCCGTACATCGAATACATCAAATATCTGCTCTCCGGCTCCATCGCCATGTCCATCTTCATCGTGGCCATGATCGGCGGCGGCATCGTCTTCATTGACGACAAAGCCCGCGGCCTGCACGAAGGCTATCTGGTCACGCCCATCCGCAAATCCGAACTGGTGCTGGGGCTGAATTTTGCCGGCACCATCAAGGGCGTCATGGCCGGCATGACCATCACCATCATCGGCGGACTGATTGCCGGCATCGACCGTCTGTGGGACCCCGTGCGGCTTTTCTATCTCCTGGTGGTCATCGCCACCGCTTCACTGGCCATGATCAGCTTCATGTTTCTGGTGATGGTCCGCGTCAACGACCCCCTGGTGCCCCGCGCCATCTTCGGCGTGCTCAATACGCTGCTCTTTTTTCCCTCCGGAGCCATCTACCCGCCCGAGGGCTTTCCCATCTGGCTGCGCTGGGTTTCGGTGGTTGACCCCTTCACCTACGTGGTGCACGCGCTGAAAAACCTGCTGCTGAAAAATACCGGCTACGAGGGCATTTACTTCGACGTGCTGGTCTTGCTAGGCTTCTCCGTGGTGCTGCTGAGCGCGGGCATCGCCCTCTTCAAGCGGCAGATTTAGCGGCACAAAATTCCCTGCGAGGTCCGTTCATGTCCATCTTCGAGCCGCCCCCCGAACCGGAGAAGAAACCCCGGCGCTTCCTGTGGCTGGCGCTGGCTCTCGCGCTGGTCTGCGCCGCCGTTCTCTGGTTTTCCTTCCGCTACTACCCGGAGAAAAAATCCGCCACGCGCCTCTTTGACGCTATCGCCGCGGGAGACATGCCCCGCGCCTATCAGCTCTGGAAACCTTCAAGCAAGGGCTACACCTTGCAGGATTTTCAGGATGACTGGGGAGAAAAGGGCTATTACGGCCCGGTGAAAAGCTACAAGATTGAAGAGGTCAGCGCGCCCTGCGAAGGCGCCAACAGCGCCGCGGCGTTCGTCATCTGGATCATCGGATGCAATTCCAGCGAATTGATCGTCACCGTCCGGGTCAGCCCCATCGCGCCCTTTCCCCAGGAAGGCGACCTGGAAAATTTGCGGCGCACCAAAAAAATCCTCATCTGGGTCGATTCCAAGGACAAGTCCTTCAGCTTCCCGCCGTAGATTCCGAAATCAACTTAGACAGTATCGCGGGGATTGCGCGAAGTTAGCGCAGCTCGCCCAGCGCGGCGGCCAATTCCTTCACGCTGACCGTGGCCGTGCCCAGCTTGCCGACCACCACTCCCGCGGCGGCGTTGGCCAGAACGGCGGCGTCGGGCAGCGCCGCTCCGGCGGCGACGGCCAGCGCCAGCACGGACAGCACGGTGTCTCCCGCGCCGGTCACGTCAAAGACCTGGCGGCCGGTGGCGCCGCGTTCGACGCCGGGCTGGCCCACGCGCTCGTAGGTCACTTCAAAGCTGGTCGCCGGAACATGCACAAGCCGCGGCGCGCCTTCCTCGAACACGCTCATGCCCTTCTCGCCGCGCGTGACCACCACCGCCGCGCAGCCGAAATGCGCCAGCAGCGCCCGCCCGGCTTCCTCCACCGATTTGTCGTCGCCGAGATCGCAGGAGACGAAGAGACCCGCCTCCTTCGCGTTGCAGACGATGGCCCGCGCTCCACGGTAGGCGTAGAGTCGCGAGGTCTTGGGTCCGACAAACACCGGAACTTTTAGGCGGTGGGAGGCACTGAGCACGCGCTCAACCAGGTCATCGGTGAGCAGTCCCTTGTTATAGTCCGAAATCACAAGAACATCCAGCGAACGCAGTCCGCGCACCAGACGGGCAACAAACGCCTCCTGCGTGGCAGCGCTGAGCGGCTCGCGGCGCTCGTGGTCCACGCGCACCACCTGCTGATGCTTCGCGATAATGCGCGTCTTCACCGTGGTCATGCGTTTGCCGTCAACGACCACTCCGCGCTCGCCAATCCCCGCATCGAGCAAACACCGCCGCAGCGTCTCCCCCGCTTCGTCCTTGCCGGTCACGCCAAACATTTCCACGCGCGCGCCCAGCGCCGCCAGATTCGCCGCCACGTTTCCCGCGCCGCCCAGGCATTCGCTCTGCGAAACAAAATCCACCACCGGCACGGCCGCCTCCGGCGAGAGCCGCGACGCCGTTCCCCACAGATACCGATCCAGCATGAGATCGCCGAAGACGCCCGCGCGCACGCCCTTCAGCCGGGGCAGCAGTCGTTTCAGTTTCGGCACGGAATCAGCGATGGAGAAGGTCATGGGCGGTCAGGAGGATGCCACCGTGGCTTCCTCGGGCAGCATCACCGGAATATCGTCCTTGATGGGATAGATGCGCCGGCACTTGGCGCACTTCAACCCGCTTGCGTCCGGCGTCAGCTCGACCTTCACCTTGCACTCGGGGCAAACCAATATTTCCAGCAGTTCCTTGCTGATCGCCATGGCTTCCTCCATCCGTTCCCGCCGACTCTACCATTCGCGCTTCGCGCCGGGCAACCCCGCGGACGCTGGTCCTCAGAATCCTTCGATGCGCCAGACCAACTGCGCCGCCCAGGCCTTCTGCCGGGAAAATTCCGGCTCCCACACGGCCAGAATCTGCGAACCCTGATAGACGCGTTCAAAGCCTTCTTCCGATTCCGAGACGGTTTCGATGGGCGCCACCCAGAACTCCTTCACCGCCGGGGCATGCAGCGCCACGCGCACTTTCTGATGTCCGTCTTCCATGCGCAGGATGGGCCCGCGCAGCGACCCTTTCCAGCGCAGCAACTGTTTTCCTTCGGGTGACTCGATGAAGCGGTCGATTTCGCCCGGAGCCAGCAGATTGATCACCGACTCGATGCCCACGGCAAACGGCCGCTCCGGAGGCTCCTTCAGCTTTAGCCGGATTTCGCAGGAGACTTCGCAGCCGTGCGGCGACGAAGTGAACGAAAACCATTTCGCCAGCGTCAGCAGCGGAACTTCCCCGCCCTCTTTCGCGGCCAGCGGCAGGACGTCCTCTCGAAAAATCTCCGCAGTGTTCTTATCCACCTTGCGCAGCGTATAGCTTCCGCCGGCGAAGGAAGCGTTTTCCTCGAGGCGCAAGGCCGCGTAGTCCTCCATGGTCCGCCCGGCATCGAAGAGCAGCACGCGAAATCCGTGCCGCGCCCAGCGGTCGTAGAGTAAATAGCGCTCCAGTCCCTTTTCCTTCACCTGCACGCGGTCGTGAATCGAAGCCACCTCTCCGCCGCTGGCCCCGGATATCGTGTAAGAGCCGCTCCGGGCCGCTTCGCGCAGGCGCTCATGGTATTCCTCGCGGCGGCGCATCATCGAATTCACCAGGGTCACCGCCGCGGGGCGGAATTCCATCGCCGCCAGCGTGCCGCCGTCCGAAGGCTTGAGCACCCCCTGGTATTCCGGCGCGGAAAAAACCACCTCCTCCGCGCCATCCGCATCGAAATCCGCCTGCTCGGCGCGCGGCAACGAGCCCCCGGGCGTATGCCGGTCCACGATGGCCTCCGCCTGAATGAGTTCACGCCACAGCGCGGTGCGCAGGTGCGGAGCATAGAGCCCGCCGAATATTCCGTGCCAATAGGCGTCGTTGCACTGCGCGCGCAGCACCTGCGTGCGCGCCCGCGCCAGGTCCTGCGCCGCCCCGCGCGTTCCCGTGCGCCGTTCCGGAACCGCCGCCAGCCGCGCGGCCACGCGCAGCATCTTCTTGTGCAGCAGATTGCCTTCCGTATATTTGCGGAAGAACCCGCGCCAAATCCCTCCCCGCAGCAGCGCCAGCACGTCGGGCCGCTCGCGGAACTCCTTCTGCGCCGCATGCAACCGTTCGCGCGCCCCCGTGGGCAGCGCCCATTCCATCATCTCCGTGTAGGAAGCCGCGGGCAGGTCCGCGCGGCCCAGCGCCACGTGGTTCGCCAGATATTCGCCGGGAGCCGCGCACACCAGCCAGTCCGCGCTGTCCTCCAGCGCCGTGAAAAACTTGTCCAGCCACCCATCCGTATAGCAATGCTTGTGCGTGCCCGGCCAGACCCCGAACTTTTCGCAGTCGTCGCCCATCGCGGCCATCCCGCCCGGATGCGCATCCGCGCTTTCGCGCAGGAACGCGATGATTTCTTCCACGCCGCGAAACGGAATCAGATAGCGCAGGTTTTTCAGGCCCGGGATGATCCGCACCGTCCGCCCCAGATCCTCCGCCACGTAATCGCCAAACAGTTCGCCCGGCTCGAATCCCGCCGCATGGAAGTGCACATCGTCCACCAGCGTGTAGGCAATTCCGGCCTCGGCCAGCGCCGCAGCCAGTTGCGGCTCCCACACGCGCTCCGCCAGCCACGCCCCCGCCGGACGCTTCCCGAAGTGTTCTTCCAGGTACTTTCCCATCCGCCGGAGCTGCTCCTGCTGATCCGCGGGCGGAATGGCCACCAGAATGGGCTCAAAGAATCCCCCGCCCACGATTTCCACCTGCCCGCGCTTCACCAGCGCGCGCAGCCGCCCGAAATACTCTCCATGCTGTTTTTCGATGAACTCCAGCAGCGGTCCGGAAAAGTGCAGCCCCACATGCACGCCGGGATGGCGCTCGAGGCATTCCAGAAACGGCAGATAGGACTGTTGATAGCAACGCTCCAGCACGTGCTCAAAATTCCCGCTGGGCTGATGCGCATGGATCAGGAGAACAAGGTGGAATTTGGCGCTCACGCGGACTCACTCATACTCAAGTTACTATCTTACCCTGCCCGCAATTATATCGTGCATTGAGAAAGGCGCTTTAGGGGAACTTTTCGCGGCAGGCGCGAAGGAAATCCCGGAAAGGAAGGCAAAGCCGTTCCAGGCTGGCACAGAAGCTGCTCTTGAATTCATCGGCAGGCAAAAAAGGGGCGGCGCGCCACCCGGCACACCGCCCTCCTCCGGCGCGCGAAGCGCCGCGATACTTTGCAGTTCAGGCTTTCTTGGCGTACCAATCGGCGTTGATGGCCGCATATTCAGCCCACTTTTCCGGCAGGTCCTCGAGAGCGAAGATCGCGGTGACCGGGCAGACCGGGACGCAAGCGCCGCAGTCAATGCATTCCGTGGGATGGATGTAGAGCAGCTTCTCGGTTGCGTAGGCCGCCTCATCCTTGCGCGGGTGGATGCAATCCACCGGGCAAACATCCACGCAAGCAGTGTCTTTCGTATTGACGCAGGGCTCGGCAATCACGTATGCCATTAGCGATCTCCTTAGGGTAGTGCAGCCTATCCGGCGGCCCGCCCGAAACCGGCGCTGCTGCCGAATTAAAATTTATACCACGGCTGTTTGTGTGTAACAAGCCGACTGCCATCATTTTACGCGCTGCGAAAGCGTTTCTCAACTCGCGCGCCGGTGGATAGAATGGAAGCATGTTTGAACGCCGCCAAATAAAGAATTTGCTTGCGAGATTTCTCCTGCTGCTCCTCGCCGCCGCTCCCGCCCTGCCCCAGGCCAAACCCGCGCGCGACCCCGCCCTGCTCGACCTGCAAGGCTACCGTCAACTGCTCGAAAAACATCGCGGCCACGCGCTGCTGGTGAATTTCTGGGCCACCTGGTGCGAGCCCTGCCGCGCCGAATTTCCCCTCCTCGGCGAACTGGCCAGGGAATACGCCCCGCAGGGCCTGCGCGTCGTCGGCGTCAGCATGGACGGCGATGGCGACATGATCCTCGTTCGCCGCTTCCTCGCCCGGCACAAGCCCGTCTTTCCCAATTACCGCAAGCGCCCCGGCCATCACGAACCCTTCGAGCAGTCCATCAGTCCCCAATGGCACGGCGCCCTGCCCACCACCCTGCTCTACGCCCCTGACGGCACGCTCGTCCGCCAGATCACCGGCGGCGCCGATCGCGCCACGTATGAAGCGGCCATCCGCGCGCTGCTGGCTGCCTCTTCCCCCGGCGCGCCGCCCAAGGCACAATAGAAATTCATCCCCAGGAGCACGGCCATGTTGAACACGCACGGCAATCGCATCACCTATTTCGGACACAGCACCTTTTCCATCACCACCCCCTCGGGCCAGGTGGCCCTCATCGACCCCTGGGTGATGACCAACCCCGTTTGCCCCGAACCGCTCAAGAAAATCGCCCGCCTCGACGCCATTTTTCTGACCCACGCGCACTCCGACCACATCGGCGACCTGCTGGCCTTCGCCAAATCCCACCAGCCGCAAATCGTCGCCTCCCACGAAACCGGCCTGTGGATCGGCTCCAAGGGTTTTTCCAATCTGCTGCATCCCATGAACAAGGGCGGCGCGCAAAAAGTCGGCGATTTCGACTGCACCATGACTCACGCCTTCCATTCCAATTCCATTGACGACAACGGCCAGCGCATCTATGGCGGCGAGCCCGCCGGCTATATCCTGCGCCTGCCCGGCGGGTTCACCATGTATCACGCGGGCGACACCGCCGTCTTCGGCGACATGAAACTCATCGGCGAACTCTATAAGCCCGATCTGGCCCTGCTCCCCATCGGCGACCTCTACACCATGGGCCCGCGCGAAGCCGCCTATGCCATTCGCTTGCTCGGCGTAAAACACGTCCTCCCCATGCACTACGCCACGTTCCCGATGCTCACCGGCACGGCCGCCGCTCTCGCCGAAGAGACGCGCGGCATCGCCGGCCTGGAAATTCATGCGCTGAAACCAGGAGAAAGCCTTGGCTAAACTGCGGCGTTCGAAAAGCGGCGTCCTGCTCGATAAAAACATCGCCAGCGTCTTCACCCGCTCCGATGTGGACAAGTATCTCTACGACCTGCTGCCGCGCGGCGACGCCGTGACACGCGCCATGGAAGCCTACGCCCACAAACACGGCCATTTCATCATCGGTCCCGCCGTGGCCCGCCTCCTGGCCCTGCTCGCGCAACTCACCGGCGCGCAACGCATTTTCGAAATGGGCTCGGCCATCGGCTATTCCACGGTCTGGCTGGCTCGCGCGGCAGGGCCCAAGGCGGAGATTTTCTATACCGACGGCAACCCCGATAACGCCCGCCGCGCAGAAACCTATTTCAAGCGCGCCGGCGTTCTTCCTCGCATCCACGTCTTAACCGGCGACGCCATCGCCCTGCTCCAGAAAACTCCCGGTCAATTCGATTTTATTTTTAACGACGTGGACAAGCACCAGTATCCCGCGGCCCTGCGCGCTGCCTTACCCAAGCTTAAACGTGGCGGCCTGCTGGTCACCGACAATACCCTGTGGAACGGCAAAGCCGCGTGGCCCGCGAAAGACGCCGACACCCGCGGCGTCCAGCAGTTCAACCGCCTCGCCTACGCCTCGAAGCAGCTCTCCACCGTGGTCCTGCCGCTGCGCGACGGCGTCACCATCAGTCGCAAGCGGTAGCCGCCCTCTTCAGTCGCAAGACTCCGGGCAGCAGCCGGAGAGGGCGGGTTTTTTGCTCCCATGTTTCAGGCAGTGTCTAGAAGGAAAAAAGCCCGCAGTCTGAAGACCGCGGCTACTGCGTTGCAATGAAGGAACGCTAGTGCCGCGAGAAAAGATTCTTCAGGAAAAACATCAGATTCGCCGGACGCTCCGCCAGCCGCCGCATGAAATACGGAAACCAGTCCTGCCCATACGGAATATAAATGCGCAGGCGGTAGCCGTCGCGCACCAGTTGCTTCTGCAAATCCGTGCGAATCCCGTACAGCATCTGGAATTCGAAATCGTCCTTGGAAATCTTCTGCGCCGCCGCCCAGCGAATCGTCTCCGCGATCATGTGCGGGTCGTGCGTGGCGATGCCGTGATAGAAACCGCTGGGCAGCAGCAGCTTCATCAGGCTCACGAAATTGTCGTCCACGCCCCTCTTGGATGAAAAAGCAATCTCCTTCGGTTCCTTATACGCCCCTTTGCACAAGCGGATGCGGCAGCCGCGTTCCAGTAAATCCCGCACGTCCGCCTCGCTGCGGAACAGATACGCCTGAATCACCGTGCCCACCGAGGGAATCCGCGCGCGCACCTTCTTCACAACCTCAATCGTCGCCTCGGTGTACGCCGATCCTTCCATATCCACGCGCAGAAAACTGTCCTGCATCAGCGCGTACTCGGCGATGGAAAAGACCAGCTCCTCGCACAACTCGTTGCCGATATCCAGTCCCAGGTGGGTGAGCTTGCAGGAGACGTTGGCGTTCAGCTTTTCTTGCGCGATGCGGCTGTAAATCTCGAGGTAGGAATCGCGCACCCGCCGCGCATCTTCCTCCGTGGAAACGTTTTCGCCCAGGTAGTCGAGCGTCGCGGACATTCCCGCTTCATTGCACGCCCGCGCCGCCGCCAGCGCCTCTTCCAGCGTCTCCCCGGCCACGAACCGCCGGGCCATGCGCCGCGTCCGGCCGTTCGACGTGACCCATCGCCCCAGCGCTTTGCTGCCCGACAAGCTTAGAAGTATCGCCCGAATCATAACGTATTCAAGTATGTGTGAAGGAACCGCCGCGCGCCAGTGGCCGCGCTAGTGGCTGTGCTCTTCCAGGAACTTTTCCGCGTCAATCGCCGCCTTGCACCCGCTGCCCGCCGCGGTAATCGCCTGGCGGTAGCGGCTGTCGTGCACGTCCCCGGCCACGAACACTCCCGGAACGTTGGTGTGGCTGCTGCCATTCTTGGCGATCAGGTACCCGTTGGCGTCCATGTCCAATTGCCCGCGAAACGGTTTCGTGTTCGGATCGTGCCCGATGGACACGAACACACCGTCCACCACGATCTCGCTGACCGCGCCGGTCTGCGCGTTCTTCAGGCGCACGCCCTCCACCGCGCCCTTCTCCGCCGAAAGAATCTCCTCGACCACCGCCGGCGTCACCAACTCGATCTTGGGATTGGCGTGCACCCGCTCGATCATGATCTTCGAGGCGCGGAATTCCGTCCGCCGGTGAATCAGGTACACCTTGCTCGCAAAGCGCGTCAGGAAATTGGCCTCTTCCATCGCCGAATCGCCCCCGCCCACCACGGCAATCGGCTTCCCGCGAAAGAAAAATCCGTCGCACGTCGCGCACGTGGAAACTCCGTGGCCCATCAGCTTGCGCTCCGATTCCAGCCCCAGCAGCCGCGCCGACGCCCCCGCCGCCACGATCAGCGTCTCCGCCTCATAGGTCGCATCGCCGGCCGTCACCCGGAACGGCCGCTTGCTCAAATCCACCGCCGTGACCGCGCCGGATTTGAACTCCGCGCCGAACTTCTGCGCCTGCTTGCGCATGTTGTCGGTCAGGTCCGGCCCCAGAATGCCGTCGGGAAAGCCCGGAAAATTCTCGACCGTGGTGGTGAGCGTGAGCTGGCCGCCCGGCTCGTGCCCGTCAATCACCAGCGGCTTCAAATTGGCCCGTCCCGCATAGATCGCCGCGGTCAGCCCCGCGCATCCGCTTCCGATGATCACCACGTTGTGCATGCTCGCTCTCCCCGTTCTTCGATGCGCCGCCAGTTCCCGCAGGTACACCGCAAACTCCGCATTGTAGCATTCCCCTCGCCCGCCTTGCTCCCATCGAGCCACCCGCGCTACGCTTTCCCCATACAGGAGGACCGCATGACCCCCGACCCGCGCTATCCCATCGGAAAATTCGAACTGCCCGCAAGCGTCACGCCCGAACTCCGCCGCCAGGCCATCCAGACCATCGCGGACACCCCCGCCCATCTGCGCGCCGCCGTCCGCGGCCTCACCGATGTGCAGCTCGAAACTCCCTACCGCGAAGGCGGCTGGACCCTGCGCCAGACCGTCCATCACGTCGCCGACAGCCACATCAACTCCTACATCCGCTGGCGCCTGGCGCTCACCGAGGAGCAGCCGCCCATCAAGACGTACAAGGAAGCGCAGTGGGCGGAACTCCACGACGCCAAATCCGCTCCCATTGAAATCTCCCTGAATCTCCTCGACGCCCTGCACGACCGCTGGACGCAGCTCCTCCGCTCGCTCCCCGGCGCCGCCTATGCCAAAACCCTTCTGCATCCCGAACGCGGCGTCGTCACTCTCGATTGGCTCCTGTTCATCTACGCCTGGCACGGCCCGCACCACATCGCGCACATCACCAATCTCCGCAGACAGAAAAACTGGTAACCCCTAACACCGAGGGACCGCTTTACACGCCATGTCCAGCGACGTACTATTGGGTTCGGCAGCCAACTCTCCAAATTTGCTCTTCGTGAGGTTCTCCCATGATCGGCTGGATCCTTCTGATAGGCCTCGTTCTCCTGATTTTCCTTGCCATTGGCATGTACAACGGCTTGGTGCGCCTGAAGGTGCAGTGCGACGACGCCTGGGCCGATATTGACGTGCAACTCAAGCGCCGCTACGACCTGATTCCCAACCTCGTGGAAACCGTCAAAGGCTACGCCGGCCACGAAAAGGGCACGCTCGAAGCGGTCATCAGCGCGCGCAACCAGGCCATGAGCGCCACCGGCCCCGCGGACAAAGCCGCCGCGGAAAACATGCTCTCCGGCACGCTGAAAAGCCTCTTCGCCCTTTCCGAGGCCTATCCGCAACTGCGCGCCATCGAAAGTTTCACCTCCCTGCAGAATTCCCTCAGCCAGATCGAGGACACCGTGCAGAACGCCCGGCGCTATTACAACGCCGTGGTGCGCGACCTCAACACCAAAATCCTGCAATTCCCCACCAACATTTTCGCCGGCATGATGGGCTTCAAGTCCCGCGAATTCTTCGAAGTCACTGCCGCCGCCGAACGCGAAGCTCCCAAAGTCAGCTTCGGCGCTCCTTCGGCTTAGCTCGGAGAACCCGGCGCGATGAAACCAGCTCCTTCCTTCCTCAAGACTGCCGCGCTCGCCGCCTGCTTTCTTCTGGCGCTCGCCGCCCTGCTCGCTCCTTCCGCATCCGCGCGCGAACTGCGCATCCAGCAGTTCGATTCCAAAGTGTTCGTCCTGCCGGACGGCTCCATCCGCGTCACCGAAACCATCCAGGTCCAATTCATCGGCTCCTGGCGCGGTCTCTACCGCGATATTCCCGTCGAATACGTCACCCCGCAGGGCTTCAACTATTCCCTTTTCCTCGACGTGACCCGCATCACCGACGGCGAGGGCAACGGCCTGAAATTCGAATCCAGCCGCGAACGCCACTACCGCAGACTGAAAATCTACGTTCCCGGCGCTCAGGACGCCCGCAAGACCATCGTCATCGAATACACCGTCGCCGACGCCTTGCGCTTCTTCGAGGATCACGACGAATTCTACTGGAACGTCACCGGCGACGGATGGGACGTGCCCATCCAGTCCGCCACCGCGAAAATCTTCCTCCCCGAAGGCACCACCGGCATCCGCGTCAACCGCTTCACCGGCGCCTACCGCTCCCGCGAGCAGGAAGCTGACGTGGAAGTCGCCGGCACCGGCGTGGAAGTCCGCACCCAGCATCCCCTCGCCTACCACGAGGGCCTGACCGTGGCCGTGGCCTTTGACAAGGGCTTCGTCCGCGCTCCCACCGCCGCCGACAAAGCCATCTTATTTTTCCGCAGCAACTGGCCGCTCGCCGCTCCCCTGCTCGCCTTCGTCTTTATGTTCCTGCTCTGGTGGTCCCGCGGCCGCGACCCCCGCCTGCGCCCCATCTCCGCGCAGTATGAACCCCCCGACCAGCTCACTCCCGGCGAAGCCGGCACGCTGGTGGACGACGACGTAAAGATGCACGACATCACCGCGACGCTCGTGGACCTGGCCGTGCGCGGATTCCTGGTCATCAACGAGGAGAAGAAGGATCACCTGGGCGGATTGTGGTCGGACAAGGACTACGTCTTCACCCTGCAGAAAGCCCGTTCCGAGTGGGGCGGCCTGAAGGGGCACGAAGAGGCTCTGCTGGCGGGTATTTTCACCGAAGGACAGAAAGACGAAATGGTCTCCATGTCCAGCCTGCAAAACCGTTTTTACACCACCCTCCCGCTGATCAAGAACAGCCTCTTCGATTCCCTGGTCACCCGCGGCTATTACGGCAAGCGTCCGGATAGCACCCGCTCGGGCTGGATCGGCATCGGCGTCGTCGTGGGAATTCTGTTCATCTGGGGTGGCGGAGCGCTCGGCAAATCCCTGGGCATGGCTCCGCTCGCCTTCATCGTCTCGGGGGTCCTTACCGGCGCGGTGATTTGCGGCTTCGGCTGGCTCATGCCCGCGCGCACGGCTGCCGGCACGCGCGCCCTCGAAGGCGTGCTCGGCTTTGAGGACTTCCTCGCCCACGTGGAATCGGATCGCTTCAACAAGACCATCAAGACCCCGCAGATGTTCGAAAAGTTTCTGCCCTTCGCCATGGCCCTCGGCGTCGAAAAAAACTGGAGCAAAGCCTTCCAGGGCATTTGCGTTGAACCGCCCAGTTGGTACCGCGGCGGGACTTATTCGCAGGGCTTCTATCCCATCTACTTCGCCAGCAGCCTGAATTCCATGTCCTCCACCGCCGCCAGCGTGATGTCCTCCGCCCCGCGCAGCTCCGGCGGTTCTGGTTTCGGCGGGGGTGGCGGAGGCGGAGGCTTCTCCGGCGGAGGCTTCGGCGGCGGCGGCGGCGGCGGCTTCTAACAGATTGCCGAAAAATCCCCTTGATGTCATTCCGAGGAGCCGCGGGCGGCGAGGAATCCGCTTTTTTCTTGATTTTTCAGCAACCGCCTGAAGCAGCCTACAGTTTTTTCCGAAACGCCTTCTGCGTCTTGTAGTGTTCGTACCCCTCGCGCAGGTAAAACGCGTGCGCCCGCTCGCGCAGCACGTTCGAGCGCAAATTAACGTTCTGGCAGCCGCGCTCCCGCGCCCAGCGCTCGGCCACCTCCAGCAGCCGTTTCCCCGCTCCCAGGCTGCGCTTGGCTTCGTCCACGATCAATCCATTCACTTCCGCCCGCAGCGGGCTCTCAATCAGCCGGCACAGGCTCACGTGCAGCCATCCCGCAATCGCTCCCTCCGCCGTCTCCGCGACGAACACCGCGTGGTCCGTCGGCGGCAGCAGCGACCGCAGGCGCTCCTCCGCCTCGCGCGGCTCGCACGGATAGCCCAATTGCGCCGAGAGCCTCGCCAGCGACGCAGCGTCCTCTTCCACCGCGCGGCGGACGCGCACAAGGGAAATTCCACGGGTCGCGGCCATTTCTCCGCCTCCTTCTTGGCGCCGTCTAAAACGCCTTGTCCGAATCCAGCAGGATCGTCACCGGCCCCTCATTCACCAGTTCCACCGACATCATGGCCTGAAAAATTCCCGTGCCCACGGTAATTCCCAGCGCCCGCAGCTTCGCCGCAAACTCCTCATACAGTCCCCGCGCCAGTTCCGGCGGCGCCGCCGAAATAAAACTCGGCCTCCGCTGCCCCCGCGCGTCGCCATACAGCGTGAATTGCGAGACGACCATCGCCGCCCCGCCCGTTTCCAGGAGCGAGCGGTTCATCTTCCCCGCTTCGTCCTCGAAAATCCGCAGGTTGGCGATCTTCTCCGCGAACGCCGCCGCCACCTCCGGCGTATCCGCTTTGCCCACGCCCAGCAGGATCATCAGCCCCGCTCCGGTCTCCCCCGTGATTTTCCCCTCGACGGTGACCTTCGCCCGGCTCACTCGCTGTACCACCGCTCGCACAATCCTCCTCAGTGCTTCTTGTTTTTCTCCGCAGGCGCCGCCGGCGTTTCCGCGGGCGGAGCCGGCTTGCGCGGCAGCATCTCCGGCAACTGCGCCACATTATAGGCCCACACGGCCAGAACCTGCGCGCCTTCCACCAGGTCGTCCAGCCGCACCCGGTCAAACGTGTCCGCCGCCGAATGATGCGTCATTTGATAGTCCGCCGGGTCCTGAATGCACCAGAATCCCGGAACGCCCTGCGCATCAAAAGACACGTGGTCGCTGCCGCCTTCCGTGCGCAAGCTGGGCTCGGCCAGCCCCACCGTGCGCGCCAGCGGATAGAGCACGCGGTCCATCGTCTCCCGCGCGGCGTAATTGCGCATCAAGCCGATGGTCAGCACCCGCCCCGTCCCGCTATCGTGCACCAGCACGCCGGAGATTTTCGCCAGTTCCTCCTTGTGCGCCGCCACGTAGGCCTTCGAGCCGTAGAGCCCCTGCTCTTCGCCGGGAAACAGTACGAAGCGAATCGTCCGCCGCGGCTTCACTCCGGCCCTGGCCAGCGCTCGCGCCGCCGCCAGCACCGCCGTCGTCCCGCTGCCGTTGTCCGTGGCTCCCGTGCCCAGGTCCCATGAATCCAGGTGCGCGCCGATGATCACCACCTCGTCCGGCTTTTCCGCACCGCGAATTTCCGCCACCGTGTTGTAGATTGTCGCCGGCTTCCCGCTGAATTCATTCTTCAGTTCCACTTCCACCTGCACCGGCCCCGCATCCAGCAGCCGCCACAGCAGCGTGTGGTTTTCCAGCGTGATCGAAGCCGTGGGCACTGTCCCCGGCTGGTAGTCCCGCGTGGCCACGCTGATGTTCTGCAATCCATACCACTTGTCCGAAGGCACCAGCACCAGCGCCGCGCCTTCCTCCCGCACCATTTTGTTCAGCGCAAAGCGCAGCGCGCGATACGCCTCCAGGCTGAACTGCTCGCCCTTGATCTGCGGCCGCGACAGCGGCAGCGAGCTTTCCCCATACGGCGTCAGCAGCGGATTGCGCGGCGGCGCCAGATCATACGGCGGCCCCACCAGCACAATCGCCCCCGCGAGCTTTCCCTTGTACTGCTCCAGGTCCTCCGGCTTCAGCGCCCGGATCGCCACCACGTTTCCCCGCACCACCCCGTTCGTCGAAGGCGACCATCCGTAGGACACCAGCGTCAGCTCCTGCTCGACCGGCGCCACGATCCGCCCCCGCGCCGTCCCTCGCGTCCAGGAATTCGCAATCGTCCACGGCTCCAGGTGCGCGTTCTCCAGCCCGTAGCTCCTGAACTTCTCCTGCGTCCACCGGCTGGCCTCGTCCAGTTTTTTCGATCCCGTCAGCCGCGGCCCCAGCCGGTCGGACAAATATTGAATGTCCAAATTCACCTGCGCGCGGTCCTCCTGCACCGATTGCAGAATCTTCGCCACCACTGCCGCGTCCGCGTTCGGCGCCACCATCTGTCCCTTGCCATCCTGCGCCGGACGATACGGCAGCGGCCGCCGCGGCATCCTCCGCGGCAGTTGCGCCGTGTTGTACGCCCACGCCGCCAGCACCTGCGCTCCCTGATTCAAATCGTCCTTCCACACCTTGTCGAACGTGTCCGACTGGCTGTGGTGCGTTTTCGAATATTCCGCTCCATCTTGAATCACGTAAAATCCCGGCACCCCCACTTCATCAAACGACGCGTGGTCCGTGCCAAATGTTCGCCGCGTGCTGGGCTCCAGCAGCTTCAATTCGCCCAGCGGCGCCAGCGTCTGGTCCACCAGCTCGCGGTCCTGATAATTGTCGTGCAGCCCCAGCGTCAGCACCCGCCCCGTTCCCGTGTCGTGCACCAGCACCGCCGAAATTTTTTCCAGCTCCTCCTTGTGCGCTTCCACGTATTTCTTCGACCCCACCAGCCCCTCTTCCTCGCCGCTGAACAGCACGAACCGGATCGTCCGCTTGGGCTTCAGATCCAGCTTGGCCAGCGCCCGCGCCGCTTCCAGCACGGCCATCGAACCCGTCCCGTTGTCCGTCGAGCCCGTCCCCAGATCCCACGAATCCAGATGCGCCCCCAGCAGCACCACTTCCTCCGGCTTCTCCGTCCCGCGAATCTCTCCCACCGTGTTGTAAACCTCCACCGGCTTCTCGCTGAACGTATTGGAAATCTCGATTTCCATTTCCACCGGCCCGTGCTTGGCCATTCTCCACAGCATGCGGTATCCTTCGCCCGTCACAAACGCCGTGGGAATCGCCCCCACCTCGAAATTCTCTCCGCCGATCCCGGTCATGTTCAGCAATCCGTGCGGCTTGCCTGAATCCCGCAGCACCGCCGCCACTCCTTCCTGCTTGAAAAATTCCGTCCGCGCCCGCGCCGCCTCCCTCATCGCCTCGTACGGATTCGGAATCACCGCGTCGCCCATCCTCGCCGGCGGCTGCTGCATCGGACGAATGTACTCCTCCGCCCGGTCTTCCGCCTGCGGCGGCGAAAGCTTCGCCGGTGCCTGCGTGATGACAATCGCGCCCTTCAATTTCCCGCGAAACTTCTCGAAGTCCTCCTTCTTCACCGCGTCAAAAATCACCACCGGCCCGCGCACCACCCCGCCCGTTCCCGGCGCCCAGCCCGCCGAAGCGATCGTCAGCGGATGCTCCGCCGGACTCACGATGCACGCCCGCGCCGTCCCGCGCGTCCATGACCGCGCAATCGTCCACGGCTCCAGGTGCACGTTCACCAGCCCGTAGCCGCGCATCACCTCCGCCGTCCACTCATTGGCCTGCTTCAATTGCGCCGAGCCCGTCAGCCGCGGCCCGATGCGGTCGGAGAGATATTCCAGCGTCTCCATCGCCTGGCTGTGCTCCGCAATCTGCCCCAGGATTTGCGCGTCCGCCGCCGCAAATGAATTCGCTTCTCCCGGCCCGGGACTCGCCGCGCCAATCCCCACCCCCCAGACTACCAGCGCCATCGCGCACAACGCGCCAACCAATCGCCGTGAATTCATTTTTTCTCCTGTAAGCAAGAATTCTGTAGCCGCCCTCTTCAGTCGCAAGACTCCGGGCAGCAGCCGGAGAGGGCGGGCCTTATCCCCATAAATCCTTATGAAATCCCGTGTCGCTCACCCAGGGCATCCACTCCCTTGGACGTCGCGCCACCCTCCGCCCGTTTCCGCAAATCTCCCGCCGCTCCCCTTTACCTCTTCTTCTTCCGCAATCGCTTCGCCGCGCCCTTCCGCCTCCCCCTCGGCGCCCGCTGGCACTTCGGGCAAAAAAAGCTGCTGCGCCCCGCAACCACAATCCGCCGGATCATCGTGCCGCATCTCGCGCACTCCTGCCCTTCCCGCCCGTACGCCTTATGCCGCCGCTGATACTCCCCCGGCGCGCCCTCGGCATCCACAAAATCCGCAATGGACGACCCCCGCAGCGCTATCGCCCGCAATAAAATCTCCCGCAGCGCCCGCCGCAGCCCCGCCGCCTCCTTCGCGCTCAGCCGCGCTCCAATCCGCTCCGGATGAATCCGCGCCCTCCACAAACTTTCGTCCGCGTAAATGTTGCCCACTCCCCGCAGCACGCGCTGATCCAGCAGCAGCGCCTTGATCCGCGCTCTCCGCGAACCAATCCGCAGAAAAAACTCCTCCTCGCTCACCTCCAGCGGCTCCGCTCCCAGCGGCCCCAGCTCCCGCGCCAGCTCCTCCTCCGTCATCATCGCCATCCGCCCGAATCGCCGCGCGTCCGTGTAGCGAATCTCCCGCCCGTCATCCAGCGCAAACCACGCGTGCGTGTGCTTCCGCTCCGGCTGCTCCGCCGCCCACGCCGCCAGGTGCCCGGTCATTCCCAGGTGCACCAGCAGCGCCCCCGCGCTCGCTCCTCCCCGCTCCTCGCCAAGCCGCACCACGATAAATTTCCCGCATCTCTCCACCGCCGCTATCCTCCGCCCCGGCAGCCCTTCCTCGATCGCCTCCGCATCGTCCATGAAATCCGTCTTCCCCAGCCGCACCGACACAATGCTCCGCCCCAGCACCGCCCCGCGCAGCCCGCGCACCACTGTCTCCACTTCGGGAAGTTCCGGCATACCTCTCCGTTTCGCTTAATTCTGAATTCCGAAATTGAACAGACCTTGGCAATCGCCGATTATTTTTCTTCGGTATTTCATTTAAAGGCAATCCAACTTCTTGCTGCGGTTTCCACGAGTCACCAGTGACGAATCACCCGTCACCTTCGATTTTTTCACCCGCAACTTCCTGCTCCAGGCTTACCTCTTGTGATAATCCGGATACGGCGGGCGCTCCGGCAGAACCACCGGACTCTTGCGCAGCGCTTCCAGCGTCACCTGCACCGCGCGCTCCAGTTGCGCATCGTGCCCCGCCGCCACCGACGCCGGATCATTTTCTACCTCGATATCCGGCGCAATCCCCCGGTTTTCCACTTCCCAGTCGCCGTGCAGCCCGAAGATCGCCACCCGCGGCGCCGTCACCCTCCCGCCGTCCATAAGCGCCGGATAGCCGTAGATTCCCACCAGCCCTCCCCAGGTGCGCGTCCCCACCAGCGGCCCCACGCGGTCCTGCCGGAACATCCACGGCAGCGCGTCCCCGCCTGACCCGGACATTTCGTTGATGATCATCGTCTTGGGCCCGTAGATCTGCTCGAGCGGCGAACAGAACTCTTCTCCCTCGCGCGTCACGCTGCAATTTCGCAGCGGCCTCTTCAGCAGATCGATGATGTAATCCGCGATCTCTCCGCCGTGGTTGTAGCGCTCGTCAATCACCGCCGCCTGCTTGCCCACCTGCGAAAAATAAAACCGGTTGAAGTTTAGAAATCCTCCCGCCGCCGTATCCGGCACGTGCACGTAGGCCACCTGGCCCCCGCTCATCCCCTCCACCTTGCGCCGGTTGTCCTCCTCCCACGCCCGGTTGCGCAGCCCGAACTCGTCCTCCACCGGCACCACGGTCGCTTCGCGCGCGTCCTTGCCGTCCGGAAACGGCCCCACCTTGATGCGCGTCTGCTTCCCCGCCGTATTTTCAAAATACCGCTGCACTTCCGTCGTGGGCAGCGCGTCCACTCCGTTCACTTCCAGCAGGTAGTCCCCCGCCCGCACGTCCACTCCCGGCTGTGTCAGCGGCGCGCGCAAGTCCGGGTTCCAGTTCTCCCCGTTGTAGACGCGCGCGAAGCGGAACCGCCCGTTCTCCACGCGGTAGTCCGCCCCCAGCAGCCCGCCCTTTACCTTCTTTGCCTCCGGCATCTCCCCGCCGCCGATGAACATGTGCCCGATGGTGATCTCCCCGAGCATCTCCTCGAAAAGATAGTTAATGTCCGCGCGTCCTCCCGCTCCCTGCAGGAACGGTGCGTATTTCTTTTCCGCCGAAATCAAATTCAGCCCGTGATGATTCGGATCGTAGAGAAAATCCCGCTCAATCCTCCACACCTCGCGGTACATCTGGCTCCATTCCGCGCGCGGGTCCGCGTACACTTCCATCTCCGCCAGGTTCAGCGCCCCTTCTCCCGCCTTGGGGGCCGCCGCCGTCCCCGCGATGAACCATCCCTTGCCCTGCCGGTAGAGCGCCTTCTCCCCGTTCGCGGAAACATGGAACGCTAGCGCACCGCTCAAGAACGGCTCCGTCTTGCGCGTGCTCAGGTCGAACTTCGATACGCTGAAGCTCGCCGGCCCGCCGTCCTGCGAATCCAGGCTGGGCACCGCCGGCGCTTCCCCCAGAAACAGAATCCCCGCCTTGCCCCCCTCCAGTCCCGTGTAGTTCGCCGCGCGCACCGGCAGCGCCACGATGCGCTGCCCGACGCCCTCGAGGTCCACCACCACCTTCACCGCTTCTTCCACTTTTTCGTCCTTCTTCTCTTCTTTCTTTTCCGCCGCCTTGCCCTTTTCCTCGTCGCTCTGCGGCTCCACCGGCGACACCTCGCCCTTCTTCAGCACCACCGCATACACACTGCGGCTGACGGGGTGCTGGAAGCTCGAAAGGTCCAGCCATCCCGCCGAAAGCCCCACGTCCGTGCTGGCTGTGAAGAACAGATACTTCCCGCCCTTGTCGAACACCGCGTAGCGCGCGTCGCTCAGTCCGTCCGTCAACTGCGTGCTCTTCCCGCTCTCCAGCGAATACACAAACACCGCCCGCAGATGATTCTTCCCCAGCTTGGTGTAGGCCAGCCATTTGCTGTCCGGCGACCATGCCGGATTCAAGCCGCGCTCGGGCTCCTCGTAGCGGTCCGCGTCCGCCTTGCTCAGGCTTCCCTTCTCCACGTCCACGATCCACAGGTTCAGCCGCTTGTCCTCGATCGCGATCCTCTTGCTGTCCGGCGACCACAGCGGGCTGTAAAAAAACGACGGCGGGCGCCCCAGCTCGATCTTGCGCACCGGCGCGTTCCCCGCCGGATCGGCCAGATGCAGCGCATACTCGCCCGATTCATCCGAAAAGTAGGCGATCCATTTGCCGTCCGGCGACCACGCCGGGTCGCGCTCGGCCGCGCCCGTTGTCCGCGTCAGGTTGCGCACGTCGCCTTTCTCCGCCGGCGCCGTCAAAATCTCTCCGTTGGCCTCGAAGACCGCCCGCGCCCCCGCCGGCGATATTCCCGCCGCGGCGATTTTTTCCCCCACTTTCCGGTAATGCGCCCGCGTGGCCGGAAGATCCCCGGAAATCCGGATCATCACCTTCCGCGATTTCCCGCCCGCCGGATCGTAGAGATGGATTCCTCCAAACTGCTCGTAGACCAGCGCATCCGGCCCCGCCGACAGCGATTTGAAATCGTAGCCGTTGTTGATGATCAGCTGCTTCACCTCCCGGCTCCTGGTGTTGTAGCCGAAGAGCGAAACCGGTCCGTTGCGGTCGGAGAGAAAATAAACCGTGTCGCCCATCCACACCGGATGATTGTCGTTCGAATTCTCCCGCGGTATTCTTTCCAGCGCCAGGTCCGCCAGCCGCACGATCTGCACCGGCGTCGTCTGCCCCCCGCGATACCGCTTCCAGGCCCGCTGCCACTGCATGTTGGGCACGTACGCCAGCCGCGATCCGTCCGGCGAATACCAGGCTTCTTCCCCGCGCCACATCGGCAGCGCCTCCGGCACTCCCCCGCCCACCGCCACGGTGTAGAGCCGGCTGAAATCCGCGTAGGCTTCGCGCTCCGAACGGAACAGAATCCGCTTGCTGTCCGGCGTCCATCCCGTCACTAGGTCCGCCGCGGGATGCCAGGTCAGCCGCCGCGGCTCGCCGCCCTCCGCGGGCATCACGTAAACGTCCGTGTTGCCGTCGTACTCTCCGCTGAAAGCGATCCAGCGCCCGTCGGGAGAAAAAACCGGCAGGCGCTCGCGTCCCCCCGTGGTCATCTGCCGCGCCTCGCCGCCTTCCCGCGGCACGCTCCACAACATTCCGCCATGGACGAAAACGATGCTCGTCTTGCTCAGCGTCGGCGTCTGCACCAGCAGCGGCGCTTCATCCGAAGCTCCCGCCGCCCCCGCCCACAGCAGCGCCGCCAGGCATAGCGCCAGTCCCTGCATCCCCATTCGAACGCGCATGCTTCCTCCGTTTGATTTTTTTCCTGCCGAAATCGAATCCGCCTACTTCGCCGCCGGCGGCGGCCAGAACCCCGGCGCCGCAATCGCCCTCTCGTCCACCTTCGGCGCGTATTTTTCCGCCACCGCGCGTATCTCCGCCGCCTTCCCGATCAGCACGTACACCAGATTCTCCAGCGGATAATGTTTCGTGATCACCTGCCGCGCCATTTCCGGCGTCACCGCGTCCAGCCGCGCTTCCAGTTCGTTTACTTCGCTGTCCGTCAGCCCGTAAAATTCGTTCGAAGCGATCACGCTGGCCAGTTGCATCGAAGTCTCCAGGCTCGGCGGAAACTGCCCCTTGATGTAGCTCCGCGCCGAATCCAGCTGCTCCTTGCTCACCCCGTTCTTGTGCAGCTTCGCCAGCACCTCCAGCGCCTTGTCCAGCGCCTGCCCCGTCGTGGCGTTCTGCGTGTAACTGAACAGATAGAACGGCCCCGGCGCCTTGCGCGCCTCGAAATGCGCCATGGCCCCGTAGGTCAGCCCGGACTCCACCCGCAACTCCTCGTTCAGCATCGAAGTGAACCGCCCGCCGAATATCGTATTGATCAGCCGCAGCGCCGCGCGGTCCGGATCGTTCTTCGCCGTTCCCACGTTTCCGATCGCGAAAAACGTCTGCGTCGAATCCGGCTTGTCCACCAGCAGCAGTCGCTTGCCCTTCGCCGGAGCCGCTACCGCTACTTCCTTCGCGGCCACTGCCTTGCCCGTCCAGCCGCCGAACGTCTCCTCCAGCTTCTTGCGCATCTCCGCCGCCGAAAAATCTCCGGCCACCGCCAGAATCGTGTTTCCCGGCGCGTAGTGCTCCGCATAAAACTTCGCAACGTCCTCCCGCCCGATGCGCGCAAGCGACAGCTCGTCTCCTCCCGCCGGCCGTCCGTAGACGTGCCCTCCAAACAGATAGCCGTCGTAATACTCCCCGATCACCTCGCGCGCCTCATCCTTGGCCGCGCGGATTCCGTCCAGATCCTGCCGCAGCAGCTTTTCCGCCTCCTCCTGCGGAAATACCGGCCGCAGCAGCGCGTCGCTCGCCAGCTCCAGCCCCCGCCCCAAATCCTTGCTCAAAAATTCCGCCGAGATTCGCGTGCTGTCCTCCCCCGCATCCGCCTCGAACGTCCCGCCGAAGAAATCCAGGTCCGCGGCAAACTGCTGCGCCGTGCGGCTCTTCGATCCCTTGCGCAAAAGTCCCGCCGTCACCGACGCCAGGCCCTCCTTCCCCGCCGGGTCGGACGCCGCTCCCGACTTCACCAGCGCCACCACGCTGATGATCGGCACGCCGTGCTTTTCCAGCAGCAGCACCGTCAGCCCGTTCTTCAGTGTCACTTTTTCGTGCGCCGGCAGCCGCAGCGTCTGTCCGAAAGACAAACCCGGCGCCATCAGAAACGCCCCGGCCAGTGCCAGGGCGAGCCCATGGCGAATCATCCCTTTTGCGCTCTTCATGGCTTTGTCTTCTCCTCCGCTTCCGGCACGAGCGTCGCCACCGTCCGGTTATTGGCCCCAAAATAGTTCCGCGCCGCCCGCTGCACGTCTTCCTTCGTCACCGCCGCGAATCCCCTGGCCGCCTCGAACAGCTTGTGGTAATCCCCGAAAAACACCTCATACGTCCCGATCGTATTGGCCCGCCCGTTGATCGTGCGCATCTGCTGGTAAAATCGGACCAGCTCGATATTCTTGGCCTTCTCGATCTCCCGGTCGCTCACCGGCTCGTTCTTCATCCGCTCCAGCTCCTCGTAGATGGCCTTCTCCACCGCCGCCGGGTCCACTCCCTGCTTGGGCTGCGCCACCACCATCGCCAGCGTCGGATCGAATCCCGTCTCCTCATAGACGGACACATCCAGCGCCAGCTGGTCCTTATCCACCAGCCGCTGGTACAGCCGCGAACTTTCCCCCGCGGCCAGCACCGTCCGCAAAATCGCCCGCGCGAAATAATCCGCGCTGTTCGCTTGCGGCACGTGGTACCCGATCATCACAATCGGCAGTTGCGCGTACTTGCGCACCACCAGCCTCCGCTCCCCCATCTGCTCCGGCTCGACGGTGGTCACCGCCGGAGGCGCCGCGTGCGCCGGAATCGGTTCGATGGTCTTCTCGCATAGCGCGAAGATCTCCTCCGGCGTCACGTCCCCCGTCACCACCATCGTCGCGTTCGCCGGCGAATACCCCATTTCGAAATGCCTCTTCAAATCCTCCATCGTCCAGCGCTCGATGTCGCTCATCCATCCCACCACCGGCCACTGGTAGGGATGCGCCAGGAACGCCGTGGCCCACAACTGCTCGTCCAGCACTCCGAAATTGTTCCCGTCCACCGACGTCCGCCGCTCCGATGCCACCACGCCCCGCTCCGATTTGATCTTTCCCGGATCGAAGCTCAGGTCGCGTATGCGGTCCGCTTCAATGTCAAAAATCAGCCCCAGCGCCGAACGCGGAAACCAGTCCTGATATACCGTCACGTCCCGCGAGGTATAGGCGTTGTTGGACCCGCCGTTCGCCTCCATCACCTTGTCCAGTTCGCCCGGCCCGTATTTCTTCGCCCCGTTGAACATCATGTGTTCGAAAAAATGCGAGATTCCCGTCGTCCCCGGCCGCTCGTTGCGCGACCCGATCCGGTAAAAAATGTATAGCGCCACGTTCGGTATGCTGTGGTCCGGCTGCACCAGCACCTTCATCCCGTTCTTCAGCGTCCGCGATGCCACCGGAAATTCCTGCGCCCGCGCCTCCCCGGACGTAAACACCGCCATCGCCGCCAGCACCAGTGCCGCTCCCCAGTTCATTTTCTTGCTCATGGATACACCCCTCCCGCCTCTCCTGATTGGACGTACGCCGGCTCCCAAATGTTTTCGAAAGTTTTCCACATGCAGGCTCGCCGCGAATTCCCGGCGCAATGCGGTTCAGAGCAGCGGTATTCCCGGCATGGCCACGATTCCCGCCATCCGCAGCAGTTCCAGATATTCCGCCTCCGTGACGGGCGAAACGATCAGCCGCACGTTCTTCATCAGCTTGACCTTCCGCAGCGCCTTGTTCGCGCGCATCTCCGCCAGCGCCACCTGCCGCGGCAGCCGCTCGTAGGCCCGCAGATCCGCCACCAGATTCTTCCCTTTCGAATCATGCGGATCGGGATACGGATCGCGCGTCACTTCCGCGATCGAATACAGTGAACGCTCCGGCGCGGCGTGGTAGCACAGCACCCGGTCGCCCTTGCGCACCTGCTTCAGCGCACGATTGGCGTCCGCTTTCGAACCCGCCCCGTGCCACATCTCCTTGCCCTTAACGAAGAGCGTATCCCAGTGATAATGATGGGGGTCGGCGCCGAATATCCAGTAATGTCTTTGCGTAGTTGGAGTGACCATTTCTTACTTGTCGCCCGCACTATACACGCGGTGCGCGCCAAAAACCAAATGAAATGTGCAACCTGCGCGGTTTTAGGAGCAAAAATCTCTTTCTGCCGGAACCTGCGGGGACTGCCTATCGCGGATATTGCCACAACTTATTGAATATAAAGAATTTATTTAGCTGTATTTGCTCAGCCCACGCTCACGAATATATCTTCCCCGCGCACTTCCAGCGCATAGCAGTCCACTCCCACGGCGGGATTCTGCGCGACTTTCCCGGAAGCCACGTCAAACTGCCACCCATGCCACGGGCAAGTAACCACGCTCCCTTCGAGCAATCCATCGGCCAGCGGCCCCCCGCGGTGCAGGCAGGAGTTATTGATGGCATGGAATTTTCCATCCACATTGGCGAGGGCGATCGCTTTGCCCTCCACCTGAAACTCGCGGATCGTCCCCGCCGGAATCTCCGCCACCTTGGCCACTCGCTGCAATCCCATCTTCGCTTCTCCCTTAGCGCGGCGCCGGCGTCTGCGCCACCATCACGCCGCGCTTGAATTCATCCACCATCCGCGCCTCCAGCCGCACTTCCGTGGGCCGCTTGGCCAGCGACATCTGGTCAATCTTATCCTGCAGCTTCATCAGGGCATAAAAGAGCGCCTCGGGACGCGGCGGGCAGCCAATCACGTAAACGTCCACAGGCACGATCCTGTCCACGCCTTGCAGCACCGAATAAGCGTTAAACGGCCCGCCCACGCTCGAGCACGCCCCCATCGAGATGCACCACTTGGGATCTGGCATCTGGTCCCACACGCGCTTAAGCACCGGAGCCATCTTCAGTGTCACCGTCCCGGAAACGATCATCAAGTCGGCCTGGCGCGGCGAAGGCCGGAAAACCTCGGCCCCGAACCGCGCCATATCGAACCGCGAAGTCGTCGAAGCGATCATCTCGATGGCGCAGCAGGCCAGCCCGAACGTCAGCGGCCAGATGGCGCTCTTGCGCGCCCAGTTAAAAACGTAGTCCACCGAGGTGATCATGAAATTCTTCTCAAAGCGCTGATCGAGGACGCCCATCGGCTGATTCTCCCGCAGAAGACCTGCTCGCACCGGCGAGTATATCGTCCGGCCGGAATCCCGTAAAGAAGGATCGCCCTAACGAATCGATAAGAGGAAGCATGTCGCGCCTGGCGATTACTCATGAACGACCTCCGCCGGAATCGTTATTCCCTATTGGAAATGGCCGTGATAATCCTCACGGGTGAGCGATATGGATCTGAAATGAACACTGTGGCCGACGCCGGAAGAGAAACCCCGGAAGACCTGTTTTGCCAGGCGAGTGGCTTCCTCCGGCGGTTCCTCCGCCGTATGTTATTCTCCCTCGCCGGGCTCTTCCTTGTTTCCCCGTACACGGC
The DNA here is from genome assembly GCA_041500985.1 of Terriglobia bacterium. GTDB lineage: Bacteria > Acidobacteriota > Terriglobia > Acidiferrales > UBA7541 > Acidiferrum. The sequence goes on along the minus strand of JBGQNE010000025.1, from coordinate 22,941 downwards.
CTCTGCCACCGAACTCACCAAGCCCGCCATTGACGCGTTTCAACTGTATGTTCAGCTCACCGAAGCGCGCATGGAAGCCGAACTCCGCAGCCCTGCTTCATATCTCTATTTTGATTCCCTCCCTGAAAAGCAGAGACTTCTCTGGCAGGAACAACTCGCCGGAGGTCAAGTCCTCGTGCACCGCCTCGAAACCCGGCAAAACGGCGGGAAAATTCATGTGCCGGATGGCCTGGTTCATCATTGGATTGCCCTTGTCTTCATGCCGGACGTTCGTCTCACGCAAGCCCTGGCTGTGCTGCAGGATTATGACCGCCAGCAGGAACTTTATAAGCCGGACGTCCAGCGTTCTAGATTGCTCCGCAGGGATGAACAGAACTTCAAAGTTTTCCTGCGGCTTTACCGCAAGGCAATTGTCACGGCCGTTTATAATACTGAATTCGATATTCAGTATTTCTCTATGGGCGAGACGCGGGAACACAGCCGTTCGTACTCAACCCGAATTGCGGAGGTGGAACATCCCGGCAAGCCGGAGGAGCGCGAGAAGCCTGTCGGCAACGACCGCGGCTATCTCTGGCGCTTGTATACCTATACGCGCTATGAGGAAAGGGACGGCGGTATCTATATGCAGGTCGAATTCATTGCTTTGAGCCGCAGCGTCCCGGCTATCTTCGCCTGGCTCGTCAATCCGTATATCAAGAGCATTCCTCGAGAATACCTGAGTCACTTCCTCAAGGTTACACGCCGGGAGCTGACCGGTTCGAAAACTCCCTGAGCGCCCACTGGTCATAACTCCTGATAAGTCGTAATCGGACATCTTGCTATCACTGCCCACTTCGGCTGGAATGGCATCAATCAGATGGCGTGAGAAGGCCGGTCTCCACGGGTTTCGATACTTTCCCTAAAACTGGTGACGCACCCTAAAAACCGGCCCAGGAGCAGTCGGGCGTTTTACCGCAAGGACGCGCCCGGCCTCCTGCAAATGAACCCCCTCGGCGAAAGTTTGACGAATCGCAATTAAAGCGTGGCTGAAATTATTGCCAGCCTACCCGCAAGGTTTCTCGATGCGTCGGGAAATCCTGCCAATTGCAGCACCATTTCCTTTCCCATTTCCATCCATGATTCCCCCCTCCGCGCCTCTGCGTTACTTCTTTCTTTTCCTTGCCCCGCCCCCCTTACCCCCCAGGCACCGCCCGCACCCCGGCCCCTTTGCTTTCCAACTCTCCCGGTTTAGAGTCAACTCCATGCTCAACCTAAACCAAAAACTCGCTCCCTTCCATCTGCGCTCCTCAATCCTTCTTCTCTTCCTCCTCCTCGCCTTCGCCCCGCTCTCCCCCGCGCAGCAGCGCCGGGAACGCGAACCCAATTCCGTCTACGCCCAGCGCCGCGCCGCCCTCGCCGCGCAAGTGGATTCCCCCATCCTGCTCTTCGGCTTCACCGGCCGCGAAGAGTCCTCGCAATCCTACGTCTTCGCCCAGGAAGACAATTTCTATTACCTCACCGGCCACAACGAAGAAGGCGCCGCCCTCCTCATTCTCCCCTCCGTCGAAAAACAATCCCTCGCCGCCAACGTCACCGACACCTGGTCCGGCCCCCGCGAAATCCTTTTCCTCCCCGCGCGCAACCTCAAAAAAGAAGCCTGGAACGGCCCCCGCCTCGCTCCCGATGACCCCGCCATCCGCGAAAAAACAGGCTTCGCTTCCGTCCTCTCCGCCGACACTCAGCTCCGCCCCACCGTCGAACAACTCGCCCATCTCTACCACGACTTCTTCACCATCCTCCCCTACGAACAGGAAAACGGCGGCTACCCCCACGAAAAGGAGTTCGCCGCCTGGCTCGGTGAACTCGCCCCCAAAGTCGCCCTACGAGACATCCGCGCGCAAATCAGCCGCCTCCGCGAAATCAAATCCCCCGGCGAAATCGCTTTTCTCCAGCGCGCCATTGATCTTTCCCTTGACGCACATCTCGAAGCCATGCGCCGCATGCGCCCCGGCCTTTTCGAATACCAGATCGCCGCCGCCATGACCGCCGTCCACCTCGCCGGCGGCGCCGAATCCGAAGGCTACGCTCCCATCGTCGGCTCGGGCTTCAATTCCACCATCCTCCATTACGACCAGCTCGCCCGCCGCATCGCTCCCGGCGACATCGTCGTTCTCGACGTCGCCGCGCAATTCTCCGGCTATTCCGCCGACATCACCCGCACCCTCCCCGCCAGCGGAAAATTCTCCCCGCGCCAGCGCGAAATCTACGATATCGTCCTCGCCGCCCAAAACGCCGCCCTCTCCTCCCTCCAGCCCGGCATGACCTTCTGCCGCGAAGGAAAAAACAGCGCCTATAAAATCGCCTTCAACTACATCAACTCCCACGGCAAGGATCTTCACGGAAAATCCCTCGGCCCCTATTTCATCCACGGCCTCGGCCACAACATCGGCCTCGACGTCCACGACCCCGGCGACTATTGCCGCCCCCTCGAACCCGGCATGGTCGTCACCGTCGAACCCGGCATCTACATCCCCGAGGAAAATCTCGGCGTGCGCATCGAAGACGACGTCCTCATCACTCCAACCGGCTACCAGCTCCTCAGCGAACGCCTTCCCCGCGACCCCGTCGCCATCGAAAAACTCATGGCCCAACCGCCCAAACCCTGACCCCGGCCCCCACTTTCGAATTTGACCCGGCCGAATCGCCCCGTTTATACTGTTTGTTCACACGGGAACTGCATGCTCGCTCGTGTGCCTCGAGTCATTCCGCGCGCTGCCTCTGGCCGCCGGCCGGAATTGCCGATTTTCGAAACTTCAGCAGGGAGCGTATGGGCGACACCGTAAAAGCGACACAACTCCGTCCCGGCATGGTCATTCAGCACGAAGGCCAGCTCTACACCGTTTTTTCCGTCGACCACCGCACCCCCGGCAACAAGCGCGGCTCCATGCAGACCCGCATGAAAAATCTCCGCACCGGCACCATGATGGACTACCGCTTCCGCGCCGAGGAATTCGTCGACCGCGCCATCCTCGACGAAGTCGAATTCGAATACCTCTACAGCGAAGCCGACGATTTTCATTTCATGAATTCGGAAACCTACGAACAGATGCAGATGACCCGCGACGAACTCGGCGAAACCGTCTACTACCTCATCCCCAACACCGTCGTGAAAATCGAATTCTTCGAAGGCAAAGCCATCGGCGTGGACCTCCCCGACACCATGGACCTCAAAGTCGTGGACACCGAGCCGACCCTGCAAAAAGCCACGGCCAGCGCGGTCATGAAGCCCGCCAAACTCGAAACCGGCCTGATGGTCAACGTCCCCCCGTTCGTCAACAACGGCGACACCATCAAAGTGGACACATCCGAAGCGCGCTACGTTCAGCGCGTCTGATTTTTTTTCATCTCTTCTTCTCTACTTCTTCCAGAGGCGCTTCCATTCGCGCCTCCTTCTTTTTCCTTACCTCTTTGCTTCCTTACTTCTTCATCTCTTCCCTGCCAGCAGCCTGCTGGGGGTCGGAGCTTCAGCTCCGACAGTAAAACTTCTTCTCCCCCGCGGCTTTAGCCGCTGAGGACACTCCGCCGGCTTTCCCCAAGACTCTCAATCCCCTTTGGCTTTCGCCGCAACCTCGCTGAAGACCCGCGCAAAAATCGCATCCACGTGCCGCAACTGCCGCTGCAAATCAAACGTCCGCGCCAGCGCCGCCGCATCCAGGAACTTGGTGATGCGCGCATCCTTGGCCACGCGCTCGCGGAAGCTCGTCTCGCTTTCCCAGGCGGCCATGGCGTTTTCCTGCACGGCCTTGTAAGCCTCGTCGCGCGGCATGCCCTTCTCCACCAGGTCCTGCAGCAGCTGCCCGCTATAAATCAGCCCGTGCGTGGATTCCAGGTTGCGCATCATGCGCTGCGGGAAGACGCGCATCTTGCCCACGATTTCCGTCATCTTGGCCAGCATGTAGTCCACCAGAATCGTCGAATCCGGCAGAATAATCCGCTCGACCGAACTATGCGAGATGTCCCGCTCGTGCCACAACGCCACGTTTTCGTGCGCCGCCATCATGTTCGCGCGCACCACCCGCGCCAGACCGCACATCTGCTCGCAGGCGACCGGATTGCGCTTGTGCGGCATGGCCGAGCTGCCGCGCTGCTCCCCGCCAAAGTGCTCTTCGGCTTCGCGCACTTCGGTGCGCTGCAAATGGCGGATTTCCAGCGCAATCTTTTCCAGCGTCGCGGCAATCAGCGCCAGCGAATTCAGGTAATGCGCATGCCGGTCGCGCTGAATCACCTGCGAAGCCACCGGAGCGGGCGCAAGCCCCAGCCGCTTGCAGATTTTTTCCTCGATGTCCGGCCCCAGGTGCGAAGCGTTGCCCACCGCTCCGGAAATCTTTCCGATGGCCATCTGCGCCGCGGCCTCGCGGAAGCGCCCGATATTGCGCTGATTTTCCGCGAACCAGTTGGCGATTTTCAGCCCGAACGTAATCGGCTCGGCATGCACGCCGTGCGTGCGCCCAATCTGCGGCGTGTGCCGGAACTCCTGCGCGCGCAGGGAAAGAATCTCGCCGAACATCACCAGGCCGCGCTCGATCAAGTGCGAAGCGTCGCGCACCTGCAACGCCTGCGCCGTGTCCACCACGTCGTTCGACGTCATCCCATAGTGCAGCCAGCGCGCCGCCGCGGGGTCGCCGATGGATTCGCCCACGGCCATGGTGAACGCGATGACGTCATGCTTGACCCGCGCTTCGATTTCAAGAATGCGCGCCGCGTCGGCCTTGGCCCGCTCGCGCAGCGTCGTAGCCACTTCCCGCGGCACCTGCCCCGCCGCGGCCAGCGTGTCCGCCGCGGCCAGCTCGACCTCCAGCCATTTGGCGAACTTGTTGGCGTCGCTCCAGACCCGCCCCATCTCTTCGCGCGTGTACCGTGGAATCAAAACGGCTCCTTGTGGTTCGTCGTTCCGGACCGCTGCGCGGTCCGGCGTACAAATAGTACCGTATTTCGGGCTGTGGAGGCGGGGGAGCACGGGAATGAGCACAGCCAAGAATGGCTGTGCCACTGGGAGGCAACGGGAAGTTGGGTGGTGGTGGCGGTCATGAGGCTTTCTTCTCTTGCGAGCGGTCCGCGCCGGGAAGATCCCAGATGATGGTGGGGGCGGATGGCTCGCCGGGGGGTTCCGGGTTGAGTTCCTTGTCGATGGCGGGGAGGGTGCGGAGTTGGAGGCTGTTGATATAGGCCATGACGCCGGCGTGGCGCGGGGAGATGCGGCCTTCGACGAGGAGGACGAGGAGGCGGGAGAGGAAGTCGTTGATCTGAGAGGCGGACTTGAAATCGGAGAGGAGGCCGGAGAAGGCGGCGGAGAGGTCGGCGGCGCCGTCGTCGAACTGTTTTTGCTGGAGGGCGGAATGGCGGAAACAGAGGCCGGAGCGGGGGTCCAGAATAGGGAGACGGCAACGGCGACCGGTGCGGGTGACGTGGCGGCAAGGGGAAGCGGTGGAGGTGGAGTTTGGTTTTCTCATTTTGAGCCTCGGTTGGATGGGCAGGGGGTGTACCCCGGCCGGGGGATGGGAAAGAGTCCGGAAGGCGATGAAAATGAGGAGGTTAATGGGTGTCCGTGGCGCGAAAGAGTTTGGAAGTGATTGAAAAGAAAGAAGGGTGACTTGTGATTCGTGACTGGTGACTCGGGGGAGGGAGACACAGCCAGCGGACCGCGATGAGGATGGGCGGGGTGGAGTGCGAGTGTCACGGGGCATGGTAGCACGGCAAACTTATTTAGTCAAGTATCAGTACTTAGTGGTACTAGTTTCGAATGGATTGTCGTAGTACCTCGAAACGGTGGAGGTAAGGAGGTAATGAAGCAAGGAGGTAGCGAGGGGAGACGGAAAAGACTGGAGAGGACGGATCGAGCTAAACTTCCAGAAAAGCTTGTGAAGAATGATATTCTGAGGCCGAGATGAGGTTTAGCGGGAGGCGAGCATGACGACATTTGACCGCATCACCCAGGAGGCCGGGGTCATGGGCGGAAAGGCCTGCATTCGGGGGATGCGCGTGACGGTGGGGATGATTGTCGGGCAGGTCGGGGCGGGGCGGAGCGTGGAGGAGATTCTGGCGGAGTATCCCTATTTGGAACGTGAGGATATTTTGCAGGCGCTGCGGTATGCGGCGTGGCGGTCGGAGGAGCGGGAAGTGGTGATTCCCGGCGCATGAAACTGCTTGTGGACATGAATTTATCGCCGCAGTGGATTGCGCTGCTGGGTGAATCCGGCTGGGAGGCTGTGCACTGGTCGAACGTGGGTAAGGCCAATGCGCCGGACACGGCGATCATGACATACGCGGCGACCAATGATTATGTGGTTCTGACACACGACATGGATTTCAGCGCAATACTAGCCGCAACACAGGGCAAGAAACCCAGCGTCGTGCAGATTCGCGCGGAGAATATCAGCCCGCGGGCCATCGGGAAGCAAGTGGCGGCAGCCCTGCGTCACCTGGAACGCGAGTTGAATGCAGGTGCGCTGGTGACCGTGGATCCCGGGCGTACGCGTGTGCGCCTGCTGCCTCTGCAAACCAAAGAATAAGCGCAAAACAATTATCGAGGTGGCGCGGCTGGCGGGGACGTTGCGGGCGCGGGTTACGGCGATGCTGAACCGGAACACCAGGGATATTTCGACGGATTTGATGCTGCGGGTGTTATACGCGCTGGGGTATACGGCGAAGATCAGGATTCAAAAGGCGGCGTGAGCGGACAAACCCAAAAGCCCCCAGGCGGGGATTCGCCGGTGCGGGCCAATCGGCTGCTGGAAAGGACAAAGAGGGTGCTCGACGCTAAGCGCTACCCGCCTTGATTTTCTTCACGTATAGTTATTCCTCTGTGCTTGTGGTAAACGGAATCGTAATCGGTGGGATGGACATCTTGCCACATAGATCGAAAACCAGTTCTCGGAAATATGGCCAGAGCACGAGTCGCAACTCCGATGCAGTAAAACGGTCAGCCAATTCCCTTGCAACAGGTGCTTTGCAATGGAAATGAGCTTCATAAGAGCACTCGATGGTAAGGGCAGAAATAGATTTCTTTCCTTCTGATACAGAGAGGGAGAATTTCCCACTCGCATCGAAGTAATCAGATTCAGCGACTAGCAATTTGTACTCTGTTGAAATTATGCTGATCGCCCGGTCTTTCTGACTCATCAGGCGAGCATATGATTCTCGGTCCAGCCGGGAGAAGCTACTGGTCAAGCCAAGAGCAACGGGCTTGACAGACTTCAAAAACTGTTCGTACTTCGAATCAGCAGACTTCAAGACTTGTATGCTTTTTCTTGGCATCTTTCTTCACTTTCGATTTGAACTCTATTCTATCAGGTACTTGGGAAGACAGAATAGCCAGTATCCGAGCAATAGCCAGTTCCGAAAACTGTCTATTCTCCGAAGTCACGTTGAAGAATCGAAAATCCGGAGGACGGGATTCATAATCTTTCCTTCCAAAATACCCAGCCCAGTTAGTAGTGAGGACCTCCTGAACGTGAGATGGGATCTGTTCCAACCGATCAGCCAGTTGTTCGCCGACAGCTTCTGCCAAAATAGCAGAGATACACTGGTTGAAACTTACGCCTTCTTTTTTTGCGAACAATTGCAACTTGCGATGCAACCTGCGTGGGACACGCTGCAGCCATTTGCCGCTTGGTAGTGGTTCATCCGCCGCGGGTAGCGGGACTTGGTCGCCATTTTCCAGACAGTCCTGAACCCAGAGCGCCTTCGCCTCGTCTAGGTTTTCGAGGGCTTCTTCTCGCGTCTTGCCATGCGCTGAACAACCAGGGAGTTCTTCGATTCTTGCAACGAAGTCGTCCTCGATGTCACGCCGGAGCAACACTGTATATGGTAGTTTGAGGTATTTTTCGAGTTCACTCATTTTTTGGTTCTTTTTTGTCTTCGTCCTCTTCCTCGTACAAGCCTAAATCGATCATCACGTTCAGAAACGCAACGACCGAATAGCTCTTTACTTGTTTACTGCCAGGATTGTGATGATTCACCATAAATCTATATTCGTCGACCCCAAACAGGACACCATGCCGAGCTTCGCGTCGCCGCACCTTGTACTTCCCACTCAATTTCCCCATCACCCATTCGATTTCGCTGAGCGTTACATTGTTTCTGCGCTGGGCAATATCTTGAATGACGTCCTTAACCCTCTCATCAATGTCCATTCCCGGTGATACCCTGCGTCTTTCTCACCTCTGGCTCCTAGCCTCATGCAAGTGATACTATATCTGATATCATTATTTTGTCAAGGGAATTTATTTCCAATCATGTCGGCCCTTTCGTGGATCGCAGAGCCTCTATTCATCTCCCCGTTATTGTGCCCTACCTTTTTCCGCACGTTCCCGACCATCGAGCAGGAGCGCGATTCGGATGCCGGTCCGCACGGCAGCGGGCCTGTCATCATCTTCGATCTTCCCCGGCCCAAGTGTGATCCCGACGATCCGGGCGCGCAGGAGGGGCACGGCATGCCGTGACTACTCAGAAGGCGCACAGCCAGGAATCATCGCGTGCGAAAAGCGCATGCGATGGGGCAGCGGTTGGCTGTGCCACCGGGAAAAAGGCAAGATGCCACCCTGAAGGATGGCGCTACATAAGCGAGGGGAAAGGGTGGGTCGGGGGTCCGGTATTATGGTAATATCGGGTGGATTTAGGTTCCCTTGCACAAGGAGAGTTTTTTTATGGCGCGCATCAGTTATCTGACACCCGAATCGATCAGCGACCCGCAGGCGAAGAAGTGGCTGGAGGACGCGATTGCAGCGGGGAGGCCGGGGCCGGAGAATCAGGCGATCCGGGCGCACCAGCCGGACGTGATGCGGTCGTTCACGTCCACGTTTGACCTGCTGTTCAAGAAGGACAAGGGGACGGTGGAGTGGGAGTTGAAGGAGTTGCTGCGGGCATATATCGCGCTGAGCATGTCGTGCGGGTATTGAGCGAACCAGGGATCCGCGCAGGGTGCGCGGAATAGCGAAGACCGGATGTCGGAAGCGCTGAAATACGAGAAATCTGAAAAATTCACGGCGCGGGAAAAGCTGGCGCTGACGTACGCGGACGCGATTATCTGGAATCCGGAAAATGCGGACGATGCGATGTGGAAGCGGCTGCATGCGGAATTCAGCGAGCCGCAACTGGTGGAAATCGGTTACTGGATCGGGTTCATTTCCGGCGGGCAGCGGTGGCTGAAAACGCTCTCGACGAAGGCCGGAGAGCTGAAAGCGTTTTTGAACGAGAAGCGAAGCGGAAAAGCATAGGCCGTGGCGCGGCGGCCCTGGTACAGAGACCTTTATGCGCAGGTCCTGGCGGCGATTGCGCTGGGTGTGTTGGTCGGACATTTTTTCCCTCATGCAGGACTCGCCCTGCGTCCCGTGGGCGAAGCGTTTATTTCCCTAATCAAAATGATGATCGGGCCGGTGATCTTCCTGGTGCTGGTGCAGGGGATCGCGTCCATGGGGGACATGAAGAAGGTCGGGCGCGTGGGCGTGAAGACGCTGCTTTATTTTGAAGTGCTGTCGGTGGTGGCGCTGCTGCTGGGAATGGCGGCGGCGGAAGTGGGGCATCCGGGGCGGGGACTGAATATCAATCCGGCGACGCTGGACGCGAAATCGGTGGCCGGGTATGTGGGGAAGGTGAAGGAATCGGGGCTGATGGCGCAGTTGCTGGACAGCATTCCGCGGACGTTTCTGAGCGCGTTCGTGCACGATAATTTTTTGCAGGTGGTGCTGCTGGCGCTGCTTTGCGGATTCGCGATTTCGAAAATGGGCGCGGCGGGGGAAGCGGTGACGGACGCGCTGGGGGTGGCCAGCAAGGTGTGTTTTGGGATCATTCGAATGATCGTGCAACTGGCGCCGGTGGGAGCGTTCGGGGCAATGGCCTACACGGTGGCGCGGTACGACCTGGCTTCGCTTACGAATCTGGCCAAGCTGGTGGGAACGCTCTATTTCACGAGCGTGACATTCGTCGGGGTGATTCTGGGGAGCATCTGCTATGCGGCTGGGTTTTCGCTGCCGCGGCTGATTATTTATTTGAAGGAAGAACTGCTGATCGTATTGGGGACGAGCACGTCGGAGGTGGTGATCCCGGACATGCTGCGGAAGCTGGAGGGATTGGGGGCGCCACGGTCGATCGTGGGGCTGGTGTTTCCGATGGGGTACAGCTTCAATGCGGACGGGGCGAACATATATATCACGCTGGCGGTGCTGTTCCTGGCGCAGGCGACGAACGTGCATTTGACGCTGGGGCAGGAAGTGCGCGTGCTGCTCTTTGCGATGATCGCGGCGACGGGAGGGGCGGGAGTGCCGGGAGGGGCGTTCGTGAAGGTGGCGGCGGTGCTGACGGTGTTCCCGGAAATACCGGTGCAGGCGCTGGCGCTGCTGCTGGCGGTGGATAAATTCATGAGCGAATGCCGTGCGCTGACGAACGTGATCGGGAATGCGGTGGCGACGATTGTGATCAGCCGGTGGGAAGGCGAAATGGATATGGGGAAGATGCGGGAAGTGATTGGCGGGCGATAGGGGCGCTGCGGGCTAGGGTTTGGCGGGCGGTTTGGCGATGGGGTGCTTGGGCACGGGAGGCGTGGAAGAAGCGCCGGGGGGAAGCGGGAGCTCCGGGGATGGAGCGGCGGGGAGTTCGAAGGGGATGATGCGGGGAGTGATTTCGAAATCGGCGCGTTCGATCCAGCCGGCGCGGACGCGGACTTTGACCCAGCCGGCGGGAGCGCCGGGGTCGGCGGGGCGTTTTTCGAGAGGGGCGCGGTAGAGGAGAGTGCCTTCCTCGAGAGTTTTGGCGTTGGGTTTGGCGAGCGGGCGAACGGGAGCGAAGCCGGTGGAAGTGTTGAGGAGCTTCCAGGGTTCGGTATCGAAGTTGCGAGCGGAGAGGTCCTGAAAGTCATCGGCGCGCAGCCAGGCGTCGTAAGAGTCCTGCGTGGCAATCTCAAAAAAAGCGGCGTTGGCCCAGAGAACTTCGTAATCTCCGGGAGGAAGATCGCTGCCGGCTTTTTCACCGGGCTTGTTGAAGACGGTGACTTCGTCTTCGATGTGGACACTGGGGACGACGCGCCAGCAGGTCCAGGAGAAAGCGGCGGAGGCTGAGGCGGCGGGAGCAGACTTGCAGATGCCGCGGTCGGTGGAGACCCAGACGGGGTCGGGCCCGTGGAGCTGGGTGACGACGGAATTCTCGAGGAGGGTGCCGGCGGAGGGGAGTTTTTCGATTTTGCCGGTGGAGGGCTGGAAGCGGATGAGGCCCTGGCAGGGGCGGATGGCGCCTTCGTCCTGGCGGCGCGTGCCGAGAAGAATGGAGTCGGGCGCGAGAAGAAGGAGATTCGTGACGGCGCAGGTGGCGAGTTCGGCGGGCTGGAAGACAGCGGACTTCCCTTCCTTCAAATCAAAACGAACGAGGGAGCCGAGGCCGTATTCGGATTCGCCGGTGGAATGGCCGACGGCGACCCAGAGGAAATCGCCGGAAAGTTCGGCGGCGTAGGGGTAGGGGTCGGCGACTTCCAGGTCCTGCTGAAGGGCGGCGGCGGTGAGAGTTTTTTTGCGCTGCTGGGCGATGGGGAGCCAGGGAGCGACGAGCTGATCGCGATTCCAGAGAACGGCGGAGGCGACGGGTTCGGAGGCGCCAGAGCGGAAGAGGGTGAGAACGGCGCGGTCATCGTCGGAGGAGCCGGCGAGGGTGTAGTCAACGCCGGCGAAAGTGAATTTGCGTTTTTTTTGGGATTCGCGGCCGGTATCGGATTCGGGGGCCCATTCGTTGGGGGAAACTTTCCAGGTGGAGGGGGGAGTGAATTCGTAGTTGAAGCCCTGGATGGAGAAAACGATGGAGAGAGAGCCGGAGGGGGGAGTTTGCACGGCGGCGGGAGCGAGATAGAGAAGGGTGCGGGAGATTTCGGCGGCGTCGGTGGGGGGATTTTGGGAGAAGGCGGGAGGTAAGGAAGTAAGGAAGTAAAGAAGTAAGGAGAGGGAGAGGAGGCGAAGGGTGCGCATGGGGAAATGCTAGCAGAATTGCGGGCGAAGTTAGGAGTTTACAGTGGTCAGTTGTCAGTTTTCAGTTAAGAGGGGGAAGTTGTCAGTTGTCAGTTACCGGCAGCCTTTGGGGGGCGGTTTGGTTTGACTGAGAACTGAAAACGGAGAACTGAGAACTGGCTAGATGCTGAGCGATCTGACGGGGACGTGCTGGGAGGCGATGAGGAGTTCGCCGTGGAAGGGGGAATCGGAGGGGCGATTGCCGAGAGCCTGGCTGGCGGAAAGGTGGACGAGGTCGGGATTGTTATTTTCCTGGGAGATGTGGGCAAGGACGAGGAAGCGTGCCCGGGCGTCGAAGCCTTCGGGGTCGGAGAGATATTCGCTGACGGCGAGATTGGAAAGATGGCCGGTGCGGCTGAGAACGCGCTGCTTGACGACCCAGGGGTAGGGGCCGACTTTGAGCATGTCCAGATCGTGATTGGATTCGAGGATGAGGCAATCGGCGTCGCGGAGATGGACTTTGACGTGATTGGGCATGTAGCCGAGGTCGGTGACGAGAGCGAGCTTGGAGCCGTTGGAGCGGAAGGTGAAGCCGATGGGATCGGCGGCGTCGTGGGGAATGGCGAAGGCGCTGACTTCGATATCGCCGATGGTGAAGCGCTGGCCGGGAGCGATGGATTCGCGGCCGGCGAGGCGCTTGCCGAAGGTGTCCGGGAGGATGCGCTGGAGAGCGTCGAAGGTGGCGTCGGTGACGAAGAGCGGGGCTTTCCAGAGGGCCAGGGCCTGGGGAAGGCCGCCGCAGTGGTCGGTGTGCTCGTGAGAGATGAGGATGCCGTCGAGGCGGTCAACGTCGATTTGCAGGGCGGCGAGACGGGCGAGGGTGTCGCGTTTGCCGAGGCCGGCGTCAACGAGGAGGCGAGTGCGCGAAGTTTCGAGCAGGGTGATGTTGCCGGAGCTTCCGGACGCCAGAATGGAAACGCGCAAGCCGATGGGTTCCTCCGCGAAATCGAAAAACCAAATTTCGAGAATGATGGCAGAGCGGGAAAGAGGCGTCAACGGGGGAATGTGATTTCCTCAGGAGGCGGGAGGCGATAGGGGACCATGTGCAGAAAGAGAAACGCAATTCCCCAGCGGCTAAAGCCGCGCCAAAAGACAGGCTTTTTTGCCGGAGCTGAAGCTCCGACCCCCAGCTACAGCGCCGTCCCCCGGAGAACGAGCGTGCTCACATAGGCTCGCGCGCGGGGAAGCACGGGCGTGGGCGCTGGCGAGATCGTAGAGGCCCCGAGCGGGGCTAGTTCAGCAAGAGAGGCGGGAGCGGTCGAGGGAGAAGCCGTTGAAGTCGCCGAGGACGGTGAGGGCGATGTGGTCGGTGAGGAAGGAGTCGCGGGCGATGGACTGGACTTCTTCGCGGGTGACGGCTTCGATGGAGGCGAGGATTTCGTCGAGGGTGTAGAAGCGGTGGAAGAAGAGTTCCTGGCGGGCGAGATTGGACATGCGCGAGCTGGTGGATTCGAGGGAGAGCATGAGGGAGCCCTTGAGGTGGTCCTTGGCGCGGCGGAGTTCCTCGTCGTGGACGGGAGAGGATTTGAGGTCGCGAAACTCCTTCATGACCAGATCGATGACTTTGGGGAGGGAGTCGTGGGAAGTGCCGGCGTAGACGGTGAGCATGCCGGCATCGGAATAGGGAGTGAGGTCGCTGAAGACGGCGTAGGCCAGGCCGAGTTTTTCGCGGATGTTCTGGAAGAGGCGGGAGGACATGCCGCCGCCGAGGATGGTGTTGAGAACGTTGACGCCGAAGCGGCGGTCGTGGGTGAGGGGATAGGAAGGAACTCCGATGCAGAGATGGACCTGCTCGAGGTCGCGCTTTTTCTCGATGAGGATGGGAGCTTCGGTGAGGGGAGCGATGGGACCGGCGGAAGGGCCGGAGGGAGCGAGGGCGGCGAATTCGCGCTGGGCGAGTTCGAGGACGCGCTCATGGGAAACGTTGCCGGCGGCGGTGAGAACGATCTGGTCGGGAGCGAACCAGGACTGGTGATAACCGGCGAGAGTGTCGCGGCTGAAGGCGCGGACGGTATCGGGGCGGCCGAGGATGGGGCGGCCGAGGGGATGATTGGGCCAGAAGCCTTCGGTGAAAAGTTCGTGGAGGATGTACTCGGGGTTGTCGCGGTCCATCTTGATTTCCTCGAGGACGACCTGCTTTTCCTTTTCGACGTCGGAGGAGTCCAGGCGGGGGCGCAGGACGAGATCGGAGAGGACATCGAAGGCGATGGGAAGATGCTCGTCGAGCACCTTGGCGTTGAAGCAGGTGTATTCCTTGGCGGTGAAGGCGTCCAGCATGCCACCGATGGAGTCCATGGAGCGGGCGATTTCCTCGGCGGAACGGCGCGCGGTGCCCTTGAAGAGCATGTGTTCGAGGAAGTGGGCAATGCCGTTGTGCTGGGAAGGTTCGCGGCGCGAGCCGGTGCGAATCCAGAAGCCGACGGAGACCGAGCGGACGTGGGTCATGGTCTCGGTAACGACGACGAGGCCGTTGGGGAGAACGTGCCGCTGGATGTCGCGCGCTTCCGTGGTCATAGAGCTAGTTTGACACACGGGGAGGGCAATAGCACGCGAGGCCGCGGAAAAGCGCGCAAAGGCCAGGAAATGACGCGATTTTGCGGCAGAGAGAGCGGCAGGAAGGGGCGCGGGAGGGCGCGTGCTAAGATGGGAATGAGGTTGTGCGAGAAGCGATGAAAACGGAATTGCTGGGGAAATCGAAGGAAGAGCTGAAGGCGTACTTTGCGGAGATGGGGGAGCCCAAGTACCGCAGCGAGCAGATATACCATGCGCTGTACCAGGAAAGGAAATTCAACTTCGCGGAGATGAGCAATCTTTCGGCGGAGCTGCGGGCGCGGCTGGAGGAAGAGGCGGCGATCACGCTGCCGGAGGTCACGCGGAGGTACGAGTCGAAAGACGGGTCGGTGCGGTATTTGCTGAAGCTGGCGGCAGGGGGGATGCGGCCAGCGTCGGTGGAAGCGGTGTACATGCCCAGCGAGGGGCGGCAGACGATTTGCATTTCGACGCAGGCGGGCTGCGCGGTGGATTGCAAATTCTGCCTGACGGCGCAATTGGGGCTGGTGCGCAACCTGACGGCGGGAGAGATTCTGGCGCAGGTGCTGCTGCCGCTGGCGGAGCACCAGGAAAAGCTCGCGCCGCAGACGAACATCGTGCTGATGGGGCAGGGCGAGCCGCTGCTGAATTACGAGCCAGTGATGGCGGCGGTGCGGATCCTGCTGGATCAGAAGGGCGTGGGGATTTCGCCGCGACACGTGTCGCTCTCGACGAGCGGGATTTTGCCGGGGATCGAGCGGCTGGCGCAGGAGAAAGTGCGGCCGCGGCTGGCGATATCGCTGAACGCTTCGAACGACGAGCAGCGCAACGCGCTGATGCCGATCAACCGCAAGTATCCGCTGGCGATGCTGATGGAGGCGTGCGAGAAATATCCGCTGCGGAGCTGGGAGCATGTGATGTTCGAGTACGTGCTGCTGGGGGGAGTGAACGATGCGCCGGAGGACGCGCGGCGGGTGGTGCGGCTGCTGGCGAAGGTGAAGGCCAAAGTGAATCTGATCCCGTGGAACCCGGGGGCGCTGCCTTACCGCGAGCCGGAGCCGGAGCGGGTGCTGGAGTTTCACGCCATTTTGCTGGAGAAGGGCATTCCGGTGTTCGTGCGAACTGCGCGGGGACGGGACGTGATGGCGGCGTGCGGGCAATTGGCGTTGATAGAAGTTAGCAGTTGACAGTTTTCAGTTGTCAGTTAAGAGAGAGCTTCGGCGGGATTGCGGTTTGTTTTTTTACTGATAACTGATTACTGAAGACTGAAAACTGAAAACAGGCGAGGCTAAAGCCTCGCCCCTACAAAGGCAAAGAGAAAAGCGAAGAGCGAAGAAAAAGGCGAAGAGGAGAGGAGTTAGCGGAGAAGATCCTCGAGCTGGACACGGGTGTCGGTTTTGGAGTCGCGGTATTTGACGATGACGGCGGCCTGGAGGGAGAGGCCCCATTTTTTTGCGGCGGGGTGGACGGAGGAGCGGGAGCCGGGGACGACGATGGCCTCTTCGGGGATGACGAGGGGCTGGGTGTCGGTGGCGGTGTAGACGGCGTCGCGGACGAGGTCGAAGACGGGAATGGAGCGGTTGAGGATGACGCCGGTGCCGAGGACGGCGCGGCGTTTGATGACCGTGCCTTCGTAGACGCCGGAGTTGCCGCCGACCATGACATCGTCTTCGAGGATGACGGGGGAAGCACCGACGGGTTCGAGGACGCCGCCGATTTGAACGCCGGCGGAAACGTGGCAGTTGCGGCCGATCTGGGCGCAACTGCCGACGAGGGCGTGGGAATCGATGAGCGTGCCTTCGCCGACGTAAGCGCCGACGTTGATGAACATGGGGGGCATGCAGATGACGCCGCGGGCGATGTAGGAGCCGTCGCGGATACTGGAGCCGCCGGGAACGATGCGGACGCCGTCGGCGAGGGTCATGGGATGGAGCGGGTAAGTGGATTTATCGAAGAAGGGGAGACGGGCGGGGTCGAGAGAGAAATCGGCGGGGAGGCCCATGCGAAAGCCGAGGAGGATGCCTTTTTTGACCCAGGGATTGACGCGCCAGCCGGTGGGAGAGGTGGGGTCGGGCTGGGCGGCGCGGACTTCGCCGCGGTTGAGGGCGAGTTTGAAGGAGCGGAAGAGATCGAGATGGTCGTCCGTATAGACGGATGGGGGGGAGTCGAAGAGGAGTTCGATCTGGGATTGCAGGGTGGAGTTAGAGGACATTTTTCACCATGATTTTTCCGGGAGGGAGAGATGGGGCGAGGATAGATGCAATTTGCAAGATTGGGTGGATGGACAGGAAGCGGGCGGAGCAAGCTCCGCCCCTACGGGATGGTTCGTGGAAGGAATGCGGGCTAGCTGGCGATGGCGACATGGGATTTCTCCAGGAGATCGAGGGATTCGAGGACGGCGCGGATGCGGGACTGGTTGGCGGCAGAGGGTGCGACCAGGGGAAGGCGCCAGACGGGTTCGAGGAGGCCCATGGCGGCCAGGGCGGCTTTGACGGGGCCGGGATTGGATTCGATGAAATTGATTTCCATGAGCGGGAGAAAGCGGCGGTGCAATTGGCGTGCGGCGGGGAAATCGTTTTGCAGTGCCAGACGGGCGAGGCGGGTCATTTCCGCGGGGATTTGATTGGAGACGACGGAGATGACACCGCGTCCGCCGAGGGCGATGAGCGGGAGGGTGATGGCGTCGTCGCCGGAGAGAACGGCGAAGCGCTCGGGGACGGCGTTGAGGATGGCGGACATCTGGGAGATGTTGCCGGAGGCTTCCTTGATGCCGACGATATTTTCGATTTCGGCGAGGCGGGCGACGGTGGAAGGTTCGACGTTGACGCCGGTGCGGCCCGGAACGCTATAGACGACGATGGGAAGAGAGATGGAGGAGGCGATGGCGCGGTAGTGCTGATAAAGACCTTCCTGAGTGGGCTTGTTGTAATAGGGCGTGACGGAGAGGATGCCGTCGGCGCCGAGGGAGGCGAGTTCACGGGCCAGGGAGATGACTTCGGCGGTGTTGTAGCCGCCGGCGCCGGCGAGGACGGGGCGTTTGCCGCGGGCCATTTCGACGGTGATGGCGACGACGCGGAGATGTTCTTCGCGGGAGAGCGTGGGGCTTTCGCCGGTGGTGCCGCAGGGGACGAGGAAATCGATGCCGGCGCCGAGCTGGCGCTGAACGAGGCGGCGCAGGGCGGGCTCGTCGAGGGAGTTATCCCGGCGGAAGGGGGTGACCATTGCGGTGCCGCAGCCTGTGAAGTTCATTTGTGTCTCCTCTAAATTAATTCGGCGAGCACAGCCAGGAATGGCTGTGCCACCGGTAATTCAACTGCTGGTTAATTCACCGAGAATATCGCGGAATTCGTAGAGGCCCTTTTTGCCGAGGATCCAACGGGCGGCCTGGAGAGCGCCGCGGGCGAAGCCTTCGCGGCTGCGGGCGGTGTGGCGCAGGGTGATGGTGTCGGCGGGAGAGTCGAAGCCGATTTCGTGGGTGCCGGGATGAGCGCCGGCGCGATTGGAGGAAAGGCTGATGGGGCGGGTGTAGCCGGCGCGGAGGATTTCTTCGGCGAGTTTTTGGAGCGTGCCGGAGGGGGAGTCCTTTTTTGCGGCGTGGTGAATTTCCCAGCCCCAGGATTCGTAGGCGGGCTGGCGGGCGAAGAGGGCGGCGGCCTGGGCCACGATTTCGAAAAAGAGATTTACGCCGACGGAGAAGTTTGGTCCCCAGACCAGGGCGGAGCCGCTCTGTTCGACGGCGAGGCGGACGGCGGGGAGATGAGCGAGCCAGCCGGTGGAGCCGACAACGCTGGGAATGCCGAGGGAGGCGAGGCGGCGGATATTATCCGGGGCGGCGTGCGGGGTGGAAAATTCGAGGGCGACGCAGGCGCCGCGGAGAGAGTCGCGGGTCAGGCCTTCGGCGCGGGGATTATCGCGGCTGGAGAATTTCGCGCGGACTTCGAAACCGTATTCCGGGGCAAGCTGCTCGATGAGGCGGCCCATTTTTCCGTAGCCGACAATGGCGAGTCCTGGTGCGGTCATTGGGCGCACCCCGTGGCGAGAAGCTGGCGAACCATGCGGGCGTAGATTTCGGCGGCTTCCGACAATTCCGATTTCAAAATGCGTTCTTCGGCGGTGTGGGCCACGTGGATGCTGCCGGGGCCGATGAGGAAGGGTTTTCCCCAAGCGGAGCCGAGGGAGGGGATATCGGTGGTAAAAGCGACGACGGTGGCGGGCAGTCCGGGAAATTCGGAGAGGCGCAGGGCGGGGGTGAAGAGGACTTCGCGGGCTTCGAGGCGGCCCGCCGAGGCAGCGGCGACGGCCTGGCGTAGGGGAGCGGGGTCGGCAACGAGGCGAAACATGATTTCGGCTTGCGCGTGGTCGGCGACGACATTGGGGGCGCGGCCGCCGGAAAGGACGCCGACGTTGAGAGTGGAGCGGCCGAGGACGGAGTCGTGGGGGAGCGGGATTTGCCGGATGTCGTGGAGGACATCGAGAAGGGAGTGAATGGCGGAATGGCCGAGTTCGGGATAGGCGGAATGGGCGAGTTTTCCCTGGGCGATGAGTTCATAGCGGAGAGCGCCTTTGCAGCCTATGGCCAGGCGGTTTTCGGTGGGTTCGCCGTTGATGAGGAAGCGTGAGCCGCGGGGAGCGGAGGCGGCGGCGAGGGCGCCGGCGCTGTTGCGCTCTTCGCCGACGACGAAGAGGAGAGCGAAGTTGCGCGTGCCGGCGGCGAGGAGAGTTTCGGCGGCGGCGATCATGGAGGCGGCGATGCCCTTGGCGTCGCAGGAGCCGCGGCCCCAGATGAAGTCGTGGTCTTCGCGGGAGGGAAAAAACGGAGGGACGGTGTCCAGGTGGGTGGAGAGAGTGACGGTGGGATGGCCCCAGGAGACGAAGAGGTTGTCGCGGCCGGGAGCGGCGGGGATGCGCTCGATGCGGCCGGAGGAGGCGGCGGCGAGGGCGGAGAGATGCGCGAAGAGGAAGTCCGTCACCTGTTTTTCGTTATTGGTGATGGACTCGATATCCACGAGCGCGCGCGTTAATTCGAAAAGATTCATCTTTTTTATGCGTGACCGCAAAGCGGTCAACCCCTGCGTGACCGCAAAGCGGTCAACCTTACATTTCTGGAGGGAGTGAAAAGAGAAGGAGAGACCGCGAGGAACAGGCTCGGGGCTATCGCCTCTTAATAGCACTCCATCCGGTATGAGCGGATGACAGTGGACGGGCCTTGGACCCAGTCCCCCAACCGCTGCGGCGTCAGCTGCCGCGGCGATTTCGGCGGAAATTGAAGTGATTGCCCCTTTGGCCACGGCGTCCGATGCTGCTCGGAACTGCGCGCCGGGCTACTGATGGCTTCCGCGCCTCTATCAAGAACGGGAGAAGTGTACAGGAAGGGGAGAAGAAAGGGGAATAAAAAATTCCGATGGGAGGGATTGGAAAAATTAATGGAAAAGGTTGTCAGTTGTCAGTTAAGAAAAACCTTCCGGCGAGTCGCAGGTTGCTTTCAACTTTTGGCTTTTGACTGTGAACTGAAAACCGAGAACTGAAAACAGTTTACTGGCGAATGCCGACGATGGACATGAGGCGGCCGCTGCGGGGGCCTTGCTTGCGGTAGCTGAAGAGAAGATCGGGGTGGCAGGCGGTGCAGAGGGTGCTGGTGAAGATATTTTTTTGGCGGAGACCGGCGTCGAGGAGCTGGAATTGGTTGGCTTTGCGCAGGTCGAGGAAGACGTTTTGGGGAGGGGGCTGGTGGCCGGGGGGCATCTGGTTGAGCCACTGGAGAGGGTTGGGCTCGTCGCCGGTGCGCAGTTCGTCGAAGAACTCGGCGGCGCGGGGGAACTGGGAATCGAAATCGCGGGCGATTTCCGTGCCGACATCGTAGCAGCAGGGGCCGATGCACGGGCCGATGGCGGCAAGAAGGTCGGCGGGGCGCGAGCCGTAGCGCAGGCGCATGAGGCCGGCGGTCTTTTCCGCGATGCGGCGGAGCGTGCCGCGCCATCCGGCGTGAATGGCGGCGACGGCGCGGCGGCGGGGATCAACGAGAAGAATGGGGACGCAGTCGGCGGTCTGCACGGCGAGGAGCAGGCCGGGAAGGCTGGTGGCGGAGGCGTCGCCGCGGCAGGGTTCGGTGGAGGGAGAGTCGAAGAGGCGGACGATATCGGAGTGGATTTGCTTCAGAGGGGCGAGGGTCATGGCGTCGCTGGGCGCGATGCCAGCGGCGCGGAGGAAGCGTTGGCGGTTTTCGAGGACGTTTTCGCGGGTGTCCCAGTCGGCGAAGCCGAGGTTCAGGATTTTTTCGCCGCCGAGTTCGCTGACGCCGCCGGGGCGGGTGCTGAAGCCGTGCACGAGCCAGGGAAGTTTGGCGAGAGGAGCGGCTTGAAGGACGTGCAGGCCGGATTTGCGGAGTTCGCGCCAGGGCGCGGCGAAGGCGGGACGATTGGGGCGGGAGAAGGGGAGAGGTTTTCCGGGTTGTCTTTTTACTCTGGGCACGGTCTGACCAGTATAATCGCAGACGAGCGGAAGGCTGAAATCGGGTGCGGGGGACGGGCGGAGGGGAGGCGCGGTGATTATCGGATTGGGAGTGGACATCGCGGAAGTGGAGCGGGTGAAGGCGGCGATCGAACGGCATGGGGAGGCGTTTCTGCGGCGGATTTATACGCCGGGGGAGCGGGCGTATTGCGAGAAGTACCGGAACAAATATGAGCGGTACGCGGGGCGGTTCGCGGTGAAAGAGGCGGCGATGAAGGCGCTGGGGACGGGATGGAGGAAAGGGATCCGGTGGGTGGACATCGAAGTGGAGAGGCAGAAGGGGGGAAAACCGGTGCTGGTGCTGCACGGGGTGGCGCG
Source organism: Terriglobia bacterium (assembly GCA_041500985.1). Lineage (GTDB taxonomy): Bacteria > Acidobacteriota > Terriglobia > Acidiferrales > UBA7541 > Acidiferrum. The sequence goes on along the minus strand of JBGQNE010000025.1, from coordinate 1,564 downwards.
GGCGCGGGCGGAGGAGTTGGGGGTGAAGAATATGGCGATGAGCATTACGCATACGGAGGAGGAGGCGTTTGCGGAGGTGATATTTGAGGGGTAGGGGAGGAAGAGGAAGACGAAGAGGAAGAGGATAACGCAGAGACGCAGAAGCTGTGAAAAAACCCATTTGCCAATGTTTTTGAGGGTTTTTCGGGTGACACAAAATGTATGCCGCTGCCCGAATAATCGCTCGTAGGGCTTGCAATTGGCAAGACGTTTTGCGGGCGTTTTCGAGTGCAGGTTATTTCACAGCTTCGCAGAGGGCGCAGAGTCAGAGGAGAGAATGTTATCGGCACAGGTAGTCGTTGAGATTCTTCGTCCCGGTAAAAAGCACCGGGACTCAGAATGACAGATTCCATTTTTCTTCGGCCCGCCAGGCGACAAAAACCAAAAATAAGATTGAGGAACAGGTGGGATTGGCTGGGGATTATGTGCGGGTAGGGATGGGTGTGGATTCAAGGATGGATGCCGGGGCGGATTCAGCAGGAGAGGAAAAAAAATCGGCGAGGAGGTGGTTCCCTTCCCTGGCGGTGACTTGGACGTCGAGCCAGAGGTTGGAGGGGTGATTGCCGGGGATGGATAGTTTGAGGAAGTTGGAGGAGAGGGCGGGGGTGGAGTTGCGGGGGTGGTTGGGGGAGGGGTGGAGGGTGAGGACGCGGAGAGTGCGGCCGATCTGGGAGCGGAGGAAGGCGGCGGATTTTTCATCGGCGAGGGAGCGGAGTTCGCGGGCGCGGCGGTTGATGATGGAGGCGGGGAGTTGATCGGGGAGAGCGGCGGCGTGGGTGCCGGGGCGGGGGGAGTAGGAAAAAACGTGGAGGTAGGTGAAGGGGAGGCGTTCGAGGAGAGCGATAGTGGTGGCGTGGTCGGCGTCGGATTCGCCGGGGAAGCCGGTGATGAGGTCGGCGCCGAGAGCGGCATCGGGAAGGTGGAGGTGGATGCGGGAGACGCGGGCTTCGTAGTGTTCGGCGCGGTACCAGCGGCGCATGGCGGCGAGGATGCGGTCGGAGCCGGATTGCAGGGGGACGTGGAAGTGGCGGGCGAGGCGCGGGGTGGAGGCGACGAGGGCGATGAAATCTTCGGTGAGGTCGAGCGGCTCGATGGAGCTGATGCGGAGACGCTCGAGGGGGGTTTCGGCGAGGATGCGTTCGAGGAGAGCGGTGAATTCGTGGCGGGGAGAGAGATCGCGGCCCCAGGAGCCGAGGTCAATGCCGCTGAGAACGATTTCGCGGTAGCCGGCGGAGGAGAGAGTGCGGATTTCGGCGAGGACGGTTTCCAGCGGGAGGCTGCGGCTGCGTCCGCGAACGAAGGGGATGACGCAGAAGGAGCAGCGGCTGTCGCAGCCATCCTGAATTTTCAGGACGGGGCGGGTGTGGCCGGCTTCGCCGCCGAGGACGGGGGCGGAGAGGAGTTGGGAGTGGTCGAAGATGTTGCCGGTGAGAATTTCGGCGGGGGCGAGCTGGGGCCGCGGGGCGAGTGCGGAGAGCGGGAGGAAGGCGGAAGAGTTGGCGAGGAGGCGGGGGATTTCGGGTTT
>JBGQNE010000024.1:0-58220 GCA_041500985.1 Terriglobia bacterium | reverse complement strand
TCGATCAGGTAGTTGTTGTTGTCCTCGCGCTGTCCGTTCACGATGATGCGCACGTCGCCGCGCCCGAGCTGCCCGGAGGCGTTCAGGTCGCTCTGTGCGCCGCCGGAAAGCGTCAGCAGTTGCTGGAAGTTCTGCGTAGCCAGCGGCAGAGTGCGCACAGTCTCCGAGCCGATGGACTCGCCCGTCGTCGCGCTGGTCGTGTTGATGGTCATCACTTCCGCGGTGATTTCCACCTTCTCGGTGACCGCGCCGGCTTTGAGCGCGATGGTGACGGAGGTAGTCTCGGTGATGCGCACTTCGATATTGGACGCCCGCGCTTCGGAGAATCCCGCCTTGTTCACCACCAGCCGGTACTTCCCCGGCGGCAGCAGCGCGATATTGATGGTCCCGTCCGCGCCCGTCTGCACCTTGCGCGCCACGGTTTCCGTCCGCGCGTCAATCACCTGCACATCCGCCGCGGCAATCCACCCGCCCGAGGAATCCTCCACCGTCAAATTGATCGCGCCCGTCGCGCCGCCCTGGCCATAGGCCCGGCTTCCCGCCAGCGCCGCAATCATCATTACCGCAACCACTACCAAAGCCTTCACTGTGGCTCGCATGACTACCTCGTTTTCTGAATTTATTCGAAACACTCTGATGGCACTCCACCCCAACCGGACCCTGCTGAAGAACGAAAAAAGGAACGTACACTGTTCCCTTAAACCATAGAAATTAGCCCTCCTTGCAGCCCCTGTCAAGAAAACAAGTGGTTGACGCCGCAGGTCCGCGGCGAGACCATTGTTCAGGATGAAACACGAGCGGACGGTCAATCCGCGCTGCGGGCCGTCTTTTCTTCAGCCTTCATCCTTCGAAGTGAGGAATGTATCATGAAATTGCAACGTTTGTTTCATCTAAGTCTTCCTCTTTTCGCCCTCCTTTTCGCCGCCCCTCCTCCCGCGGCCTCTCACAGCCAGGCCCGCATCGTGCGCTTGAGTTTTGTCCAGGGTGAAGTGAGCTTCACCCGCTCCGCCGCGTCCGACCCCCTGGCCGATCAGCACATTGCCTGGGAAGCCGCCGTCGCCAACCTGCCCATCCGCCAGGGCTACGTTCTCGCCACGCTCCAGGGCCGCGCCGAAGTCGAATTCGAAAACGGCGCCACCGCCTTTCTCGCCGAAAATTCCGTCCTCGAATTCTTCGATCTTTCCCTCGACGATGGCGCGCGCATCACCCGCCTGGTCCTCCGCCAGGGCGCCGCTTCCTTCAGCGTGCAGCCCGCCCGCGGCGATTTCTTCAGCGTCACCGGGGCGGACTTCACCGCCGAGCCCGCCGGCCGCGGCCTTTTCCGCATGGAAAATTTCGATGACGGCAGCACCATTGCCGTGCGCAAAGGCCGCGTCAAAATCGTCGCCAAGTCTCTCACCTCCGAACTCAACAGCGGCGAGAGCCTGTCCTTCGGTCCCGATGCCGCGTCCATCCCGCCCGCCGGTCAGCTCCCCGCCAAGGATGAGTTCGACTCCTGGGTTTCCCAGCGCGCCGACGCCGCCAATACCGCCGCGGCCTCCTCGCTGACCTATGTCAGTTCCCCCTACTACAGTTTCGGCTTCGCCGATCTCTACTCCTACGGCGGCTGGTTTTCCTACGCGGGCTATGGCTATTGCTGGCGTCCCTCCGGCGTGGGCTTGGGCTGGTCCCCCTTCACCAGCGGCAACTGGTTCTACGATCCCTTCATGGGCTGGACTTGGGTCAGCTATGAACCCTGGGGCTGGGTTCCCTATCACTTCGGCAGTTGGATTTTTGCCCCGTCCTACGGCTGGATTTGGGTGCCCAGCGGCTTTTCCGGAGGAGGAGCTCCTCCCGTCTGGCGGCCCGCAACCGCCGTGTGGGTCCAATCAGCCGGCACGACCGGCATCGTGCCTCTGAATCCGCAGGACAAGCGAGGGAAGACTCCCCTCAATCTTTCCCAGGGCGTCATCGGCACGTCCGGCGCGCCCATTCACAGCGTTGAACAAAGCCCCAACAACGCCCGCGCAGCTTGGAAAGTTCTGAAGTCGCCCCCGCAGAATGCCGTTGTTCCGGCCATCACGCTCGGCATTCCGCCCGTTCGCGTTTCGCGAACCCTGGCCGCCACCGGCGCCGTCCCGAGCAGTCAGGGCTCTTCCATTCAGTACGACTCCCGGGAACGCAAATTCGTCAATTCCAACACAGCGGCCCCCGCCAGCCCCGCGAGCCCGGATTCCGTCCCCGCAACTGATGCCTCCGCGCCGCCCGCGGCCGTGAATGCCCGCTCCGCGGAAGCCTCTCCGCGCGTGGACCGAGCCGCGCCCACCGCGCGCACTTCCCGCGCGACTCCTCCGTCTCCCGCTGCCCTGCGCACCTATACTCCACCGCCGCCGCGCTCCTCCTCGGCCTCTTCCAGGGGCCATTATTCCCAGCCGGATGCCTCGCGCTCGAATTCCAGCCTGGATCGCTCGCCGCGTTCTAACGGTCCCTCCTTTGGCTCTGCTCGCGAGCCGGGCGCAGGCCGCTCCGCGCCCGCTCCGCGTCCTTCGCAGAGTTCTTCTCCCCCGCACTAGCCACTAGCCGCGGACACAATCGGCGCGCATCCCGCGGGCGCCTTCCGCCTGTATTTTCTTCAGGAAAAAATCATTCCCGCGTAGCCCACCACGGTGCTCTTGTCCCCCGTGATGTCCGCGGAAGTGGCGTGGCGCACCAGTTCCGCATGCTGCGCGCCCATTCCGCGCAGTGCCGTCAGCATGGCCACCGCCGGCCCCAGTCCGCACATGGAAATCTCCGCGTCCCGGCACGTCTCGAACAGTCCCCGCGCGTCCATCGCCAGCATCCGTTCGATCGCCCGTCCATCCTTCTTGAGCGTCGTGGCTTCGTCCTCGTAGTGATTCAGGTCGGAGGTCGTCAGTAGAAGCACGTCCCGCTCCTCCGCCAGCGTTTTCCCCAGCCCCGCGCCGATTTCCTCCAGTTCCTCGAAACACAGCGAACCCAGCGCCACCGGCACGAATGTGAATCCCGGCGCCAGCGCCTGCAAGAAGGGAATCTGCACTTCCAGCGAATGCTCTTCGCTGTGCGCGATTTCGTCCTCACGCAGCAACGGGCACGCCGCGCTCAATTTTTCTCCCAGTTCCGCATCCACCGCCGCGTTTCCCAGCGGCGTCCGCCACGCCCCGCTCGTCAGAATCGTCGCCCGCTCCCCGCGCGGACGGTGCCGCACGCCCAGGATCACGAACCGCCGCGGCAATTCCAGCCGCGCGAAAACTGCTCCGGCCACCGCCCCCGAATACACGTATCCCGCATGCGGCGTCAGGCAGGCCTTCGCCCGCACCCGTTCCACGCCTTCTTCCGGCGCGGAAAACCGGCGCACCAGTTTGTTGAGTTCCTCTGGTTGGGAGGGGTAGAAGCTTCCGGCTACGGCTGGCAAGCGAAGCATGGCTCCGCTCCGATCTTCACAGCGGTTTGGAGGGTTTTCCCTTGATCTTGAGGGCGCTCTGCGTCGCCGGGTCGTACACGATGGTTACCTTGTCCCCGTACTGGTAGCCGCCCCGGTCGATGATCTGCTGCATCTTTTCGGAAACCGGCCGCGACAGCGGGAACGTCCGGATGGCCAGCTCGTTTTCGATCCCGCGCACGGTAATCTGCGCGATGTTCGCGTGCATCACCGTTCCCTTGAACGTTCCTACTTCCTGCTTCACCTTCACATGCTTTTGTTTGATGACGATGGGCTTGTCCAGCGGCAGCGTCTCCTGCGCCGCGCAGCCCAGCGCACCCAGCGCGGCCAGCCCGGCGATTCCCAGGCCCTTGCGCAACAGCCTCCAGCCGCTTTTCGCCCTGCTCTTCATTCCATTTCGTCCACGGCGATGCGCAGCGATTTCAGGAAGCGCACATCCTGCGGCGTCATCGCCAGCTTGGAAGCCACCAGCCGCTCGCGCTCTTCTCCGCGCAGATCCTGGTCCACCTGAATACGCAGCGATTCCAGGAAGCGCCGGTCTTGATTGGTCAGCTTGGGCTGTTCCTCCGAACCGTCGCGCCGCGCCAGCCCGATCGTCGCGTCCAGTTTCAGCACGATGTCGTAGCCGTGCGCGCGCACTCCCGCGATCGCCCCGGTGATGCGGTCCGATTCGCTCACCGTGTCGTTGATGGCGTGCCCCAGCTCGCGCAGGAGGTTCTTCAAGTGATCGTCGAGTTGCAAGGGTTGGTCTCCTTCTAGCCTTCAATTTGATTCTAGGACTGCCCTGTTCCGGATACAAGAGTCCATACTGCCCCCTGTCCCAAAAAGTCCATACTGTCCCCTGGGACGGGTTTTCCCCCGCCACTTGCCCCCTGCGAAACCTCTTTTTTGTTTTTTGCGCTAAGATACCTTCGTGGCCACTCTGGCAACCAGCGCTCCCGTTCGCGAAGGCGGTTTCCGCCGCCTCTGGCGCGTCCTTCGCCAGTTGTTTCACGAAGTCATCGGCGCGGTCTTTGCCGTTCTGGCCCTCGCCTGGGCCAACGCCGCCCTGCGCTCCTGGGCCCGCGCCGTTCCCCGCTGGCTGGTCGTCACCGCCGTCTTCGTCGCCGCGGCCATGCTCTTTTTTTCCTGGACCTCGTTCCGGCGCGCGCGCCGCCTGGGCTAGATGATTTTCGTTTTTCGCATTTCCAGTTTCGTATTTCGAATTTCGGACTCCAATGGCTGACACCAAATCACCACCCCGCGAATCCCAAGAGCGCAAGCCGCGCTTCTCCACTCTCTCCGGCCTTCCCGTCGAGCGCCTCTACACCCTGGAAAATCTCCCCGCCTGGGACCACGAGCAAGCTCTCGCCTACCCCGGCGAATTTCCCTTCACCCGCGGCATCTACCCCAACATGTACCGCGGCCGCCTCTGGACCATGCGCCAGTACGCCGGCTTCGGCACCGCCGCCGAATCCAACCGCCGCTACCGCTATCTCCTCGGCAAAGGCCAGATGGGCCTTTCCGTGGCCTTCGATCTCCCCACTCAGATCGGCATGGATTCCGACGCCCCGCTCGCTTCCGGCGAAGTCGGCAAAGTCGGCGTGGCCATCGACTCCCTCGAAGACATGGAAACTCTTTTCGATGGCATTCCCCTCGACAAAGTCTCCACCTCCATGACCATCAACTCCAGCGCCGCCATCCTCCTCTGCCTCTACGCCGCCGTCGCCAAAAAACAAGGCGCTAGCCTGCAAAAACTCGCCGGCACCATCCAGAACGACATCCTCAAGGAATACATTGCCCGCGGCACCTACATCTATCCCGTGCGCCCGGCCATGCGCATCGTCACCGACATTTTCGCCTGGTGCCGCAGCGAACTCCCCAAGTGGAACACCATCTCCATCTCCGGCTACCATATCCGCGAAGCCGGCTCCACCGCCGTCCAGGAAGTCGCCTTCACCCTCGCCGACGCCATCGCCTACGTTCAGGCCGCTCTCGACGCCGGCCTCGCCGTCGACGATTTCGCCCCGCAGCTCTCCTTCTTCTTCAACGCCCACAGCGACCTGCTCGAGGAAATCGCCAAATACCGCGCCGCGCGCCGCTTGTGGGCCAAACTCATGCGCGACCGCTTCCACGCGCGCGACCCCCGCTCCCTGCTCCTGCGCTTCCACGCGCAGACCGCCGGCTCCTCGCTCACCGCCCAGCAGCCCGAAAACAATATCGTCCGCGTGGCCATCCAGGCCCTCGCCGCCGTTCTCGGCGGCTGCCAGTCCCTGCACACCAATTCCCTCGACGAAGCCCTGGCCCTGCCCACCGAGGACTCCGCCCTCATCGCCCTGCGCACCCAGCAGATCATCGCCCACGAAACCGGCGTCACCAACACCTCCGACCCCTGCGCCGGCTCTTTCGCCATCGAATCCCTCACCAACGAAATCGAATCCCGCGCCCTCGCCTATATCGAAAAAATCGATTCCCTGGGCGGCATGCTGCGCGCCATCGAGTCCGGCTTCGTCCAGACCGAAATCCAGAAAGCCGCCTACGACTATCAGAAATCCGTCGAAACCAAGGACCAGATCGTCGTCGGCGTGAACGACTTCACCGCCGCCGAACAGCGCCCCATCCCCATCCTCAAAATCGACCCCAACCTTGAAGCCGAGCAGGTCGCCCGCGTGCAATCCTTGCGCGCCCGCCGCGACTCCGCAAAATGGTCCGCCGCCCTCGCCGAACTCGACCGCCGCGCCCGCTCCACCGAAAATCTCCTCCCCGCCATCCTCAACGCCGTCGAATCCCTCGCCACCGTCGGCGAAATCTCCGACACCCTCCGCCACGTCTTCGGCGAATACCACGAATCCGTCGTCATTTAAGAAGCACCCCAACTCAGGTTTTGTAGAGGCCGGGCTTCAGCCCGGCGCTTTTTCTTGCCCTTATTTTTGTAGCGCCGCCCGGCATTCATTCCGACTTTGTCGGGAGAGCGGCATCTTCTTCTTCGCTTTCAACTTTCAACTTTTAACTCTCAACTTCCCCCCTCTGTAGTATCCTCGCGCAAACCACACCATGAAGCTCATCCTCGCCTCCTCCTCTCCCCGCCGCGCCGAAATCCTGCGCAACGCCGGCTTTGCCTTCCAAGTGCTCTCCTCCGCCGTGGACGAAACTGCTCTCCCCTCGGAAACCCCGCAGGACCACGTTCGCCGCCTGGCCGAAGCCAAAGCCAATCTCGCCGCCAAGCGCTCCACCGCTCCGGCCATCGTCATCGCCGCGGACACCATCGTGGCTCTCGACGGCCGCATTCTCGGCAAGCCCCGCAATCTCGATGATGCCCGCGCCATGCTCGAACTGCTCTCCGGCCGCACCCACGCCGTGCATACCGGCCTCGCGCTCATCCGCCTCCCCGAAGGCGAATGCCGCGCCGCCGTCGAAACCACCATGGTCACCTTCGCCCGCCTCGCCCCGCAGGACATCGCCGCCTACCTGGCCAGCGGCGAGCCCTTCGACAAGGCCGGCGCCTACGCCATCCAGGGCCGCGGCGGCCGCTTCGTTCCGCGCATCGCGGGCTGCTATTTCAATGTCATGGGATTGCCCCTGGCCCGTCTCTGTGAACTCTTGCGCGAACTGGGCTGGGGCGCGGAAGAACCGCGCTAACCAGGATTTCTCACCACTTCCACTCTCCGAACCGTATCAACTACTATCCAAGGCTCTGTCATCCTGAGGGTTCGACGAAGTCGAACCCTCAGGATCTCAACTTATTGTTTACGACGAGGTGTGGATACCATGAGATTCTCAGGATGACAAGCGCAAGGATATGGGTGCTGGAGTTACGGGCCTTGTTGGTGAGAAATCCACGCTAAATGGAAAAAGGGCAGCCGCACGGGCTGCCCTCGAATTCCCTGGCGCGGCGAATCCGCCGCGCTCTCTCGCCTTACTTCTTTTCTTCGGTGTGCACAGGCGCTGCTGGAGGAGCCGCCGGAGGCGCCGCCGGCGGTGGCTGCGTCGGCTGCGTGGTCCCCGCCATGCCTTCCTTGAAGCTGCGAATGCCCTCGCCCAGCCCCTTCATCACTTCCGGAATGCGCCGCCCGCCGAAAAAAATCAGCACGATGGCCAGAACGATCAGCCAGTGGAAAATACTAAACTCACCCATGGAAATCCTCCGTATGCCGTCTGCCGGGAAGGGCTTCTTTCACCCCTTCACGGAAACTCGTTGCCGCGGCAAAGGTCCGCGGTGATTACCCTCATAGGATAACACGCTCGTCGCCCGCCCGGCGAGTCACTCCTTGCCGGTCCAGATATTCCAGCAGCGGTATCGCGTATTTCCGGCTGATCCCGGCCATTTCCTTGAAATCCGGCACGGAGATGCGCGGCCCCTTGGCCTGCTTGTGCGCGCGCAGCTTTTCTCTCAGCCCAGCCAGCGCCTCCCGGTGAAAAACCAGCTCGACCGTCACCCGCACCAGCCGCTGCTCCCGCAGCAAAATCTGCAACAGCTTTTCCGCCCTCCGCGCGTCCACCGCCAGCTTCCCCAGCGTCTCCTTCACCGACGGCACGGCCAGCCCCGCCGCCGCGAACGCCGCCTCGATCTGCTCCTTTGCACGCTCCTCCTCCGGCTGCAGCGAAATCTCCGTCCCCGCGCGCTTCACCACGTCGCCCTGCACGTCCAGCACTTTCCGCTGCGCCAACTCCTCCAGCGCCGCGCGGAACAGTTCCGGCGCCACGCGCCTTCCCAGGCTGGCCCGCAACTCCTCCCGGCTCGCTCCGCGCAGAAGTGGATTCGCTTTGTGAAATTTCTCCACGAACGCCAGCAAACTCTTCTGCGCTTCCGCGAAGCGCGCCTCCGGCACGAGCAGCAGCGGGTCCCGGCTCACTGCCCGCACCCGCTTGGCCACAATCAATTTTTCCGCCGTCTGCAAAACTTCCGCTTCCGTCCAGCTCGTTCGCGCCACAATCTCTTCCAGGCGCAGCCCCAGCAGCGCCCGCCCGGTCATCGCCGCCAGCATCTCCTCCGGCTTTCCTTCTTCCAGCGTCTCCAGAAAAGCCGCGCGCCCCGTGTCCCGCGCTGCCGCCCTCCGCGCCAGAGGGTCCAGCACCACGCCGCCCCCGATCGTCACCACCGGCGAAAACTGCCGCAAAATAAACCGGTCGCCGCGCAGCGCCAGCACGTCCTCCCGCAGCCGCAGTTGCACCAGCGCCGTCCCTCCCGGCGCCAATTCCGCGCAGCCGTGAAAGCGCACCTCCGCGATGGTTTCCGCCGTGCCCGTATGCAAATGCACCGCCGCGCGGTTTTTCAGCCGCGGCGCTCCAGCCAGCAACTCGATCCGCGCGTCCACCCGCCGCGTCTTTCGAAATTTTCCTGGCGTCGCCAGCACCATCCCCCGCGATACCGCCGTATGCTCGATCCCCGCCAAATTCACCGCCGTCCGCTGCCCCGCCCGCGCCCGCTCCTCCGTCTTTCCCCCCGACTGCACCCCGCGCACCCGCAGCCGCGGGCCCGAAGGAAACAGCTCCACTTCGTCCCCGGCCGCCACGCTTCCCGAAAGCAGCGTTCCCGTCACCACCGTCCCAAACCCTTTCACCGCGAACGCCCGGTCAATCGGCAGCCGAAAATAGTTTCCTAAGTTTTTCTCCTCGATCTTCCGCGCCTCCGCCGCCAGCGCCTCCTTCAACTCTCCCAGTCCCGATCCCGTCTTCGCGCTCACCGCAATCACCGGCGCACTCTCCAAAAACGACCCGCGCAAAAACTCCCCCACCTCCAGCCGCGCCAGCTCCAGCAACCCCGGCTCCGCCAGGTCGCTCTTGCTCAGCGCCACCACTCCGCGCCGCACTCCCAGCAGCCGGCAGATTTCGAAATGCTCGCGCGTCTGCGGCTTCACCGACTCGTCCGCCGCGATCACCAGCAGCACCACGTCAATTCCCGCCGCCCCCGCCAGCATGTTGCGCACAAACCGCTCGTGCCCCGGCACGTCCACGAACCCGAAGCGCACTCCGCCCTCTTCCAGAAACGCAAACCCCAGATCAATCGTGATCCCCCGCCGCTTTTCTTCCTCCAGCCGGTCCGGATGCGTCCCCGTCAGCGCCTCCACCAGCGACGATTTGCCGTGGTCAATATGCCCGGCCGTGCCCACAATCACGCTTTTTTCGTTTTCCTTCATGGATGTCAAGAATGCAGCCGCAGGCCCCGTGCGGTCAATGCGCGGTTGAAAAACGGACGCACGACAAAAAAGTGAAAATCAGCATGATCTAGGGAGGCGCAGCTTTACAGGCTGCGGAAAAACTGTTTTTTGTCATCCCGAGCGAAGCGAGGGATCTGCTTTTTCCGAAAAACCAGCGAGGTTTCTCACTTTTCTGTCGTGCACCCTTGAAAAACGCAACTGCAGCAAGCGCGAATTGTCTCGAAATGAAGTGCCTGGTGCAATGGCGAGTTCTAATCGAAAGACGAGGAGTGCGTGAGCGGTTGAAACCGGCGGTCTTGAAAGCCATCCAAGGTTTTCAGTGAAATCCGCTGGTGATATGCTCTGCCCGTGGCTTCCCGTAAGAAATCTATTTTGCTCGTGCTCCTCTGCGCCATTCTTCTGGCCGCGTTCTCTCTCGGCCCTGCGGCGCTCGTTCGCCTGCGCGCGTTCTCCGTCCTTCTGCGCTTCTCCAGCCCGCAGGACTCTGGACTGGGCACAGCCTTTGCTCGCGGCCCCTTTTCCGAAGAACTGGGCTCCGCACAAACCGCCGGCGGCCCTTTGCGCTACCGCCTCTACCGCCCCGCAACGCCCGGCCGCCACCCGGGTATCGTCCTGCTCCACGGCGTCCACCACCTCGGCATTGACGAGCCCCGCCTGACCGCCTTTTCCCGCGCCCTCGCCGGCGCGGGCATCGAAGTGCTCACTCCCGAACTTCAGGACCTCGCCGACTTCCGCGTCACCTCGCGCACCATTGATCAGATCGGAGCCTCCGCCGGTATCTTGTGCGGCCTCACCGGCCACTCCAAAGCCGGCCTCCTCGGCCTCAGCTTCGCCGGCGGCCTCGCTCTTCTGGCCGCGGATAATCCCGCCTATGCTCCGCGCATCGCCTTTGTCGTGGCCATCGGCGCCCACGACGATCTCAGCCGCGTCGCCCGCTTCTTCGCCACCAACCGCGTCGAAGAGCCCGGCGGCCTCTCCACTTCTTTCCCCGCGCATGAATACGGCGTCCTGGTTCTCGTCTATGCCCGCCTCCAGGATTTCTTTTATCCCGCGGATGTTCCCCTGGCGCGCGAGGCCCTGCGCCTGTGGCTCTGGGAACAGCCCGAAGCCTCCCGCAAAGCCGCCCTGCTTCTCTCCCCCGCCGGCCAGGCGAAATTCGATCTTCTGCTGCACCATCGAGAAAAATTTCGCGACGAACTCCTCCGTGAAATCGAAGCCCACCGCTCCGAAATGCGCGAGGTCTCCCCGCACGGGCGCTTGGCCTCTCTCACCGTGCCTGTCTTCATCCTCCACGGCGCCGGCGATACCGTCATTCCCGCCGCGGAAAGCCTCTGGCTCGCGCGCGAAATACCCCGCGAAAAGTTGCGGGATGTGCTCATCAGCCCGGCGCTGATTCATGTCAGTGTGGAAAGCGGAGTTTCTCTTTCGGAAAGATGGGCTTTAATCGATTTCCTGGCTCAGGTGGTCGAAGCGGCACGCGAGGAGGAAGCACCCGTACGCGACCGTGGTTGGGATATCAGGCTTCTCCCATTTCGTCCAGAATCGCCTGCACTGCCGCCCGCGGATTCTCCGCCGCAATGATCGGCCGCCCCACTACGATATAGTCCGCTCCGGCCTTCACCGCTTCCGCCGGTGTTGCCGTGCGCGCCTGGTCATCCTTTTTCTTGCGCGCCCCGGCCTCTTTCGGCCGCACTCCCGGCGTAACTATCAGAAATTTGTCCCCGCAAGCCTTGCGGATGGCCCGCGCCTCATTCACCGACGCCACCACTCCGTCCACCCCGGCCTGGCGCGCCAGCCGCGCCAGCTTCACCACCCGCTCCTGCGGCGGTCCCGCGATTCCCGCTTCGCGCATCGCCTTGTGGTTCATGCTCGTCAGGATGGTTACCGCCAGCAGTCTCGGCCGGTCCGCGTCCAGCGGCTGCGTCGCGCTGATCGCCTGCGCCGCCGCCTCCATCATTTCCCGCCCGCCCAGCGCGTGCACGTTCACCAGTTGCAGCCCGGGCAGGCCCGTGGCCGCCATCACTGCCCCGGCTACCGTATTGGGTATGTCGTGGTATTTCAAATCCAGAAAAATTCCCGTTCCCAGCGCCGCGATCTTCCCCAGAATTCCCGGCCCCTCCGCGGTGAACAGCTGGCTGCCCACCTTGAACATTCCCACCACATCGGCTACTTTTTCGGCGAATCGGAGCGCGGGTACTGCGGAATCAAAGTCGAGGGCGACGATCAGGCGGCTGCGCGGCTGGGGCTCGAGGTTCAACGTGGTGTCGGTAAGGCGATTAGTTCCAGTCTTACCCGGGCGACCCCTGCATGGATCAGGCCTACCTTTCGGGCGACAGCATAGGATACATCAATTTCGCGCCCTTCTTGATAGGGCCCGCGATCATTTATTCGCACCACCTCGAACTTCCCATTCCGCGGGTTGACCACCCGTACGATCGACCCGAACGGCAGGTGCGGGTGCGCCGCCGTCATGGCCTCGCTGTCAAACCGCTCCCCGTTGGCCGTCTTCCGCCCGTGGAAGTGCGGCCCGTACCAGCTGGCATTCCCCACCCATACCTTCAGGGGGGTAATGGCTGGCTGGCTCTGGTGCGCTACCAGGGGCGCCTCCATGGCCACGGGCAATACCAACAGGAGGGCTATCCATCCAAGTGCTGTCCAGGAAATGAAGAAGGTTCGTTTCATAGTGTGTGTTTTTGGCGATTCAAGTCCCAAAAAGCATACCATTTACGTGTCATTATGTCAACCATTTTAACCTTTGAAAAGTCCTCGTATCGTATTGATATTAAACGTGTTATCTTCGTTTTGCACCCTCTCCAGCTCCCCCACCAACCCCTCACTGGCCTTCGGGTCTATAAAGCTGGCCGTCCCTACCTGTACTGCCGCCGCTCCTACGGTCAGGTATTCCAGCACATCTTCCATCGTTTCAATGCCTCCCAGCCCAATCACCGGGATCTTCACCGCTTTCGAAACCTCCCACACCAGCCGCAGCGTAATCGGCTTGATCGCCGGCCCGGATAGCCCCCCCGTGGGATTTCCCAGCCGCGACCTCCCCGTCCGGTAGTCCACCGCCATGGCCGGATAGGTGTTGGCCACGGTCAGGGCATCCGCCCCGGCCTCCTCCGCCGCCCTCCCGATCCGTCCGATATCCGTCACCAGGGGCGAAAGCTTCACCCACAGCGGCCGCCGCCCCGCCGCCCGGCGCGCCCCTCCTACCACCTCCGCCAGCAGCCCGGGGTCGCCCCCGAACTGCATCCCGCCCTTCTTCACGTTGGGGCAGGACACATTCAACTCGTAAGCCGCAATCCCCTCGGCATCCTCCAGCGCCCGGATGACCTCCGCGTACTCCTCCGGCGTCGTGCCAAACACATTCACCACCACGGTCGCGCCCAGCTTGGCAATCGCGGGCATCTTCTCCGCCACGAACGCGCGCACTCCCACGTTCTGCAACCCCACCGCATTCAGCATTCCCGACGCGGTCTCGCACAGCCGCGGCGCGGGCGCCCCCTCGATGGGTTCCTTGGAAATTCCTTTGGTGACAAATCCGCCCAGACGCTGGAGATGAACAAGGTGGGAAAACTCGAGGCCGTATCCGAATGTTCCGCTGGCTGCGAGAATGGGATTCCGCAGGCGCAGCGCGCCTATCTGTACGCTCAGGTCTACTGCTGCCGTTGCGTTCACTTCACGCAAAGTCTAGCACGAAGAATCTTTCGTCCTGCAACTCTTTTTCGAATTTATTTCGCCCTCCCTACCGCGCCCCCGCGTGCCGTCCCGCTCCCGGCCCCGCCAGCGCATCCTCCAGCACGTGCCCTTCCCGCGTGGATAGCGTGATCCCGCACAGCGCCGCCAGCGTCGGTGCGATGTCCGCCGGCGTCGCCGCGGTCCAATACACCCCCGCATGGATTCCCGCTCCCATCATCAGGATCGGCACGCGCTGGTCGTACGCATACGGCGTTCCATGCGTCGTTCCATACGACCGCGCCGCCCCCGCCGCCGAAAAATCCATCGGCCAGTATGCCTTGGGCACCACGAACAGATCCCCGCTGCGCCCCTCGAAGTAACTCTCCCCCAGCGCCCGCACCATGGGATCGTCCGTCGCCGCCCTTCCCTTGATTTCCTCCGCCGTATGCACCGAAGCCACTCCCGGCACTTTCTCGATCGCCTCCAGCACTGCGCGCATCCCCGCCGCATCTCCCCTCAGCCGCTCCCACACCCCCGGCGCAAAATAAATATCGCTCCCGGTGATCGCCGCCACCGCCGGCTTCGGATAATTCAGCGGCTCCAGCGCCTTCTCGATTCCTTGCTGCATGTCCGCCAGCTTCAGCCAGCCCGCTTCGCTCCCCATTTTCTCCATGTCTTCGGGCAGCGGCGCCACTCCGTGGTCCCCGGTCACCACCACCACGTAGTTGCCGTGCCCGATGCGCCGGTCCAGATGATCGAACATTGCCCCCAGCGTGCGGTCCAGCCGCGCCAGCACGTCCTGCACTTCGTGGCTGCGCGGGCCGAATGCGTGCCCCGCGTAATCCAGGGTGGAAAAACTCACTCCCAGAAAATCCGTTCCCCCGTGCTGACCCAACCCCATCGCATCCACCGCGCGCTCCGCCAGCTTGTCCAGATACGCGTCCGCGTAAGGACTCGTCTGCCACTCCCGGTAGAACGCCTTATCCGGCCCCGTGGCCCCGCTCTTTCCCTTCAGCGCATGCGGCAGCGAAGCGCTCCAACCCTCCGGCACGCCCGCTCCCGGCGTTTGTCCGCTGTAGAGATACACCGACGGCGGCAGCATCGGCACCCAGATCTTCCCGAAATCCTCGCTCACCGGATGCGCCTTCACGTACTCCTCGATGAAACCCACGCTCCCATACCGGTTCGACGTTTCCCACGCCCCGTTTCCTTCGTCAAACCACGTCACCGCGTCCGCCTTGTGCCCCGCCAGCGCAATCGCCGCGCGCGCCTTCAGCGAAAACGTCGCCACCCGCGCCCCGCCTCCCCGCTGAAACCTCAACTCCTCCGCGAATGACGGCACTTCCATCCGCCATGCGCTGTCCCCTCCGCTCGCCTTCCCGCCCGCGTATCCGATGTTTTTCGCGTTGGCGTCCGCCGTGCACGTCACCGCCGCTCCCTGCCCGCGGTCCCACCATTCGTTGGCCACCATGCCGTGCGTCTCCGGCAGCGCTCCCGTCGAGATCGTCGAATGTCCCACGCAAGTTTCTGTCGCCGCATACGGATACGCCGCATTGCGGAACCACGCTCCCTCGTCCACCATCTGCTTCAATCCCCCGCTCCACTGCGTGTGAAACTTCTCCACGTAGTCCGCGCGGAATTGGTCCACCACCAGCAGCACCACCAGCTTGGGCGGCGTCGGTCCCTTGTGCACCGGCGCCCATGGCGATGCCGGCATGGGCGGCGCCTTTTTCACCGCCGGCGCCCGCTTCTGCTTGCTCTGCGCCTGTGCCCCGCCCGGCCACGCCAGCAGCGCCGCCAGCGCAACTCCCCCCAGCAACATTCCATTTCTGCAAAACATGGTCACCTCGTTCGACGCCTTGCCAGAAGTCTAACATCTCTTCCAACCAGACTCCCCCAGCCGCTTCCTCTCATGCACCCTCCCCTCCACTTCTGCCCCCCACTGACTGAAACGCTCCGCTTATGCTAGGATTACCCCCGGCATGCCTATCGTCGAAAAAGCCCAGTTAATGTCCGCGGCCGAAATCGACCGCACCCTGCGCCGCCTCGCCCATGAAATCGTCGAAAAGAGCGGCGGCACCTCCAACCTGGCCCTCATCGGCATCCGCCGCCGCGGCGTTCCCCTGGCCCAGCGCATCGCCAAAGCCATGAACGCCATTGACAACGTCGAAGTTCCCGTCGGCATCCTGGATATCACCCTCTATCGCGACGACCTCTCCAAGGTCGCCCCCCAGGCCGTCCTCCAGTCCTCCGATATCCCCTTCACCGTAGACGACAAGGATCTCGTCCTCGTTGACGACGTTCTCTACACCGGCCGCACCATCCGCGCCGGCATCAACGGCCTCTTCGACCTCGGCCGCCCCAGCCGCATCCGCCTCTGCGTGCTCATCGACCGCGGCCACCGCGAAATGCCTGTCGAAGCCCAGTACATCGGCCGCTCCGTGCAGACCTCCGACTCCGAAATCATCGAAGTTCGCCTCCGGGAAATCGATAACGACGAGCGCGTCGTGCTCGTGGATCGCGTGGCGGAATGAGAGGCATGTGACCCCGCGCTTCCGTGACCTGCTGGCCCTTGAGCCGCTTTCCGCGGAAGAACTTTCTTTCCTGCTCGATCAAAGCAAGCCCTTCCAGGTCATTCAGCGTCATCCCCTCAAAAAACTGGCCACCCTCCGCGGCAAAACCGTCGCCCTGGCCTTCTTCGAAAACTCCACCCGCACCCGCATCAGCTTCTCCGCCGCCGCTTCCCGCCTCGGCGCGGACTCCCTGAATCTCCAGGCCGAATCCTCCAGCGTCAAAAAGGGCGAATCCCTCCTCGACACCGTCCACACCCTCGACGCCATGAAGCCCGATTGCCTGGTCATGCGCCATGCCGCCTCCGGCGCCGCCGATTTCGTCGCTCGCAACCTGGATATCCCCGTCATCAACGCCGGCGACGGCACGCACGAGCATCCCACCCAGGGCCTTCTCGACGCTCTCACCATTCGCGACCGCAAAGGCACCATCGAAAATCTCAACGTCACCATCCTCGGCGATATCCAGCACAGCCGCGTGGCCCGCTCCAACATTCACCTCCTCGCAAAATTCGGCTGCCGCATCACCCTCTGCGGCCCCGCCATGTGGGTCCCCAAAGAACTCGAACATATCGGCCCGCCGGGCGCCGTCATCCGCCGCACCGCGCGCATCGAAGACGCCCTCGAAGGCGCCGACGTCATCATCGTCCTCCGCGTGCAAACCGAACGCCTCCACGAGCCTGCCCTTCCGGTCGACGACTACGTCCTCCTCTACCAGCTCCACGCCGCCCGCCTGCGCCTTGCCAAAAAAGACGCCATCGTCCTCCACCCCGGTCCCATGAACCGCGGCATCGAAATCTCTCCCGAAGTCGCCGACGGCCCGCAATCCTGCATCCTCGAGCAGGTCACCAACGGCATCGCCGTCCGCATGGCCATCCTTTATCAGTTAATCGGCGCCGCCGCGGAGGAAGGTTCGCCTTCCCCTCAGCACTCCGACGAAAAGGCCAGGTAACCCACGCATGCTCCTGATTAAAAACGGCCGCGTTCTCGACCCCGCCCGCCAAACCGACGCCGCCCTCGATCTCCTCCTCGACGGCGAAAAAATTTCCGAAATCGCCCCCGCAGGAAAAATCTCCGCGCCCAAGGACGCCGAAGTTTTCGACGCCGCGGGCCTCATCGTCGCTCCCGGCTTCATCGACCTTCACGCCCACCTGCGCGAGCCCGGCCAGGAATCCTCCGAAACCATCGAGACCGGCGCGTGCTCCGCCGCACGCGGCGGCTTCACCGCCGTCTGCTGCATGCCCAACACCCGGCCCGTCAACGACAACGCCTCCGTCACCCGCTTCATTCTCGACCGCGCCAAATCCGCCGCCGGCGTCCGCGTCTGGCCCATCGGCGCCGCCTCCATCGGCAGCCAGGGCCAAGCCATCGCCGAAATCGCCGCCATGAAGGAAGCCGGCATCGTCGCCGTCAGCGACGACGGCAAACCCATCGCCACGGGAATACTCACCCGCCAGGTCATGGACTATTGCCGCTCGCTCGACCTTCCCGTCATCGAACATTCCGAAGACGTCTCCCTCGCCGCCGGCGCGGTCATGCGCGAAGGCGTCACCTCCACCCGCCTGGGCCTGCGCGGCATGCCCGCCGCCGCCGAATCCGTCTGCGTCGCCCGCGACGTCCAGCTCGCCGAACTCACCGGGGCGCGCCTGCACGTCGCCCATCTTTCCGCCAAAGCCTCCCTCGATCAGGTCCGCTGGGCCAAATCCCGCGGCCTGCGCGTCACCTGCGAAGTCACCCCGCACCACTTCACCCTCATCGACGAAGACGTGCAGTACGACTCCCGCTTCAAAATGAATCCCCCTCTCGCTTCCCGCGAAGACCGCGAAGCCCTCCTCGCCGGCCTCGCCGACGGCGCCGTGGACGTCATCGCCACCGACCACGCCCCTCACGAGCCCGCCCTCAAAGACGTCGAATTCGACCGCGCCCCCTTCGGCATCCTCGGTTTCGAAACCGCCCTCGCCCTCTCCCTCGAACAATTAGTCCACTCCGGCCGCCTCTCCCTGATGCGCATGGTCGAGCTCTTCACCACCGGCCCCGCCCGCGTCCTCGGCCTCGACCGCAAACTCGCCCCCGGCCAGCCCGCCGACCTCACCCTCTTCTCCCTCACCCACCCCTGGACCTACAACGTCCACGACTCCCCCAGCAAATCCCGCAACTCCCCCTTCGATGGCCGCGCCTTCCAAGGCGCTCCCATGGCCACCATCGTCGCCGGCCGCATCCTCTTCCGCAGAAACTAACCACGATTCCTCGTAGGGGCCGGGCTTGCCCGGCCCGCTGCAGCGCCAGCACAATTGCCCCCATCCCGCATCCCGCCCAAGTGAATCGTCCCCAGCCTGTTGACCGCCTCCCCCAATTTGTGTATATACAGAAATATGTTCTCCTGGGACGCCCGCAAAGCCCTGCAGAACTACGAGAAGCACGCCGTCCCGTTCGAGGAAGCCTCCACGGTCTTCTCCGACCCCGATGGCTTGGACTGGGAAGACCTCGAGCACTCCACCGTTGAGCGCCGTTCCAAGAGGCTGGGACGCTCCTCCGAGGGGCGCGTCCTGCTCGAAAAAGAAATTTGTCATTCTGAGTCCCGGTGCTTTTTGCCGGGACGAAGAATCTCAACTTGGGATATTGCAGACAGTCACAGTTGCTATCCTCCGGCGAACCTGGAGGCTAAAACATGGACAGGAAACCATCCGCATCTTCAGCGCACGCCAAGCCAGCCGCAAGGAGCGCCAAGCCTATGCCCTCCCGCCGCCCCAATAAACGATCCAGGGGCCGCATCGACTTCAGCGACATCCCCGAATCCACCGCTGCAGAGTTGCAACGCGCCCGCCGCGTCGGCCGCCCCAAATCGCCCCACGCCAAACAGCTCATCGCCATTCGCATCGACCCCGCGCTCCTCAACCGCCTCCGCCGCCTCGCCGCCAAACAATCCAAACCCTACCAAACCTTCATCCACGAACTCCTCGACCGCGCCGCCAGCAAGCGCGTGGCGTAGTTTTCCGTCCCGATACCCGCGCTGCCCGCCAACCGGTCGAATGCATCACCAGTGGAACAGCCATTCCTGGCTGTCCGCCAATCGTTGTCAGTAATTTTGCTTACTCGCTGTGCAATTTGGGGAGGCGTGTGGCCTCAGATGGACGATAGTCCGCAGCAGGGTTCCTTTTTCGCTTCTGAATGTTTACGCAGCCGATTCCCGGGTTTATACTGTTCCTCAGGATGAACGCTCGGCGAGGTGCTCCTATGCGTTTTCACCGTGAAAGCGACATGGCGAAGCCGGTTCGCCATTGGCTTCGGCGTCAGCGGCTGCTTGTCAAAGAAGAATTTGGACTGCCTTGGGGTATTTGCGATATCGTTGCGCTGTCGTTTGACGAAAATCAGTTAGCGAAACGCCTTTCGTTTCGCCAGTTTCGACCGATTGGTCCACTACATCGAGTTGAATTACTTCAGCACATCCCAGACCAGGAATCCGGTTCCGCAATAACAGTCAGTCGGTTGCAAAAGTCGGCAAGTCGGACTGCGTTCTCTCCCCCGATAGAGGATGACCTGCAAATATTGATTGCGAACCGATTTGTCGTCTCTATGAAGAATGGCTCCCTGCAAAAGCTTAATGGCTGGGTACCTTTGCACGAGCGCATCATTGCCGTGGAACTTAAACTATCCAGAGTCTCTGAGGCCCTTGCACAAGCTGTGTCGAACCGCGCTTTTGCCACTGAGTCATATATTGCCCTCCCGGTGGAGGTTGCTGAGCGATTGACTGCCAGTGATCGCATCCTCGAATTCACCAAGGCCGGCGTGGGCGTCCTTGCACTCACGAAAACCACATGCAGAGTCTTCCTGCCCGCATCTCAGCGACAAATTTCACCCGACGTGATCCTTCAAATGCATTGCGTCGAGAGATTTTGGCGCACTAGAGGCAATTCATCATCAATTGCTGGGCCACACGTTCAGGCCTCCTAGCGGTACCTTTTTCCGGTAAGTTCTTGAGTGTCTTGCCCAGAACGTAAGAAGAGGAGAGGTCTTGATAAAGTGCAAGAGATCGGCCTGCCGGTGGCAGGCTGGAGAACTTTTCGAACCAACTCTTGTAAAAAGCAGCAATCTGCATTCTTCCATTTTTTGACATCGGTAGCTTCGACATTTCTTTCTCAATGGCGGAGAATTCTGCTCTATTTGGGTCATTCGGAGAAAGATTCATTATCGTGTCCGCCAGCCAAACCTTCAGCTCAGGACTGGCAGTGGCGTAGCGTCGCAGTGGTCGGAGAGCAAGCCGCTCGATGCGTTTGTAATGTTTGAGGCCCGGAATATGGTATCTGTAAGAGCCACCGAGCCCAACCGCAGGGAATCGTGCAGCGCCCCGCGACCAAAGTACCAGATTCATTCCCCAGTACGGCCCGCAAATGGTGATTGCGTCCTCGGGAAGTTCTTGATTCAGTTCTTCGTGGAAATTCCGTAATGCGGGAAACCGTTGGTCGAATTTACCCGAGCCTTCTTGGTCATCTAGACTGGAATCGATCGCCCACACTCCATCAGCTCCCGCTGCCGTAAAGCAGGTCATTATCGAAGCGATTTTCTTGTTACGTTCTGTTTTTCCGTTAAGTTGATTTTGTTTTGTGAAAATAGCCGGAAGGATGAGTTTCCCTCTGTAACCATTCTTGACTCTCCAAGCTTTTGTTCGGTCTGCCAGTAGTTTATTGATTCTGTTTCGAGAAGCGTCGCTAACAATTGGCAGTTGGGGAATGCTAATCCAGTCAGGGGTTTGGTCTTTGCAATAATCGAGGACACTGAAAATAAACTGTTCCACGACTTGCTTGTCAGGGCTTTCCTGGAATTGTGGGTCCGCAACTTGTTTGTACTCTGCAAACCTCTTAACGTGCGCTATATACCTTCCCGACAACTTGGAGAGGTCCTTGTGGTGCAGACCATCTATGGAGGCGTCGATCCATCGTTTCGGGCCATTCGGTAAATATGATTTTATTTTATCAATTGATTCTAGGGAAATACGCATTGCGGTCGCATCCGAGTACAGGTTTTGTGCGATTGCGCAATCAGTTGCGCTATTTATGAAAGGGATGTACTCGGCATTTGTCATTTCTGATTCTCCAAGCCCTCTCTTCGCTTTAAGTGTACACAAGCATGTTCGAGTTCCGGGAACAAGGCCATCTCGTCTACACCAATTCTTTGGAGTTCGGATCGCAATCTGGGTTTGGACTCTCTCAGAATTGGGATCGCGGTCAGAGAAGGAACCGCCCCGCCATCCAAATCAAACCTTTTGCCGTGCAATGTAAATACGCCCTTCTGCATGATGAGCCTTTCAGAGTTCCATACCGGGTTGATCGCGATTGGATTACGGCCTCCCAGTGTTCTTCGAGCGCCAGTTCTCAAGTAAGCGAGAATAGTCTGAGAATCCTGTTGTGGGTCCAAAACCCGTGGCTTATCTGGGTAACTCAGCCGGTTGAGGTCGATTGGGTTAAGCATGTAAACAAATCCATCTTGCTCATCACGCAAGCATGCAAAATAAAGCGCTGTAGTCGCGCTTTCTGTCCAGTCGAGCAGCCGAGTTGGCAATCCATAATGTTGTGCGAGTTGAGCCCACTCCAATTCTTTATCCAGAGCAGGAGGACGAGGAAGTTTCAGATCTGCAACGCGTTTGAAATCGGCCATCAACCCCAATGCTTTCACGCGATTTGAAAATGCAGAGAAGCGGAGTGCGGACGGCGTGAGATTGAAAGTAACGTCTTCATGTCCCCTAAACCAAAAACGGTCTTCAGTACGGATGGCGTCACTTAGAACAGCGAGGAAATCGGCGAGACTGACAATTTTCTGGCGTAGCCTAGAACATCTAACGGGTGATTTCGCGAACCGTTTTAGTTCATCCCGCGTCAGTAACTGTGTTTCCGTCACGATAAGTACTCCAAAAAGCATCGCCTTGCATATAGGTCAATGCTCCTCAGGAGGAGCCTATCATGGAAAGTTAAAGCTTGTTTATCCTGTTGCAATGAATATGAAAACGGACACCGGGATTATCCTGCTAGCTGCTCTGCGTGTGTCCCGGACTTGGCGGGCCAGACACGCCCCCACTCCCCAAACCCACCAGTCACGAATCACCAGTCACCGCTTCTAGTGCGCCGCAGGCTCCGCCGCCGGATGCATCCCATGCTGCGGCACTTCATGCACGCCCCGCGCGGGCGCTTCGATCCTCATCCGGTAGAAATGGTCCAGCGGCACGCGGCCCTTTCCGATGGCATAGCTCTTCTCGATGGCTTTGGTGACGTAGGCCTTGGCCAGCGTGGCCGCCTCGCGCACGCTGCGTCCCTGCGCCAGTTGCGCCGCCAGCGCCGAAGCGAACGTGCACCCGGTTCCGTGCGTGTTGCCCGTCTTGATCCGGTCGCTGCCCAGCGTCAGAATTTCCGTCCCGTCGAAGAGCACGTCCACCGCGGGATCCATATGCCCGCCCTTCACCACCACGGCCCGCGCGCCCATCTCCACCAGCTTCCGCGCTGCGGCTTCCATCGCCGCCAGATCTTTGATCGTGATTCCCGTCAGCAGTTCGGCCTCCGCGATGTTCGGCGTCACGATGCTCACGCGCTTGAGCAACTCCGTCGCCAGATACTTGATTCCTCCCGCGTCCAGCAGTTCCGTTCCCGTCGAGGACTTCATCACCGGGTCCAGCACCACGTGCGCGTACTTCGTCGCGTCCAGAAATTCCGCCACGGCCACGGCGTTCCCGCGGTTTCCCAGCATCCCGATCTTCACCGCCGCAATGTTGCAGTCCCGCGCCAGCACGTCCAGTTGCGCCCGCAGCGTCGCCGCCGGCGTATTGAATACGCTTTCCACCGCCTGCGTGTTCTGCACGGTCAGCGCGGTAATCGCCGCGATTCCGTAGCAGCCGTGCGCCGCGAACGTCTTCAAATCCGCGGCCGTCCCTGCTCCGCATCCGGGATCGAATCCTGCGATCGAAAGAAGAATTGGCGGTGCCGTGCTTTCCGGTGTGCTCATCGTGGTCTTGTTTACGCTCGTTTCGGCTCGCTGCGCGGAATTTTTCTCCCGCGAAAGCGAAAAGTGCCGGCTGCTCCCTGTTCGGAGCGGGCCGGCACTTCCGAATGTACGCGCAAAGTTTTCTTCTACGCAAGAAAATAATTCAGTTTTTCGAGCGGCGCGCGCAGCTTTGTCGCGCCCTGCTCCATCACGGGAAAAGCCCGCGCACCAGCGTCGCTTCCGCCACGCGCCCCACCGCCAGGATCATGGCCCCCGCTCGCGCCGGCACGTGATGCCTGCGCATCGCCTCCAGCATCTCCTGGAACGCCCGCGACATCGTCCGGTTCAGCCGCGCGTGCACTTCCTCCAGATCCCAGACCAGTCCCTGCTGGTTCTGCACCCATTCGAAATAACTCACCGTCACCCCGCCCGCGTTGGCCAGAATGTCCGGCAGCACGGTAATCCCCCGCCGCGCCAGCACTTCGTCGGCGTGCGGCGTCGTCGGCCCGTTGGCCGCTTCCGCCACGATGCGCGCCTTGATCTGGTCCGCGTTGTGCAGCGTGATCACTCCCTCCACCGCCGCCGGGACCAGGATGTCGCACTTCATCGTCAGCAGATCGTCATTCGAAATCCGCGAGGCCCCCGGCATCCCCACCACCGTCCCCGAGCGCTCCTTGTAGCGCAGCGCCTTGATCGGATCGATCCCCCGCGGATTGATCACTCCTCCGCGCGTGTCCGAAATCGCCACGATCTTCGCTTTCTTCTCGAAAAAGATCCGCGCCGCCGCCGCTCCCGCGTTGCCAAATCCCTGAATCGCCACGCTCGCTCCGCGCAGCGGTATCTTCTTCACCTTGCAAGCCTCTTCCACCACGTGCACCAGCCCCCGCGCCGTGGCGTCCTGCCTCCCCGCCGACCCGCCGATGGATAGCGGCTTGCCCGTCACCACTCCGTGCGCCGCATGCCCCACCGTCATCGCGTACGTGTCCATGATCCACGCCATCGTCTGCGCGTCCGTGTACATGTCCGGCCCCGGGATATCCTGGTCCGGCCCGATGATCGGCACGATTTCGCTCGCGTACCTCCGCGTCATGCGCTCCAGTTCGCCCTTGGACATGCGCTTGGGGTCGCAGATCACTCCGCCCTTGGCCCCGCCCAGCGGCACGTTCACCACCGCCGTCTTCCACGTCATCCACGCCGCCAGCGCCTTCACTTCATCCAGCGTAACGTTGGGATGATAGCGAATCCCTCCCTTGCCCGGCCCGCGCGCCACGTTGTGCTGCACGCGGTAGCCCGTGAGCACCTTCACCTGTCCGTTGTCCATCTTCGTCGGTACGGAGACCTCCAGCACGCGCTTCGGCGTTCGCAAAATCTGCCGCAGGCTGGGGTCCAGCTTCAAAAATTCCGCCGCCATATCGAACTGGATCTGCGCGATTCGAAACGGATTCAGTTCCTCGCGCGGCGCGATCCGCGGCATCATCGGTGCTGTTGCGGGTTTGACGACCGTGGCCATCAGTTTGCTCCCTTTCGCCCTTCAAGCTTCTTTCGAAACATTCCCGGTTCCACTCGCCGCGTATTTTCTCCGGCACTCTTCCGAACAAAAATACAGCGTCGTCCCGCCCTCCCGCAGCGGAAACGAAATTTCCTCCGCTACGTGCACTCCGCAAACCGGATCGCGGTGCAGGCGCCGGCTCGCTTCCCGCGGTTTGGCCCCCATCCCGTCCTGCGGCCGCGTAATCCCCAGCATCCAGGAAACCACGCGGCGAACAATCACCAGCAACCAGTACAGCAACAGAACCCACAACAGAAATCGCAGCATACGAGCGAGAAGACCCATGGAATTTTCAATTACTGCCGCGGCCGGTTGTATCTGGCTGAAACCCCCGCCGGCGACGGTGAGCGCAGTGTATGAGAGGGGAAAAAGGAGTGTCAAACGAAAACGTGTAAATTCAACAGGTTGCGCGGCTTAAAGGGTACGCGGAAAACTTGATTTTTCACTGCCAAACAGGAGATAAGTTATTTATTTATAATATCTTACGGGCAAAATCACCTCCTAAATTGCCCTCCGGGGCGGCGGGGGCTTAACCGGCCGCCGGGATGCGCTCGACGCCCATATAGGGGCGCAGAACCTCCGGAATGAGGATGGAGCCGTCGGCTTGCTGGTAGTTTTCCACGACGGCGATCCAGGTGCGTCCGACGGCCAAACCGGAGCCGTTGAGCGTGTGCACGAATTCAGTTTTTCCGCCGGACTTGGGCTTGAAGCGGATTCCCGCACGGCGCGCTTGAAACGCTTCGCAGTTCGAGCAGGAGGAAATTTCGCGGAATTCGCTGCTGGAAGGCAGCCAGACTTCGATGTCGTAGGTTTTCGAGGAAGCAAAACCCATGTCCCCGGTGCAGAGCAGCACGGTGCGGTAATGCAGGCCGAGTTTCTGCAGAATGGTTTCGGCGTTGGCCACGAGTTTTTCGTGCTCTTCGTAACTTTTATCCGGGTGCGTGAACTTGAAGAGTTCGACTTTCTGGAACTGGTGCTGGCGCAAAATGCCGCGAGTGTCCTTGCCGGCGGCGCCGGCTTCGGAGCGGAAGCAGGCGGTCCAGGCGGTGACGCACAGGGGGAGCTGCTCTTCGGAGAGCGTTTCGTCGCGATAGAGATTGTGCAGTTCGACTTCGGCGGTGGGCGTGAGCCAGTAGTCGGTGTCCTGCAATTTGAAGAGATCGGCGGCGAATTTGGGAAGCTGGCCGGCGGCGGTGAGCGAAGCGGTGTTGACGATGAAGGGGGGAAGAATTTCGGTGTAGCCGTGCTCGCGGGTGTGCACGTCGAGAAAGAAATTGGCGAGGGCGCGTTCGAGGCGCGCTCCCCATCCTTTATAAACGGCGAAGCGCGCGCCGGTGATTTTCGCCGCCGCGGGCAGATCCAAAATTCCGGCGCGTTCGCCCACTTCCCAATGGGGACGCGGCGCGAAATCGAATTTCGGCGGCGCGCCCCAGCGGCGGACTTCTTGATTGTCGGCGGCGCTGGCGCCCACGGGGACGGAGTTGTGCGGCAGGTTGGGAGTGACCAGGAGAAATTCGCGCTGCTCGGCGTCGAGCGCGGCGATGCGTTCGTCGGCCTGCTTGATGCGCTCGGAGACCTGCTTCATTTCGGCGATGAGCGCGGCGGCGTCCTGCTTGTCTTTCTTGAGGCGGGCAATTTCGTCGCTGGCCTTGTTGCGCTGGGCCTTGAGCTGCTCGTTGGCGGTGATGAGTTCGCGGCGCTCCTTATCGAGCGCGCGGAAGCGGTCGAGATCGAGCGAGGCGGCGCGGTTTTTGGCCATGGCCGCGTAGAGGTCCAAGTGTTCACGGAAGAAGCTGAGGTCATGCATGATGCAGCAAGAATAGCGGAAGAGGAGGGGCGGAGTCGAGGGCGGGAGGGAAGTGGTTAACAATAAGACTCCCCACCCCCGGTGTTTTTTGTAAGTGTTGATTCTGCGGGGTTTTAAGTCCTTTGTTTTGGAAGTGCAGATTGTAAAGGGGTTGCGGGCGTGTTTTTTGGATCTGCTGATTGTAAAGGGGTTAAAAGTTGACACAGGAAGAGGGCGGAAGAAGGCATGAGGAAATGAGGTAAAGATGTAGCGAGGGAAAGAAGAGAGTGGGCGGAGGTGATGGGCGAGATTCACGGGAAAGTGTAGCATTAGAAGTACTGTTTGTCAAGTAGGTAATGGTAAGGCGTTTGTTTGGCGGGGGATAGGGGTGGAGGAAGGCGGAAATTAGAAAGGCGAAGGCAGAAACTAGAAACCAGAAATTGAGAGAGGGGGATTCAACGTGGGGGCGCAGAGGGCGCGGAGAAGGACGAGGAGAGGATGGGGCAAGAACTGCGACCGGGGCTAAGGAGGTCATGGGGCGTGGCGGTGATGCGCATGGCCAGGGTAGGAGCGAGGAGAAGACCCAGACACAAGGACGGTGTCTGGGTCACCCACCGATCTGTGAATTGAGGCTGGCAAGAAGCAATTCATGTATAACGTCGTGCGTAGTATCCTTTACGTGTAATTCAGGGATTCGCGTGCAAAAGAAGATGAGCAAATCAGAAGCATTGATGGCGCCGGTACATCCCGGGGAAATACTGCGGGAAGACTTCATGAAGCCGCTGGAGTTGTCGGTGAACAAGCTGGCGCTGGAGTTGCACGTGCCGGCGACGCGCATGGGAGAGATAGTGCACGGGCGGCGGCGGATCACGGCGGAGACGGCGCTGCGGCTGGCGCGGTACTTCCAGACAAACGCGGAGTTCTGGCTGAACTTGCAGACGTTTTACGATTTGGAAGTGACCAGGAGGTCGGGAAAAGTTTCGGAGATTGAGCGGCAGGTGCAGCCGGCGGGAGCGGTGGAAAGTTGACGGTCAACGGTTGGAAATTCAAGACAAGAAAGAGGTTAACGCAGAGGAACAGAGGGTGCGGAGGAGTAATTGCCCCGATAGTCGGCAGAGCGGTAAGATAGCAGCGTGAATTTTGAATGGAATCCGGGAAAAGCCAGGCAAAATCGCAGGAAGCACCGGGTTTCATTCCCAGAAGCCGCAACCATATTTGGCGATCCTTTGGCGGTAACGTATCCCGATCCGGATCATTCGGTATCCGAACAGCGTTTCCTGACGGTGGGAATGTCGAGCGCGAGCCGGGTCTTGATCGTCGCTCATGCGGACCGGGGCGAGAGCGTCAGGATTATCAGCGCCCGTAAGACGACGTGGCGAGAGCGAGAACATTATGAAGAAAAAAACTGAGAAGCGAGTAGGACATAACGGGCTGCGCCGGGAGTACGACCTGCCCAAATTGAGAGGGGGCGTGCGCGGCAAATATGCCGCGCGCTACCGGGCAGGAACGAATCTTGTGCTCCTGTCACCGGACGTGGCCGAGTTTTTTCCTGACGAGCAAGCGGTGAATACCGCCTTGCGCGCGTTGATACACGCGGGGAAGGGACGACTGCGGCGCGCGCGCTGAGGGCGCGCGCCGAACCGGAAAGCGCGAATCAGGCCGGGCCCGAAACAATGGGCAGCTTGGGGCTCATCGGGTGACGACGACGCTTCCAATCAATACGTTGTTGGGATCGGGGATTGCTTCTCCGCGGCTTTCCATGTCCTCGATGCAGAGGTCGATGGCTTCGCGGATATTGGCGAGCGCTTCGGGAACGGTCTTGCCTTGAGAATAGCAGCCGGGAATGGAAGGGCAGACGACGACATAGCCACCGTAATCGGGGTCGGGCTCGAGAAAGACTTTGAAATCGCGGGTGGTCATCGGGTTCAGCGTAATCCAGGAAGCAGGGGTATGCAAGACAGGAATCAAGCGGCAAGTGCAGAGGGCGGGAGGGGGATGAGGGGAAATCAACGCTCCCACCCAGGCAACCGGCGAAAGGGTTGCATTACGGCAAAGCGCATCGTATTATTCCGTATTAAGAGGTATTATGAGCACGCTAAAGACCATCAGTTTTCGGATTCCGTCGGACACCGTGGAGTCGCTGGATGAGCTGGCCGAGAGCATGGATCGCAATCGCAGCCACGTGCTGAACGAGGCCGTGGAGCATTATCTGCGGCTCAATGAGTATCACCTCGAGCTGATCAGAAAGGGATTGCGCGCGGCCGAACGAGGAGACTTTGTGCCGGACGCGGAGATGAAAAAGCTGATCGCCAGAATGCGGCGAGCAAAGTAGCGCGCGGCGATGCGTGTGCGCTGGACGACTCCTGCCCGGGAACAATTGGTTCGTGCGTACGAGTACATCGCCGGGGAAAATCGCGCGGCGGCGGTTCGCAGCGCCGAACAAATCTGGGAAAGCACGCAACTGCTTGCCCATCACCCCCTGGCGGGCAGGGCGGGGCGCGTGGCAGGCACGCGCGAACTGGTCATTGCGGGAACCCCTTTTCTGGTGGCGTACCGGATCGAAAAGAACGAGGTCCGAATTCTGGCGGTTCTTCACGCCGCCAGGGAATGGCCGGATGAGTTTTGATCGTCCGCGCAAGCAGGGTTGCAGCGGGCGGTTGTGCCAGTAAGACCACAAGACGAATGCGGAGTTCTGGCTGAACTTGCAGACGTTTTACGATTTGGAAGTGACCAGGCGGTCGGGAAAAGTTTCGGAGATTGAGCGGCAGGTGCAACCGGCGGGGGCGGACCTTACTTGATTGCGCAGGGATGGGCCAAAGGGGCGCTAAAGCATCGAGAGGAGTTCTTCGACGGTGACCGCGGCATCGCGAAGAATGCGGCGGAGGGTGCCGAAGGCAATTTCAGAGTGAAGGGGAATGGTGAGTGGCAGGCGTTGCGGGTCGGCAGGGTGGCGAAGGCGGACGTGGCTGCCCTTTTGGCGGATGGCCACATAGCCAATCTTTCCTAGCGCGCGAATCAGGTCAGCGCCCGAAACGATGGGCAGCTTGGGGCTCATCGGGTGACGACGACGCTTCCAATCAATACGTTGTTGGGATCAGGGATTACTTCGCCGCGGCTTTCCATGTCCTCAATGCAGAGGTCGATGGCTTCGCGGATGTTGGCGAGCGCTTCAGGAACAGTCTTGCCTTGAGAATAGCAGCCCGGAATGGAAGGGCAGACGACGACATAGCCACCATAATCCGCGTCGGGTTCGAGAAAGACTTTGAAATTGCGGGTGGTCATCAGGTTCATCGTAATCCAGGAAACAGGGGTATGCAAGCCAGGACAGGCTGCCTAGCGCAGGCGGTAGCCGCCGGCGCCGAGGAAATCGAGGAGGCCGAGGTCGCGGAGGATTTGGAGTTGCTGGCGGATTTTGTCGCGGATGTGGGCGTTTTTGGGGTGGAGGCGGGCGAGCGAGCCGGCGTGGGCGTAGACGTCGGCGAGGGAGAATTCGGATTTGTGGAGGGAGCGGACGGCGTTCAGGACGTCGAGGGTCCAGCCGCGTTTTTCGATGGGGATTTGTTCGAGGGGGCGGAGGCGCTGGCAGGCAAGGTGGCGTTAGCGAATTCGGCGATCGTGATTTTGGCTGCGAAATTGCTCTATAGGTACTTGGAACTTAGGAGGATTGGACTTATCGGTGCTCTGAATGATCATTTTGGGAATTCTAGATCCATTTCGGTATCAAATCACTTAGCGGCGGTGGGTAGTTTGGTGGCAAATAATGAAGATAAAAAAAGCCTTATACCAAAGGGTGGTCGCGCATGTTAATCGAAAATCGTGGTGGCATGTACCGCCCCAAGATCCCAATGCTTACAGGAAGCGTGGTAAGTTCCTCGCGTCGAGTTTCAGGGAGGCAGAGTTTTGGGGAAGACCGCTCGACGAGCCCCAGAGGGTAGCTATCGCGGTGCCCCTTGTCGGCGATGAGCCGGCCATTGAAAGGGAGTTGTTCGGAAAGCGAATTTCTACTGGAGAGTTGACCATCGAACGGCGCTTCAAGTTAGACGCGAAAATGAAAAGAACTGCCCTTGCAAAGAGGTACGATTCCATTCTTTTAATGGCCCCAAAAACATTTGCCAGATTCAAGGCCACCGGAAAGATTCCGCGCAGCTTGGAACTTAATGTCCTGAAATAAGCGAACATGGTTACAGGCATATTCCAGACTACTCTTGTTTCGATTTTCTCTTTTTGCGCTTGCGCTGGATCGCCCAACGAGGGCTCGGTTGTATCTTTGGGGCTACCTCACGGGGAGCGTTGCTTTGCGCGTTATCAACATTGGGCAATTGTTGCCTGATCCGGGCTGCTCTTATGACTGGAAAAGTGCGGCCTGCCACCTTCCGTGGATTTCCGCGACTATCTCCGGCTAGGATTTGCCACCAATTTCTTCTCGTCCCCTTTCCTTGCGCCTTCCATTCGGCCATGATCTCGTCGATCCATCGGGCAACTTCCTCGTACCCGTTGGCACGCAGCCACTCGCGAACTGTTTCGTTCGATTGCATCAACTAGGCTCGCTCCGATCAATCCGCCAAATATAAACACGATTCTGCAGTCCGCTTTCAATCATCCAAATTTCGTCTTCGCCGTTAACGACCTGAATTATGCTCTTAACGAAGAGAATTTCGAAAAACCATCGGATTCTCGTAGCGTCCTCTGCGTCTTGACAGGGGAAGATGAATCTAGTGACAGCAGTCGTTTCGTCGATAATGTAGCGCCTGCGAAAAGTGGGCTGGGCAGCTTCTTCTCGCGTGCACAGGTTTCCCGCACGGAAGCGTCCGTTTACGTGACTGATCGAATAGCCCAAAAATCGGGGCGCTATCCAATCGCATAGTCGCTTCAGGTAAGCTTCCTTAGCCTCACCGGAGTTCTTCGGAAAATGCTTGAAGAGTTCTGCCTCGTCTTGGGCTTTCAATCTTGCAAGGATAGTGTCCTTGTAGAAAAGTGCGTCGAGTGTGGCTTTCAGGTGAGCCTCATTCGAGAGAGGCATGAAAAACTCAAATGAAAGAACATTTATGTAGATCGAGGGCTTATAATCTGATGCGATGCGGCGAACTTGCGTAACATGCTGTCGGAATTTATCCCAATCCGTAAACGGCCTGAACGATTCACTGACGCAATATTTGTTATTTGGCGCCGGTATAACGAATTGCTCAAACTGCTTGGACCAATAAGTCGGAAATGTTTTTCTTTGCCATGTTGTAATCTTCTGGATATCTTCCTTGGTAAAGGGTTCTTGCGAGTCGAGGTGCTCGGTCAGGAATTCGAACACCTTTTTCTGGTTTTCATCGCCACCCATCTTTTAGGATCTCCCTACTCGTGTTCCAACGACAGAGCAAAGTAAAGGCGTAGCCAAGGCTCCAAATCAGAAAACTCGACTGCTTTGCCAGTAGAAATCAAAAATGATTTCATGTTCTGAGTAAAACCGTCACCAGCAAAAACGACGATTCCATCAATGGGCCAAGCGTCGATGTCCTGAATCGTGGCGGGGACTTTTTCCTCAGCACTCCCGCCGCCACCTTGAAATTTACATTCGACGCCGAGCGTCTTCCCGCTTTTAACTTCCTTGAGGATTACATCGATTTTCCGTTCCGCGCCCCACACGCGCCGAGCCACCTTGTATTGCTCGTGGACCTCGAGTCCGAGTTTGCCGCCCAATTCGCAAACTCTTTTCGCGAGTTCATCACCGCTTGAGACTGCTTTCGCGCCACCAGCCATGTCAGATGTCCCCCGTTAAATAGATCGTGCGACGAACGGCAAAAAGCCGTTTTGAGTAGGTTCGGTTCGTGCGATTTCGAGTTGACCGCTGGTTCGCTCTTTGAGTCTTTGCGACGAAACGTGAATCCATTTGGGATCAATTTCGATTCCTCTAAACCATCGCTTTGTACGCAATGCAGCCAGAGCTGTCGTGCCACTCCCTGAGAAGGGGTCGAGGACGAGGTCGCCTTCGTTGGAAGAGGCAAGGAGGATGCGTTCGAGGAGGGCGACGGGTTTTTGGGTGGGATGCTTGCCGAACTTCTTCTCCCAGGATTCGGGAGGAGGGATGGTCCAGACGGATTTCATTTGTTTGCCGCCGTTGATGCGCTTCATGAGCGGGTAGTTGAAGGTGTGACGGGATTTTTTATTTTTGGCGGCCCAGATGATGGTTTCGGTGGCGTGGGTGAAATAGCGGCAGGAGAGATTGGGAGGGGGATTGGGCTTGACCCAGGAGATGTCGTTGAGGAGCTTGAATTCGAGTTGCTGGAGGGCGAAGCCGACGGAATGGATGACGTGGGAGGTGCCGGAGACCCAGAGGGAGCCGTTGGGTTTGAGGACGCGCTGCGCGGCGGCGAGCCAGGCGCGGTTGAATTCGTGATTGGCGTCGGGGCCGCGGGATTTGTCCCAGTCGCCTTTGTGGACGGAGACCATTTTGCCGTTGTGGCAGGTGATGCCGCCGTTGGAGAGGAAATAGGGCGGGTCGGCGAAGATGAGGTCGACGGAATCGGGAGGGAGGGCGGCGAGGATTTCGAGGCAGTCGCCCTGATAGATGCGGAGATGGTGTTTGGGGTCGTCGAAAGCGGGTGCGGGCAGGGGATTTTTGACGGCGCCGGGGGAGCCGTTGGTGGAGGCAGGGTTGGAGGAGAATTTGGGCACGATTTGGTTGTGGCTCGCTTTTCGCGGGGATTTTTTCTGGCCCCGCGTTAGGGAATTGGAACGGATCGGATCGTTGATCGGGTTGGGGGTGGTGTCAAGGGGCGTGTTGCGGGGGAGAAAGGCGAAGGCAGAAACTAGAAAACAGAAATTGAAAGAGGAGGGGAATCAACGCGGAGACGCCGAGGGCGCAGAGAAAGAGCGGGAAGGATTTTGTAGCGCCAGGATTCAGCCTGGCAGGGTTGGATTGTGGAAGGGCGGAAATCGAAGGTGCCGATGCAGAGCACAAGCAGGAATCATCGCAGGCAAGAATATGCTGGATTCGCTACGAGGGACGGATGTTTTCCAAACTAGTCAAAGGGCCAAACACGGGGGCACGGCATGCCGTGCCCCTACCAGAGGAATGCAGGGTAACCGCGGGGCGGTTGGGGGTCAGTTGCCCATGGGAATGACCACCGGGTCGAGGGTAATTTTATTGCCGTCCTTCCTGGTGACGACGATGGTGTACTTATAGGGTTTGGAATGAAGATTGGGATCCAGCGGCTTGACTTCGCCTTGCGCCGTGGCGATTGCTCCGTCTCCGGTAAAGGTTAGTGGATTATCCACAAACGGCGACTGCTTGTCGTGAAAATCGATGCTGAAGGATTGCACGCTCGAAGCGCCCGCGGAGGAAACCGCCCAGCGGACCATCTCGCCCGTGCACACGAAGACGACTTCGTATTCGCGCGGGATTCCTTCGGCGGGATCGACGGGGATCTCGACGAGGCCCGGTTTTCCGCTGATATGCTTGTTGCAGTCCACAAAGCGCATATTGTTGGCCTTGGCGGCGGCCGGAACGGCCGGGGATGCGGAGCTTTGCGCCAGATTGCCGTGGTAGCCCGCAAAAAGAAGAATGGCCAGACCCAGGAGAAGAATCCCCAGGTTCCCGGCGCTGATCATGCCGTGTTCAACTTTCATTGTTTTATTCCTTTCGTTTGTCTCTCCCCGGAGACAAGTTTTACAAACCGCGGATTTTCCATGAGTGCCTGGAAATTCGGTGTGTCCCGGATGGTTGCCGGGGGATAGCCCGCGGCCACGGCTCGTTCGAGAGCGGCAAGGGCGCGCGGGGTGTCTCCCAGCTGCGAATAAACAATGCCGGCGCAATAGAGCACCTCGCCGCTGCGCGCCTCCAAGTGCATGGCGTCCGCCAGCAAGCTCGTGGCCTGGGATTTCTCGCCCAGCATGGCGTGATACCACGCCAGCATTCCCAGTTGAGCCGCATCGCGCGGATTCACCCGGCGCGCTTTTTCCCCCAGGGCAATGGCTTTGCGGTAGGCTGGCGCCGCGCGCTCGCGCATTCCCGGAGCCCAGTAATAGGCGTCGCCCAGGTTGCCCCACAGCAGGGCATCCTCCGGGGCCAGGGCGATGGCTTCGTGGTAGAGGCGAGCGGCGTCGGGATAACGCCTGGTCTGAAAATAGGCAGTGGCCAGATTGGACGTGGCCGAGCCGGTCTTGCGAATGGCCAGAGAGCGTTCGTAAAGGGGAATGGCCTCGGCGTATCTTCCGGCGTCGCTGCGCATCATTCCCAGGTTGCTGTAGCCGATAAAACTGTCCGGGGCCAGCGCCACGACCTGCGCGTACATCTGCTCGGCTGCTTCATCGCGGCCCTGCTTTCGGTAGAAATGGCCCAGGCGGTTGTAGCCCACCCAGTAATTGGGCTGAAGGGCGATGGCCTTCTGGAAGGCCTTTTCGGCGTCGGCGGGACGGCCCAGGCGCTGGTAGGCCAGGGCCAGGCCCGCATGGGCGTCATCCAAGGTCGCTTCGATTCCGAGAGCGGTCTGGTATTCGGCCGCGGCTTTTTCGTATTTACCCGTTCCGTTGTAGACCAGTCCCAGACAGGTGTGGGCCACGGCCAGTCCCGCGTTGCGGGAGGCGGCGCGCTGGCATTCGTCGATGGCTTTGGCGGCCAGTTGCGCGTCGTGCACGAGTTCGTATTTCCTCCAGTAGGCTTCGCCCAGCCCGGCCTCGGCCGCGGCAAAGTGCGGGTCTTTCTCGAGCGCCCGCTGGAAGACCGCCGCCGCGCTCTCGACGTTTTCCAGCTTGCCCATCTCGCGGAGGTATCCGCGCCCCTGCAAATAGAAATCGTAGGCCGCGGGCTGAATCGTTCCGTGCTCCTGGAGGGTCTGGCGCTCTTGCGGGAGCAGTTGCAGAGCGAGCATTTCCGTCGCGCCTTCGACCACGCGGTCCTGCAGCCCGAAGGGGTCCTCCGTCGCCGCGGTCACCGTGTTTCCGCCCAGTTGGCGGCGAGTTTGCGCGTCCACCAGGCTGTAATTTACGCGCACCTGCTGGCCCACGCGCTGCACGGTTAACTGCAAGATGAGATTCACGCCGAATTCGCCGCGGGCTTCCTCGAGCGTGGCCACTTTCCTGGCGCGGATCTCGCTCGCCGGGATCACCAGCAACGGCCTTCCATCGCTCAAGCGGCTCAGGCTGGTTGTAAGCGTTTCCACCAGCCCGCTGTCAAACGCTTCTTCTTCCGCTCCCCCGCTGCTTTGCGGCGGAAGAATGGCCAGCTGCTTCTGCACGGGCGCGAGCGGCTCGGGGGCCCGCCGGCTATTCCAGTTCCTCACTCCCAACGCGGCCAACACCAGCACGGCGCCCAGGCCCAGAGCGCCCAGCCGCAGCCGCGCATTGCGACTCATCGGCACTGCCGCGCTTCTTGCCTGGCTTTCTTCCGCGATCGCCTCCAGCGCCGCCTTCACTTCTCCGGCGCGCTGGTATCGTCTGCCCGGTTCCTTTTCCAGGCAGCGGTGGATGATGGCGGCCAGGCCGACGGGCACGCGCGGGGGAAGCGGCGGGGGTTCGTCGCGCAGGATGGCGGTGCAGACCCGATACAAATTTCCGCCGCGGAACGGCCGCTGGCCGCTTAACATTTCATACAGCACCACGCCCATCGACCAGATATCCGTGCGCGGCGATGCTTCCTCTCCTTCCAGTTGCTCCGGGGCCATGTACGGTATCGTGCCGGGCACGCCAGCCGTGGTTCCATTCAGCGGCCCGCCGTCCTCCTGGGTCGTGACGGTTTCCATTGTTTTGCGGTCGAATTCCGCGGGGTCGGCGCGGCGCGCCAGGCCGAAATCCAGGATCTTAGCCTCGCCCTGAGGAGTGATCACGATATTCAGGGGCTTGAGGTCGCGGTGAATCACCCCGCGGGCGTGCGCGTGCTCGAGGGCGGAGGCGATTTGCCGCGCGTAGCGCATGGCCGTCTCGATGGGCAGCCCGCCGGGACGGATGGCCTCCGCCAGGGGCTTGCCCTCGACATACTCCATGGCGATGTAGAGTTCCTCGGGGGATTCGCCGACTTCGTAGATGGTGCAGATGTTGGGATGATTCAGCGCCGATGCGGTGCGCGCCTCTTCGCGCAGACGATTTCGCCCCTTGGTGTCCATCTGCGCGCTGGCCGGGAGGAACTTCAGGGCGACCGTCCGCCCCAGCGTGGTGTCTTCGGCGCGGTAAACCACACCCATCCCGCCGCTGCCGAGCGGATTCAGTATGCGGTAATGGGATACTACGGCCCCGGGCATAGGTCGCTCCCGGATTCACGCGTGGACCAATCGGGGAAGGGGTACGATGTGGCGGCCGCGTTATCTCCGCCGCAGCGGCCATCTTAGGCTTCCCGCCCAGCCAAGTCAATTGTTTGCCAACGGGCCTATTTTGCCGAATGCTCAACTTGCAATTGTCAACTGCCCCGCTCTTGGAGGCGGCGCAGGAGCCGAATCTGCCCCGCATGGTAGACGTCATGAAAGGCGATCCCGAAAATCGGCCTCGCAAGGCGCTCCGCGCGGCCCTCGGCGATCGCCTTCACTACCGCTGCGCGCAGCGCCCGGTGCTCCTTTTCGAGCAGCGCCTGATCGGCGCGCCACGCCGCGTTCGTTGCCTTGCCTTTTTCGGGCCGCGCGAAGAAATTGCTCCCCTCCAGCGCAAACGATCCCCGCTTTCCCCCTTCGATCTTCCGCCGCACAGCGTATTTCCAGTACGCCGCATGCAGCGCCTCCTCCCAGATATTGTGGCGCCCGCGTCCCGGCCGCCAGGCCGCCTGCTTCGCGCTCACGCCACGCAACGACTGGCGGAGGTTCGGCCCATGCCAGGCCGCTTTCGTATAGCCCTCCTCGAGAATCTGCAACAACAGCTTGCCGGTGTTCATCACACCCTCCACGGACAGAGAACCGGGCCGCAGCGCCGCTCCGGTTCCGCAAAGAGTGGCGTGCGGCAGAAGAATCGCACCGCGCGGGAGAACCCGTCAAGAGGAGCAGAGAAGGTTTCCAGTTGGGATTGAGTTGCAAATAGGTCCGGCGCCTGTTAGCCTGTTCCTGTAGATGCAAACAAGTTGCAAGGAGGACCAATGCGGTCCTATATCTTCGCGCTCTTCCTCGCTTCCTGCTTTTTCCTCGCGCTCCCCATTCACTCGCAGGAGCGCCCCTACTTCGTCGCCTATGACCACTTTCTCGAGGAACCCGGCAGCCTCGAAATCGCCTGGCAGTCCTCCTATGCCACCCAGCGCGGCTCCGGGAATTTCCTTGCCTCTGTTCTGGAATTCGAATACGGGGTCACGGGCTGGTGGACCACGGAATTCTACCTGAGCGGCCAGAGCACCCTCGCGGACAGCACTATCTTTACCGGCTACCGCTGGGAAAACCGCATTCGCCCCTTGGCCCGCGAGCACTGGATCAATCCCGTGCTCTACGTGGAATTCGAAAACGTCAACGGCGCGGACAAAGCCATGCGCGCCGTCGTCGGCCACGACATTGAATCCGATCACTCTGAACCCAACGCCTTCCTGCGCGCGGAGCGCGAACGCGAATTCGAGCTGAAACTGATTCTCTCCAGCCAGGCCAAAGGCTGGAACATCTCCGAAAATATCATCGCCGTAAAAAACATCACCAACGAGCCCTGGGAATTCGGCTACGCGCTCGGCCTCAGCCGCCCGCTGGCGCTGGCCGCCTCGCCCCGCCCTTGCGTCTTCTGCCGCGAAAATTTCACCGCCGGGCTGGAGATGTACGGCGGTCTCGGCGACCGCCACAGTTTCGGGCTGCCCAACACTTCGCACTACCTCGCTCCCTCGCTGGCCTGGAGCCTGCCGCGCGGTCTGGGCTTGCGGGTTTCCCCCGGATTCGGCCTCAATTCCAATAGCCACCGTTTTCTTCTGCGCTGGAGCCTGGCCCGCGAATTCTCCGGATTCGGCCCGGCCCTCCGCCGTCTCTTCGGAGGCCGCCAATGAAAACACCTGCTTCCATCCGCTGCGCCGCTCTCGCGCTATTCTTCTCCGCGTTT
Organism: Terriglobia bacterium; assembly: GCA_041500985.1. Classification (GTDB taxonomy): domain Bacteria; phylum Acidobacteriota; class Terriglobia; order Acidiferrales; family UBA7541; genus Acidiferrum. Next base: position 20,128 of record JBGQNE010000024.1, on the reverse strand, counting down.
TTTCTTCCCCACGCCGGGGCGCAAGCAAATCCTTCCGGCCCGTCCGCGAAATCCAAATTTGACTACCAGGAACTCGCGCGCGCGCCCGAAAAAGCCCGCAACCGCGTGAATCCCCTGGAAAATAACCCCGCCGCTCCGGTCGCGGGCCGCAAACTCTTTGAAAATCATTGCGCCGAATGCCACGGCCCGGACGCCGCCGGCACCGCCAAGGCCCCCAGCCTGCGCGCCCCCGAAGTCCAGCAAGCCACACCCGGCGCGCTCTTCTGGCTCATCACCAACGGCGTCGTGCGCAAGGGAATGCCCGTCTGGTCCCGGCTGCCGGAGCCGCAACGCTGGCAGCTCGTCCGCTTCCTGAAGTCCCTCGGCGCGCCGGAGTCCGCCCCGCAGCCTGTGATAAACTGACGCATCGCGCGTTCTTGCAGCCGTTTGCTAACCGGCTACGCCGCGCCCTCGCTTATGGCCAAACAACTTTTCGGCACGGACGGCATCCGCGGCATCCCCGGCGTCGATCCCCTCGACGATGCCACTCTCTTCGCCACTGGCCGCGCCCTTGCCGCTTGCCTTCTTCTCGATCATCCCGCGCCGCGGGTCATGATCGGAATGGACACGCGCGAGTCCGGCCCGCACATCGCCGCACTTCTCGCCGCGGGGCTCGCTGCGGGTGGCGCCTCCGCCTCTTTTGCCGGCGTCATTACCACCCCCGGCGTCGCCTGCCTCGTTCGCCAGGAGGATTTTCGCGCCGGGGTGGTCATCTCCGCCTCGCACAATCCTTTTCAAGACAACGGGGTAAAACTCTTCTCGCACGCGGGCATGAAGTTCGACGATGCCTTCGAGGAAAAACTCGAATCGGAAATCCTCCGCTTGCGCTCCGCTCCTGCTCCTCAAAATCCGCCGTTTCTTGCCGCTGATGAATCTCTCGACGCCGACTATCTCGCCTTTCTCCGCACCCGCCTTCTTCCCGGAGCCTCCCTCGCCGGGCTGCGCGTCGTCCTCGACTGCGCCCATGGCGCCGCCTATAAACTTGGCCCCGAACTCTTCCGCTCGCTCGGAGCGGACGTCATCGCCATCAATGTCTCCCCCGACGGCCGAAACATCAACGCCGGCTGCGGCTCGCTGCACCTTGAAGGCCTCCAGCAGCGCGTCCTCCAGGAAAAAGCCGCCCTCGGCATCGCCTTTGATGGCGACGCCGACCGCGCCCTCTTCGTCAGCGCCGCGGGCCGCGTCGTCAACGGCGACGGCGTGCTGCTGGCGGCGGCGCGCTACTTGAAATCCGAGGGACTGCTCAAAGGCGATCGCGTGGTGGCCACTTCCATGTCCAATCTTGGCCTCGAACGCGTCCTGGCCTCCGAAGGCATCTCCCTCGCCCGAGCCGGCGTCGGCGACCGCTACGTCCTTGAAGAAATGCTGCGCGGCGGCAACGCCCTCGGCGGCGAACAGTCCGGCCACGTCATCTTCCTCGACGACTCCCCCGCCGGTGATGGCCTGCTCACCGCCCTCAAAATTGCCTCTCTCGTCGCTCTCCGCGGGCCACTCGAAGACCTCATCCGGGGCTTCAAGGATTACCCTCAAAGAATCGTCAACGTGAAGGTCCGCTCCAAGCCTCCTCTCGAATCCCTCCCGGCCGTCGCCGCGGCTCTGGCAGAAGCCAATTCCGCTCTCGGCGCCAACGGCCGCATCGTTCTGCGCTATTCCGGCACGGAGCAGCTCGTCCGCGTCATGGTCGAAGCCGAACACGAATCCGACGTTCTGCGCTACTCCGAATCCCTGGCCGCCGCCCTGCGCAACTCCATCGGCGCGTAGCCTCTCATCCCAAAGAATGGAGCTTGAAGGAATAAACCTGTGAAATTCCATATATTCACAACCGCAGAAATGGGTAAGCTTCGCCCTGAAAACTTAATAAGCGCTTTATATTGAGTTGTTTATGAATTATTCTACTTCTTGTGCCGTCCTGGCATCGTAGTTGCAGTTACTCATCCCAACATACAAGATTGGCTTCCCGGGGTGGCCGGAGATCTAACCTCGACTGGATCACGGAACGGGGACCAAAAGACATAAGGGGGCTCACAGGCCCCCTTTTTTATTTTAGCGAAGAGTTCCGCTCATTCCGGCCAAGCCAGGTCAACGCAACTTTCTTAGCGTTTTTTTCCAGCTCAAAATGAAAGAGCGGCCGGTGGGGGGACCGGCCGCTCGGGCGTGGGGTTATGGAGGGTTCCTGGTTCATAACCAGAAGTTGACCAGCCTTTGGGAGGCCAACCAACTCCCGATTACATGGCCAGTTTGCCGGGAGGCGCTGTTGCCGTCGATAGGTCAAAGGTTTGTAAGTCCTAGTACTTTAGTTTACCACAGTAGTACCAATAACTTGCGTTCAAATCCATTGTGTAAATCCTGTGGTTTTAGCCTGAAATCCGAAGTCGAAGAGAGATTCATCGCTCATAAAAAGAATGAGCGACGGGGCAGCGGTTCCTCCACTCCGGGACGGCAAAAAGCGCCGTCCCTCCGGTCGGAATGGCAATGTTGGAGAGGAGAGAACATGGAAAGAATCCAACTTCGGCGAAGTTGGATTTTCACCTGGTAAGAGACTGAAAGAAAGCAACATAAGTTTGCTGACATGCGCTCAATTTCGGTATTCAGGTTTAGCGCTTTCCGCCTCCTCCAACCCTTGCGCCGAGGCTAGGAATTGCCCGCAAGGGAGCGGCGCAGAGTTTCCAGGGGAGCGGCGAGATCCTGGAAAAGGCGGATGGCGGCGATGCCGGATGCGCCGGCGGAGAGGCACGCCGCGGCGTTGTCCGCGGTGATACCGCCGATGGCCAGAACGGGAATTCTTACGGAGCGGCAGATATCGGCGAGGCGCGCGAGGCCCTGGGGAGGACCGAAAGCCGCCTTGGATGGAGTGGCGAAGGCGGGACCGAAAAAAATATAGCTGGCGCCGGCTTCCGCGGCGGCGCGGGCGCTTTCGAGGGAATGGCAGGAGACGCCGACGAGAAAATCGGAAGGGGCGGAGGAGGAGCGCAGCCAGCGGGTGACCTCGGCGGGGGGCAGGGAGGATTCACCGAGATGGACGCCGTGTGCGCCGGTGGCCAGAGCGACATCGAGACGGTCGTTGAGGAGGATGCGCTGGCCGGACCTTGCCAGGCGCAGGGCGGAGCGGACGAGGGCGGCCAGGGATTTCGCGGGGAGATCCTTTTCGCGGATTTGAATCCAGTCGAGATTCGCGGCGGCGGGGCGGGCGAGAGCGGCGAGCAGAGCGGCTTGCGCAGAATCTTCGGAAGAGAAAGCCAAAAGGCTGTGGCGGCCGGTCACCCAGCACAGGATTGGTTTAGGAAGCGGAAGCACGGGAGGTCCGTGTGTGTTCGATGATTTTGAGGATGCCGAGATAGATGTCCAGTGCGCCCAGGCCGCTGACGGCGCCGCGCAGGGAAGGGTGCAGGAGAAGGGGGACGAGAGCGGGAAAGCAGCTGAGAAAATAATTCTGTTCCCAATGGGCGGACCAGGGGAGATAGAGGAGAACGGCGCCCATTTCGAAACAGAGCAGGACGAAAATGGTCTGAGAAAGACGGTTCATGATCGGGGTGAAATCTCCGGGGGCCGGGAGAAGAAAATCAACGCGGCGATTTTTGCAGCGTCGAAATTCTTTCGGCGACGTCGCGGTAATCAATGTTCGCGGCATAGACGAGCGAGAAGCTTTTTAATGCCGCGTCGAGATCACCGGCCGACTCCTGGGCCACACCGAGATCATACCGCAAGGCGAGGATGCTTTCCTGGTCGAGACCGGGAGTTTGCAGGGCGCGCTCGTACCAGTGGGCGGCGATGGCGGGCTGGTTCTTTTCCATGAAGGCCAGACCGAGCAGGGTGCAGCACTGCATGGCGTAGCGGAAGGCGCGGCCGCGGTCGTGGGCCTTGGCGACTTTCTGGAATTCGCTGATGGCTTCTTCCAGCAGGCCCATTTCGCGGAAGGCGATGCCCAGGCTGTAGTGCGTCTCGATGTCCTCTTCTTCGTCCTCGGACTCCATCTCGCCCAGCTCCGCGCGAAACTCGTCGAAGACTTCCTGGAGGGCGGCGTTACCGCCGACGGGGGCCGCGGCGGGCGTGGGCTTGGGCGGCTTGGGAGGCTCCGGCTTTTTCGGCGCAGCTTGTGCAGGCTGGCTGGGCTTGGGCTGCATTTCGCCCAGGCCGAGATGATCGAGTTCCCTGGCCAGTTCGGCGAGAAAATCGTCGCTGGTAAGATCGGCGGCGGAAGCTGCGGCGGCGGGAACTTGTTCCTTTTTGGGCGGCGCCGGTTTGGAGGGGCGCGCCGTTTTGGGCAGAGGTTCCGTCCCCGGAGCGGGGCGAGCCTTGGGCGGAGCGGGCGGAGCGGGCGGCGGCGGAGGAACAGCGGCCTCTTCGACGATCTCGACGTCCAGAGACAATTCCTCGGGTTCGGGCTCGGGAGCAGGAGGGGGCGGAGGAGGAGCAGGCTTCGCCGGGCGCACGGGAGGAGGAGGGGGAGGAGCGGCGGCCTCTTCGATGACTTCGACATCCAGAAACAATTCTTCGGGTTCGGGCTCGGGAGCAGGCGGTGGTGGAGGAGGAGCGGGCTTTGCGGGGCGCACGGGAGGAGGCGGAGGAGGTGCGGCGGCCTCTTCAACGACCTCGACGTCCAGGGACAATTCTTCGGGTTCCGGTTCGGGTTGGGCAGCGGGCGCTTCTTCGGGCGCGACCGAGTTCCACCCGCCGGACAAGTCCACCTCGTGAACAGCGCTTTGCAGGGCGGGAGCTTCCTGGGGAATTTCCACGGGAACAGGAGGTTCAGCCGGGGCGGCGGGAATGGCCGCAACGGCGGGAATCACAGGGGGCGCCGCTACCGGGGGCGGAGGAGGAGGCGCAGGGATAACGGGAGGAGGAGTAGCGGCAGCAGGAGCAGGTGGAGCCGCAGCGGGGGCCGCAGGAGCCGGCATCACATCCTCATCGGAGAGGCCGGCGGCGCGCTGGTAGCGGCGGCGCATTTCCCCGAAGCGGGCGGAATTGCGCGCGTCGTTGCGGTCGGCGTAGATCCGTTCGAGGGAGCCAGCGAGTTCGGCGGTGCGGCGGTTATCGCCGGAACCGACGACGAAATCGAGCATTTTTTCGATGGTCGCGGTGTGGCGTGGGGCACGTTTGAGAACGGCATCGAGCAGGCTGATGGCTTTCTGGGTCAGGCCGTAGCTGGCGAAGAGATCCACGTCGGTGAGGGACTGGGTCACGAAGCGTTCGGTCTCGGGATCGAGCGCATCTTCTCCGTCGGCCGGCGAAGAAGAAGGAGATTTCTCTTCCTCATCGCCACGGAAGATTCTGGGGGCATCCTGCTTGGCCAGATCGGTGACGAAAAATTCCTCGGCGTGAGCCGGCACGCTGTCCGGGACCACGGCGCCGCCCTGGCCGGAGGAACGCAGGAGGGCGTTGAGTTTCTGCCGGGCATTGTCGTGGTCAGGCTGGGCCTTGAGAATTTCTTCGAAAAGCTTCCTGCCGCGATCGGTCTGCCCGGAGTTCACCAGGGCGTCGCCGAGCTGAATCTGGGCGTCGGTGAGGCGGTAGGGATCGGAAATGCGCTGGAAAGCGTCGACGAGCCATTCCTGGGGCTCGGTCTCATCGGGCAATTGGGAAGCAAGATCGGAAAGGAGTTTGATGATGGGCTCGGTCTCGCCCGCGGCAAAAAGAGGCTCGCGCAGGCAGCCGATGAGGGATTTGGCGGAATCAAACTCGCGCGCGGCGAGCATGGCCTCGGCGGCCTTTTGCAGCGGGGCGTAATTCTTGGGGTTGGCCTGGAAGAAGCTCTGCGCCAGTTCCGCGGCTTTGTTCCAATTGGAATTCTTGAGGTAGAGCTCGAGAAGGAAATCGGCATGCTCGCCGCCGTTGGCGATGTCCGGGAGCTTCTGAAGCTGCTGAATGGCTTCCTGGGTGCGGTTTTGAGCGGCAAAGGAGCGGGCGCGGATGGTGAGAGCGCCGGCGCTCTGGGGCTGAATCTTGAGGGCTTTTTCGGCGAGCTTTTCGCTTTCGGCGTATTCGCCGCGGGCCAGGGCGCGCTGGGCGGCTTCCACATAGGCTTGTTCGGCTTCGTCGGACTGGCCGAGGGCCTGGTGGAGATCCGCGAGGCGAATTTGAATGCGCAAATTGTCGGGTTCGGCGGCCAGGAGTTTTTTCAGCAGGGTCACGGCTTCGATCTGCCGGTTGTTCTTGAGGTGCAGTTCGGCGAGCTGCAGGAAGATGGGGCGCGCTTCGCTCATGACGCCCTGCTGGACGTAGAGTTCGGCGAGTTTTTCGAGGGGGCGGACTTCCTCGGGAGCCAGGCGGACGATGCGCTTGTAGGCGGCGATGGCCTTGGTGAGGAAACCGTCGTTGACGAAGACCTGGGCCAGGCGCTCGAAATACTCCATGGCGTTATTGGTTTCGCCCTGGCGGATGTAGAGTTCGCCGACGGTCATCAAGGTGACCTGGTCATTCGGCTCGTACTTCAGAATGGACTTATATTCGGCGATGGCCTGAGGGACTTTTCCCTGATTGAGCAGCTTCTGGGCTGCTTCGACGTATTTGCTCTTGTTATAGGCCATTCGAGAACTCGAACAATGGAACTCCCAGCCTGCCGAAAGGGATCATCCGCGGCCCCCACGCCAGTGAGGCAGGCGACATTCGTGCACTCTTAACCCTAACAGGCGGGAAAAAGGCAAGTCAATGCGAGGTGAGAAGAGTGTGAGTAGGCAGTTATCCCGTGCCGGATAAGGCACGCGGGGGAAGTTTGGAGGGGCGGAGCGGGGGAATAAATCAGGAAGAAACGGGTTCCAGGGGCAAGGGGGCCTGAGTGGCGCGGATGGACCAGCAGCCGGCTTCGCGGACCGGGGCGAAGGAATGGCGGTGAAGAGGGGAAGGGCCGTGCCGTCGCAGGGCTTCGAGGTGGCCGGGAGTGCCATAGCCCTTGTTGCGGGCCAGATTGTAGAGGGGGTAGGCGGCGTCGCATTCGAGCATGCGCAGGTCGCGGTGCGTCTTGGCGAGGATGGAGGCGGCGGCGATGGAGACGGAGCGGGCGTCGCCTTTGATCAGGGATTTCTGCTCGATCAGGAGATCGAGATGCATGGCGTCAATGAGGAGATAATCGGGGCGGATGGAGAGCTGTTCGACGGCGGCGGACATGGCCTGGCGGCTGGCCTGGTAAATGTTCCAGGCGTCGATGCGCTGGGCGTCGACTTCGGCGACGGCCCAGGCCAGGGCGTGTTCGCGGATGCGCAGAGCCAGTTCGGTGCGGCGTTCGGGAGAAAGTTTTTTGGAATCGTCCAGACCGGTGATGCGGCGTTTGGGGTTGAGGAGCACGGCGGCGGCGACCACGGGGCCGAAGAGGGCACCGCGGCCGGCTTCGTCAATGCCGGCGATGCGCGACCAGCCGAGTTTGCGGGCCTCGCGCTCGAAACGGGATGAGCACAAACGAGCCATTGGAGGGGGATTCTAGCACGGCGCGGGAGAAGCGGGCGGCGGTGGCTGTGCATAAAAAAAGGCGCGGCAGTTTGCGCCGCGCCTTTTGCAGTAGAGGTATAAAAGTATTAAGCGGTGGTTTCGCCGCCGGCCGGAACGACCACGCGCGCGGCCCGCTTGATGCGCGCGGCTTTGCCGCGCAGATCGCGGAGGTAGTAGAGCCGTGCGCGGCGCACGCTGCCCTTGCCCAGCACCTCGATGGAGCTGATCGAAGGGGAGTGCAGGGGAAAGATGCGCTCGATGCCCACGCCGAAGCTGACGCGGCGGACGGTGAAGGTCGCGCCGGAGGCCCGGCCTTTCTTGGAGATGACCACGCCTTCAAAGGCCTGCAGGCGCTCTTTTTCCTTTTCGCCTTCGCCTTCGCGCAGACGGACGTTCACTTTGATGGTGTCGCCCGGGCGGAAGTCGGGAAGATCTTTGCGCAGTTGCGCTTCGTGCAGCTTTCGAATGATCGGATTCATGTCCTTATTTTCCTGCAGACCCGCTCAGGTGGGGCCAGCACTTCCAAGCCAAACCGTAATTATATGCGAATCGGGAGCAAATGCCTAGTGACTTCCCCGCGGGGAGTTTCCTAGGCCAGGAAGCGGAAGCCGCCCGGCCCGGAAAGAATTGCGTTTTCAATAAGATAGAGCGCTGGGCTAGGGCTGGGTGATGGCCACGGTGGCGCGCGTGGATTCCCATTCGAGGCGCAGCGTGGCGGATTTTGGGCCCGTGCCGTCGAATGCGATGGTGAAATTTTCGACCGGCGCGGTGGTGGCGCTCACTTGCATTTCGACGCGCAGGAGGTCTTCCTTCTCGCCGGGATAGTCCGTGCCCCACTGGCCGGTTTTTTTGCTGAGGATCAGCGTCCAGGATTTTTCGCCGGGAATGGTGAAAAGGGTGTAGCTGCCGGCGGGAACGGCTTTGCCGCCGATGGTCAGGTTGGCGGTGGTGACGAAGCTGGTGGCTTCGTTGGCGCCGGTGCGCCAGACCTGGCCGTAGGGCACCAGGCCGCCGAATATTTTGCGGGCCTTCATGCGCGGGCTGCTGTAATCGATTTTGACGGATGCGCCGTCGGCGAATTTGTGTTCGGCGGTGGCCGGGGGGCTGGGGCGCTTGCTCTTGTCATCCTGCGCCAGGGCCAGGCTCGCGACGGTCAGAGCGAGTGCGGCGATTAGAAAAAACTGTTTCTTCATGTTGCCTCCTGTGAACTTTATATATACGCGCTGGAAGATTGGTTTGCAAACCGTGGAGGCGTTACGGGCGTGCCGAGGCCGTGAGCAGATCCGGGCGATTGCGGCGGGTTTTTTCGAGGGCGGCGGCGCGGCGCCATTTGGCGACTTCGGCGTGGTTGCCGCCGATGAGGACTTCGGGGACGGTCCAGCCGCGGAATTCGGCGGGGCGGGTGTAGTGCGGGAAATCAAGCAGGAGGCGGGCGGTGGGCTGCGCGGCAGCGTCCGGCAGGGGCACGGCATGCCGTGCCCCTACGGTGTCCGCGACGGCAACATCCGCGGCGACGCTGAACGATTCGTTGACCGATGACGCCTCATTGCCCAGCGCGCCGGGAAGCAGGCGGGTGACGGCATCCAGAATAATCGCGGCGGGGAGTTCACCTCCGCTCAACACATAATCGCCTATGGAAACTTCTTCGGTGGCCAGATGTTCGGCGACGCGCTCGTCCACTCCTTCATAGCGCCCGCAAATGAAGATGATGCGGTCGAGTTGCGCGTAGCGGCGCGCGGTTTCCTGCGTAAAAAGTTTTCCGGCGGCGGAGAGCAGGACGATGGCGGTTTTGGGGCCGCGCGGGACGGGCTGCGCGGCGTCGCCCACGCCGTGGCCCAGCAGCGACTCTACCGCCGCGAAGAGCGGATCGGGCTTGAGCACCATGCCTTCGCCGCCGCCGAAAGGGCGGTCGTCCACGGTGCGGTGGCGGTCATGGGTGAATTCGCGCAGGTCCTGCACGTGGATTTGGACGAGATTGGCCTCGCGGGCGCGGCGGACGATGCCGTGGTCCAGCGGCCCGGAGAAAAATTCCGGGAAGATGGTGATGAGGTCGAAGCGCATCTGGAGCCAGTGTAGCGGAGGAGGTGGGAGATGTCATGCTAGGGAGCGTGACTCGTGGCAGAGGCCGAGAGTGAATTACGGTTTCGCGTTGAGTTCGAGCAGTCCGTCGGGGAGGACGACTTCAATGCGGCGGTTGGCGGGGTCGATGAGGGTGCAGATATCTTCTGCGAGGGGGATGAGGAGTTCGCCGCGGGGAGTGTCCACGGCGAGGAGGGGAGCGGCGCCGGCGAATTCGACGTCGCGGACGGTGCCGAGGGGGGTGCTGGGGTTGGCGCGTTCGAAGACAGAGCAACCGGCGAGGTCGCTGACGTAGTATTGGCCCTTGGCGAGAGGAGTGCGCTGGGAGAGCGGGAGCTGGACTTCGAGGTTGCGGAATTTTTCGGCGTCGTTCATGGAGTCGCAGCCTTCGAAATGAAAGATGATGCGGTCGCCGTGGAGCCAGGCGCGGCGCAGGCGGGCTTTGCGCGGCTGGCCCTGGCCGGTGGAAAGAAAAACTTCGCGGAGTTTGAGGAGGCGTTCGGGAAAGTCGGTGAGGATTTGCGCGGAGACTTCGCCCTTGATGCCGCGGGGGCGGAGAATTCGCGCGAGGGTCATGTAGGAATCGGAGGAGGAAGGCACGGGGGCGGCGCTATTCGAGAATTTCGAGGGTCAAGCGTTTTTTGGCCTTGACGCTGGAGGCCCCAAGGATGGTGCGCAGGGCCTTGGCCGTGCGTCCCTGCCGGCCGATGACCTTGCCGAGGTCTTCGGGATGGACGCGCAACTCGAAGACGGCGGACTGCGGTCCTTCGACGGCGTTGACCTGAACGTCTTCGGGGTGGTCCACCAGCGCTTTGGCGATGGCCTCGACCAGTTCTTTCATCGGGTACCTCCACGCCAATGGGAATTACCGAAACGCTGCGTCCGGCGCAGGGCCGCGACGCAGGCAGTCATGCTCAGCAAAAGCCGCAGGGAAATGCGCTAGGCGATTTTCTGCAGGCGGAGAAAGCTGCGCACGGTGTCGCTCGGCTGCGCGCCGTGGTCGAGCCAATGCTTGATGCGCTCGACGTTGAGTTTGATTTCCGCGGGCTTCTTGAGCGGGTCATAGGTGCCCACCAGGTCCACGGTGCGGCCGTCACGCGCGCGGGTGCGTTCAATGACCACGACGCGGTAAAACGGCTTCTTCTTCTTGCCAATCCTTGCCAGACGAATCGTCAACACAGTCTTCTAGTCCTCCCAGAGCCTTTTAGTATAGCCCATTTCGCGTGATTTTGGGCAATCCTGGCGGGGGAAAAGCCCATGCCCCGGCCCGACCGGGGCATGGGCGGCATTTCGGCGGATTTTCCCCCGGGATGAGGTTTAGTGGGCGGCCTTCTTGTCGTGGCCGGCCATGTCCATGTGCATGTGCTTCGCTCCGCCCAGTGGGACCATGATGTGGGCGTAGGGTGTATTGGCCCACATGACGAAGGGGCCGCCGTTGCTGTGTTTGGTGGGCAGGCCGGCCAGGGCTTCCTTGTTGGGGAGCAGGATCATGATGTGCGGGCCGCCGTTGGGAATCCATTCGTTTTCGGGAGTGGGAGCGGTGGCATAGGGGTCGGTGTTGCTGACCGCGGAATCGCCGACCAGCATATAGCCGAAGCCGGTCTGCGTGATGGTGGGCGTTTCCTTCTTCATGTAAGCGTGGAGGAAGCCGAGCCAGGTCTTGTCGATGCACCAGGGGTCGTTGCCGAGGCGGTCGGGGAGGCAGGTCCAGTCATTGGCGCCCTTGCGCAGTTCGGTCATGTCCCAGTCGAGGATGGTGGCATCGGCGGAGATGGAGGCCGGGCCGGCCATCATGGCGCGCTTGATCTTTTCTTCCTTGGACATTACTTTCTTTGCTTCTTTCTTTTCGGACTTCGCTACCGCTTTCTTGGCGGTTTTCTTTTCCGTCTGGGTGTGCGCCTGCAGGGCGAAGAAGAGGAGAGACAGCAGTCCCGCGGAGAGTGCCAGGGCCCGGATTGCTTTTTTCATGGGGATATTTTTCCTTTCGTGGAGTTCTTAGCGAAGAGGTTCATGCCGCTTGGAAACCAGCGACAAAGGTGAAATCTAGCCGTAGCGGATGCGCCTGTCAACTCGGAAGTGGCAAGAAGAAGAGTTATTTGGCCGGTATTCCGGGGCTGGGATAGAATCGCGCGATGAGCGAGGCGGGCATACGGTTGGGGACTTCGGCGTTCACGGCGCCAGGCTGGCCGGGAAGTTTTTATCCGGCGGGGATGAAGCCCGCGGAATATCTTTCCTACTATGCCACGCAGTTCGATACGGTGGAATTGGACAGCACGTTTTACCGGGCGCCGGCGGCCAGCGTGGTGCGCGGATGGCACGCAAAGACGCCGGCGAACTTCGTGTTTGCGGCCAAGGCGCCGCAGATCATTACGCACGAAAAAATGCTGGTGGACTGCGGCGAGGAATTGAAAAACTTTCTCGGGGTGATGGATCTGCTGGGGGAGAAGCTGGGGCCGCTGCTGTTTCAGTTTCCCTACTTCAATAAGGCCAAATTCGTGAATGGAGCGGCGTTTTTTGCGCGGCTGCGGCCGTTCCTGGCGAAATTGCCGGCGGGATACCGGTTTGCGGTGGAGATTCGCAATAAGAACTGGCTGGTGCCGGCGCTGGGGGATGCGCTGCGGGAGCGCGGCGTGGCCCTGGCGCTGATTGACCATTCCTGGATGCCGCCGATTGGGGAAGTGCTGCAGAAAATCGATCCCCTCACGGCGGATTTTACGTATATCCGCTGGCTGGGCGACCGCAAAGGCATCGAGGAGCAGACCAAGAGCTGGGACAAGACCATCGTGGACCGGAGGCGGGAGCTGCGCGCGTGGGCGGAAGCGTGCAAGAAGTTTCAGGGGCGGGGCATTGCGGTTTTCGCGTTCGCCAATAATCACTACGGCGGACATTCGCCGGACACGGTGCGGCTGTTCCGGGAAATACTGGCGAAAACCGGGCAAGAGAGGAGTTGAGAAAAGGGACAGTGCCGCCCGCGAACCAGCGGGCAAGATAGTTTTGACAGGTTTGCGTTAATTCACTACATTGCGCCTAAGCGCAGACTGAAGCCGAGTCTGAGATCCCAGAGCGGCCGGCAACCCCGGCGGAATGCAATCGATTCATGTGCACAAAGGAGAAAGGCCGATGAAGCTGCGAACCAGTCTTTTTGCAGGGATGAGAGGGGCTCTGATGGCGGCGGTGACGCTTGCTTTGGCGGGCGGGGCCTTCGCGCAAAGCGCGGATGACGAGATACCCAAGGCGGCGGTGGCGGGCATTGCGGGCATGATGATGTTCCTGCTTCTGTTTGTGGCGGCGCTGTACGTGTACATGGCGCTGGCGCTGATGACCATCGCGAACAAGACCAAGACGGAAAACGCCTGGCTGGCGTGGATTCCCATCGCCAATATCCTCCTGATGCTGAATATCGCCAAGAAGCCGATCTGGTGGATCGTGCTTTGCCTGATTCCCCTGGTGAACATCGTGATCCTGGTTATTACGTGGATGGGCATCGCGGAAGCGCGGGGCAAGGCCAGCTTCTGGGGAATTTTGATGATCATTCCGGTGGTGGGACTCATCGTGCCGGGATTCCTGGCGTGGGCGGACTGATTTTTCGGAACTACTGAAAACGCGAAATTCAGAAAGCGGAGCGAGACAAGCCTTGGCCCGGTTGGGCGCAGGACGTCGCGCTCCGCTTTCTGCGTGCGTGGCTAATTGCCGGGAGGTGTTTCCACGTGCTGCTCGGACTCCGCCCAGGGCGGGAGGATGTAGATCAGCAGCAAGAGGATCAGGATGGGCAGGAGAAGCAGGAAGCCGGAGGTGAACAGGCCTTCGAGGCCCATGAGCTGCATTTTGTAGGTGGTGAGGCCGCGGAGGCTTTTCGAGAAAAGCTGGCCGCCGATGACCACGTTCCAGCGGGTGCTGAAGATGCCGATCTGGATGAGGATGGCCGCGCCGGCGTAGAGCAGGCGGCGAAGCTCTTCGGGGAGATTGAGGATGCCCTTGCGGCGGAGGGCGGGCGAGACCGAGCCGAGCAGGATCAGCGGGATGACGGTGCCGAGAAAAGCCTGCAGGATGATCAGACTGAGAAACAGGCGGCTGAAAACAAGCTGCGAGAGGATGTGGATGGACTCTTCGGCTTCATAGAGGCGGTGGATGAAATCCAGCATTTCCAGGGAAAAATCCACGACCAGAGCGTAGAAGAGAAAGGTGGCCAGCTTGTCCATGCAGGGCATGTCCACGGGCTTGCCGCGCAGCAGGGTGCTCAGGAAGTAGATGAGCAGCATGAGGGCGATTCCGGAAACGATGGCGGAGAAGAGAAAGACCACGGGGATGAGCACGCTGGACCACCAGGGGTTGGCCTTGACCGAGCCGAAGATGAAGCCGACGTAGCCGTGCAGGAGGAAAGCCGAGGGGATGCCGATGAGGGTGATGAAGCGGCTGGCGCTGCGGTCGAAGCGCAGAGCGTTGGGGGAGAGGTCGGTGGCGCCGAGGGTCAGCAGAAGATGGGTCCAGCGGAGCAGGCCGGTTTCCTTTTTCGCCCACAGCACCATGTCCTTGCGGTAGTCCAGCCAGATTTCCAGCAGCAGGACCACCATCAGGTACCAGGCGTAGACGAAACCGAACATGGCCATGGCCGAATGGAAGTTAGGAGTAAGAAAAATTTCGAAAGAACGCTGGGGATGGCCGAGATGGGCCAGCAGAGCCAGCGGAGCGACGATCAGATAAGCCAGAGCGGTGAGCAGAGCGAGGCGGTAGGTGGGCTGGATTTCCTTGACGTCGAAGATGCGCACGAGCGAGGCCAGAATGAAGGCGCCGGCGACCAGGCCGGTGAGGTAGGGATAGACCACGACCAGCAAGCCCCACTGCAACTCGACTTCATTGGGGTAAATGTACCCGGTCACCTGGCGAAGAACTTCCTGCAGAGGATCCACGGTTAACGTACCTCCTCATCCAACTGCGCGTAGAACACCTTGGGCTTGGTGTTGAGGTGCGGTTTGAGGGTCATGATCTTGTTGAAGCGGGTGAAGCGGGCCAGGGGGCTGTTGCGCTGGCGAAGGTCGCCAAAGACGCGGGCGCCGGTGGGGCAGACCTCGACGCAGGCGGGGAGCAGGCCCTTGACCACGCGGTGGTAGCAGAAGGTGCATTTGTTGGCGGTCTTCGTGCGCGGGTCGAGGAAGCGCGCGCCATAGGGGCAGGCCTGGATGCAATAGCGGCAGCCGATGCAATAGTCGTTGTCCACGAGGACCACGCCGTCTTCGGTGGCGAAGGTGGCGCCCACGGGGCAGACCTGAACGCAGGGCGGATCGGTGCACTGGTTGCACAGCTTGGGGACGAAGAAGGTGCGCAGGATTTCCTTGTCGGGAGTCTTGGAGGTGAAGCCGCCGATGCCGCCGTTGGGGCTGTCCACGTCGGTTTCGCCGTCGGCGCCGATGACGTAGCGTTCGACCCAGGTGCGGAAGTAGTAGGGCTCGCGCGGAACGTCGTTTTCATTTTTACAGGCGTCGGCGCAGCGGCCGCAGCCGATGCATTTGGAGACGTCAATGCCCATGCCGTAATAATGGTCGCGGGCGTTGTAGGCGCCTGCGGGCTCGGCCGCCAGGGCTTCGACGGCGGAGATGCGCAGCCCGAGCAGGAGAAGGGGCGCGGCGAGGGAAAAGGTGTGCAGGAATTCGCGGCGGTTTTCCGAAACCGGCTGCTCGCTGCAGGGCGAATTGCGTTTGGGGTCGTCCATCAATCCCCCTCGGGCTGGTGAGGATAGTGGCACTGCCAGCACAGGTAACGGGCGTTGTGGGACTGCATGTCAATGCGCAGAATTTCCTTGGGGCTGCGAGCATCCTGGGCATGGCAACTGCCGCAGAATTCGCGGGTGCGCGGTTTTTCCGGATGCACCAGACGCGGAGTGACCTTGTGCTTTTCCGGCGTGGTGTGGCACTGCACGCAGGGGAGCTGGGCGTGGCGCGAAACCGCCTTGGAGCGCGCGATCTGCCCGTGGCAGGCGCCGCACTCTTCGGGCGTGTGCGGCGGTTCCGGGGCGTGCGGATTGTGGCAGCTGATGCAGGCTTTCACCGGATTGTGCGACACCGGATCAATCTGCGGAAAGCCGGTGGGGCGCGTGGGGTCGTAGCCGTGGCACAGCGGGCAATAGCCGCGGGTGCGCGGAGCGGGCGGCTTGATGTCCGCGGGGGATTCCGTGTGCGCCGCGGCCGGCCCGTGGCAGACTTCGCAGGAGACGGATTGATGGCGGGCCTTGCTGTGGGTGGCCACGATCTCCGCGTGGCACAGGGCGCAGGCCTCCCGCCCGGCGTAGCGGATGGGCAGTTTTTCGATGGCGTCCACCGCGGCGGCGCGGTAATGGCCGCGCTGCCCAAAGGTTTTGGGCACGAGGAAATGGCGGGCTGTGCCCAGTCCGACCACCAGAATCGCCGCGACCAGAAGAAGTCTGGAGGACTGTTGTGTCATGGAAGAGCAGACCTGAGCGGGGAAAGTGCAATTGGACTGCCAAGTGGAAGAAGCGGGGAGTTGTATTAATGCATTGAAAGCAAAGTAGTTATAGAAAAGTTAGCACAAGAAGAGAATTGTCATTTTGGAAATGTTGGGCGTTTTGCCGCAGGCGGCGTGTTTTTTAACCCGCTATTTCTTGACGGCTTCGTCGGAGAAGATTTTGCCGTCCTTGATGTGGATGATGCGGTGGGCGTGCTGGGCGATGTCGTGCTCGTGGGTGACCACGATGATGGTGTTGCCTTCGGAGTGCAGGCGTTCGAAAACGGTCATGATTTCGTCGCCAGTCTTGGAGTCGAGATTGCCCGTAGGCTCGTCGGCCAGAATGATCGAGGGGTTATTGACCAGGGCGCGGGCGATGGCCACGCGCTGGCGCTGCCCGCCGGACAGCTCGTTGGGCTTGTGCATCATGCGCGGAATCAGGTCCACCAGTTCGAGGGCTTTTTTGGCGCGCTCGATGCGTTCCTCGGAGGGCGTTCCGCTGTAGATGAGCGGCAGTTCGACGTTGTGCAGAGCGGTGGCCCGGGGAAGCAGGTTGAAAGTCTGGAAGACGAAACCGATTTCCTTGTTGCGGATGTGCGCCAGGTCGTCGTCGTCCAGTTCGCTCACGAGGCGGCCGGCGAGCCAGTAACGTCCGGAGCTGGGGGAATCGAGGCAGCCGATGAGGTTCATCAAGGTGGATTTGCCGGAGCCGGAGGGGCCCATGATGGCGACATATTCGCCCTTGCGGATTTCCAGGCTGACGCCGCGCAGGGCCTGAACCTCTTCGTCGCCCATCTGGTAGTAGCGGGTGAGGTCTTCGGTCTTGATGACCGTGCCGGAGGAGACCAGGTCCTCGCGGAAGGATTCGGGGGCTTGCGTTTCAACGGCCATGCGGCGGCTCCTTGGGCAGACGAAAAATCTATAAAGTTCCCGGGCTACTGCTCCGGCTGCTTCTTGGGGGCGCTATTGTCCACCTTCACCGAGGATTCCGGTTTCAGCGTGCGCAGGGCCTTGTAGCTTCCGGTGACGATTTCATCGCCGGGTTGCAGTCCGGAGGTGACTTCGATGTCGGTGACGCCGCTGATGCCGGTCTCGACGGGAGTGAACAGGGCTTTTTTGCCGCGGACCAGGAAAACGCCCTGAATTTCCTCTTTCTTGTTGTCGCTCCCGGCGGCGGGAGGAGGAGCGGCCAGAGTGACGCTTTCCTCGGACGTGCCCTTGGCGAGCTTGGCGGCTTCCTCGAGTTCCTTGCGGGTGCGCACGGCCAGGGCCTGAATGGGAACGGAGAGAATATTCTTGCGCTCGGCGGTCCTGATCTTGGCGGTGGCGGAAAGGCCGGGGCGCAGATTGGAGGGAGGAGCGGCGAGGGTGACAACGACTTTGAAGTCCTTGGCTTCCTGCGTGCTCGCAGTGGTCTGCGTGGTGGCCAGGCCGGAGCTGCGCAGGACGGCCTGCGAGCCGATTTCGGTGACCTTGCCCTTGAAGGTTTTGCCGGGAATGGCATCAATGGTGACGTCGGCATCCATGCCGTTTTTTACGTTGATGATGTCGGTTTCGTCCACCTTGACTTCGGCGGTGACCACGGACATATCCGAGATGGTCATGAGGAAGCTGCCGGTGGCGTTCTGAATGCCGGGGACGACGTTTTCGCCGACGCGCACGGGCAGATAGCTGATGATGCCGTTGATGGGCGAGGTGTAGGTGGTCTTGCGCAGAGTGTCGCGGGTGCGCACGAGGACCGCTTGATTTTGCGCGTTTTGCGCGCGGGAGCGCTCGGTTTCGGCGCGCAGTTGCGACACGCGGGCTTCGCTGGCGGCTTCGGCGGCGACGGCGCTTTCATAGGCGGCGCGGCGGGTGTCAAATTCGGATTTGGGAATCAGGCCGTCCTTGAAAAGACCCTGGCTGCGATCCCAGTCCAGCTTGGTGCGCTCGACATCGGATTGGCGCTGGCGGAGATCGGCTTGCGTGGCTTTGAAATTGGCGTCGGAAGCGAGAATGCCGGCTTCGGATGAAGTCAGCGCGGCGGCCTGCGCCTGCACGTCGGCGCTTTGCTGGACGCTCTCCTGGAGGAGGAGGTGGTCGCCCTTTTTGACCTGTTCGCCTTCCTTGACGAGGAGGGCGGTGATCTTGCCGAAACCCTCGGCGTAGACATTTGTGTAGGTGGTGGGCTTGATTTCGCCCGAGGCGGTGACCTGGGAGACCAGATCCTGCCTGGCGACCTTGGCGGTCTGAACAGTGACCACGCCCTTATTGGCCTGGTTGATGCTGAAAAGCACAATTGCGCCGAGAACGGCCGCGCTGCCCACTCCGATACCAATTTTTTGCCACTTCTTCATCTTCTTTCCCTTCAATCGCTTACATGGCTGATCAGGCGTTTCGCGCTGGTCCGTGGAGGGGGTATGCGCCGTAGTCCCCGCTGATCCGCAATCGCCCGTCCTCTAGTCTATCCTTTTATACGCATTGCCGGCCCAAAAGTTTCCTGTGGCGCGTCGAAAAAGAGCGGAAATACTTGTCGAATCAACGAGCAGCCACGCTTGGCCTTCGCGAGACAGGGGTCATTGCCTGGCAGAAATCGTCCGGCTCGCTGGAGGAAAAAAAAGAGTGGAAGAGAGCCGGTACGCTATTTTGGCTCACTTGAGCATGCTATACTTCGTGGGTCCGGTGCGAATTCTTCCTGCCGGGCGCCGCGGAGAGGTGGCCGAGAGGCTGAAGGCGGCGGTTTGCTAAACCGTTGTACGAGCTAATACTTGTACCGGGGGTTCGAATCCCCCCCTCTCCGCCATAGCTTTCTAACTGCATATAGCGTAAAGGCTTGCACGTTAAAACCCCGATCCATTTCTACATTATGCGAGAGCTGCCAAGAGCCGCTGGTTGCACAGTAGTTGCACACATCTCTTCCAAGGCCTTCATCGCTGCCGCCGCGTCGCTGCTAACGGTCTTCACGTATATGTTCATCGTCGTGGTGACGTTCGCATGACGCAGGATTTGTTGAATCACCTTGTCGGAAATGCCGAGCCGGTGGAGATTGGTGGCCAGCCCGCGTCGAAACGCGTGCCAGCCGTGCCACTCCATGTGCGCTGCTGCCAATGCGGGCCGGATGACATCACTCGCTAGTGCATCCAGGTTCATGGGTTTTCCCACGTCGTTCGTGAAAATAAATCCACGAGCTGGATTGCCGCAAGCAACGCGGTGCCGGTCAAGAAACACTTTTAGATGTTTTAGGACCGGAATGGCCGCCTTGCTCTTTGGACGCTTCGGTTCTTCTACATGGCTTCGCCAAGCGGACTTCATCACCCGAATCTCGAAGCCATCGTAGTTCTCCCAGAAAAACGCCCGCAGTTCGCCCTTTCGCGCTCCCGTGAATGCCGCCGCTGCAACAACGGTGGCGGCGGGTTCGGGAAGGATAGCCAGCATTCGCATTTCCTCATCGAGCGAGTATGCATGAGTTTCGCCCGCAGGACGCGCCTTCGGGATCTCGACATCATGCATGGGGTTCGGACTGTTCAGAACGCCCTTGCGGCGTGCGTACCGGAACACGCCGCTGAGAAAATGCTTAATGTGGCCAAGCGTCAGGCGATTCAGGTCTTCGCGGCGGGCAATGGATTTCAACATCTGCTCGCCGTCAAGCGTCCTGATTTCGCGGAGCGGTAGCTCGCCATCCGGCTTCACATATCGCAGCCAAACGTTCTTGTACCCACAGTAGGTGGAACGACGTTTCTGTTCCTCTACGTAGGGCAAGTACGAGCCTTCGATGAACCGGTTGAGACTCATCGTACTCTCCGGGGAAGACGTACCGTCGTTGAATGGCCGGAGAACATCCTCGGCCAATAGTTGGACAGCACATTTTGAATGATATGGTCCGGCAGCCTCGGCGAGCCGGCGGCACTTTTGGACGCGCTCAATCGAGCCGTCCTTGAGCACCACATCCTCGCGATAGCGGACATACCAAGTCGAACCTTTCCGGAATACATATCCTGCTTGATGGTGGCGGGTTCTTCTCATACATCTCCTTTCAATGAACCCGTCCCAAATGCCTGTTGTTCACTACTACTATACGCCGGACAATCCACTCTTCAAGCTGGGGACTGCCCCAGATAAAGCGGACGTACTTCCCCAAATGCACGTGAGGCAAAGG
>JBGQNE010000023.1:0-59610 GCA_041500985.1 Terriglobia bacterium | reverse complement strand
TACACCCAGTAATTCCGAGCAACGCTGGCCCCCTACGTATTACCGCGGCTGCTGGCACGTAGTTAGCCGGGGCTTCTTCTACTGGTACCGTCACTCCCCTTGCGGGGCATTCGTCCCAATCGAAAGGGGTTTACACTCCGAAAAGCTTCATCCCCCACGCGGCGTCGCTGCATCAGGCTTTCGCCCATTGTGCAAGATTCCCCACTGCTGCCTCCCGTAGGAGTCTGGACCGTGTCTCAGTTCCAGTGTGGCTGGCCATCCTCTCAGACCAGCTAACGATCAAAGCCTTGGTGGGCCGTTACCCCGCCAACTAGCTAATCGTGCGCGGGTTCCTCCTCCGACGCCTTTCGGCTTTCATTCCAAAAACCATCGTTCTCGGAATCTTATGCGGAATTAGCCCCGGTTTCCCGGGGTTATTCCCCATCAGAGGGCAGATTACCCACGTGTTACTCACCCGTGCGCCGTGCGCCATTTCCGTATTGCTACGGAAACGCGCACTCGACTTGCATGTGTTAAGCACGCCGCCAGCGTTCGCTCTGAGCCAGGATCAAACTCTCGTTTGAAGCCTGTTGCCTGGACAACTGCGAAAAGCCCGGTGCAAACCGGGCTTAACATCCAGGCGAATTGTTGATCGCTCGATTTACTCATCCCATCCGGGCTCGAACAGCCGGATGGTTTCGAACGGATTCTGGCACATCGTATCGGTTGTCAAAGAGCGGTCCTCCCTGTCCTGCAGGAAGGCTACAGACAAACATTGACTATACGCAAGAGATGTCCGTCTGTCAACATCTCCTTCGGCTTTCTTTTGCGTTTTCCACAATCACTGAGGAAATGCGCTAAGGTGAGCAACTCACTTGCGGTGAGGCTATAGCCAACAACGTCATGCTACCATCCACTCCTGAAAAACACCAGCCCTTTTTTTCGGGCCTGAGGAAAACGTATGAAAACCATCTCCCGCAGGGATTTTTCACTCCGCGCCTCTCTCGCCGCCGCCGCTGCTCCCTTCGTTCTCCGCTTCCCCGCTCCTCCCCATGACGCGCCCAAACAGATTCCCCCTCCGCCCGCCGCGCCCAGCCGCGCCGAAGAATTGCAAAAGCGCGCCGACTCCCAACGCAATCAACTCGTCTCCGCCCTCCACGCCAAACCCCTCCCCCTCGACCTCGAACCCGCTTTCCTTTTCGCTGCCAAACCCCGCGAAAAAAAGCGCCAGGGAACCAAAAATCAACCGGTCAATAAATGAAGCAAATCATTTCAATCGCTTGTCATCCTGAGGGCTGCGCTCTTTGCAGCCCGAAGGATCTCAACTGCGGCGCATCTCGAATTCAACGAACGCCCCCAGGAGCAGCCTCATGATCGGCGAAGACATCCTCTACCTCAGCGTCCAGGAACTCGGCAAACTGCTCCAGGCGCGCAAACTTTCCCCCGTCGAACTCACCGAAGCCACCCTCGCCCGCCTCGAACGTCTCGGCCCTAAACTCGGCGCCGTGGCCACGCTCACCCGCGAACGCGCCCTCGAAGAAGCCCGTTCCGCCGAACGCGAAATCGCCGCCGGAAAATCCCGCGGCCCGCTCCACGGCATTCCCTACGGCGCAAAAGACCTGCTCGCCACCCGTGCCATTCCCACCACCTGGGGCGCGCCTCCCTTCAAAAATCAGCTCTTCGACTACGACGCCACCGTCGTCCGCAAACTCCGCGACGCCGGCGCCATCCTCGTCGCCAAGCTCTCCATGATCGAACTCGCCGGAGGCGGCGGCTACAACAGCGGCCACGCCTCGCTGCAAGGCGCTTCCCGCTGCCCCTTCAATCTCGACCATTGGGCCGGCGGCAGCTCCAGCGGCCCCGGCGCCGCCGTTCCTTCCGCTCTCGTCTCCTTCGCCATCGGCTCGGAAACCTTCGGCTCGATCATCACTCCCGCCGCTTTTTCCGGCGTCAGCGGCCTGCGGCCCACCTACGGGCGCGTCAGCCGCCACGGCGCCATGGCCCTCTCCTGGACCATGGACAAGCTCGGCCCTATGTGCCGCTCCGCCATTGATTGCGGTCTCGTCCTCAGCGCCATCGCCGGCGAAGACCCCCGCGACGCCACTTCCCGCAAGGAGCCCTACTACTGGTGGCCACCCAATGACGAGATGCGCGCCCGCTCGCTCGCCGGCAAGCGCCTGGGCATTCTCCGCCCCGATTTCCCCGCCGACGGCGACCCCGAAGTCGGCGCGGGCTTCGACGAAGCCGTGCGCGTGCTCCGCTCCCTTGGCGCACGCGTCGAAGAAGCCGATCTGCCGGACTTTCCCTACGGCCCGGTGGCCACGCTGCTCTACACCGGCGAAGCCGCTTCCATCTTCCGCCCTTTCATCGTAAGCCCGCGCCTCGATGAACTGGTGGACGAAACCCAGCGCGCCGGCCTGCGCAGCGCTCTCGAACTGAAAGCCTCCGACTATCTCGACGCCTTCCGCCTGCGCACGCAGATCGCCGCCGCGATGGGCGAGATCTTCAACTCCTATGACGCGCTCGTCGCTCCCAGCCGCACTTCGCCCGCTCCGCCGCTCGACCGCAACTTCGACGCCGCCGCCCGCGAGCGCGAAAAAACCGGCCAGCCGCCGGAAAATCGCAAGCCCGCTCCCAAAACCCAGCTCATCGCCGCTTCCAACATTGCCGGCCTTCCCGCTCTCTCCGTTCCCTGCGGCTTCACCAAGGAAAAAAATCTGCCCATCGGTATACAATTCGTCGCCGACGCCCTGCGCGAGGACGTGTGCATCGAATGCGCCCACGCCTTCCAACTGGCCACCGACTGGCACCAGCGCCGCCCAGCGCTGGGATGAGCGGGACGATGATGCGATGATGCATGGTTCGCGGCGGATTTTCTTAGCAAATTAAATACAGGAGGACGCAATGGATCTGGGCCTGAAAGGAAAATGCGCAATCATCGTCGGCGGCAGCAAGGGGCTGGGCAAAGCCGCCGCCCTGCAACTCGCCGAAGAGGGAGCGCACGTGGCGACTTGCGCCCGCGGAGAAGCCGCCCTACGCGCCACAGAAGCGGAACTCCGCCAGAAAGGAGTAAAAACCTTCGCGCAAGTCTGCGACGTCGGCAAGCCCGCCGAGCTGAATACCTTTTTGGAAGCGGCCCGCACCGCGCTGGGCGGCGTGGACATTCTCATCAACAACGCCAGCGCCTTCTCCTTCCCCGACGACGATGCCGGCTGGGCCGCCAGCATCAGCGTGGACCTGCTCGCCGCCGTGCGCGCCTGCCGCACCGTCATCCCCTGGATGACCGAACGCGGCGGCGGCGCCATCGTGCACATGTCCTCGATCGCCGGACGCGAAGCGGGTTTCCCGCCGTCCTACGCCGCCGTAAAAGCCGCGCTCATCAGCCATTCCAAGACGCTGGCCGTCTCCCTGGCCCCCAAGCGCATCCGCGTCAACGTCGTGGCCCCCGGAGCGATCGAATGGGACGGCGGATTGTGGGCCAAGGCCAAGCGCGAGAATCGCCCCTTCTACGACATGGCCGTCGGCCGCATCCCCGCAGGCCGCATGGGCACTGTCGAAGAGGTCGCCAATGCCATCACCTTCCTGGTCTCTCCGCGCGCCTCCTGGATTACCGGCGCCTGCGTTCCGGTGGACGGCGCGGAATACAAGGGCAATCTCTAACAAACTGCTAAAAAAGAAAACCTGTCATTCTGAGTCCCGGTGCTTTTTACCGGGACGATCGAAAATTCCGGCTCGGTCGGAAAGAATCTCAACTTCATGCGCTGCAGACACTTCCCATTGAGTTTTTCCGAAGCCTATTAGAGAACTACGTGTCTTGTTTTCTGTTTTCCTGCTCCCTATTTTCGTCACAATTCTGTTGCACTCTGCCGCATATCTCCCTAGCATAGCCGCGTTCATCGGGCCCGGCTGGCTTCCCGCGAATATTCGGTTTCTCAATTTGCTTCCCAAGGAGGACCAGTGAAAAAGTTCGCAACCCTGCTCTACGGCGTGCTCTGCTATTTCATTTTCTTCGGCACGTTTCTCTATGCCATCTGGTTTGTCTGGACGCTGGACAAGCCGCAAGCCGCCGCGGCCTGGCCGCGCAGCATTCTGCTCAACACCGCTTTGCTTTCGGTCTTCGCCATACAGCACAGCGTCATGGCCCGCCAGTGGTTCAAGCGCGCCTGGACCCGCCTGATTCCCCCCGCGATCGAACGCAGCACCTACGTCCTGCTCTCCAGCGCGGCGCTGCTCCTGATCTTCCGCTACTGGCAGGCCCTGCCCGGGCCCATCTGGAATGTGGAAAATGAAATGGGGCGGCTTGTCCTGCTCGTCCTCTTCGCCCTGGGCTGGCTCATCGTGCTGGTCTCCACCTTCCTGATCGACCATTTCGACCTCTTCGGCCTGAAGCAGGTGTGGTCCTATTTCCGCGGCACGCCCTATCAACCTCCGGCCATGGGCACGCCGTCCCTTTACAAACTGGTGCGCCATCCCATCTACACCGGATTCATCATCGCCTTCTGGAGCGCCCCGCGCATGACCCTGGGGCATCTCTATTTCGCCGCCGTTTGCACGGCCTACATCCTCGTGGCCATCCAACTCGAGGAGCACGACCTGATTTCCTTCCACGGCGACGCCTATCGCGCCTACCAGGGCAGCGTCTCCATGCTCACTCCCTGGCCCAGGTCAAAGAAAACCGCCGCTCCTTCTTCCGGCCAATAAAACCGCGCGCGCCGGAGACCACCACGGTCTTCGGCGCGCGTTTCTCTCGGCCCACGCCAAAATTTCAGCGCAGCATCCGGTGGCGCCTTCCATGCCCCCGCTTCTCCAATTGCAACTCAATAGCTTTTTTTCGCCCGCCGTGCGTTTAGTCACAGACACCGCGCACCATCGTGCTATTCTTAAAAGGTGCTGTTGCGTTTTCTTTCTCGAAACAAGCCCGCCGCGGAAACTCCCGCCGTCCCCATCCGCAAGGTGGATCTCTGGCTCCTCAAGCCCTCGCAATATGACGACGACGGCTACGTCGTGCGCCACTGGCGCGGCGTCCTGCCCAGCAACACCCTCGCCTGCCTGGCCGGCCTGACCGAGGAACTCATCGCCCAGAAACGCCTGGGCGAATCGGTCGAAGTGAACATCCACGTCCTCGACGAAACCGTGGACAAAATCCCGATAAAACGCATCTGCCGCTCCCAGCGCAACCCCCGCACAAAAACCATCGTCTGCCTCGCCGGCGTGCAAACCAACCAGTTCCCCCGCGCCGCCGACCTGGCCCGCGAATTTCGGAGCGCCGGTCTCACCGTGCTCATCGGCGGTTTCCACGTCAGCGGCTATCTGGCCCTGCTCCCCGCCATTCCCCCGGACATTCAAGCCTTGCTCGACGCCGGCGTCACCATCGTCAAGGGCGAAGTCGAGGAAACCTGGGGCGACATCCTCCTTGCCGCCATCCACGGCCGCCTCCAGCCGCTCTACGATTTCCTGAACGCCAAGCCCGACCTCTACACCAAGCCCATCCCCGTCGTGCGCAAAAAATATCTGCGCAAATTCGTGGCTCCCAATTTCGGCACGCTCGATTGCGGACGCGGCTGCCCCTTCGATTGCAGCTTCTGCACCATCATCAACGTGCAGGGGCGCAAGATGCGCTTCCGCTCCGCCGAACACATCGCCGAAGCCGTGCGCCACAACTTCCGCGCGCACAAGGTCAGCTTCTATTTCTTCACCGACGACAACTTCGCCCGCAACAAAAACTGGGAAGCCATCTTCGACTCCCTCATCCGCATCCGCGAAGAAGAACACATCCCCGTCGAGTTCATGATGCAGGTGGACGTGCTCTCCTGGAAGATCCGCGACTTCGTCGAAAAAGCCCGCCGCGCCGGCTGCATCAACGTCTTCATCGGCATGGAAAGCGTCAACCCCGCCAATCTCGCCGCCGCCGGAAAAAACCAGAACCGCGTCGAGGAGTTTTCCCAACTCATCGAAGCCTACCGCTCCTCCAGCATCTCCTCCCACGTCGGCTACATCATCGGCTTCCCTCACGACACCGCCGAATCCGTCCGCCGCGACGTGCAGTTCCTCATGCGCGAAGTGCGCCCCGACCACGCCTCCTTCTTCATGCTCATGCCCCTGCCCGGCTCCATGGACCACTTGCACATGTCCCGCGCCGGCGACTGGATGGACCCCGACTTCAACCGCTACGATTCCCATCACGAAGTCATGCATCACCCGCTGATGAAAGACGGCGAATGGCGCCGCACCTATTTCGAAGCCTGGAACACCTTCTACAGCTTCGACTACATGAAGGAACTCCTGCAGCGCGGCCCGCGCGCCAATTACTGGAACAATTTCCTGCGCTTCCTCTGGTACAAGAATTCCATCCAGAACGAGCAGCGCCACCCCATGATGTGCGGCTTCTTTCGCCTCAAGAGCCGCAAAAATCTTCGCCCGGGACTTCCCTTCCTCTCCCGCTGGAGTTATTTCCGCATGCGCGCGAAGGAAATTCGCGAGCATCTCCGCGGCATGTTCCGCGTCCTCGCCGAAATGGAAGAGCTCTGGCTGCAAACCCGCCATCCCTCCGCCGCCGAGCAGCGCGTGGCCGAGGAGCTGGCCAAAATCCGCGCCGTCTATGGCCGCATGCGCCTCGCCGATTTGCAATGCGCCTATAAGCGCGCCAAGGCGCACTTCCCTTCCCTCCGCGTTCCTTCCAAGCTGCAGCTCTTCCGCGCCCGCTGGAGCCCGCTGCTCGCTCCCGCCGCCGTCTTCACCCGCGCCGACCTGGCCGCCTTCTGGCAAACCGTCCGCGAGCGCTGCACTGCCCGCCGCTGGTTCCGCATCCCTCTCATCCGTCTGCCATTCAATCTCCTCCGCGACGCCCAGCTCCTGCTCCTCTTCCTCTTCCACATGGCCCGCGCCCGCTAGCCATCTGCGCACACTTTATGTTTGTCATTCTGAGTCCCGGTGCTTTTTACCGGGACGTAGAATCTCCACTTTGAAGAACTCTGGACATCCCGCCCCTAAGCCTTTAGCCTGTCTAACCGTACCCCTTGTTTTCAGCAGTTCCGCCAAGGAGAGTTCCCATGCCGAAAAATTTCAAAATCTTCCTGCTTGCCGTTGTCGCAAGCTGCGCCCTGTTCTCCACGCTTCCCGCTGCTGCCCAGGAAAAATCCGCGGCCCCGGAAAAGCAGGCCGGCCCCTATCGTTCCCTCGTCATCAAAAACGTCACCATCATTGACGGCTCCGGCGCTCCGGCCTTCGGCCCCGTGGATATCGTCATCAAAGGCAATCGCATTGACCGCATCCAGCGCGCCGACGCCATCTCCCGCGCCGAAGCCAAAGCCGACCATGACGAAGCGAAACCGGAAAATTCACCCGAACGCATCATCGACGGCAGCGGCATGTACGTCATGCCCGGCATCATTGACGTCCATACCCACATCAATTTCGAAAAGGACGTTCCCGCCGAATACATTTACAAACTCCTGCTCGGCCACGGCATCACCACCGTGCGCGCCTTCAACCTCGGCCATCTCGACCCCCAGGCCATGGCCGCGGAGAGAAAGCGCCTGCTCGCCGAACACGTCATTGCTCCCCGGCTCTACCTCTACCCCTACTGGCGCGATACCGACCCCGCTTTCTCCAACCCGCAGGGCGCGCGCGAGATCGTGGACCGCTGGCACGCCTTGGGCCTGGACGGCGTAAAAATCTTCGGCAAGCCCGGCCTCTGGCCCGACGTCTTTGCCGCCATCTCCGACCAGGCCAGAAAAGATGGCATGGGCCTCGCCGTGCACATCGGCCAGGACGGCGTTTACCCCATGAACGCCGTGCGCATCGCCGCCGAAGGCGCTTCCACCATCGAGCACCACTACGGCTACCCGGAGTCCTCCTATACCGGCCGCACCATCCAGGATATTCCTCCCGGCTACAACTATTCCAACGAAGCCGACCGCTTCCTCGAAACCGGCCGCTCCTGGCTGCAGGCCGACCTGAATCGCCTCCACGGCGAAGTCATCGACTCCCTGCTCGAATCCAGCCGCAGGTCCGGCTTCATCATGGTCCCCACCTTCAACATCTACGAAGCCAATCGCGACGCCACCCGCCTTGCCAATCTTCCCTGGCATTCCACCTTCACCCTGCCCGCCGTCATGGACTCTTTTCTTCCCAACCCTTCTCATCACGCCTCCTACTTCTATGAATGGACCTCCACCAAGGAAGCCGACTGGGCGCGCGCCTACCGCCGCTGGCTGGACTTCGTCAACGATTACAAGAACAGCGGCGGCCCCGTTGCCGTCGGTTCCGATTCCGGCTACCTGTTCGAAATCTGGGGCTTCGGCGCCATCCGCGAATTGGAAATGCTCGAAGAGGCCGGATTTTCTCCGCTTGAAACCATTCACGCTGCCACGGAAAATGGCGCCAGGGTGGTCAAGAATCCCGAACTCGGCCTCATCCGCCAGGGCTATCTCGCGGACCTGCTCCTTCTTTCGGAAAATCCCCTCGCCGATCTCAAAATCCTTTACGGCAGCGGCGTCACCCGCGTCGGCACGGACCGCAAAGCCGTGCAGCAATTCCCCCTGAAATACACCATTCGCGACGGCGTTGTGTACGACTCCCAGTCCCTCCTGCGCGATGTCCGCGACATCGTGGCCAAGGCCAAACAGGCGCAACCCATCAAAAAGTAGCTCCGCTTTTCCCCGCGCGCGGATCGGCCCGGAGGTTCCCGCGGGAACCTCCTCCCTTTTCTCCCCACTGCTGATACGATATTCGCAAATGCGGAAGAGCATTTTAGCGGCCCGGCTTGCCACGGCGCTCCAGCGCCAGTTCCGGATTCGCGCGGGCGAACGCATCGCCGTCGCCGTCTCCGGCGGCGCGGACTCCGTCGCTCTCCTGCTGCTCCTCCTCGAACTCCGCGAAAAGCTCGGTTTCGTTCTCGTTGTCGCTCACTTCAATCACAAACTTCGCGGCCGTTTCTCCGATGCCGACGAAAAGTTCGTGGCCCAACTGGCCTCCCGCCATGCTCTGGAATTTCACGCGGCTTCCGCCAACGTGGCCGGCAACGCAAAAAAAGAACGCGCCAACCTCGAAGACGCCGCCCGCCGCGCCCGCTACTCTTTTTTTCAGTCCCTCGTGGACTCCGGCCGCTGTTCGCGCGTTGCCGTGGCCCACACCGCCGACGATCAGGCCGAAACCGTCCTCGCGCATATCCTGCGCGGCACCGGCCTCGCCGGTCTCGGCGGCATTCATCCCGCCGCCGGGTGCGTCTTCCGCCCGCTGCTGGGCGTGCGCCGCAAGGAACTGCGCGCTTACCTCAAACAACGCCAGCAGCCCTGGCGCGAAGATGCCACCAACCTGGACCTCACCCGCATGCGCGCCCGCATCCGCGCCCGTCTGCTCCCGCTCATCGAGAAAACCTTTCAGCCCGCCGTGGCCCGGCATCTCTCCGCTCTCGCCGCGCAGGCCCGCGAAGACGAGGCCCTCCTCGCCGCGCTAGCCGAAGATCGCATCGCCTCCCTCGCGAAAAAAGACCAGTCCGGTTTGCGCATCCCCGCCGCCGATCTGCTCCGCCCCTGGGGCAGCCAGTTCCAGCACGCTCCGGCCATCAGCAAACGCATGCTCAAGCGCCTGGTCGAAAGCGTAAAAACTCGCCCCGGCCAGCTCACCGCTCATCACCTGGACGCCGCCCTGGATCTCGCCGGGCCCGGCCACGGCGGCAAAACCCTGCAACTTCCCGGAGAAATCGAAATTCGCCGCGAACTCGACGACCTGCTCATTCGCCCGCGCCCCTCCGGCCCCGCTCTCCCCGGCCGCAAAACCGCCGCAGGGGAACAGCCGCTGCCCTCTTATTCCTACCCTCTGCGCCTGGACGAGAACGGCGCGACACTCCGCGTCCTCGAAATCGAGTGCGCATTTCGCTTCATGGTGATTGACTGGCCTGCAAAGAGGCGAGAAACTAGTAAGGATGGCGCGGTCGTGCTGGATCTTGGCCGCCTGGATGGACCGCTGGTTCTGCGCAATTGCGGCCCGGGGGATCGTTTTCAGCCCGCCGGCCGCGGGAGATCCCACAAACTGAAGCGCCTCCTTCTGGAAAAGCGCCTCGGCCGGTGGGAGCGCGCCGCCTGGCCGGTGCTGACCAGCGGCGGCGCGATTGCCTGGGTGCGCGGCCTGCCCGCCGCGGCCCAATTCGCGCCCGATGCGCGCACACGAAAGGCTGTTGTGATCACCGAGGAAAAACTGTGACGCTCCGCAATGGGTCAACGTATTCCGTCCCGCGCATCGCCAAGCGGGTTGCCGAAATGGCCCGCGCGATCAACAAGGACCTCCAGGGGCGCCGCCTCGATGTGGTCGTGGCCATGGACCGCAGCTTCATGTTCGCCGCGGACCTGGTGCGCCACCTCAAGGGCCCCGTGGCCTGCTATTTTGCGCCCGCGGAAACGCGCGATATCGAACGCGGCGGAAAAATGCAACACGAGCTTTTCTTTCGCAGCTGGCCCGGGCACAAGGACCGCGACGTTTTGCTGGTTGACGCCGTGCTCGACACCGGCGTCACCCAGGAGTTTCTCCTGCGCCGCATCGGCGAAAGCCAGCCCCGCTCCGTCCGCCTGGCCGTCCTGCTGGACAAGACCGCCGGCCGCCGCGTGGCCATCGAGCCGGATTACTTTGGCTTCCGCACCGCATCTAATGGAATGTGGGTCGGCTATGGCCTTTCCGGTCCCAGCGGCCTCGAAGGCAATCTCGGCGACTTGCGCTCCGCGGGCGGCAGCGCGGCGAAGAATTCCAAGGTCCGTCGTCGGAAGAAGCAGAAGTAGCGAAAATCATGCGGTTGGGGAGCCCCGGCGAGCCGGGGCAAACGCGAGGATAAAGTGAATTCAAGTTCAACAGTAAGAACCCTGGTCATCTGGCTGGTCATCATCCTGCTCGGCGTCATGCTCTGGCAACTGGTCAACAAGAACAGCCAAGTGCAGCGCGAGGACGAGCCCAGCTACAGCGAGTTCATGAGCAAGGTCGAGGCCGGCCAGGTCAAGGAAGTGACCATCCTGCTCTCCCCCAACAGCTACGAGGTCAAGGGCGAATACAGCAATCCCGCCAACCGCAAGTTCCACATGACCCTCTTCAAGGAAGGCACGCCCGACCTGAGCAAAACGCTCCGCGAAAAGAACGTCATGGTCCGCGTGCAGGAAGTGCGCAACAGCGACTGGGTCATGTTCATCATCCAGGCCGCTCCCCTCCTCCTCATGGTGGCCCTCTTCATCTTCCTCATGCGCCAGATGCAGGCCGGCGGCAATAAAGCCCTCAGCTTCGGCAAGTCCCGCGCCCGCCTGCTCTCCGCCCAGCAGAAAAAAGTCACCTTCAAGGACGTCGCCGGCACCGACGAAGCCAAGGAAGAGCTCCAGGAAATTATCGAATTCCTGAAAGACCCGCAAAAGTTCCAGAAACTCGGCGGGCGCATCCCCAAGGGCGTTCTCCTCGTCGGCCCTCCGGGCACCGGCAAAACCCTGCTGGCCCGCGCCATCGCCGGCGAAGCCAACGTCCCCTTCTTCTCCATTTCCGGCTCGGACTTCGTGGAAATGTTCGTCGGCGTCGGCGCCAGCCGCGTCCGCGACCTTTTCGAACAGGGCAAGAAGAACGCCCCCTGCATCATCTTCATCGACGAAATCGACGCCGTCGGCCGCCACCGCGGCGCCGGCCTCGGCGGCGGTCACGATGAGCGCGAACAGACCTTGAACGCCCTGCTCGTCGAAATGGACGGTTTCGAATCCAACGAAGGCGTCATCCTCATCGCCGCCACCAACCGTCCCGACGTCCTCGACCCCGCCCTGCTCCGCCCCGGCCGCTTCGACCGCCGCGTCGTCGTCGCCCGCCCCGACGTCAAGGGCCGCGAGGAAATTCTCCGCGTGCACACCCGCAAGGTTCCGCTCTCCGATGACGTCCAACTTTCCATCATCGCCCGCGGCACTCCCGGCTTCTCCGGCGCCGATCTCGCCAGCCTGGTCAACGAAGCCGCCCTGTGGGCCGCCCGCCAAAACCGCAAGGTCGTCCTCATGGCCGATTTCGAAATGGCCAAGGACAAAGTCCTCATGGGCGTCGAACGCAAGTCCATGGTCCTCTCCGACGAGGAAAAGAAAAACACCGCCTATCACGAAGCCGGCCACGCCCTCGTCGCCGCCATGACTCCCGGCGCCGACCCCGTCCACAAGGTCACCATCATTCCCCGCGGCATGGCCCTCGGCCTCACCATGCAGCTTCCCGAAGCCGATAAGCACACCTACACTCGCGGGCATCTCGAAGCCATCCTCGCCGTGCTCATGGGCGGCCGCTGCGCCGAGGAACTCTTCCTCGGCCACATCACCACCGGCGCCGGCAACGACATCGAACGCGCCTCCGAAATGGCCCGCAACATGGTCTGCGAATGGGGCATGAGCGCTCTCGGGCCCCTGGCCTTCGGCAAAAAGGAAGAAGCCATCTTCATCGGCCGCGAAATCGCCCAGCACCGCGACTACTCCGAAGACACCGCCGTGCAGATTGACAAGGAAGTCCGCCGCATCGTCAACGACGGTTACGAAACAGCCCGGACCATCCTCTCCTCCCATCGCGAAACCCTCGAACGCATCGCCCAGGCTCTGCTCGAACGCGAAGTCCTCGACGCCACCGAGATCAAGCTGCTCCTCGAAGGCAAGCCCCTTCCGGAAAAGCCCCAGCCGCCTCCGCCGGCCGCTCCCCCGGCTCCCGCCGCCGACCCCAAACTCGTCCGGCCCGAACTGCGCCCCGCTCCCGGCTTCACCCGCGGCGACAACCCCGCCAAGGCCTGAGCATCCCGCATCCTTCCGGCCCGCCCCGATCCCAATCGTGGCGGGCCGCTTTCTTTTCGTTGCCTCATTAGCTCCTTACTGCATTACCTCTTTACCTCTCTTCCTCCTTCACCTCAAAAAGTGTAGAATCCGTTCATGGCGAAGCATTCTGAAAAACCGATCCTCCTCGCCTGCCCCTGCTGCCAGGCCAAGCTCACCGTGGACCCCGTCCTCGGCATCGTCCTCTCCCACGAAGAGCCCGCGCAAAAAGGCCCCGATGTGGATCTTTCGAACGCCCAGAAAATCCTCACCGAGCAGCAACGCCAGCGCGAGGATAAATTCGCCGACTCCTGGTTTCAGGAATCCAACAAGGAAGACATCCTCGCCAAAAAATTCGAAGAAGCCATGAAAAAAGCCAAGGACCAGCCCGCCACCAAACCCATCCGCGACTTCGATCTGGACTAATCTCGCACGGGTTTTAACCCATGCCCCTCCACAAAACATTCCGCCTCAAACTCCCCACCCGCACGCTCCTGCTCGGCCCGCGCACGCTCATCATGGGCGTCCTCAACGTCACCCCGGACAGTTTTTCCGACAAAGGAAAATTTGCCGACCCCGCCCGCGCCATCGAACATGCTCTGGCCATGCAGCATCACGGCGCGGACATTCTCGACCTCGGCGGCGAGTCCACGCGCCCCGGCTCGCGCGGCACTCCCGCCGACGAAGAACTCCGCCGCATTCTTCCCGTCCTCGAAAGATTGCGCGGGCGCCTGGAAATTCCCATCTCCATTGACACGCGCAAGGCCGAAGTCGCCGAAGCGGCCATCGCCGCCGGCGCCGAACTCATCAACGATATTTCCGCGCTGCGCAACGACCCCCGCCTCGCCGAAGTCGCCCGCCGCCACCGCGTCCCGCTCATTCTCATGCACATGCGCGGCGAGCCGCTCACCATGCAGGAAAAACCTTTCGCCCGCGACATCCTCAAGGAAGTCACCGCCGGGCTGCGCGCCGCCATTGCCCGCGCCCTCCGCGCCGGCGTTCCCAAGAGCCAGATCGTTCTCGACCCCGGCATCGGCTTCGGCAAAAGTTTTCGCCAGAACTACGAACTCCTCGCCCGCCTCCCCCAACTCGCCCGCCTCGGTTTTCCTCTCCTCGTGGGCACTTCCCGTAAACGTTTTCTCGGCGCCACGCTCGCTCCTGCTTTCTCCGGCCTTCCGCGCGGCGCAACCGACACGGCCTCTGCTTCGCCCGAAGCGCGCCTTTGGGGCACCGCCGCCACGCTCACCGCCGCCATCCTCGGCGGCGCGCACATCGTCCGCGTCCACGACGTCGCCGAAATGGCCCAGCTCGCCCGCGTCGCTGACTGCCTCCGCGACCCCCGCCTCAGCCCCCTCAATCGCGAACCCGCTTGACCCCGCGGAACGATGTATAATGCGCCGTCAGCGCTCGCCAGTGAACCAGGAGGCCTTTCATGCGCGGCTTCGCTCTGTTCTTCTCCGCCATCCTTACGCTGAGTCTGTCCTGCGCTCTTCCCTCGAACGCCCAAACTTCCGCCCCTGCCCCGGACGGCTGCGAGTTCCATCTCGCGCTGCAGCCGCTCGATCCCGCGGTTGTGAATCTTCTCGCCACTCCCATCGCCCCCGCCAATCGCAATCCCTTTGCCGACTCCAGCATCAAGGAGCTGCAGAATTGGGACCTGCCCTCCAGTGTCACCGCCTGGCAGCAGCGTCCCAGCGCGCAAGAACTGGCCCGCCAGTGGGAGGAACTCGATAAGAAGTGGAGCACCGGAGCGAAGGACAAATCCAAAAAAGACGCGCCGCCAAGTCACTCCGCGCCCTATGCCGCGCACCCCTTGTCCGCCAGACAGTGGCAGGACCTGGAAAAATGGTTCGCCAAAAACGCTCCCAAAAAACTTTCCGGCGCGTGCGTCGATTCCGCCAAAGCCACCTACGTTTTTGCGGTGGGGATCATCTCCGGCGGCGTGGCCATCTCCTCCTCCGGCGATCCCAATCGCATACAGGACTATACCGGCTACTCCAGCAAGCCGCAGTCGAGCGATCTGGGACCGAATGCCGGGAGGCATGCTCCCAGCGGCGCCCCCAATGATGAATTCTCGGCCGCGGGAATCGGCGACGACCCTGCAGCCAGCACGTGCGTTTATCTCTTCCGCACCAACGGCAAGCCGCTGGGCGACGGCGGCAAACGTCTGGAAACGCCCGACTATTTCTATTGCCACCAGGGTTCCGGCATCGCGCAATCCACCGCCGGAACCATGCTGAAATCTCTGAGCAAATCCGGCCTCCCGCGCGCCCCGCAGCCATGATCCGCAATGCTCGCGCAGGGGCACGGCATGCCGTGCCCCTACGGATTGCTCCGGGCGCGAACTTGCGATAATTTGAAGGTAATGTGCCCGCGATGATTGGTTTTTTGTAAACAGGTCGCACCGCCGATTTCTGCTGCTCGTTTCTGTAGGAGGTTCCCCATGGCCGTTTCTTTCAACGTAAGCACCGTCGCCGCCGAACCGCTGGGCAGCGGCGTGGAGCGCCAGCGCCTGCTCACGCAGGAGCGCGTTCCTGGAACCAATATCCTGCTGGACCGCCTGAGCTTCGCGGCGAATTCTTCTTTTGACTTCGCCGTCCCTGCCGCAAGCCTGGCCTGGTTCCAGATGCTCTCCGGCGCAGCCGTCATCACTCACGCCGCCGGCCAGGAAAACCTCTCCGAAGCCCACGTCGTCTTTCTTCCCCCGGGCTTCCACGGAACGCTCACGAGCGCCACCGGCGCGCGCCTGCTCTACGCCGAAGTGCCCAACGCCGCGCGATTCGATCCCGCGCTCGCCACCCATCCCCCGCAATTTCGCGTCGTGGATTGGACGCGCGAGCCCGTGCTCAGCTCGCAGCATGACGCGCGCAAGCGCATCTATCTGGTTACGCCAAAACTTTTCGGCACGAAAGCGATCAAGGGCGAAATGATTATTTATCCGCCGGGAACGATGGCCGCCAACCATCATCACGAAGGCGCCGAGCACTTCATGTACATCCTGCGCGGACGCGGCACGGCTTACGCCAGCGAGCAGCCGTTTGCCGTGCGCGAAGGCGACGTGGTCTATTACCACGACCGCGAGCGGCATTATCTTTCCGCCGGAGACGCAGAGGAAATGGTCTTCGCCGAATTTTTCGCTCCCGGCGATTGCAACACCATCTGGGTGGACAACTCCAAGGTGTGCACCTGGCTCCCCACCGGGCGGGACATTCAAGGCGGAGCGCCGGCGCGGGAAATTAAGGGCCACAGTTCGGCGGATTTTGCGGTGCCGCAGGACGTCTGACCGGTTGCAGGAAGACTCCAATTTTTTCAATTTACGCGCGTTCGGCGGGTGCCGCTCGGGGTGCATTTGTGCGATTCCCGAATTGGGAAGAGATGGGGTACACCCCGGCTGTTTTCGTATGAGTGGCAAATACAGGGGGTTAGCGGGGGAGTTTTTGTAAGAGTGGCAAATACAGGGGGTTAAAGTGGTTTGTTTTGATATTGATGCGAGGGGGCGCGGAAGTGTTGATTTTGGAGGGGTTGCGGGAGGGGGAAGTGACGAGGTAAGGAGGTAGCGAGGCAAGGAGGGGAGCGGGCGGAGGTGGGGGCTGCAGTTCACGATAGTGTATAGCATCATAGGTACTGTTTGTCAAGTAGATACTGATAAGTGGTTTGTTTGGTGGGGGATGGGCGGGAGAACGGAAAGAAAGAGTGAAACGCAGAGACGCAGAGGGAGAGGGAAAGGATGAGAGGAGCACCCGGGCTCAACCAAAAGCAGATCCCTCGCTCCGCTCGGGATGACAAGCCAAAAACTTTTTCGGCAGGCTGTTAAGCGTGGACGGGATCGGAGCGCTTGAGGGTGAGAAGCGTCTTGATGGACTTTCCGGCTTTTTCCTGGGCGCGGCGCAAGTCGCAGAGAGTCTGGAGGTTGAGCCAGAACTGGGCGCTGGTGCCGAAGAAATGGGCGAGGCGCAGGGCGGTATCGCCGGTGATGCCGCGGGTGCCGTTGAGGATTTGCGTGACGCGGTTGGCGGGCACGCCGAGCTTGCGGGCGAGTTCGGAGGCGCTCATGTCGAGCGCTTGCAGTTCTTCGGCCAGATGTTCGCCGGGATGGATTGCGGTGAGTGCCATAGCGATTCTACAGATGATAACCGAGAATCCAGAAGTTTGATTAACTCCGAGCCAGTTGCGTAATGCCATGGCGATCCAGGGCAGATGGTGAAGTGAATTCGCGGATGGAAAAAGAGCAAAGAGAAAGACCCACTTCTGCTTCGCAGAAATGGGGCACCCCAACCTTGCCGAGTCAATGAGCCTACGCCACTCGCCATTATTAAATTGGTATAATTTGGTATACTTTCACGAAGTCATGGAAAATCCGCATTCAACTTCCGCAGCATGGCGCAAAAGGGACTTATGGTGGCCGCTGGGCGGTACTGTGCTCGAATTAGTTGTTGCCATCGCCATACAACAGTATCCAGAATTCTTCAACGACAACAAGTTAATGCTTCCCACCGGCATTGTCGCGGTGTTGTTTTGCTGGCTCTTCCCCCTTCTTTTCGACGGCAAAAAGTTCTATCAAAGACTACTTCATAGTAGGCTCGGCACCAAACACCCAAGAATTAGTACGATTGTATTCTTGGTTATCGCTTTTGCCTTCTGCGGTATCGCGGTCACACTTGGCATAAAGTTATTTAGGGCGCACTCAGAACACATCGGCGCAAGATTGAGGGCAGTAACCCATATTCCAGAGCCAGCCTCGACAGGGCTGGCCGCCAACAAGGGTGGGGCGAATTCGTCCGCGTCCAAGAGCGGCCAACCCGTAGCGAACAATGATTTGGGGGCAGATTTGCACTTCATATTCTATGGTCACGACACGCTTCGATTCACCCTGCTAAATACATCCAAGCGCGCTTCTGGTCGCAATCCATGGGTATTTTTCGGGCTGATTGATGTCACCAATCCCTATCCGTACCGGTTCACTGCCGAGCAAGATGTCAGGATTGAGTCCCCGTTGCCAGTACCAAGTAACATCATCCGCACAGAATACGTTCGTCCCGGTGAAACAGCGGGACGGCACGACGTTTTTGAAAACACCAAGCTACCTGCACCAGTTGATTTTTTACCCACCGCAAGAGAGCACATAAAAGATGGCGATAAAGTTTGGGGATTTGGACAATTAACTTGCGAGAACTGCAGCAAGACGAGGTATTACTACATTTACTGGGTTATGGGACAGGGAGGATGGTACGCCGAGGTGCCCAAGGAAAACGCGCTCAAGTTACCAAGTATCTCCCCTCCTCGCAGTTTGCCTGACGCGGAGTTGGACGAAATTATCAATGGAGCTGTACCGGGCGGGGCAATAAAGAAGCCGATCCTCGCGCCGCGCCCCGGCCTGCCGGGTGGGGCAGACATAATGAGTAAACAGGCTCGCGATGACCCTTAATGAGTTGATGGGACCACCTGTTGCAATTTAGCAATGCTTGGGTGCCGCATGGTTTGACGAAGTCAAAGCGTGCGGGTTTTGACTTTGTTCGTGCCTTGCGACTTAGCGAAGAGAGATCCCTCCGCTGCGGTCGGGATGACATGCAAAGACACCCTGTTTCTGCCGACTCATTGAGGGGTTGCCACCCGCCGCAACTCGCCTCACACGCTTTCCCGTATCGCCCTTCCCGGCGCACAACCTCTCCCCCTGCGCTATAATCGCCCGCTCAAGGCCCAGCCGCGCATTTTGGCTGGCCCTATTTCACCACCGAGGTGTTTTCCCCATGCGGCTGCGCACGATTCTCTTTGCCTCCATACTTCTTTCGCTCTTTACCTCTTCCGTTTCTGCGCAGTTGCCGCCACCGCCCGGCTCGATTTTTCCGAAGCTGCCGCCGAGCGCGGCGGGGTGCTCGATCACGGAAGTTTCCGCGTGCGAGCAGGCGGCGGCGAAAATTTTGCCGGTGGTGCTGGGGCCTTCGCCGATGGAGGAGAATCTGCGGCGGCTGACGGATGAGATTGGCGGGCGGGTGAGCGGGTCGGCGCAGATGGGGAAAGCGGTGGAGTGGGGCAAGGCGGCCTTTCGCGCGGCCGGGGTGGACGTGCATGCGGAGAAGTTCACGCTGCCCAACGCGTGGAGCGAAGGCGAGACGCGGCTGGAGATTGTTGGCGGGGCGGCGGCTTTCCCCATCCATTTGGTATCGCTGGGGATGTCGCCGTCCACGCCCGCGGGAGGGATTGAGGCGCGGCTGATTACCGTTGGCGAAGGAACGGAAGCGGAGTTTGCGCGGGCGGGATCGGTGAAGGACGCGATTGTGCTGGTGAACAGCAGAATCGGGGCCACCTGGGACGATCTGTTCGAGGAGTACACGCGGCCGCCGGAGATTATTACGCGGGCCGTGAAGGGCGGGGCGGCGGCGATGCTCTGGACAGGCGCGCGGGAGCGCATGCTGCTTTACCGGCACAACAACGAAATTGACGGGCGGCTCGAACGCATCCCCGGCGCCATCGTGGCCCGCGAAGATGCCCTGCGGCTGGCGCGGCTGGCGGCTTCCGGTGCGTTGCGGGTGCGCTTTTCGATGAGCAACCACTTGGGCGGGCCGGTGGAGCAGGAGAACGTGATTGGGGAGATTCGCGGGCGGGAGAAGCCGGACGAGATCGTGATCCTGGCGGCGCATCTGGATTCCTGGGAACTGGGGACGGGGGCGCTGGATAACGGCTGCAACGCGGCGCTGGTGATCGAAGCGGCGCGGGCCATCAAGGCTTCCGGGCTGGTGCCGCGGCGCACGATTCGCTTTATTCTTTTTGGCGGCGAGGAGCAGGACGTGGTCGGCTCGGCGGCGTATGTGAAGGCGCACAGCGCGGAACTGGACAAAATTCGCGCCGTCATTGTTTACGATGCTGGCTCCGGCCGCACGACCGGCTTTTCGCTCGGCGGGCGGCGGGACATCGAAGCGGGAGTGCGCGAGGCGCTGAAGCCGCTGGAGTCGTGGGGAGCGACGCAGGACACCTACGACATGCAGTGGGGCACGGACCATTTCGATTTCATGCTGGAGGGAGTGCCGACGCTGGTGGCCAATCAGGAGGTGGCCAACTATCTGGCCAATTACCATGCCGCCTCGGACACGTTCGACAAAGTGGACCTGCGCGAATTGAAGCTCAACACGGCGCTGGCCGCCGTGGCGGCCTGGGGCATCGCCGACCGCGCCGCGCCCATCGGCAAGCGGTTTTCCAGGGCGGAAATCGCCGCGACGATGGAGGAGAGCGGGTTCACGCAGCAGATGAAAGCGCGGGGCTATTGGGAATCGTGGCAGAGCGGGGCGCGGGGGCGGAAACCATAAAGGCACGGCGGGTGCACGGCAGAAAAGTGAGGAACCTCGATGGTCTTTCGAAAAAAGCAGATCCCTCGCTTCGCTCGGGATGACAAAAAACATTTTTTCCGCAGACTGTGAAGCTGCGCCCTCCAAAGATCATGCTGATTTTCACTTTTTAATCGTGCGCCCGGGCACGGCGGATTCACCGACCGGACACACGGCGCGCGGCGGCCGATTGCCCGCGGCGCTTCACGCTATACTGGGAAAGATGCCGCAAGCACCGCATGCAGCACAAAAGGCTGTTTCGAAACGGGCCGCGCCCGCGGACCCTTCGCTGCGGCGCATTCTGGCGCTGGACTATGGCCGCGCGCGGATCGGATTGGCGCTGGCGGATGCGGGGGCGCGCATCGCGCGGCCGCTGGGGCTGATCGCGCGAAAGAACCGCAACGAAGACATGCGCCGGCTGCGCGAAATCATACGGGAACACGGCGTGCGCCGGATCGTGGTGGGGCTACCCTTGCGATTGGATGGGACGCGAGGGGAAATGGCGGAGGAAGCGGGGCGCTTCGCCGAACGCGTTCGAAAGCAGATGGGCTTGCCGGTGGAAATGGTGGACGAGCGCCTGAGCAGCTGGGAAGCGGCGCAGTCCGCCGGAAAAAATAAGAAGCAGGATGGAAAAAATTCCGTGGACGCTCTGGCGGCGGCATTGATCCTGCGCGAATATCTGGAACAAACCGCAACGGAGAAGGACTGAGATGCGCCGCGCCGCGCTTTTTATTGTAGTGGTGGCTCTGGCAGGAGCGGCGGGGGCGCTATGGCTGTGGGTGGCGATTGCGGCGCCGTACCGCAATTTTTCCTCCGAGGGCGTTTTCGTGGTTGTGCCGCGGGGAGCGTCCTGCCGCACGGTGGGGCGGCTGCTGCAGCAGGAAGGGGTGGTGCGCAGCGGGCTGGTTTTCCGGCTTTATTGCCGGAGGCATCCCAAGCGCTCGCTGCAGGCGGGAGAATATTTTTTCGAGCGGGCGGCCAGCGGGCGGGATGTTTTCTGGACCATCGCCAACGGAAAAATTTTCGAAAAGCAGTTCACGGTGCGCGAGGGAACCACGATCTTTGAAATTGCGCGCGAGCTGGAAACCGCGCATGTGGTTTCCGCCGCGGATTTCCTGAAAGCCGCGGAAGATCCCGCCTCCATGCATGAACTGGCCCCGGAAGCGCAGACGCTCGAGGGGTTTCTCTTCCCGGCGACGTATCGCTTTCCGCGCAATCCCGGGGCGGAAGCGGTAACCGGGGCAATGACCGCGAAATTCAAGGAAGAATGGACGCGGATCGAAAACGATCTGGCGGCGAAAGGGGCGAGTTCCGGCGCGGACGGAGCGGCGAAAGACCCGCCGAAGCCGAAGCTGCTGGAGATCGTGACGCTGGCTTCGCTGGTGGAGCGGGAAACGCCGCAGTCGGCGGAGCGTCCGGTGGTGGCCGGGGTGTACGAAAACCGGCTGAAGAAACGCATGCTCTTGCAATGCGACCCCACGGTGATCTACGCGCTGGAGCGCGTGGACAGCTACCAGGGCACGCTGACGCTGGACGACCTGCGCATCGATTCCCCCTACAACACGTACCGCTACCGCGGGCTGCCTCCGGGACCGATCGGCAATCCGGGCGAAGCGGCGCTGCGGGCGGCGCTCGATCCCGCCGCGTCCTCCTATCTTTATTTCGTGGCCAACACCAAGGGCGGGCATTTTTTCTCGAGCACCCTGGCGGAGCACAACTGGAATGTGCGACGCTACCACCGGCTGCTCAAGGGCCTGCCGGACGAACCCGAACCACGGCCGCCCGTTGCCGCGGCTCGGGCGCAGGCGCCGCACAAAAATTCCCGGCACGCCGGGGCAGGCAAACAGAAAGCCAAATCGAAGCCCCGTGCGCACAAGAGGCGCGCAAAGCGATGAAAACCAAGCCCGCCGGGAAAAGCAAGAAGGCGCTGATTCTGGACGCGGCGCAGGCGTTGGGCGCGGCGCGCTACACGCCCGCGGAAATCGAGCAGTTGCGGCGAAAACTGCTGGCCGACCACGGCGAAGCGGGCAAGACCGGCGGCGACTACATTTGCGGGGTGCTGAAAGAGGCGGGCTACAAGCTGGCGCTGGCGCAGCAGGCGGAGGCCGAACTGCAATACGAGGAAGAGTTCGAGGATCTGCTGCATTTCAAGACGCTGGAAGACGCGGAGGTTTCGATTACCCGGCTGGATGAACTGGCGCGGAAATTCCGGGCCAAGGGGGAGCGCGCGGCGGTGGCGCGGGTGCTGGAAATCGCGCGCCTGGGGAAGCGCCGCGCGGAAATGATTGCGCGCAACCCGAAAGTGGAAGGCGCCAAGCGCCGGGAGAAGCAGGAGATTGCCGCGTGGTTCCGCATCTGGCTGGAAACCCCCGAGGCCTTTTTCAACTGGCTGGAGGTGCGCAAGGAATCGCCGGAGTACCAGGAGCAGTTCGGGGGCAAACCCGGCGGCATCGAGGAGTAGCGGCGATGGCCACGGGCGCTTACGTGATGGAAGTGGGGGCGCTGGACCTCGGCGAGGGGACGCAGGCGGCGGGAATCGAGCTGATCGAGCGGGAAAGCCGCGAGCCGCTGCGCGGGGAACTGGCCACGGGCATCTGGTCGGCGGTCTTTCCGGCGCTGGCCGGCGCCGATTTTTTCACGCTGGATTTCTTCAGCCACCTCGAACGCGTGCGGGAATTCTGCCAGTCCAAGGGTATCTCTTTCCACGAGCCTTCGGT
Organism: Terriglobia bacterium; assembly: GCA_041500985.1. GTDB lineage: Bacteria > Acidobacteriota > Terriglobia > Acidiferrales > UBA7541 > Acidiferrum. The sequence goes on along the minus strand of JBGQNE010000023.1, from coordinate 36,804 downwards.
GCGCTGCCTGGTGATTCCGCAGCCGCTGCCGGAGCAACTGGAGGCGCTGCTGAGCCGCTTTGCGGGGGAAACCTTCGGGATGCGCGCCGGGGGAGCGGCCCGCGAAGGAGACCAGGCGCTGGAAAACGAGCTGTCGGGCAAGGGGCTGGACGCCTACCAGCAGGCGTATGGGCGCTATGGCTTCTGCGCCGTCTGCGAACTGGATGACGGCTGGATGACGGTGCTGAGCGAGAAGCTGTGGCCGGCGGAAATCATCCGGCGGGTGAAGCCCGCGGTGGATGGGTTTCAGGTCGAAGTGGTCCGGCCGAAATAGGCGCGGGCCAGGCAACCGGGGGAAAGAAAAGGGGGATGGGCGGTTTGACGGGCCGTAAAGTGGCGGTAAAATTGCTAGTTGGACTATGCGAGTACGAAACTACATGAGATTGCGGATTATTCCGTGCATGATTCTGGCGACAGTGCCGGTTATTTCCGGCGGCTGCAACACCGCCATCAAAACCACCAGGGTGGTGGCGCCCGGAACCAAGCCGGTGGTGCGGGACGCGACGCGCAAGGAGTTGATCGCGGCGTATCAGGCGATGGCCCAAAAAGTACGAACGGTAAACGCCACGGTGGATTTGCAGCCCACCACCGGTTCGCAATATAGCGGCATCATCGAGGAGTACCACCAGGTGAAGGCGTTTCTGCTGGCCCGGCGCCCCGCGCTGGTGCGCATGATCGGGCAGGCGCCGGTGATCGGCACGACCATCTTCGATATGGCCAGCGACGGGGAAACTTTTCACGTGCACATCCCCTCGAAGCAGAAATTTCTGGTGGGAGCGATCGCTCTCGAACGCTCGAGCAAAAAACCCATCGAGAATCTCCGGCCGCAGCACCTGCTGGACGCCCTGCTCTGGCCGGAGATGGACCCCAGGGACCACGTGCTGATGGAAGAGTTCAACGACGAGAGCGGAAGATATTACATTCTGACCGTGCTGCACGGAGCGGATGCTCCGGAAATTGCGCGCAAAATCTGGTACGACCGCGCGACGCTGCAGGTTGCGCGGCTGGTCTCCTACGGGACCGGCGGCGCGCTGGTCTCCGACGTGCGCGTTTCGGATTGGGAGCCTCTCGAACAAGCCGCGGGCGGGGCGGCGGGGGAGCTTCCGGCGGCTTTCCCCAGGCGAATTCAGATCGCGCGGCCGCACGACGATTATCAGATTGATCTGCACATCAGCAAGCTGGCGGTGAACACGGAAATTCCCACGGATCGATTTGAACTGCCGCAGCCGCCGGGAACGGAACTGGTGCGCGTGGGCGCGAATCAGGAAGAGAAAAAGCCATGATGGGCCACCTGGTGTACCGCAACTTGCTGCACCGCCCGCTGCGCACGCTCATCGGGATGACCGCGGTGGCCGTCGAGGTGGCCCTGGTGGTGCTCATCGTGGGGCTGACCAGCGGACTGCTCACCGAAACGGCCAAGCGCATCGAGGGCATTGGCGCGGACATCATGCTGCAGCCGCCCGCGGCCTCGATTTTCCTGGGTTTCAGCGGCTCGCCCATGCCCATGAAAATCGCCGACAAGCTGCGCGAGATGAAATACGTGCAATCGGTCTCCCCCGCGCTGCTGCAGTTCAGCTCCTCGAGCGGCGTGGACGTGCTCTATGGAATTGACCGCGACAGTTTCCGCGCGGTCTCCAGCGGCTTCGTTTTCCTGGAAGGGCGCGACATGGAAGGGCCGGACGATCTGCTGGTGGACGACTGGGCGGCCAAAGCCAAACACATCAAGCTGGGGGACAAGTTCCGCATTCTGGAGCACGACTGGAACGTCGTGGGCATCGTGGAGCACGGCAAGGGCGCGCGCCTGTTCGTTCCCCTGGCCACCTTGCAGGACCTGGTGGGCGCCCGCGACAAGGCCTCCATTTTTCTGGTGAAGTGCACCCGCCCGGAACACACCGGCGACGTCAGCGAACAGATTCGCCACGTCCTGCCCGGCTATACCATCCGCCCGCTCAAGGATTTTCTCTCGCTGATGACCTCGACCAACATTCCCGGCCTGGAGGGATTCATCAACGCCATGATCGCGCTGGCGGTGGCCATCGGCCTGCTGGTCATTTTTCTTTCCATGTACACCACGGTCATCGAGCGCACCCGCGACATTGGCGTGCTGAAATCGCTGGGAGCGGACAAGGGCTTCATTATCCGCTCGCTGCTGGCCGAATCGGCCCTGCTGTGCGGCGCGGGGATCGTGATGGGCGTGGTGCTGAGCTACGGGCTGCGCGCGGTTTTCCTGGCGGCCTTCCCCACTCTCTCGATTCTGATCACCGCCGGGTGGCTGCTCAAGGCCGCGGCGATTGCCATGGTGGGAGCGCTGTTCGGCGCCAGTTATCCGGCCTGGCTGGCCAGCCGCAAGGACCCGGTGGATGCGCTTTTGTATGATTAAGAGGCCACGAGGCGGAACTCGGGCAGGAGACTAGGCAGGGATGCAATTCGCGGATACAATACAAACTCTTTCCCCTACGGAGAGAATCCCAGGACTTATGAGCTTGGAACCCATCCTGAAGACCGAGAATCTCTGGAAACTCTACCGCGCCGGCAAGGTGGATGTTCCGGCGCTGCGCGGGGTGAACCTCGATGTTCTGCCCGGCGAATCCCTGGCCATCATGGGGCCCTCGGGCTGCGGAAAGTCCTCGCTACTCTATCTTATCGGTGGATTGGCGCAGGCCAGCCGCGGACGCGTGCTGGTGGACGGCAACGACCTTTCGGCCATGGGTGATGCGGAGCGCACCAAGCTGCGCCGGCACAAGATCGGCTTCGTCTTCCAGCGCTTTAATCTTCTGCCCACGCTCACCGCCGAGGGCAATATCGCCATCGCGCAGTATTTGCACGGCGACGGCTTCGACCCGCACCGCTTCGACGTGGTCACCAAGATGCTCGGACTTGAAGGCCGCCTCCAGCACAAGCCTTCGGAACTTTCCGGCGGCGAACAGCAGCGCGTGGCCATCGCCCGAGCCATCATCAACGAGCCGAAAATTCTTCTGGCTGACGAGCCCACGGGCAATCTCGACACCAAGAATTCGGAAATCGTCCTGGCCATGCTGCGCCAGTTGAACAAGGACATGGGCCAGACCATCGTGATGATCACCCACAATCCGGAAGCCGCCGCGTACTTCGATCGCGTCGTGCACATGCGCGACGGGGTGATCGTGGACGGAACGCCCACGGACTGACATGAGCGCGCTGGCCAACATCGTCAAGCGCGTGCTGTTCTGGTCCTACGACCGCGGCGCCTGGCAGTACGACCTGGCCGTCGTGGCTATTCTGATCTTCGTGCTGGCCACGCCCCGCGGATGGTTTCAGGATCAGCCCTCGGCCGGCCAACCCTCCTCCGGAGCGCAGGTCGTTCTGGTCTCCGAGGACGGCCCGCGGCGCACGTACCGCGTGGATGCCCGGGTGATCGCTCCGCCGATGCGCCCCGAACTGGCCAACGATCTGCACAAAGCGCTGCAGCGCACCGTGCCGGAATTGCACAGCAAAGGGTTCAAGATTATCAGCATCGAACCGGTGCTCGACGACCAGGGCACGGTCAACGGCTACGAAGTGCAGATTCAGCCCTAGCTTCGCGCCTTTCCTCTTTGCGCACAGGGCTCAATCCGGGGTATCGCCGCGGAACTCCCGCGCATCTTCTATTCAGGGTGATTTATACTGTGTTAGCATGCCCATCGGCGCATCCGCCGTCCTGGGGCGGAAAGACGCTGAGGAACCTCTTGAAACTCGACCGACGGATTTTTCTCCTGATTTTGCCGCTGCTGGCCGCTTTGACAGGCGGTCCGCTCCCGGCGCGCGCCGCGCAGGATCAGCCGCGCTGGACGGTGGACACCGTGCTCAAGCAGATGGACCGCGCCGCGGGAGAGTTCCGCACGCTTACCGCCGATCTGGAACACAGCAAATACACCGACGTGGTCAAGGACACCTCGCTCGAGACCGGGCACATCCTGGTGCGCAAGGACGACAAGATGCGCATCGAGATTCTGCAGCCGGACCCGCGCACGATTTTGCGCAACGGGGACTCCCTGTTCGTCTACACGCCCAAGATCAAGCGCGTGGAGGAATACGATCTGGGAAAGAACCGCTCGCTGGTGGACCAGTATGTGCGCCTGGGATTCGGGACGCGCGGGGAAGACCTGAAAAAAGGCTATCTGCTGACCGTACTGGGCGAGGAAACACTGGATGCCCGCAAGATCGTTCTGCTGGAGCTCACGCCCAAGTCCGACAAGGTGCGCGCGCAGATATCCAAGATTCAGATGTGGATTGACCAGGCCTCCTGGATTCCCGTGCAGCAAAAATTTTTCGAAACCGGCTCCGGCGACTTTTTCATTTTTCACTACAAGAATATCGCCCTGAACCTAAAAATCCACGATTCCCGGTTCAAGCCCAACTGGCCCAAGGGCGTGACCCTGATCAAGCCGCGCGGCTGATTGTTTCTCCCGCCCGCGCGAAATTCAACTCGCTTCTTTTTCTTTCGCCAGTAATTTCTGTTTGCGCTCGAGGCCCCAGCGGTATCCGGCCAGACTCCCGTCCGCGCGGATCACCCGGTGGCAGGGCACCACGATGGAAACCGGGTTGGTAGCGCAGGCCCGCGCCACCGCGCGGACCGCCTTGGGCTTACCCATCTGACGGGCAATCTGCGTGTAGGTGCGCGTGGCCCCGAAGGGAATCTTCTGCAATTCGCGCCACACGCGCCGCTGAAAAGCGGTGGCCTGCACGTCCAGGGGCAGATCCAGGCGCGGCGGGCGGCCGGCGATGCGTTCGACGATCTCCCGCACCCACTTCGAATAGGGATCGCTTCCGGGAGAAATCTCCGCGCGGGGATATTCCTTGCGCAGCGCACCGCGCAGTTTCTTTTCCTCGCCGCCCAGATAGACCGCGGAGATTCCCCGCTCGGTCGAGCCAATGAGCACTTTCCCCAGCGCCGAATCGGCAATCGCATAACGTATTTTCATGGTTGCTCCTCCGCGGCGGTACGCCGCCGGCGTCATTCCCAGATGCGCGTTGCTGCGTTCATAGACGCGGCTGGGCGAACCGTAGCCGCACGCATAGAGCGCATCGGTGACGCTTTTTCCGGCGCGCAATTCCTTCTTGAAGCGCGCCACGCGCGCCGCCGCGGCAAATTCGCGTGGCGCCAGCCCCGTGGCGCTGCGGAAGGCCCGGCGCAACGCACCCGCGCTCGCACCCAGCGCCGCGGCCAGTTCGGAAAGTTTCTCCCCGTCCCCGCCCGCGTGCAGTGCCAGATGGCGCGCCGCGCGCTCCACCAGCGCCGCCGCTCCGTGGACCTCTTTCGGGCGGCAGCGCAGGCAGGAACGGAAGCCGGCGCGTTCGGCTTCCTCGGGCCGCGTGAAAAATCGCACGTTGCGCCGCAGCGGACGCCGCGCCGGGCAGGAGGGGCGGCAATAAATGCCCGTGCTCTGAACCGCCAGAACGAAGCGGCCGTCCCAGCGGGAGTCGCGGGCGAGCACCGCGCGCCACATTTTCTCCGTGGAGCGGCCGGCGGACAAATCAGGAGTAATTCGTTTCATGGGCAGGGACAAAGTAGCGCAAGGCTCGTGGGAAATCTATCCGCAAACGCGCGTCAAAGTAAAAAAGTGAAAAAAATCAGGCTTCGCCCGGCGTGGGGATGGCGTCGTCCTGATGGCCGGGAACCTTCCCGGTGGCGCTGATCACCAGGATGACCGCGGTGAGGATGATGCCCGCGGCCAGCCAGGTGCGCAGGGTCACCACTTCGCCGGCGAAACTCCAGCCCAGGAACAGAGCCACCACGGGATTGACGAAGGCGTAGGTGCCCACGCGCGACGCCGAGGTCTTCTTCAGCAGGTAGAGATAAGCGGTAAAGCCGATGCCCGACCCGAAAACGATGATGTAGCCGAGCGCCACGAGCGCGCGCGGCGTAATCGCGGCCGCATGCAGCGTCTTCCATTCGCCCAGGAAAAATGCGCCCAGGCACAGCGCCACTCCTCCGGAAAAGCTCTGCATGGCCACGCTCAACAGCGGGGAGACCGGATGGGCACTGTGTTTGGAATAGACCGAGCCCAGCGCCCAGCTGAACGAAGCAAGAATCAGCACGCCCGCGCCGGCCAGCGGCACGCGCTCCGCTCCCGCCAGATGCGCCGGACCCATCAGCAGCACCAGTCCCGCAAAACCCAGCAGCAGCCCCGCGCCGACCTGCATGCGCGGCCTTGCTCCCCCTGGCCGCAGCCATTCGATCAGCACCAGCCAGAGCGACACCGTGGCCACCAGCAGCGCGGTAATCCCGGAAGGCACCGTCTGCTCCGCCCAGCATACCCCGCCGTTTCCCACAAACAGCAGCAGGCATCCGGTGATGGCCGCGGACTTCCAGTGCTCGGCCGTGGGACGAATCCCCGTCTTCCAGCGCAGAATCGGATAGAGGACCACCCCCGTGAGCAGGTGGCGCAGTCCGGCGAGAACCAGCGGAGGAAACGATTCGAGCCCCATGCGGATGAAGAAATACGTCGAGCCCCAAACCAGATAGATCGCCGCGAAGGCGACCAGCACCGCCAGAGAACTGCCGCCGCCATGCTCTTGCGCGGATTTCACCAGCGGGGAAACTGTCGTGGAAGCCGTGGTGGACATGAATTCTTTTGCCTGGCATAGAAGTTAGGCATTCCTCGCGCGACTGTCCAGCGCCATATTGGATGAGGGAACAAAGGTACCGGCCGGAAGACCCAGTACTAGGACCAAGTATTTGAATTTAGGGCACTTCGCCCACTTTCCCCCGATTGACGGTAGTCCCTCCGGATGTCATCTTAGCCACCCGCTCCTCTGGTTTTTGCCGTGGGTTTGGGATGCGGGCTGTGGGCGTCTTTGGGACTGCAATGAGCGTCATTAAAAAGCTAAATCCATTGAAGCTGCCTCCGCCGGTCGGCGAAACCGCGGAAGAGAAAAAGCAGGGCCTCGCGCCGGCCATGACCGGCTGGCAGCCGCAATTGAAAGTGCGCCCGCTGATGCCGCAGAACGGGCCGCGGCGCTTTGCCCGCGTGCCCACGCACGCCGTCGGCGTCTTTCCCGAACAGCGCGAATATCCCCGCGCATCGCTGAAGCTGCCGCTGCGGCTGAAGAGCGTGGACGGGCGGCAGGAAAATTTTCCGGTGTCCCTGGTCACACGGGACATCAGCTCGACGGGCGTGTTTTTTCTTTCGCCGCGCGAGATCGCCGTGGGCAGCGTGATCGAACTGGAAATCGTTCTGGTCAGCCGGCCCATGGGGCTCGGCAACGTCACCGTGGTTTCCCAGGCGCTGGTGCGGCGAGTGGATGCTTCGCCTGTGCCCGGCTGGTATGGCATCGCGGCCAAGTTCTCGGATGTGGAATTCGGGCGCGATGACGGCATGCCGTGGATGGGCGGGCCGCGCTGAGCGGTTTAAGACGGGACTCTTTTTTCCATAATCCTCGCGTTTTCCACAGCTTTATTCTTGCTCTTTTCTTGCCACCTGACCTAAACTCGCCCAGCTAATGCCGCGGAGGTAACCCGGGTAACTTGGGCACCGCACTTCCGCCGCACCCAGGGGTAGGGGTAATCGAGAGGGGGAAAAAATGAGAAAAATTCTGTGTGCTTTTTTTGTGCTGTCCGTTGCGTTGCTGTGCGCCGCTCCGGGCTGGAGCCAGTCGCTGACCACCACGGGAACCGTGCAGGGCGACGTCACCGACGAAAAGGGAGGCAGCATTCCCGACGCCACCGCGGAGATTCGCAATCTGGACACCAACATGACGCGTTCGGAAAAGACCTCCGCCGACGGCCATTTTTCGTTTCTCAATCTCGCTCCGGGCCGCTACACCCTCACCGTGACCAAGCAGGGCTTTTCCATCGTCGAGCAGCAGAACATCAACCTGACCGTCGGCCAGCAGATCAGCCTCTCCATCTCGCTGAAAATCTCCGCGGTCTCCGAGCGCGTGGTGGTGTCCGAAGTGCCGCTGGTGGAACTCACCAAGACCGAATCGTCCTCGACGCTGAACGAGCTGTCCATCGCCAAGACGCCCGTGCTGGGCCGCAAGTTTGAAGACCTGCTCACGCTCACCCCGGGCGTCAGCGTGGTGCAGGGCCCCGACGGTGACGAAGTCAACTTCAACGGGCAGCGCGGCATCTTCAACAACATCAGCCTGGACGGCGGCGACTACAACAACGGCTTCTTCGGCGAGCAGATGGGCGGACAGCGCGGCGCCATTGACATCACGCTGGACGCGGTGAAGGAGTTTCAGGTGATCGCCTCGGGAGCGAGCGCCGAATTCGGGCGCACCGCCGGCGGCGTGGTCAACGTCATCACCAAGTCCGGCACCAACGACGTGCACGGCAGCGCCTTCTATTTCCAGCGCCTCAAGGCCCTCACCTCCAACACCTCCGACGGCAAGCCCCTCAACAGTTTCCACCGCGAGCAGTTGGGGGGCACGCTGGGCGGCCCCATCAAGAAGGACAAGATGTTCGTGTTTGGGGCCTTCGAGCACATCCGGGAAACGCTGACCCGCGACAACTTGAGCACAACCCTAGGCTTAACCCCCTGCCCCGTGGCCAATCCGGTCTTCAACAGCGGGAATATTACCGACGCCCAGATCGCGGCCAATCCCGATTGCCAGCGTCTCACCCTGCTCACCTTCATTCAGTCCACCACGGGGCAAAATGACGGCCTTCCCGTCGAGCATCCCGTGCGCAACTCGGCGCTGCTGGGCCGCTTCGACTGGAATCTTTCCGACAAGAACCAGGTCTTCGCCTCCTACAACTTCGACTACTCGAAGAACACCAACCAGACCTTCGACGTGGGCACCTACGGCAATTCCGCCAACGGCATCGAAGGCCCCTCGAAGATCCAGGCGCTCAACTTCAATCTCTTTACGACTGTCTCCGCCAGCAAGCTCAACGAAATCCACTTCACCTACGCCCGTGAACTGCGCCCGCGCTCCGCGACGCCCTCCAGCATTCCCGCGGACACGGCCATGGGCTTCGGGCCGACCTTCCGCTTCGGCTCGCCGTTCTTCCTGAATCCCAATGTGGATGAAACCATCTGGCGCACGCAGATTCGCGACAGCTTCTCGGTGGTCCACGGCAAGCACACCTTCAAGGTGGGCGGCGAATGGCTGCACACCCTCAATGACCAGGTGTTCCGCGGCTTCTTCGCCGGGCGCTACATTTTCGACAGCCCCGTGAGCTTCCTGCACTATGCCTCGCCCGCAGCCCTCGGTGCGGGCTTCGGGCCGACGGCAGCGGAGTGCGCGAGCGGCGCCTATACGGATATATCGCTGGTCTCGGGAGGGCTCTGTCCCGATGATTCCGCTTTCACCGACGGACCGCTGATCTTCTTCCTGCAGGACGGCGTTCCCACCGGACTTCCCAATGTTCCTGCGCCGGGCGCTTCCCGCATCAAGAATGAAGACTATGCCCTGTTCGCCCAAGATAAGTGGCAGGTACGACCCGGCTTGACCCTCAACTACGGCCTGCGCTGGGAAGCGCAGATTTTCCCGAATACTGTAGTTCCCCCGTCGCAAACGGCTTATGGAATTTTCCTGAGCGACCCGGCATTCCCGTCCGACGGCACTGAACACAGCCCGAAGAAAGAGCTCCAGCCGCGGGTGGGCCTCGCCTGGGATGTGGCCAATCGCCACAAATCGGTCCTGCGGGCCAGCTGGGGCACATATTACGGCCGCCAGAACATGCTCAGCCAGGTGGGTTCGATCACCACCAACGGCGCGCAACAGAGCACCATCTACACGCAATCCTCCTATGGCGGCGGCCCGGTCTGGCCGAACCCTTTCCCCGTGGTTGCGGGAAACTCGTCATGCCCGGGAACCCCGGTGAATCCATTCCCGTGCTTCACGGGCGTGCGCGTCTTCAGCAAGGACTACCAGAACCCGCGCATCTACACCACCAACGTGGGTTATGAACAGGACCTCGGCCACAATGTCGCTGTCTATGGCGACTTCACCCTTTCCAAGGGCGTGCACCTGACCCGCTTCTACGACGCCAACAACGGCTCCGGACCGACCGTGATGCCCGTCAACGGGGATACCGTGATCTACACCGGCCCGGGCCTGTTTGTGGGCAGTGCGTGCGGGCCCCCACTGTTTGCCTGCCAGCTTGGCAGCGTCTTCGTCACCTCCAGCGCGGGAAAATCGCTCTATCGCGGGGCCACCTTCGGCATCCGCAAGCGCTTCAGCCAGAAGTGGCAGATGGAGGCCAACTACACCGTTTCGAAGGACATGGACGACGACTCCAACGAGCGCGACCCCTTCACCGACCGCACTTTCAACCGCTTCGACATGTCCAAGGATTACAGCCTCTCGGACCGCGATCAGCGCCACCGCGTCAACTTCTATACCTACTTCGAGCTGCCCAAGGGCTTCACCGGCAACATCCGCATGCAGGGCCACTCGGCGCAGCCCATCACTCCCGAGACCCGCGTGCAGAACGGCGTGGACCTGGGCCGCAACACGCTGCGCAAGGACAATGCGTTCTTCTCGATGGACTGGCGGCTCGAACGGCCTTTCCATCTCGGCGAACGCATGCAGCTCATCCCGATCTTCGAGATGTTCAACACCTTCAACAACAAGAACAACGTGAACCCGCTGACCACGCCGGCCCTGTTCGACTTCAACGGCTTCCTGCGCGTGGGCGTGGGTGACCCGCGGCAGGCGCAGTTCGCTCTGCGGCTCACGTTCTAACCCTTCTCCGCAAGGGGAATGTTCCAAAAGGGGGCGTCCACAGCGCCCCTTTTTTCATTTACAGGTCACGGATAAATTTACCAAATGCGGTCATCCTGAGGCGAACCGATCAGGTTCGCCGAAGGATCTCAGCTGTAAGTTTCGGCAACTCGTGAAGTTGAGATTCTTCGTCCCGGCAAAAAGCGCCGGGACTCAGAATGACAGGTTTTACTTTTGCGCAGCCAGTTGGAAGAAGCCTGTCCAATGAGCCAGCGGGGAAAATCTCTGCTACTCTGATAGGCGATGGAGAAAAACGGAAAAAACGAAATTCGCGCGGTGCTCTTCGATTGGGACGGCACGCTGCTGGACTCCTACCACGCCGATTCGCAGGCCTACCTGGCCCTGTTCCGCAAGATGGGCATTGACTGGGGCCTGGCGGAATTGACCGAGCACTATTCCCCGGACTGGTACAGCGTCTATCGCGCCGCGGGCCTTCCCCGCAGGCACTGGGACGAAGCCGACCGCACTTGGCGCGAGCACTACGCGCAGCACAAGCCGCGGCTCATCTCCGGGGCGCGGCGCGTGCTGGCGGCATTGGGGCGGCGGCACCGGCTGGGGCTGGTGACCAGCGGGGACCGCTCGCGCGTCACGCGGCAGTTGCGCGAGTTCCGCCTCACGGCGGTCTTTGGCGCGCGCGTCTGCGGCGGGGACACGCCGCAGCGCAAGCCGCATCCCGCCCCGCTGCAACTGGCGCTGCGCCGGATGCGCCTCGATCCCCGTGTTTGCGTTTACGTGGGCGATTCGCCCGAAGATTTGCAGATGGCCCGCCGCGCGGGGGTGCGCGCCATCGGCGTGCTGGGGCCTTTTCCCACCGAAGTGCGCCTGCGCGCGGCGCGGCCGGACCTTTTGCTGGAAAATCTCTCGCGTCTGCCGCAAGCGCTGCGCGAGTTTGTTTGATTTGTGCCCAATCAACCCACGGCGGTCATCCTGAGGCGAAGCCGAAGGATCTCAACTTCAGGTGTCGCTGAAACGTACAGTTGAGATCCTGAGGCCCCGATAAAAAGCATCGGGGCCTCAGGATGACCGCTGTGTTTTAGTTATTCCATGATGGCAAAGAGATTATGGCTTGGGTTTGGCGGGCGGGGCGGGCGGAGCCGCGGGCTTCTCCGGGGCGGGCGGCGAAATGCGCTTGTAATCGGTCCACTTGATAGTCAGGCGGACGGGGATGTCGCCAGACGTAAAATGCAGGGTATCGTCGGAGCTGGCGTAGTTGGGAAACCAGTACTTCCCTTCCACATTTTCGCGGTAGGTTTCAAACAGGGTGAAGGGCAGGGTGGGCGAATGCACCGGGCCCAGGTCCGTCACCCATTTCCCGTAGGTCTTCACCACTTCCAGATATTTATCGTCCACCCAGAGGATGCCGTCGAAATAGGGCCGCGCGCGCTCCACCGCTTTCGGGTGCACCTGAAAAACGTAGCAGCTGATTTCGTCGAGCTGCTCCTTGCCGGCGTAGCGCAGGTCGTATTTCGCGCGCAGGCTGGCGGTCACCGGATAGGCCATGATCAGCGCCAGCGATTCCAGGTCTTCCGGCTGGAGCCGCAGGCTTTTGAGCGTGGAAACCGGCTGGCCCACGATCCGGCTGTAGGGTTTTCCGTCCGCGGTGACGGCCGGCTCCGTGGTGATCTCGATCTGCCCCGCGGGCTTGCCGTCGCCGCCGAACTCCTGCAGGCGCACCGTCTTGCGATACCAGAAATGGGTGCGGGCCTCGACGGTGCGCTCTTCCTTCTCCGCGAACTTGCGGATGATCTCCTCGGGGGCCGCCGGCAAGGGAACGTCCGGGTCCACGGCATTGCCCACGCGGCGGACGGCCTTGTCCGGGGGAGGGGGAGCCATGGGACCGGGGTGGGAGTCCTGTGCGCGCAGGGGAACGGCGCCGCTCAAAAAGCAGGAAAGAAGAACAAGGAACAGCGCCGCGCGGGCCGCGCGAACGCCTGCGATAAAGGAAGTCTTCGGATCGCGTATTTTCATCAAAAGCTTAGATGCGGCCACACGGCCCCGCGTTTCCACCTAGTGTAGCGCCATTCCCATGCAACCCGAAATCCGTTGCGCACGCGCCCTGAGCCCGGCCCTGAGCATCTGTTAAACTTGAGTGCGAGGCCGGAATAAACAATCGTGTCCACATCCAGGCAACCGCGGCGCTATTTCATCTCCGGAATCGTGCAGGGCGTGGGCTATCGCTACTACGCGCAGCGCGCCGCGCAAAAACTGGAACTGTCCGGCTACATCCGCAATCTCGAGGACGGCCGCGTCGAGGCCTACGCCGTGGGCTCTCCCGAGCAACTGGCGGCCTTTTCCGCGGCCCTCAAGAAGGGCCCCCTGGGCTCCCAGGTCACCGGCGTGATCGAGGAACACGCCCGCCCGGAAATGCGGTACGATAAAACGTTCTCGATACTCACGAACTCCTAAGGGGAGCACCGCATGAATGAGCTGAAAAAGCTGATCCGGGAAATCCCTGACTATCCCAAGCCGGGAATTCTCTTCTATGACGTGACCACCCTGCTCAAGGACAAGAAGGGTTTTCACGCCCTGATCGACCGCCTGTGCGAGCACTACAAGAATCACCACATTGACCTGGTGGCCGGCATCGAAGCCCGCGGCTTTATCTTCGCTCCCGCGCTGGCCTACCGCCTGGGCGCCGGATTCGTACCCGTGCGCAAGCCCAAGAAGCTGCCCGCCAAAACTGCCAGCGTCTCCTACGCGCTCGAGTACGGCACGGACACGCTGGAAATTCACGAGGACGCCGTGCAGAAGGGCCAGAAAGTCCTGCTCTGCGACGACCTGCTGGCCACCGGGGGCACCGCCGCGGCCGCCGTGCAGCTCATCCGCAAGCTGGGAGGGGTGGTGGACGGAGCGGCCTTCGCCGTCGAGCTGACCTTCCTGAGCGGCCGGAAAAAGCTGGACGGACTCGATATTTTTACGATGATTCAGTATGACAAGTAGGAAGTGACTCGTGGTGCGTGACTGGTGACTCGCGAAAAGACTATGTAGGGGCCGGGCTTCAGCCCGGCCTTTTTCTTGCACGGCTGACAAACTCCGGGCCTGATTTCTCCGTCCGTCGCTACTTCCCCGCTTTGCCGCGCCGCTGCCGCAGCGCTTCAAAGAGCACTACCCCCGCGGCCACGGAAACGTTCAGCGAGCGGATCGGGCCGGTGGTCGGCAGGGAGACCAGGAAGTCGCAGCGCTTGCGCGTCAGTTCATGCAGCCCCTTGCCTTCGCCGCCCAGGACAATGCCCACCGGCGAAGTAAAGTCGGCCTCGGTGTAACTCTTCTCCGCGTGCTCGTCGAGTCCCACCAGCCAGTAGCCCGCCTCTTTCATCTCTTCCATCGCGCGCACCAGATTCTTCACCCGCGCAACCGAGAGGTGCTCGAGCGCGCCGGCGGAAGCCCGCGTTACCGTGTCCGTCAGCCCCGCCGCGCGGCGCTCCGGAACGACCACGCCGTGCGCGCCGGCGGCCAGCGTGGTGCGAATGATCGCGCCCAGGTTGTGGGGGTCTTCCACGCCATCGAGAAGCACCAGCAGCCCCTTGCGGTCCTTATCCGCGGCGGCCTTCTCCATCACGTCTTCAAACGTCACCGTGGCGCGCGCGGCCACCAGCGCCACCACGCCGTGGTGGTCCTGCGTCGAAGCCAGGCGGTCGAGCTGCCCGCGGTCTTCAAAGCGCACCGGAACATCCCGCTCGCGGGCCAATTGCACGATTTTTTCCACGCGGGTATCCTGCCGCCCCTTGGCGATCACGATGCGGTCAATGGCCCGCCCGGCTTCGAGAGCTTCGCGTACCGCATTGATTCCTGTAAGTTTGTCCATGGAGGTACCAGTCTACCGCCGACCGCGGAGAGTTGAAAGGCGGGCGCACGCGCAGCCGCGGCGCGCAGGCTTCAGTCCAGCGCCGCGCAGAATTCCAGGATGCGCTCGGACGCCCGCTTGATTGCTCCCGCGAATCCCGCCGCGGCTCCGCTATCCAATAGCAGGATCACGCGGTCCAGTTCGCCTTCGCCAATCCGCCCGGCCAGAGCGAGGCGCAGCGGGTAGAAAAGATCGCGGCCGCGCAACTGCAAACCGTCCTTGAGCGCTGTGATCACCACTTTGAGGCGATCCGAATCGAGAGTTTGGCCGTCGAGCAGGAGCAGGGCCAGCTCGCGGATCACCTCGCGGGCCCCGTAGCGGGCCAGCACCGCGTGATTTTCCACCTGGCTCAGCAGTTCGCGCGCGTCGTAGTGAAACACCAGCCCCAGCAGTTCGGCCAGCCCCGCTCTGCCCGCGGGATGCCTCCCCAGCATCGCCGCCGCCCGCTCGCACCAGGCCTGCTGCGCTTCCGAACATTCCCCGGCCAGCCAGCCGCGTTGGCGCAGAATCGCGGCTACGTCGGCTGCGGTAAAGGGATTGCCGCGCGCGACGTCGTGAGCCTCGGAGGTCTCTTCAGGAGGCATGGCGGGGTTCTCGCTCAGCGGGAGGAGAGCGTGGCGACCACGTGCGCGGCGATGGCTTCGCCGCGCCCCACCGCGTCCACGCCTTCGTTGGTCTTGGCCTTCAGGTGCAGGCGCTCGGCGGGCACGCCCAGCGCTTTTGCCAGAAGTTCGCGCATCTTCGGGAAATGCGGCCCCAGCTTGGGCCGCTCCAGGATCACCACCGCGTCAATGTGCTCGATCGCGAGTTTGCGCTCGTCCAGCAGCTTGCGCGCGTGCTCCAGAAATTGCAGGCTGGCCGCGCCCTTCCACTTGGGGTCGCTGTCCGGGAAATGCGTACCAATGTCGCCCGCGCCCGCCGCTCCCAGCAGCGCATCGCAGATGGCATGCGCCAGCACGTCTCCGTCGGAATGGCCCACCGGGCCTTTCTCAAAGGGCACCACGAGGCCGCCGATCACCAGCGGGCGCCCTTCCGCCAGGCGGTGCAAATCGTAGCCGATGCCGCAGCGCACGCTCATGCTCCGCGCCGCTCCAGTTCCAGGTAGAAGCGCGCCAGGTCCATGTCCGAGGGCCGGGTGATCTTGATGTTGCGCTCGGAGCCCTGCACCACGTGCACATCGTGGCCCATGCGCTCGACCAGCCCGGCTTCGTCCGAGGCGGTTACGCCGTCCTGCACGGCCCGGGCGAAGGCTTCGCGGAAGAGCGCCGCGGCAAACACCTGCGGGGTCTGCGCCAGGACCACGCGCTCGCGCGGTACCGTGGCGGTAATCAGGGCCACGTCTTCCGGCAGGCTGGCCCGCTTCACTTCCTTGATCGTATCCATCGCCGGAATGCCCAGGATGGCCGCCTGGCAGCGCCGGGCCTCTTCGATGACGCGCTCAATCTGCTCGCGCGTGACGAATGGCCGCACTGCGTCGTGCACCAGAATCAGTTCCGCGTCCGCGGGCACCTCGCGCAGCGCCTGCCCCACGGAATCCTGCCGCGTGTCTCCCCCGCGCACCACGCGCACTTTCTGCGAAAATTTCTCTCCCCGGATCTGCTCCTCGAGCCAGGCCACTTCGTCGCCCCGCGTGGCCACATAAATATCCGTGATCGCCGGGCACGAGGCGATGCGCCGGAGCGTGTGCACCACGATGGGCACACCCTCGAGTTCCAGGAACTGCTTGGGCTTATCGGCGCCCATACGGGTGCCGAGACCGGCAGCGGGCAAAATGGCGGCAATACGTTTCATAGGACCCCCAAGCCTCTGGGAGAAAGGAGTTTACATCAAATCGGGAGCGAGGAGCGAATCGGAAGTGCTGTGGGCGCTACTCCGGCCCGGCGGCGCCTTTCTCGGCTAGGTCTTCTCAGCGCGGTTCGGAATCCGGGTCGGAAAAGGTCGGGCGCTTCGCAGCAGGGCCGCCCGCGGGCCCATCGGGGTAATGGGAGGCAGGCCCGCCTCCGGCGCTGGAGCTTGAGCTGGGGACGACTCCGGGCCCCGTAGCGGCCGCAGCGCCCCGCGAGAGCGGCGCGGCAGATTCCCCGCGCTCATCCAGCCGGCCAAAGATCATCTTTCCCACCGGCGTCTGATGCACCGAGGTGACGTTGATGTCCACGGCCTTGTTGATGAAGCGCCGCGCTCCGTCCACCACCACCATCGTGCCGTCGTCGAGATAGGCCACGCCCTGGTTCTGCTCCTTGCCTTCGCGCAGAATGAAGACGTGCATGGGCTCGCCGGGCAGCACCACGGGCTTCAGCGCGCTGGCCAGATGGTTCACGTTCAGCACGGCAATGCCGCGCACCGCAGCCACTTTGTTCAGGTTGAAATCATTGGTCACCAGCTTGGCCTTGAGGCGGCCGGCCACTTCCAGCAGCTTCTGGTCCACGTCCCGGGCGCCCGGCGCATCCTCCTCGACCACGCGCACTTCCACCCCGGCCATCTTCTGCATGCGCTGAAGGACTTCCAGCCCGCGGCGCCCCCGCTGCCGTTTCAGAGCGTCGCTCGAATCGGCCACCATCTGCAGTTCGCGCAGCACAAACTGCGGCACGATCAGCACCCCTTCCAAAAATTGCGCTTCGCAGATCTCCGCAATCCGCCCGTCAATGAGCACGCTGGTATCCAGCAGCTTTCCCTGGGCCGTCCCGGCGCCGCCCGCGGCTTCGACTCCGAGTTCGCCCTCGAACGCCCCGCCCCGCAGATGCTGTCCGACGCGCAACCCCATGGCCACGCCCAGGTAGCCGAAAACATATAGCGCCATGTAAGGCAGGAACGATTTGAGAGGCGCGCTCCCTCCGGCCCGCGTCACAATCAACGTAAACAGTAACGCCGCCAGCAGTCCTCCCAGCGCCCCCGCAAACATACTGATCCGCGCGCGAACCGCGCTGCGTTCCAGACCCGCTTCGGCCAGAAGAACCCCCGCCGTAATGGCCAGGCCCAGCGCCAGATCGCTCCACAATCGGTTCCCCAGCGGGGCCATCCCCACGCAGAGCAAAATCCCTCCAGCCATGAAACACAGACGCATCAACAAGGAACCCCGAAAAATAGTAAAAGACCGCTGAGATTGTATTTTTGTCACTTCCACGTCGCCCATCCCCCCACTCCTGGTACCCGGAATTCACATTAATGTTTTCTAATAAGTAAAAGATTTAATTCTCCGGAAGAAGGACCCCCCTCCCTCCCTACAGTAATACTTGCAACAACGCAGAAGTCCAGTACCTTGCGCAGCTCTTTACATTCCCGACATGCAGTCCTAGTATTCCTATATCTCATGCTGTTACTTTCTGACTTATATTATCTTGCGCTCTCGGCGTCAAGTAAACATTTCAACAAATGTTGAGTTATCCCGACACGCAGGTCGTCTATTCTTTTTTGGCGGAAGAGTCCGTGACGGACTCTAGGCGAGATAAATTCGCGGCACTCGATGGCTTACCGCGCACAGCAGATCCGATGTCACTGTTCCAATGCTGCGGGCCACCAGATTGGCGGGATGCTTCTGTTCTCCGTCCGTGCCGTAGATCGTAACCACATCTCCCAGCGCCACCCCGGGCACGTCGGTGACGTCCACCATGGACACGTCCATCGAAACAATTCCGGCAATGGGCGCGAAGCAGCCCCGCACCAGCGCCTTTCCGCGGTTTCCCAGCGAGCGATGCAGCCCGTCTCCGTAGCCGGCGGAAATCACCGCGAGGCGCGAAGGACGCTTGGTGGTGTACGTCGAATCGTAGCCGACTCCGGCGCCCGCGGGAACCTCCCGCAGGCTGATGATGCGCGAACGCAGGCTCATCACCGGGCGCAGCGGCAGGCGCGCTTCCATCTCCGCGCGGCGCTCCGCCGGAGCGTATCCCGGATGGTAGCCGTAGAGCAGCGCCCCGGGACGGACCATGTCCGCCCAGGCCTCCGGCCGCGCCGTAATGGCTCCGCTGTTGGCCATGTGCACGATTCCGGGGTCCACGCCCATCCCGCGCAGGCGCTCAATGGCCGCGTAGAATTCCTCTTCTTGGGCGCGGGTCTGCCGCCCCGCCGGAGAATCATCGAAAACGCCCGAAGACGCAAAATGGGTGAAGACTCCGTCCAGGCGCAGATGCGGGCAGCTCGCCAGTTGCTGCGCGAAAGCGGCTACTTCGCCGGGAGCAATGCCCAGGCGGTTCATCCCCGAATCGATCTTCAGGTGAAGAGGAACCGAAGCACGGCGCGCGTTCTTCGCGCGGCGCAGCGCGGCGCGCTCCAGTTGTTCCAGTTGCTCGCTGCGAATCACCACGGGAATCAGCTGGTGATCGAGAATCTGTTTTTCTTCTCCGGGCGTGAAACTCGTCAGCACCAGAATATTGCCGCGCAAGCCCGCCCGGCGCATTTCCATTCCTTCGGCGACGCTGGTCACCCCGAACCATTTCGCGCCGGCCTTTTCGAGCGCCCTGGCCACCGCCGGCCCGCCATGCCCGTAGGCGTTGCCCTTCACGATGGCCAGCACCTGGCGGGGCTTTTTGCGCTTTTCTCCCGGCGGATTCACGTGGGTGCGAATGGCCCGGAAATTCGCGCACAGCGCCCCCAGGGACACCTCGGCCCATACGGGCCGCCCGTTCCATTGCACCTGTGACTGTTTTTTCGTGGCCATGCTCCCCCGGCTTGCCTGCAAGCAACGAGTTTACGACATTGCGCGCGTCCGGAGCGAATTCCCGCGCGCTTGCTGCGTTTCAGGCAACAGCGCCGGCAGCAAGGAAATGGTTGGTCTGGAAAAGATTCGGACGCGCGCCGCTCAGGCCTGGTCCTGGGCGAACTGCGAGAAGGCATCCGGCGCGGCCTCTTCAAAGCGCGTCAGGCGGCTGCGGAAGACGAACTTGACCTTGTCGGTGGGACCGTTGCGCTGCTTGGCGATGAGCACTTCGGCCTGATCGCGCTCCTCGGGGGGAGAGTCCAGTTTGAAAAAATGGGGACGGTAGATGAACATGACCACGTCGGCGTCCTGTTCGATGGCGCCCGATTCGCGCAGGTCGGAGAGCTGCGGCCCGCGCTCTTCGCGCTCGGGAGCGCGCGTCAACTGGCTCAGCACCAGCACGGGGATCTGCAGCTCCTTGGCCAGGGCCTTCAGACTCCGCGAAATGCTGGAGACTTCTTCGTTGCGGTTGCCGAAGCGACCGCGCGCGGTGATCAGTTGGAGGTAGTCCACGATCAGCAGGGAAAGCCCTTTGTCCCGCTTCAGGCGGCGGGCCTTGGCCCCGATCTCCAGCACGCTGATCGAGCCGGCGTCGTCGATCCACAGCGGGGCCGAGGCGATCTCTCCCAGCGCCCCCGTCATCCTTCTCCAGTCGTCCTTCCCCAGGTGCCCCGTGCGGAATTTGTGCGCGTCCACCTGGGCCACGCTGGCCACCAGGCGCTGCAGCAGCGACTCCTTGGACATTTCCAGGCTGAAGATGGCCACCGGCAGCCCCGCCCGCACCGAGATATTCTCGGCCAGGTTCAGCGCCAGCGCCGTTTTCCCCTGCGAGGGGCGCGCCGCCAGAATCAGCAGCTCGGAAGGCTGCAAGCCGCTGGTCAGCTTGTCCAGTTCACTGTAGCCCGTGGGCACTCCGGTGATGCTCTTGCCTTCGCGAAAAATCTTTTCCAGGCGGTCGAAATTCTGCTGGACGATCTCCTTCATGGGCACCAGGCCGGCGCGGATGCGATCCTCGGCCAGCGCCAGTATGGATGACTCCGCATTGTCCAGAATCGCGTCCGCGGGATCTTCCCCGTCGAAGGCCCGCTGCTGAATCCCGTGCGAAGCGTGGATCAGATTGCGCAGCAGCGCCTTTTCCTTCACGATGCGCGCGTAATGCTCGATATTGGCTACCTTGGGCTGTCCGTCGGCCAGCGACGCCAGATACGCCGCTCCCCCCGAGGACTCCAGCTCGCCCCGGCGGTGCAACTCCTCCGTCAGGGTGATCAGGTCAATGCCCTGCTGGCTCTCCCCCAGGTCCACCATGCGCTGGAAAACACGGCGATGCTGATCGAGAAAGAAATCCTCGACGCGAATATTTTCGAGGGCGGAGTTCAGGGCATTGTTGTCCAGCAGGATGGCGCCGAGGATGGAGCGCTCGGCGTCAAGGCTTTGCGGGAGGGGACGTTCGATGGAGCTGTCAGCCGGCATTTGTTCGCTTTTCCTTCGCTATAGATAGCACAGTTCCCGCCCGCGGCACAAGATCGTTCCCGAACAAAAAAATTCCAGCCACCGGGGCAGGACGAGGAGGGATTGTGCGGGCAAATCGGACGCGGGTCAATCACCGCGAATGTGGGAAACTTTCAAACAGTGGAAAACGGGCTTCCTCGCGCTTGGCAGAAAAGAAAACGCCGCGGCGCAAGATCGGTCCGCGCAGCGGCGCAAGAATCCTCCGGCAAAAAGCCGTGAAAACTAGGCTTCCTTGGCGACAATCACCTTGATGCTGGCCACCACGTCGCGGAAGACCTTGATGGTCACCGGGTATTCGCCCAGGGCCTTGATGGGTTCGGCCAACTGCACCTGGCGTTTGTCCACGGCGAAGTTCAGCGCGGCCAGGGATTCGGCCACGTCGCCGGAGGTGACCGAGCCGAACATCTGGTCGTTTTCGCCGGTCTTGCGGGTGAAGTTCAGGGTGACGCCATTGAGCAGTTCCGCCTGCTTTTCCGCGGCGGCCTGCTCGGTGGCGGTCTTCTTGGCCATGGAGGCGCGGATGCGCTCGATGGCGTTGAGATTGCCCTTGGTGGCCTCGATAGCCAGCTTCTGCGGCAGCAGGTAATTGCGCGCGTAGCCGGCCTTCACTTCCACCACGTCGCCGCGGTGGCCCAGCTTCTCGATATCTTCCTGTAAAATAATCTGCATAAATTTCCTCCCTCCGTCTCGGCGCCCGCCCCGATGAAATCGGGGCCTGTGTGGGCGCGCTTAAGTTGCGCGCAAACTCGCCGCGCTAGCGGTCTCCCCGGTCACCGCGATCGCCGCGGTCTCCGCGGTCTCCGCGTTCGCTGAAGCGGTGCGGCGCGGAAGAGCCCGCTCCGGGCGTGTGCCCGGCAAAGGGCAGCAAGGCGATGTTGCGCGCGCGCTTGATGGCCACGCCCAGCCAGCGCTGGTGCCGCGAGCACGTCCCGGTCAGACGCCGCGGCATGATCTTGCCCCGCTCCTGCACGAAGGGGGCGAGAATCTCGGCCTTCTTGTAGTCAATGTAGTCCATCTTCTCGGTGCAGAATTTGCACACCTTCTTCTTGCGGAAAAACTGGCGCTTGCCTCCGCGCCGCGGCCCGCCCGGTCCCCCGGGTCCGCCTTCGCGGCGTGGCCCGCCTTCGCGGCGCGGCCCCCCGCCGTGACTCGGTGCGCCCGTGGGCGCGGGTGAAGCCGCCGCCGCTGGCGCCGGTGCTGCCGCTGGCGCCGCCGGCTCGGCTGGAACTGCTGGTTTCTGTTCCTCGGACATACGATCCTGCCTTTCTCCTGTTGCGAATCTCTGGCCTGTGCGGCCAAATTCCTATTACCCGTTTCCGCTGCGCGCTCCGGCTCAGCCGGCCGCGGACTGTTCCCCGGCCGCTGCCGGAGCTGCCGCCGGCGGCGCCGCGGGAGCCACGTTGCGGCGCGGACGGCGCGCGGCGCGCTTCTCGCGCTTCTTGCCGAATTTCTTCTGGCGCTTCATGTCCTCGTCGAGGCGGATGGTCATGTACTTGATCACCGCGTCCTGCACGCCCAGGCGGCGTTCCAGCTCGAGAATCAGCTCGCCGTGGGTGGTGCGGATCTGCGAATAGACGAAGATGCCTTCGCGGTGCTTGGCCACGCGGTAGGCCAGCTTCTTCGTTCCCCACAGCTCGGTCTTCTCGATCTTCGCGCCCTTTTCCGCGCACGCTTGCTCGACGGCGGTCACCAGCTTCTTCACGTCCTCTTCCGGCGTGGCCGGGCGGCAGATGAAGATCAGGTCATACAGACGTTCTTCCATGGTTCCCTCAGTTTCCTTCTCCGGGCGCCTGCGCCGATGTCTTCGGCGCGGTCCCGGGAATCTCTTCTCGAATCCGCTACGCCGGTTCTTCCCCCGGCAGCGCGTTGCGGCGGTTGTACTGATTCATCGCCGCGGCCACGCCTTCCCGCAAAATCCGCTCGACCGCATCCCCGGCTTCGCCGATTTCTCCGGCGGCCTCTTCGAGCGCCGCCTTCTTCATCGGCCGGAGCACATATTCGGCCAGGTCGCCCACCGGATGATCCGGCCTCACTCCCAGGCGCACCCGGCAGAATTCATCCGTGCCCAGCGTGCCGATCACCGACTTCACGCCGTTGTGTCCTCCGGCGCTGCCCCGCTCCCGGATGCGCAGCGTGCCCCAGGGCAGCGCCACATCGTCATAGAGCAGGACCAGATCCTTCGCTTCCACCTGGTACTTCGCCAGCAGGTCGCGCACCGAGAATCCGCTCAGATTCATCATCGTCTGCGGTTTGCCCAGCACGACTTCTTCCCCGGCGAACGTTCCCCGCCCGGTGAGCGCCTTGCCTTCCGGACGCTCGACCCGGATGCCCCAGCGGCTGGCCAGTTCATCCACCGCCAGGAAACCCAGGTTGTGCGGCGTCCACTGATACTCGATGCCGGGATTCCCCAGCCCCACAATGAGCCGCATCGGACGCCACGCTCCCGTGCGTTACTTCTTCTTCTCCGGCTTGGCCTCTGCGCCTTCTTCGCCTTCCACTTCCTTCTTGCCCTTCTTGATGACTTCCGGTTCGGCAGGCGTGGCCGCTTCCGTGGCCACCACTTCCGCGGGCTTCTCTTCTTCGACGCGCAGGGCCACCACGTGGGCCAGGACGCGCTCCGGTTCGGTCAGCAGCTTCATTTTGGCCGGGTCAATGGGCAGTTCCGAGGCGCGGAACTGCTGGGCCAGCATCAGGCCGCTCACGTCCACCTTGAACTCGGTGGGAATCTCCGCGGGCAAGCACTCGATTTCCACTTCGCGCGTCACCAGCTCGAATACGCCGCCCTGCGTCTTCACGCCAACGGGCTCGCCGAAGGTATGGATGGGCACGCGAACCTTCATGCGCACATCCATGGCCACGCGCAGCAGGTCCACATGCAGCAGGTTTCCGCTGACCGGGTCCACCTGCCAGGCCTTGACGATGGCCGGCTCGCTCTTGCCGCCGAAATTCACATTGAACAGGGTGTTGTGGCCGGATTCGGAGCGCAGGATCGCGCCCACCTGTTTGGTGTTCACCGCCAGGCTGACCGCTTCGCCCTTCCCGCCGTACATCACGGCCGGAATCTGGCCGGTCACCCGCAGCCGCTTCGCTTCATTTCTGCCCCGCGCCGTCCGGGGGGATCCTTCAACAATGATCTGTGCCATACCTTCTTCGTCCTTCCTTCACCTGCCGGCCCGGCTTGCGGGACGGCGGAAAACTCTACATGAACAGCTCGCTGATCGAGGTCTCCTCGTGAATCGAGCGAATCCCGCGCGCCAGCAAATTGGCTATGCTCAAAATCCGGATCTTCTTCAGGCCGCTGCCGTTCCTGGTCAGGGGCACCGAATCCGTGGCCACAATCTCGGTAATTTCGGACTTGGCGATGCGCTCGACCGCCGGGCCCGACAGCACCGCATGGGTGCAGGCCGCGTACACCTTGGTGGCTCCTTCTTTGCGCAGCGCTTCCGCCGTCTTCACCAGCGTTCCCGCCGTATCAATGATGTCGTCCACGATCAGGGCCGTGCGCCCGCGCACGTCTCCGATCAGGTGCATCACTTCGCTCACGTCCACGTCCACCCGCCGCTTGTCCACGATGGCCAGCGGCGCATCCAGCTTCTTGGCGAAAAACCGCGCGCGCTCGACTCCGCCCGCGTCCGGCGAAACGACCGTCAGATTCTCCAGCTTCTGCTGCCGGAAATGCTCGACGAGCACCGGGGAAGCGTACAAGTGGTCCACCGGCACGTTGAAATAGCCCTGAATCTGCGGCGCATGCAGGTCCAGCGTCAGCGCCCGGCTGGCCCCCGCCGTCTCCAGCAAATCGGCCACCAGCTTGGCGGAGATCGGCACGCGCGGCTTGTCCTTACGGTCCTGCCGCGCGTAGCAGTAATACGGAATCACGGCGGTAATGCGCCAGGCCGAGGCCCGCTTGAAGGCGTCAATCATCAGCAGCAGCTCCATCAGGTGGTAATCCACCGGATAGCTGCAAGGCTGCACCACGAAAACGTCGGCGCCGCGGACGTTTTCCAGAATCTGAAAATAAATTTCGCCGTCGCTGAATTTTCCCAGCGACGATTTGCCCAGCGGCATCCCGAAATTCTGGCAGATGTTTTCCGCCAGCGGCAGGTTCGCGGTCCCTGAAAAGATCTTGAATCGCTCGTCATTCACGGCGGTTGCGCTCCAAAGGGCCTTCGGGTATTCGCTGCATTACAGGCGGGAGGACGCTCGGGAACCGTTGCGGTCTAAACTGGACGTTTCATCAGGCGCAGATACCTCTCCCGGGAGAGAGTTTCGCAGACGAAGGTCTGGTCAAGCGGAAATCCGCAAACGGCTCGGCGCGCCTTTGCTGGGCTCGGAAATATTCCAAACACCGCCGAACCGCTACCCGCCAGCAAGGCTTCCGTGGCTCCGTCTCGAAGCAAACCCTTCTTGATCTTCTCAAGTCGGGGATAGCGCCGGAAAACCGGCCCCTCGAAATCATTGCCGAGGCCGCTTCCCTGCGCGCTCCAAGAGAGAGCACAGAACTTCATGAGTTTAGGGGTTACGGCCGTTTTTGTCAATGCCTGCGCGCCTACCCACTTGTAGGCTTCCACCGTGGGCACGCGCACTTCCCGCGGCACGACGATCACCACCGTCCGCCGCGGCAGATCCGCCAGCGGATAAATCTCGTCGCCCTTGCCCACTCCCAGAGCCCTTCCCCCCAGCAGGAAAAAGGGCACATCCGCCCCCAGACCCGCTCCCAACTCGACCAGCCGCGCGAGCGGCACCCTCCGGCCCGTCAGCCGCAGATAGCCCACCAGCGCCGCCGCCGCGTCGCTCGAGCCCCCGCCCAATCCTCCGCCCGAGGGAATTCTCTTGTGCAGCTCGATCTCCACGCCCCCGCGCAGCTTCAGCTCCTTCTGCAAGGCCGCCACCGCGCGGTAGACCAGATTACGCTCCACCGGCTCGCGCGAAAGACCTTCATTGCCGCGGATGTTCAGCGCAATGCCGCGCTTGGCCCCGGCGCGCAGCCGCAGATCGTCGTGCAGCGAGACCGCCTGAAAAATCGTGCGCAGCTCGTGATAGCCGTCGGCGCGCTTCCCCAATACCTCCAGCCGCAGATTGATCTTGGCAAACGCCGCAATGCGGACTTCTCGCGCGGAGGCGCTCATGGCGGCGCTACGGCTTCGCTTCCCGCGCGGCCGGCTTGTGCGCCGCCACGCGCCGCCGCGCGTCGCCCAGCTTCTTCTCCAGCTCCGCGACCCTTTCCCCTTCGACCTCCGCGGGAAGCTCCGCGCGCCATTCCGCCAGCGCCTTTTCCCATTCCCCGACGGCCTTCTCCTTGTGCCCCCCGCGGGAATAGACGTCCCCCAGGTGGCCGTGGATGGTCGGGTCGTGGCTCTCGCGCTCGAGCGCCTTGTGCAGCGCCTCTTCGGCCTCCGCCAGCTTGTTCTGCTTGTAATAAATCCACCCCAGGCTGTCCAGATAGGCCCCGCTGTAAGGTTCCTCCGCCAGCGCACGCTGCACCATCCCGCGCGCTTCCTCGAGGCGCACTCCCTGATCCCCCAGCATGTAGCCGTAATAATTCAATACCGCCGCGTTGCGCGGATTCACCGCCAGGGCCTTCTTGAACTCTTCCTCCGCGCGCCCGAACATCTTCTGCCGCTCGTAGATGGCCCCCAGCAAAAACCACGCCGCTTCCTTCTGCGCCGGCCCGCCCGCCAGCGACTCGGCCTTGCGCGCCGCCTCTTCCGCCTGCTTGTACTGCCGGGCGCGCTCGCGCACCTGCGCCAGATTGAGGTAGTTCTCCCGGTCCGCCGCCGTCCCGGCCATGTGGCTCTCCAGCAGCCTGGCCGCCTGCTCGGCTTGCCCGTTTTCGCTCAGCAGCAGCGCCTGGCTGGCCCGCACCGCGCCGTCATTGGGATACTTCTCCGCCGCCGCCCGCGCCTCTTCGAGCGCCCGCGGCATGTTCCGCGCAAGCCTCCACGTGTCCATCAGCAGCAGCCGCGCCCGGCGGTCCTCTTCCTCGCCAAAATGCTTCATCTCCTCGAAAGTGTAGGCTGCCGCGGAATAGTTCTGCACTTCGCGGTAGAGCATTCCCAACTGCTGGTAGAGAAGCGCCAGCGTGTGCTGGCCTTCCGCGTTCCCGCCGCTTCCCTTCAGCCCCGCCACCGCCCCGGAGAGCACCCGAATGGCGTCCTCGAAGCGCCCCTGCGCTTCATAGAGCAGCGCTTCGTTGTACTGCACCTCCAGATTATTCGGCGCATACTGCCGCGCCTTCAGCAGGCTGTCCTCCGCCTTATCCATCTGGTGCAATTCCCGGTAAATCTGCGCCAGCCGCAGATGCACTTCCGCATCCGCCGGCTCCGCTTCCGCCAGTTGCTTGTAAACCTCCAGCGCTTCCGCGAATTTTCCCTCCGAAAACAGCGTCTGCCCCAGCCCTCTCGTGCGGCCGCGGTCCTCCGGGTCCGCCTCCGCCGCCTTGCGATAAGCCGCTTCGGCCTTGCCCAGGTCTCCCGCCTGCGTGTAGGCGTTTCCCAGAAGATCCAGCAGGTCCGCCGAAGTCCCGTCCTGCGTCAGTCCCTCGAGAAGTTGCACGGCCTCCCCGGTCTTGCCCTCGTCCAGCAGCAGTTGCGACAACTGCTCCGCCACCGGCTCCTCTCCCGTTTCGTTGCGCAGCAGCCCGCGCAGCACCTCTTCCGCCTTCTCATTGTGGTTCTGCAGGCGGTAGAGCCGCGCCAGCCACAGCCCCGACTCCGTGTCCGCGGGATCCAGCCGTAGAATCTCCCGGTACTGCTCCGCGGCGCGCTCGAGCGTCTCCGTCTGCCCTGCGGCTGCGTTCAAATCTCCCAGGCTGCGCAGATAAATCCGCGCCAGCAAACGCCGCGCCGCCAGGCTGCCGGGATCGCGCTTCAAAATCTCCGCCGACTCCTGCACCGCCTCCTTGATCCTCTGCGTCTTCCAGTACATCTCCGCCAGCCGCTCGCCGATCACCGTGGAGTTCGGGTCCAGCGCGTACGCCCGCTTGTAATAATTCAGCGCCTGCGAGGCGTACTCCTCCCGGTTGGTGGATTCATAGAGCAGCTCCGCGATATGCCCCATGGCGAAGCTGTAGTACGCCTCCGACCGCTCCGTTCCGGCCTCCGCGCTCCGCGCTTTCTCCGGCGCGCGCGCCGCCCCGCCCGTTCCCGCCGCCGTCTGCGCCGTGGCCGCCGCGCTCAGCCCCAACAGGCAAAGCAAGGCAATCGCCGCCGCCCCGCCCACTCGCCGGCTCTTCTCAATGTCACTGCGCATGGAAATCCTGGAAGAAAGGTTCATGGACGCTCCAAAAAGAAAGTATCCCATGCGGGCCGAAGCGCGGTCAAAAATGAAGTGAGGAAAGTTTCCGCGACCCGCGCAAACGAACCGGGGGAGGGCCGGCAGCCCGCCAAAGGGGCCCAGAAAAAACGCTTGACATATTTCCTTATTTCCGCAAGTATCGAAATATGAGCAAACCCCATCCACTCCTGGTCACCCGCTGCGCCGACCGCTTTGCCGCTCTGGGCGCCGAGCCCCGCCTGCAGATTGTCCGCCTGCTTCTTTCCGCCCATCCCGCCGGGTTGTGCGCCGGAGACATTCAGGACGAGCTGGCCATCCCCGCCTCGACGCTTTCCCATCACCTCGAAAAGCTCAAGCAGGTGGGCCTGGTCTCCGTCCGCCGCGACCGCCAGTTTCTCTGGTACGCCGCCGAGAGCGGCGCGCTGCGCGAGTTGCTCGGATTTCTTTATGACGAGTGCTGCACGCGCAACCGGGCCGTCGCCCCGGAGGCCATCGTCCCCGTGAGCCAGATCGCTTTTCGCCCGTCCTCCTGAGAGGACGCGCATTTGAAAAAGGAGAAACATATGTCCGACACCAACACAGCCAATATCCAGGAAGCCGTAAAACAGAAGTACGCTGCTGCCGCTCGCCAGGTCACCAGCGGCAAAACCGCCTGCTGCGGCGGCGGCGCGGAACTCAGCGCCTGCGATCCCATCACCACCAATCTCTACGACGAATCGCAGAAGGGCTCCTTGCCCGCCGATGCCGTCGCCGCTTCGCTCGGCTGCGGCAATCCAACCGCGCTCGCCCAGCTCAGCCCCGGCGAAACCGTACTGGACCTCGGCTCCGGCGGCGGCATTGACGTCCTGCTCTCCGCGCGCCGCGTGGGCCCCACGGGCAAAGCCTACGGCCTGGATATGACCGACGAGATGCTCGCGCTGGCGCGAGAAAATCAGCGCAAGGCCGGCGCCACCAACGTCGAATTCCTCAAGGGCGCCATCGAAAATATTCCTCTGCCCAATAACTCCGTGGACGTCATCATCTCCAATTGCGTCATCAATCTCTCCGGCGACAAGGACCGCGTCCTGGCCGAAGCCTTCCGCGTGCTCAAACCCGGCGGGCGCTTCGCCGTTTCGGACGTCGTCGTGCGCGGCGAAGTCCCCGCCGATATTCGCCGCAACATGGAACTGTGGGCCGGCTGCGTCGCGGGGGCCCTCGAAGAAAACGAATACCGCGAGAAACTCACCCGCGCCGGCTTCTCCTCGATCACCGTCGAGCCCACGCGCATCTACACGCTCGATGAAGCCCGCGAATTCCTGGCCCACTCCGGCATGGACGTCGCCGCCATCGCCCCGCAGATCGACGGGAAATTCATCAGCGCCTTCGTCCGCGCCGTCAAACCCGCCGCCGGTACGGCGGGGCAGTCCGCCAAAGATGCTCCCGCCCGCTGCATATGAGCGCCGTGGCGAAGCGCCGCGTGCTCATTCTCTGCACCGGCAATTCCGCGCGCAGCCAGATGGCGGAGGGACTCCTCCGCCATCTGGGCGGCGCCGCCTTTGAAGTCCACAGCGCCGGCGCCAGGCCCGCCGGGCTGAACCCTCTCGCCGTCGAAGCCCTGCGCGAAATCGGCCTGGACATTTCCGCCCAGCGCTCCAAGTCCGCCGAGGAATTCTCCGGCCAGCGCTTCGACACCGTCATCACCGTCTGCGACAGCGCCGCCGAATCCTGCCCCGTCTTTCCCGGCGCTCCCCAGCGCATCCACTGGAGCCTGCCGGACCCCGCCGCCGCTCCGGGCACCCCCGCGGAAAAACTGGCCGCCTTCCGCCAGGTCCGCGACTCGCTCTCCACTCTCCTCCGCGCCTTTCTCAACCCCTCCGCAACTGCTTAACTTAACTTGAAATCCGAAGTAGCCGAGAGATTTCTCCGCTCCGGGACGGCAAAAAGCGCCGCCCCTCCGGTCGAAATGACAGGTTTGCCGGGGCGGTGGGAAAGGACAGAATTCGCCAGCGGCAAATTTGAATTGTCATAGGATAAGAAACCGAAAAGAAACCAATCCAAGAAAACTTCTACTCATCCCGCGCCAGCAAGCGGATAAAAAACAGCGCCCCAAACGGACTCTGATACTTCAATCCCGCCCGCTGGAACGCCGCCGGCGGTATCCCCAGGTCCGCCAGATACAGCTCCCCGCAGTTTTCCCTGGTCAGCCCCGTCTTGGGCAGCGCCAGCAGCAGGGTCCACTGCGGCCGGACAAAAACCCCCGGCGCATGCCCCGTCGTCGCATTCACCCCCGAGGGCATGTCCAGGGAAAGCACCGGCACGCCCGACGCGTTGGCCCATGCAATCAAATCCGCCGCGCGCCCCTGCGGCGCTCCCCTCAATCCATAGCCGATCAGCGCATCCAGGATCAGGTCCGGCCGCGGACTCCCCAGCCCTTCCGGCTCCACTTCCCTCCCCGCCGTAAACGAAAAACTCCTGCGCTGCCGCGCAGCCATCTCCTCGAGGTGCTCCGGTTCAGATAAGCACAGACGCACCGCGATGCCCCGGTTGGCCAGATGCCGCGCGCCGCAAATTCCCGCCGCGGCGTTGCCGCCCCCGCCCGCCAGCACCACTACATTCGCCCCATGCCAGTGTTCGCCCAGGCAGTCCAGCGCCAGCAGCGCCGCGCTGCGCCCCGCGCTCGCGATCATCTGCGGCCATTCGATCCCGACCTCCCCGATGGCCACGCGCACCAACTCGCGCATCTGTTCCGCGTTCACCGCCGGCACCTCGACGCCCGCATCGTTGAAGTAGCGCACCTGAATTCACCTTCCGTCCGCTCCGCCTCAGTGCAAGAAGTGCCGCATCCCCGTAAATACCATGGCCATCCCCAGCCGGTCCGCCGCCGCGATCACGTCCTCGTCCTTCACCGACCCGCCCGGCTGAATCACCGCCGTGGCTCCCGCCCGGGCCGCCTCTTCCACTCCATCGGCGAACGGAAAGAAGGCGTCCGAAGCCACCACCGTCCCGGCCAGCGGCCCCTGCGCCTTCATCACCGCGATCTTCACCGAATCCACGCGGCTCATCTGCCCCGCGCCCACGCCCAGCGTCTGCCCGTCCCGCGCGAACACAATGGCGTTGGACTTCACGTGCTTGGCCACTTTCCAGGCGAATTTCATCGTGGCCATCTCCGCCGCCGTCGGCGCGCGCTTGCTCACCACCTTCAATTCCCCTTCCTTCATCTCTCCCAGATCGGGCTGCTGCGCCAGCACCCCTCCGGAAATCTGTTTCAATTGCGGCGCGCGCTCCGCGGCAAACCCGTCCGCCGGCAGAACCAGCAGCCGCAGATTTTTCTTGGCGCCGAATGCCGCGCGCGCCCGCTCGTCAAATCCCGGCGCGGCAATGCACTCCACGAACAGTTTGGCCACTTCCCCGGCCGTTTCGCCATCCACCACGCGGTTGAACGCCAGCACGCCTCCAAACGCGGAAACCGGATCGCACGCCAGCGCTTTTACGTACGCCTCCCGCAGGGTTTCCTGCTCCGCCGTCCCGCAGGGATTGTTGTGCTTGATAATCACCGCCGCGGGCCGCGCGAATTCCGCCACCAGGCTGCGCGCCGCTTCCAGGTCCACGTAATTGTTGTAGGAAAGCTCCTTGCCCTGCAGTTGCTTGGCCGCCGCCAGCCCCGCCACCGCGCGTCCCGCGGGAACGTAGAGCGCCGCCGCCTGGTGCGGATTTTCTCCGTAGCGCAGCGGCAACTCCCGCCGCAGCGCCAGATGCAGCCGCTCGGGCAGCGCCGCCTTTTCTCCCAGCGCCACGCGCCCCGCCGCCGCGGAGAGCCGCTCCAGTTCCATGGTGATCATTCCGTCGTAGCGCGAAGTCGTCGCGTACACCTTGCGCGCCAGCTCCAGACGCGTCGCGAGGGTCGTCTCCCGCGCCGCCTCCAGCTCGCCCGCCACGCGCGCGTAATCCATCGGGTCGGTCACCACCGTCACGCTTTCGAAATTTTTGGCCGCCGAGCGCAGCATCGTCGGCCCGCCAATATCAATGTTCTCGATCAACTCTTCCGCCGTCAGCCCCGCCTTGGCCGCCGTGGCCTCGAACGGATACAGGTTCACCACCACCAGGTCAATCGGCGCGATTCCGTGCTCTTTGGCCTGCTCGCGGTCCTCCGCCAGATTCCTCCGGTACAGCAATCCTCCGTGCACCTTGGGATGCAGCGTCTTCACGCGCCCGCCCAGCATCTCCGGCCAGCCGGTAAACTCGGCCACGTCGCGCACGGCCACGCCCGCTTCGCGCAGCAGCTTGGCGGTTCCGCCCGTCGACAGGATCTCAATCTTCAGCGCGCTCATCCGCCGCGCAAACTCCACGATTCCCGTCTTGTCAAACACGCTGATCAGCGCCCGCTCGACCGCCATGGTTCCTCCCCAGGTGAAGAGCCGAGTATAGTATGTGGCGGGGGAAAAACGAAAAAGCGAAAACGCGAAAACGCACGCGCCTTGGCAGCCCCGGCATGCCGAGGAGTCTTTGTTCCCAACGCGGAGGCGGATCGGACCCAGACAGGCCCTTCCGCCCGCGTCTCCAGTCATTCTCTTGATAGGCCGGGCAACGGCGGGGCTACTGCAACACCCAGCGCCCTAGTTTTTCGACAAAACGCATTCCGTACCGCGGGATTGGCGAATCCTCGGCTTCCGAGCGCACCACCCGCGCCTTGCCCGCAAACTCTTCCTTTCCGCCGGCCAGATACACGGCGACGACGGAATCTTTTTTCAAGACGGCGGCACAGCCGCACAGAAACCCGTTCAAGCTGACATTCTCCGTGCTGGTCACGGCTTCGAAGGGCTTTCCCTGGGCATCGGTTCCCCGCAGCTTCAGCGGCACGCGCAGGCGCACGCGCACTTCACTGCGCCGTTCCACTCGCTTCGTGGCCATCGTGCGCTCCAAACACGCCTTCAACGCCTCGAAGTCCACCGGCTTTTCAAAGTACCCCGCGGCCCCCAGCTCGCGGCAGAATTCCTTGGTCTGCGCCCCGGCCTCTCCGCTCACGATCAGGACGGGAATCAACTGCGTTCGGCTGAAGGAGGTGAACATCTGGCACAGTTCGAATCCGGAATAGTGCGGCATCCGCAAATCCAGCAGAATGGCGTCGGGCTTGTGCTCCAGGGCCAGGGCCAGCGCCTCCTCGGGCACTCCCGTGTCCGTAATTTCATAGGTGTCTTTCAGATTCAGGCGCATCAAGCGGCGCAGGGATTCATCGTCATCCACAATCAGCAGTTTTTGCATCTCCCCATTCCCTCCTATCGTCCATGAGGCTGTCCGCTTCCCACCAGCGGCCGTTCCGCCGTGGAGGCTTCCGGTCTTATTTTCTCGCCGTCGAGCACTTCGCGAACCTTGCGCATCAGCATTTCTTCTGTAAACGGCTTGTGCAACAAGTGCACGCCAGGATCGAGGACGCCATGCCCGGCGACAAAGCTGTCGGCATAGCCCGTCATGTACAACACCTTGAGGCTCGGCTGCCGCGCGGCCAGCCGCTCGGCCAGCACTCGCCCATTCATCCCCGGCATCACCACGTCCGTCAGCAGCAATTGAATCGGCGCGGCGTTCTGCAGAGCCACTTGCAACGCCTTCTCTCCGTCCGGCGCCGCAAGAACCCGGTATCCGTTGCTCTCCAGGAACGATTGCGCCAGTTTTCGCAAAGGATCGGCATCCTCCGCGAGCAGGATGGTCTCCGCGCCACGAAGCGGCCCGACCCCGGATACTCCCGGTACTTCCGCCTCGATCCGCTCCTCCACGCGCGGCAGATAAACCTGGAATGAGGTTCCCTTCCCCGGCGCACTCTCCACGGCGATGTAGCCCCCGCTCTGCTTCACCACTCCGTAGACCGTGGCCAATCCCAGTCCGGTGCCTTTGCCGACCTCCTTGGTGGTGAAGAAGGGCTCGAAGATGTGCGCCTGGATCTCCGCGTTCATGCCCATGCCCGTATCGCTGACCGCGAGCATGACGTACTGCCCGCGCTTGGACCCGGCATGCTGCCGCACGTACATTTCGTCGAACTCCACGTTGGCGGTTTCGATCTTCAGCCGGCCGCCCTGGGGCATCGCATCCCGCGCATTCACCGCCAGGTTCATGATCACCTGCTCGATCTGCCCCTGATCCACCTTGGTGTGCTTCAGCTCCGGGTCCAGCGCCGTCGTTACGGCCACGTCTTCTCCCAGCAGCCGTTGCAGCATCTTCTCCATATCGCTCACCAGCGCATTCAGGCTCAGCACAGCGGGCGTCAGGACCTGCTGCCGGCTGAACGCCAGCAGTTGCCGGGTCAGCGCGGCAGCCCGCTGTCCCGCCTTTTCCACTTCTTCCGCGTGTTCGCACAGCGGGCTGGCCGGCCCCAGTTCCCGCTTCAGCACCTGGCTATATCCGATGATGACTCCCAGAAGATTATTGAAGTCGTGCGCGATTCCCCCGGACAGCCTGCCCACCGCTTCCATCTTCTGCGCCATGCGCAGTTGCCGCTCCAGCACTCGTTTCTCCGTCACATCCTCGGCGAACATCTCGAAGTACGCCCCCGCGCCGCCCTCTTCTTTCACGCACCGCCCGCTGCACCGCACCGTAATCGCTGTGCCGTCTTTCTTCTTCCATTCCACCTCCACGTCTTTCATCTCTTCCGCCCCGGCACAGAGTTCCTTCACCCTCCGGTACTCCTCCGCCTGGCGATAAATGCCGGCCTCCAGGTTGGTTTGCAGCAGTTCGCTGCGTTCGGCGTAGCCCAGCATGCTTTGCAGCGCGGGATTCACCTCCAGCAATTGCCCGTGCATGCCCGCGCGGTAGATGCCATACGGAGCGTCCTCAACCACCGACCGGAAACTGACTTCCGACAGCCGCAAGGCCTCTTCCGCCCGTTTCCGCTCGCTGATGTCTCGATTCACGATGACCAGCTGTTCCGGCTCCCCTTTCTTATTTCGAATCACGCTGGATATCGATTCCAGCGTCCGCCACGTCCCGTCCTTGTGGCGGATGCGGTATTCCAGGGCCTTGCCCTGGCCCGTGCGCCGCGCCGCCTCCGCCGCCTCGCGCACTCGCTCTCGGTCCTCCGGATGAATCTCCGCGAACCCCGACGACCCGCGCAACTCTTCCGGCGAGTAGCCCAGGACCTTCTGGTACGCCAGGCTGTTATAAATGCGGTTTCCTTCCATATCCACGACCGCAATCATGTCCGCCGCATTCTCGCTGATCAGATGGAACAGCTCTTCCTTTTCCACCAATTGCCGCCGCATCCGATGGATGCGCCACTGCTGATAAATAATGTAAACATTAAACAGCAGCACCATCCCCAACAGGCCCCGCACCGCCAGCGAGAGCGTGAGCGTGTCCTGGTAGTCCCCCACCTGGTTCAAAAGCGGCAGGACAAAAGAAGCCAGGCCCAGTGTCAGCAGGAACGTAATGATCCCCGCCGCAGCCCACAGTCCCCATTCTTTTTTTTCGATTCGCCGGAATGTGCTGTGAACGGCGCCGCTCCTGACCTCGCTATCCCCTCCCCTGCTCTGCGCTTCCCTGGTTGCCATAATGGTTAAATCCCTGCACGACGCCCGCCAACTTGAGCCGTTACTTTCTTTCCGCGGCTCCTTGCAAATTACTGCATCAGCACCAATTAGCCGGCGCCCCCTGTTCCCTCATTACCTGGCGTCGCGCGCCCCTGTCCCATTCTGGGTTGCCCGTGGCAATTCGAAACGTTTACCCGCCGCTGGGCAAACTCCACCATCCCCGCCTTCTTGTCGAACACGCGGATCTTTGCCCGCTCCACCACCGCGATTTCTCCCCCCTGTGAAGAGCCGCGGCCGGCCACCCTAACAGGTTGCGGAATAAAGCCCCTGGCTCTGTCATTGCGAGCGAAGCGAGAAATCTCTCTTTGAAAAAGGCCAGCAAACGAGAGATTCCTCGTCGCTTCGCTCCTCGGAATGACACCTAAAGTGAGTTTTTCCGCAGACTGCTAAGCTTCGCCAAACGCGGGGTTTTAAGCCGGAAAATCAGCTCAACTTGATTTGACGTGCTCTGGATATTTGCGCGGCGGGAGAACCCCGCCACGCCACTTCAAGAAACAATCAACTCTCGCCAACAGGGGAAACTCAAAAACGCGCCGGCCGCTTCAGCTCTTCACCACGGCCTTCAGCTTCACCTGCCCCTCCACCACGTCCACCACGTACTCCACGTCGCGGCAGCCCTTCTGCTCCTGCAAATCCTTGGTCTTTTTGCGCACGAATTCCCGGAAGCTCGAATGCGAAATTTTTCCGGTGTGCTCCCCGGCCGCTTCCTTCGCGCTCACGAACGCCTGATACAGCCGCTCCACCTTTTCCGCTTCGTTGTCCGGCTCCGTGCAGGTCACCCGGAACGGCCCCTTGGGCCTCGCGGCCTCGTGCGCCGCTTCCTCCGCCGCATGCTTCAGCGCGCGTTCCGCCTCGATGGCCTTGGCCGCCGCCCCGAAATGCCGCTCGGTCTTCCCTTCCTCTTTTTGTTGCGTCCTTTTCCGGAAGACTTCCTTGTACTTGGCGTAGGTCTGCATGATGTTGTTGAAACGGAACGACTGCGCCGACCGCATGTTCGCCTGCCGTTCGGAATATCGCTTGATCACCGAGTCGATCCGCCATTCGATCTCCGTCGGCGGCCGCTTCCGCCCGCCCCCGAAGAACATGTCGTATTCGATCTTCAACTGGCGGATGTCCCTTTCCAGTTGGCTCAGTTCTTCTTCGATTGTCGGAGGCGGCATGTTCCTGATTCTCCTCCTCCATGCTAAGGACAGCCCCGCCCT